>CALVHA010000005.1 GCA_944327255.1 Candidatus Gastranaerophilales bacterium | reverse complement strand
AAGATGGAACGAGTTACACTTACAATGCAGATGGTTATGTAAAGAGTGTCCAGGACAAAGACGGCAATAAAACCCGTGAGATTAGGCGTACTTCTGATGGCAGCGTAAACTACTATTGGGATTACGAATATGACAAAGATGGCAATAATACCCGTGAGATTGTGCGTAATCCTGATGGTAGCGTAAACTCCTATTGGGATTACGAATATGACAAAGACGGCAATAAAACCCGTGAGATTAGTCGTAATCCTGATGGTAGCGTATACTCCTATTGGGATTACGAATATGACAAAGACGGCAATAAAACCCGTATGATTAGGCGTAATCCTGATGGCAGCGTAAACTACTATTGGGATTACGAATATGACAAAGACGGCAATAATACCCGTGAGATTAGGCGTAATCCTGATGGCAGTGAAAGAGAATAAATAGTATAAAAATACCGGCAGTATTCTCACTACCGGTATTTTGCAAGTGTCATAACCATCCAGAAGAGAGCCTCAAATTCAAGCTTCTGTAAATAAAAACCCGGTAAATATTCACCGGGTTTACTCATAAATAATCATCACCAATATTATACATTCATTACTCGTAAAATTTCAGTCATATCAGCAGGTGTTTTCTTAACTTGACAGCCTGAATACTTAATTGCATTATCAGGATCTTTCAGCCCGTTCCCTGTGAGGATACAAACTATTTTTGAGTCTGCTTTAACCTTGTCTTTTACTTTAATTAATCCTGCAACAGATGCGGCACTTGCCGGTTCTGCGAGAATCCCTTCAGATGAAGCTATAAGTTTATAAGCATTTAAAATCTCTTCATCTGTTACAAAATTAATCATTCCATTACTTTCGTCTCTAGCAGCTTCTGCCTGTTTCCAGCTTGCAGGATTCCCTATTCTGATTGCGGTAGCAACTGTTTCAGGATGAAGAATTCTTTCTCCTTTAACAATTGCAGCAGCTCCTTCGGCTTCAAATCCCATCATCTTAGGTAATGCAGATATCTTACCTTTTTGGTACCACTCTTTATAGCCTTTCCAGTAAGCAGTAATATTTCCTGCATTTCCTACAGGTATAAAATGATAATCAGGAGCTTGTCCGAGAGCATCACAAATTTCAAATGCACCGGTTTTTTGCCCTTCAATTCTATAAGGATTTACAGAGTTTACAAGTGTTATAGGATAATTTTCGGATATTTTACGAACAAACTCTAATGCTTCATCAAAATTCCCTTGTATTGCTATAATTTCAGCTCCATACATCATTGCTTGTGATAACTTGCCGAGTGCAATATATCCATCCGGAATAAGTACATACGTCTTCATTCCTGCTTTAGCCCCGTAAGCTGCGGCAGAAGCAGATGTGTTGCCTGTCGAGGCACAAATAATTGCTCCGGAACCGGCTTCTTTAGCTTTTGTGACAGCCATTGTCATTCCGCGGTCTTTAAAGCTTCCTGTAGGATTACAGCCCTCAAATTTCAAATAAATTTCAGCTGAAATTCCTATTTTTTTTGCTAAGTTGTCTGCCTTAATAAGTGGAGTGTTACCTTCATTCAAAGTTACTATCGGTGTTGCATCCGTTACAGGCAGATATTCTCTGTATCTGTTGATTAAGCCTTTATAATACATTTTTCCCTCTTTTATATTTGAACTCTTATTAAACTGTTTACATTATTAATGTATTCGCTTTCATTGAATTGAGCAATTGCTTTTTTCATATCTCTTTCTTTGCAAAGTTCTGTTATAACAGTTATATCTGCAGTATTATTTTCTCTAACTCCGCGTTGCATAATACTTGATACACTTATATTATTACCTTCACAAATTTTGCCGATATTTCCTATAACACCAAGTTTGTTTTTAGCATTGATAGAAAGATAATATTTATTTTCGGTATCCAAAATATTAATCATTTCAGCTGTTTTATGGTGATTACATCTCATCATCGGCAGCAGATAATCTGTTGTTCCCAATTCTGTTGCTATTGCCAGAATATCACCAACAACAGAACTTGCGGTAGGAAATTCTCCAGCTCCCGGACCTGAAAGTGTTATAGAGCCTACAGGATGACCTTCAAGGCTTACTGCATTTGTTACATAGTCTATATGTGCAAGAGTTGATTTCTTCGATACAAGCATCGGGTGTACTCTTACATCTGCTTTCCCATCATTTGTCAAGGATGCAGAGGCTATAAGTTTTATTTTATAACCCAGGTCATTTGCGGCCTTCATATCTTCCGCACGAACTTTTGTAATGCCTTCTCTATAAACATTTTCTATTTTAATTCTTTGTCTGAAAGCAAGAGTTGAAAGCGTCGTAATTTTATATGCAGCATCAAAACCTTCAACATCACCTGTAGGATCGGCTTCTGCGTATCCGAGCTCCTGAGCTTCTTTCAATACATCATTATAGGAAGCACCGTCAACATCCATTTTAGTTAAAATATAGTTCGTTGTACCGTTTAAAATAGCCTCTATGCGATTAATTTTATTCCCGGCAAGAATTGTTTTAATCGGCATAATAATAGGTATTCCGCCTGCAATAGCTGCTTCATATAAGATGACTTTATTATGTTCTTCTGCAAAATTAAATAATTCTTCCCCGCATTTTGCCAGAAGTTCTTTGTTTGCTGTCACAATATGTTTGCCGTTTGAAATTGCGGTTTTAATTAAATCATAAGCAGGTTCTATACCGCCTATCAATTCAACAACAATATCGACATCAGAATTTACAACATCATAAGGATTGTCGGTTAGAATTGATTTGTCTAAACCGTCTATATTTCTTGGTTTGTTGATATTTTTAACTGCAATTTTTGTAATTTTAACAAAATCGGAATCAAGTAATGTTTTATAAACACCGGAACCTACTGTTCCAAGTCCGATTAATCCAATTTTAATAATTTTCTTCTCATTTTCCATAAATTAATAGTAACACAAATTAAGAAAATGTGAAATATTTTTATTACACATCCAATAAATAAGGAGCAGACATTATTCCTATAGACATAAAAATTATTGCCAATGCAGTCAGAACAAAAATTGCAACAGGCAAGTTATATTCATCTAATTTGTTTCCATAAGCATCTTTATATTTATTAAAGCAAATCGCAAACAAATCTATTATCCACCATATAAACCCGCCTCCAAGCGAAAACATTTGTATAAAACCTATTGCGGTATATCCTGTATAAAATCTGTGAATACCAAACATCCCAAAAAACATACAGAGCAATATTGTTTTTACAAAATCTTGTGCATAGTGTTCAGTCGGATGTTTTTTTATTTCTATACCTTGCATAATTTACTCCCTATTTCCCGGTAGAACCAAAACCGCCTTCTCCTCGTTCTGTTTCGCTTAATTGCATGACAACTTCAATTTTAGCCTGTTCAACCCGTGCGATTATCATTTGAGCAATCCTCTCATCAGGTTGAATTGTGTAAGTTTCATTTGATAAATTAACAACAGGGATACATACTTCTCCTCTGTAATCTTCATCAATAGTTCCTACACAGTTAATCAAAGTTATTCCATGTTTTATTGACAAGCCTGAACGAGGTCTTACTTGAGCTTCATAGCCATGTTCCAGTTCTATTTTTAATCCTGTAGGAATTAATGCTCGTTCTAAAGGTTCTAACGTTATCGGCTTCTCTATTGCTGCGCATAAATCCATTCCCGCAGCTCCTTCTGTTTTGTACTCCGGTATAAATTTATTATGGGCTAATCTTTCGATTTTTAAAACAGTTTTCTGTGCTGTAATCATAGTATTTTGTTCTCCTGTTTCAATTTTATTATCAGATTATAGGAATCTTCAATTTTATTTTTAAGCTCAATATCATTTTCGGCTTTTCTTGCAATTGTGTCAATAATGTTAATTATATCGGATGTTGAATTCCGGTAAATAAACATATTTACTCCTGCTCGAATTCCCATTTCACATGCTTCGACAGCTCCAAAGTCCGCGACTCCTTTCATAATCATATCGTCTGATATAATAATTCCTTTGTAATTCAATTCATTACGGAGATAGTTAACTGCGTTTTTACTCAAAGATGTAGGAATTATTTTCTCTTCAAAATAAGGGACATGCAAGTGAGCAATCATTATCATTTCAATCCCATTTTCAATAGCGGCTTTAAATGGTTTAATATGATATTTTTCTAATGTTTGAAAATCCAAATTAATTTCAGGTAATGTTAAGTGACTGTCTGTATTTGCATCTCCGTGTCCCGGGAAATGTTTTACACATGGAATGATTGCATTTTTACGGTATACTTTTGATACTATTTTTTCGCCTTCAATAACCTCGTTCGTATTACTTGAAAACGCTCTTTCTCCAATGATTGGATTATCGGGATTTGTATTAACATCAATACAGGGTGCAAAGTTTACATTTATTCCATAGGAGTGAAGTTCTTTAGAGATTTCATCTGTTTGGTTTTCTAAAAACTCCTCCCCTTTTTTAAACGCATATTTTGCAGACAGGTATTTTTTACCGTTGTGAATGTTTTCGGTTCTCTCTACACGACCGCCCTCCTGATCTATGGATAAAAATGGCGGGATTTTTGCCTGTTGTTTGATTTCGGTTGTCAAATGTCTGAATTGTTCAGGGGTTTGAATATCTTTTGTAAAAAATATTATACCTCCGAGTCCTTCTTTCAAAGCCTGCCGATATCCGCCTCCGTCTAGTCCAAGTATAAATATTTGATATAATTTTGTTCTTAAATCCATTATTAATCCTTCAACATGGGAACAATCAGCTCTTTTAATTCAGAAAGTTTTCCGCTTTCAATTACTTCTTCTACTTTATCAAATATTTTTTTGACGTCATCTGATGATTTTATGCACTCAGGAATTACAATATCATCTGTCTTTTCTACTTTGGTAAAACCTTTATTAACTTTTAGAAATTCCTTATATGCTTCAAGAATTTTTAAATCGGTGCTGTCGAGTGTATAATTTTGACCGAGATAATATTTTACATCTTTAGGAAGATAGTTCAAATATTCGATTAAGAAATTTACTTCCTGAAGAGTTTCGTCTTCGTTATATTCGCCTCCACAACAGAAGTTTCCGGTAATAGGTTTGTTGTTTAAGGTTTTTATAGCTTCCGCCCATAATATACAACCTGTATAAAATCCTATATAATTATCAATCAGTCCTATAAGTTTCGGGTATAACATTTTAAATTGGGCTTTTTTCTGACCGAAATTCTTATATCTGTTTAAGTTCCCGTATGCATATTCAATGTTAGGTATAATTGCTGAAATATGCTGTACAAATCCAGGATCAAATGGAACACCGTTCTCAAAATTCATAATCTCTCCTTTATGCTTTTATATTTTCTTTAAGTTCGTTGATTTTTTCTAAGCTGTCACTTTCAAAATAGATCCTTAAAAGCGGTTCTGTTCCGCTAGGGCGGACTAAAATCCAACTTGCATTATCTTCTAAATATATTTTTATTCCGTCTTTTGTATCTGTTTTAATTATTTTATATTTACCAATTGTATTTAAACTTTTAAATTTTTCTAATATAGGCTTGATTTCCTTAGTATTATTCAATTTTTTATCAATTCTGTCATTATAAAATTTACAACCGACGAAATTATATAAATCATTTTGAAGTTCTATGAGGGATTTGTTTTCGTAAGTCATTGCTTCTAAAATCAGAAAATTTGCCAGAAGCCCGTCTTTTTCTGGAATATGCCCTTGAATACTTAATCCTCCGCTTTCTTCTCCGCCGATTATGGGATGGTATTTTCTCATTGCCTCACCGACGTGTTTAAATCCTACAGCTGTTTCGATTACTTCAATACCTAGTTTTTCAGCGGTTTTATCCAGTAAGAAGCTTGCTCCAACTGTTTTGACAAGAGAACCTTTGTAACCTTTGTTTTTTGTTAGATGTATTAGCAGAATTGCAATAATTTCATTTGGAGAAACGTATTCACCGTTTTCATTAATTACTCCAAATCTGTCCGCGTCTCCGTCATTTGCTACTCCAATAGAATTTGCGGTATTTTTTACTTTTTCTATTAAATCTGATAGATATTTCGGTTTTGGATCAGGCATTCCTCCGCCGAAATTCTTGTCATGAAACATATTCATTGATTCAAATTTAATATTATGCTTCTCTAATAACTTGTCAAAATAACCGATGCTTGCTGAATAAAATCCGTCGTATATTATATTTGTATTTATATTTTTAATCTTATCAAAATCAATGAGGGTTTCGAGATGAGTATTGTAATCAGGTTGAAAATCATAAAATTTCAAACTTCCTTCCCGTTGCGTATCAATTTCTTTCCCTAGATTTTTTGTTAATTCATCAGTAATGTCGTTTGTGGCAGGTCCTGCATAGTCAGGAATAAATTTCATTCCCAAATACTCCGGAGGATTATGAGATGCGGTGAACATTATGGCACAAGCATTCAGTAGTTTTGCATTATATGCCAGAACAGGAGTTGGAATTATTTTATCACTGTATAAAACATTAAATCCTTTGTTTTTTAATATTCCAGCGCATTGTGCAGAAAATTTATCTGCCATATTTCTCGGATCATAACCTATAATAATTCTTTTGTTTATTCCGAATTTCTCAAAAATATATTTCCCTATAGCATTTGTAACAATGCCAACATTTTCTTCCGTGAAGTCTTTTCCTATAATCGCTCTCCAGCCGTCTGTTCCGAATTTTATCTCTGTCATATTTGCCCTCTTAATATATTTTTGTGTATAATTTTAACTGAAATACGGAGTTAAGTAAATGATGAATTTTGATAATGTTTCGCGAATTGCATATCTTGGTCCCAGTGCCTCATTTTCGGAAATGGCACATGATTTGTTTTGTCAAAAATATAATATAAAAGCTTATCCGGAGCCTATGAATACTATTAAGCAAGTTATAGAATTTGTCCAAAATACGCCTGATACTCTCGGTGTTCTGCCTGTTGAAAATTCCATTGAAGGTACTGTTCGGGAGACTTTGGATAATTTGATAGCGTGTACAAATCCGAATATAAAAATTCTATCGGCTCTTGTTATGCCTATTCGGCATTGTCTGCTCTCAAGGACTACGGAATTTTATTCAATAACTGGAGTAATATCTCATCCACAGGCTCTTGGACAATGTCAGGAATTTATTCACAATGAACTCCCGAGAAATATAAATATCATAGAAGCTCCGAGTACGGCTGAAGCTGCGAAAAGTCTTGCAAATTACAATCTTACATATTCTGCTATAGGAAGTGCAAAAACTGCTGAAGTTTATAATTTAAATATTTTAAAAGAAAATATTAATGATGATAAATCTAACCAAACCAAATTTGTTCTGATCGGGGAATATGAAACTAAACCGTCCGAAAATGATAAAACAACTCTTATGTTTACGGCCGCAAATAAACCTGGTGCATTAATGGAAATTTTAAATATTTTTTATAAAAATAATATCAATCTTTCTTATATATCATCTAGACCATCAAAACACGAATTTGGGGATTATATTTTTATTGTCAGCTTTGACGGTCATTTTAAAGATAGAATTATTGCAGATACTGTTGAACAAGTTAAAGAAAAAGCTACTTATATGAAGCTTATGGGGTCTTATGAACAATAAATTATTTTATAAAAATTTTTTTAATTGCACTAACCGTTTTTTTAATTAAATTAATGTAAAAATTGGTTTCTTCCATTATTTCGGCATCTTTTTCACTGATAAACAGGTCTTCATCTTTTTTGCTAAATATACTTTCATCGAGATTGCGTTTTTTATCTTTAGTACCGTCTCTGTCTCGTTGCATATAGCCAAGATTTCCGCCTCCGCCATCATTATTCATACTTGCGGCTTCCCTTATAACCGGTTTGGTGCTTAAAACATTAAAATCGAAACTCATGATAGTTTTCCTTTATGTTTTTCCCTTATATATATAAAGTATTTTTTTTATAGAAAATGTTACAAAAATTCTAAAAAATTTACATATTTTAACATTAATTCTTTATTTCTAAAATGAAATCGAGAAACTTAATATTTGTGTCGTACTATCACACGTTATTCGTTATTGCGGTGCAATCCGCAATAACTTTGTCTTTTAAACGAGAGGAGGATACGATTAAATTATGTTAGACATCAGAACAGAATTAAAAATTGCCCTTGCAAAAAGGGGCACATCAATGAGAAAGGTAATTGAAAAGACTCGTTTTAGCGGACTGGATATTCCTAATGCTAGTACTTTATCTTCTCAATTGATAAATCAAAGGATTAGATTCAAAACAGTGCAAGATCTTCTTGATTATCTTGGTTTTGAACTTGTTATAAAAGAAAAGTAAGTTGATTATTTCGTTTTAATAAATACAACTGACTGGCACTTGAATCCAAGTTCGAGCAAATCACGCTTGCGTAATGACTTAGATATATTTAAGCCTTTTTCATCTTTATAAGGAATTAAGATAAGTTTTAAAATATTATTTACGGAATCGTATTCGGCCTTTATGGCTTGGATCACTTTTCTATGCTCTAAATCCAGACCGTCGGCAAATCGGAGAATTCCGGCAAGCCTTTTAATAATTTTTCTCTGCGGTTTTGCAAAATTACCATATAATTCATGATTGTTTTTGTCAGGTAAACCTCCTCTATGGTACCTCGCAATACATGCAGTCATTTTTATTTCTTCTTCTGAAAATTCTGACAACCCTTCTTTTAAAATAATTTCTTGAGAATGTTTATTATGAGATTTTTCTTCAATAGCGTACCCTATGTCATGGAGTAAAGCAGCTGCTTTTAAAATTTCCAATTCTCTAGGAGACATTTCTTTTACATTTTCGTTTAATGTTAAAAAGAGAAGTTCGCACAATCTTTGGACCTCATAAGCATGCGGAGCTTCGTCTTTTAAATATTTTTTTAATAACTCATCTGCAGTAGGTTTCATATTTTAATATTTATCAAAAAAAATGATTGCTTGCAATTTTTATGCTAAAATATTAAGAGTTGAGATTTGAAATTGTACGGTGAGGAAATTTATGGGAGATGATTTTCAAAATACATGTGATGGTATAAATTCATTTGATATTCCCTCTGAGATGTTGGATGAAATCCAGAAAAATATTGAAGAAATTATTGCTAATTTCCCAGTTCCAGAGGACAATAAACTTGATGTTATAAAAAAAATTAATTTTATGTATTCTCACACGAAATATATGTCTCTTACTGATCCATTGACGGGGCTTTATAATCGCAGGCATTTTGATAATTGTCTTGAAAGAGAATTTTTGCGTTCAAAACGATATGGTGGTACTTTTAGTGTTGCTATAATTGATATAGATTTTTTCAAAAAAGTAAATGATACATACGGTCATTTATGCGGTGATTTTGTATTGCGAGAGGTTGCCTATTTACTTATAGAAAATTTTAGAAAAACGGATATGGTCTTTAGATATGGAGGGGAGGAATTTGTTGTAATTTTAACTGAGACAGATCTAGCCGGGGCTGAAATTTCTATGGAACGTTTACGCAAGAGAATTGAGGATAATAATTTTATGTTTAATTCCCAATTATTAAAGTTAACTGTTAGTTGCGGGATAAGCATTAACGGAAATCTCGAATTTGCATCCGATGTTATAGATAATGCTGACAAAGCTTTATATAGGGCAAAACAAAACGGTAGAAACAGAATTGAAGTTTTTTAAATCCTGTTAATTACCCAATTGGGGAATAGTAATTTTTTATAAGGGATTGTATCATATTAAGGTTACATTACGAAGTCGGCTGAGAAGATTATCGGATATCTAATAAGTATCCTGCCTTCGTATTTACCCAAAAAAATAATATATACAGAGTTATCAGACAAGTAAATGATTGGATGCTGGTTATGGTTTTAGAGATATTAATTATAGGAATAATTATTATAAATTACGGTCTTTTATTTTTTTGTTCAGATGTAAATTTGCTTGGTTATATTACGATTTTTTCAATGTCAATGTGTTTTTTGTATCTTTTTCTAGCAGATAAAAAACGATTTTCACCTGGGTATTGCAATAGGCATCGTTTTAAAGTCAAATCAAGGATACTACCGTTGCAATCTGCTTTGTACCAACGTAAGAAATTTATCAGTATATTAAAGCACGATTTGAAAACACCAGTTATAGCTCAACTTAGATCTTTGAATCTTCTACTTAATGGTTCATTTGGAAGCTTAAAGCCCGACCAGAAGAAAATGATTGAACTAACAAGAGAATCATGCGAGTATATTTTAGATATCATGGCATCTGTTCTCACTCATTATAAATTTGAAAATAATGAAATTCAATTAAATAATGACTCTGTAAATATAAATGGTTTGGTTGAGTCCTCTTGTTCTGATCTGGAGAATTTATTCAGTAAAAAAAATATTACTTTGATGGTTTCTTCTTCTAAAGATAATTATACTGTATTTGGAGATAAGTCATTGTTAATGCAGGCGTTTCGGATTATACTGGAAAATAGTATAATCTCTTCTTATAAAAACAGTATTTTTCATATTAACTTGGATAAAAGGGATGAAAATATATTCATTTCTATCATAAATAAGGGGAAACATATTCCTGAAGATATTTTTAATAAAATGTTCGATTATGATTATTTCAATTTATCAAAATATACTAAAATAGGATTTGATGTGAAATTATATCTGGCATTACAGATAATAAAAGCGCACTGTGGAACAATCTCCATACATAATGATGATGCGAAAGGAGTCGTTTTTGATATTATACTTCCGTCGAGCATGAGCGTTTCCTCGGTTAAACTTAAAAAGTGTTTAATATGCGGAGAAAATCTTACAGTATAAAGTTAATGTTTTGCAAAAAAAGTCTGTTTATGCTATTATACTAATAAAGAATAGTATTAGGGGAGAAATTAATGTCAGACGGAACACAAGAAACAATGCAGGATTCAGCTCAAGTGACAGCTCAACCTGTTAATGAACATATAGAAATTAATGAATTATCGGATAATGATGAGGCTATTGAAACTAAAACCTCTGCGAATTATAGTGCAGATAATATTAGGGTTTTAGAAGGGCTTGAAGCTGTAAGAATGAGACCGGGTATGTATATAGGTTCAACTTCACAACGCGGTCTTCATCATTGTATTTATGAGATTGTTGATAACTCTATTGATGAATCTCTTGCAGGTTTCTGTACTGATATTCATGTTACCGTTCATAAAGATAATAGTGTAACCGTTGAAGATAACGGGAGAGGAATTCCTGTTGATGTTAAAGCTGATACAGGAAAATCAGCTCTGGAAATTGTACATACAGTTCTCCATGCAGGTGGAAAATTTGGCGACGGTGGTTATAAAGTTTCCGGCGGTCTGCATGGTGTTGGTGCTTCCGTTGTTAACGCTCTTTCCGAAAAATATATTGTAGAAGTTTCACGTCAAGGCTTTGTATGGAGACAGGAATATATGCGAGGGGAACCGATGACTCCTGTTGAAAAGGGAGAAGCTACTGATAAGACTGGGACTAAAACAACTTTCTGGCCTGATCCTGAAATATTTACAGAAACTACAGTCATTGACTGTGATGTTATTGCTAACCGATTAAGAGAAATGGCTTTCCTTAATAAAGGCTTAAAAATTATATTCCATGTTGATGAGACAGGTTCTGAAGAAGTTTTCCACTATGTAGGCGGTATCGGAAGTTATGTAGAATTTTTGAATAAAAATAAAACAGTTTTGCATGACAAACCTATTTATATCGACAAGGTTGTAAATTCAATGCAGGTCGAAGTTGCTATGCAGTATACTGATGCTTATAACGAAAGTGTACTGTCATTTGCGAATAATATTAACACTCATTCAGGCGGAACTCACTTAACAGGTTTTAGAAACTCTATTACACGTGTGTTTAATGATTATGCAAGAAAAAATAATATTCTGAAAGATTCTGATCAAAATCTCTCTGGTGAGGATGTTAGAGAAGGCTTAACCGCAATTGTGAGTGTAAAAATTCCTAATCCTGAATTTGAAGGCCAAACAAAAGAAAAATTGGGCTCACAGGAAGCTCTAGGGGCTGTTCAGGATGCTGTTAAGGAAAAACTTCAGGAATGGTTAGAATTTAATCCTAAAATTGCAAAAACAATTTTAGAAAAAACTCTTCAGGCTCAACGTGCTCGTGAAGCTGCAAGAAGAGCTAGAGAATTGACAAGAAGAAAATCAGTTCTAGAAAATTCCACACTTCCTGGTAAACTTGCTGACTGTTCAAACAGAGAACCTGAAAAATGCGAAATTTTCCTTGTTGAGGGTGATTCTGCCGGTGGTTCTGCAAAACAGGGAAGAAACAGAATGTTCCAGGCTATTCTGCCTTTGAGAGGTAAAATCTTGAATGTAGAACGAGCACGTTTGGATAAAATTTATGCTAATAACGAAATCCAATCTATGGTTCAGGCATTTGGTATAAATATAAGTAAAAATGAAGATGAAGTTGATATAGAAAAGCTTCGTTATCACAAAATTATTATTATGACAGATGCTGATGTTGACGGCGCACATATTAGAACATTACTGTTAACCTTCTTCTTCAGATACGCAAAACCTCTGATTGATAATGGGTATGTATATATTGCCCAACCTCCTTTGTTTAAGGTAACTATAGGTAAAAATACAGAATATTTATATAATGAGCATGCTCTGGATAAAATGTTGAAAGAACGAGGAATTAAATCTTTGAGTCTTTCTGATAAAAAGAAAACAAAGGTTAAAACTGGTGACGAATTATTAGAATTGATTAAAAATATGTCAACTTTCTATAATTCATACAATAACCCAATATTAAACCTTTATCCGGCTGTTGTATTAAGAGGTCTTGTTCGTTCGAATATTACACCTGAGGATTTTGATGATCAAGCTAAAATGACTGAAATTGTTGAATACTTAAATCATTATTTACAGGATCACGCTAAGAATTATAATATTCAGGAAGCTGCAAATTATGTTGTTTCTTTGAAATATAATCCTGAAAATGCAAAATATTCAATTCAATTAAACACAAATGAAGAAGAACATGTTATTTTAAATCAGAATATAATTAAGAGTTCTGAATTTAAGCGCTTGAAAACTTCTTACCCTTTAATTAGAGATTTCCTGATTGAAGAATCTGACGGATTGCTTTTGGAAACAGATACAGAGCAATATGATATCCAATCTTTTGAAAAATTGCAGAAAATAATTGATGACAGAGGTCAAAAAGGTATGACAATCCAACGATTCAAAGGTCTTGGAGAAATGATGCCGCAGCAGCTCTGGGAAACGACAATGGATCCTTCAACAAGAACTCTGTTAAAAGTAAGTATAGAAGATGCAATGCTTTGCGACCAGCTGTTTGATATATTGATGGGAGATAAGGTTGATCCGAGAAGAAACTTTATTGAAGCAAATGCTGTATATGCAACAAATATTGATACATAGTTCCAAAAGCTTAATATAATAACTAATTTAAGAGAAGAGAATATTATATTTCTCTTCTCTTTTGTGTTATAAAATGAACTTTTTATATTAAATGTAACAAAATGTAAATATGAATTTTAAATAGGCTGAAACTCCATTATAATGCCTCATAGCATAGCATAGCATAGCATGCGAGGCGAAGTGTAATTTCTTCGGCAATTCCTGTATCGACAATTTTTTATTAAATATGTAAGAAATTTAAAAGAAAGGATTTGCGGTTATGACAATTACAGTTGGGGATATTTATACTAAATTCCCGAGTTTTAGACAAGAAGATATGATTAAGCTTATGAATGGACGTACGGATTTTACTGGCAAAGACAGTGTTTCATTAACAAATATTGCCTCTTACACCGGAACGTATGCAAAAGAACTATCTATTTTCACGGCACAAAGGGAAGGCAATTCTTTTGTAAATATGTGTCCTGAAGGACAACGTGCTGAAATCTCTCAGGAAATTAACGTGAATAAATCAGGAAGAGGAGAAACTTCAAATAATAGAGGAATCCATCAACAGATCCCTATAGATACAAGTGTATTTGATCTTGCAAAACAAAGAGAAGAAGTATAAAGGAGGTTCAAATGACTAGGATAAATCCGATTTGGAACAGCAATTCGAAAAACTCTAAGGACGAGTTAAAAATTGGTTCTGATAAATCAATTTTGAAAGAAAGTTTATTTATAAAACTTGATAAAGATAAGAATGGAGTTATATCTACAAATGAACTTTCTTTAGGTGGTTATAGCGGAAAAGATTTGGATGCACTTTCCGAAGCTTTATTTTTTGCTCAAAGAAATGTAAATAAATGGTTTATGATTGATAAAAATAAAGATGGGATTCAAAGTAATGTTGAGGATAAAATATGGGATATTCATAATACAAATGAAAATCATAAAATAGGAGATCTAACTCCTGAACAATTTGCAAAAAAATATAATATGGAATTTGTACCGGAAAAATCCGACACTACTTTTGAGCAATGGTGTAAAAGCTGGATTGAAAATGAAAATCCGATGAAAGGGATTAAAAAAATTATAGAGGCAAAATACGATGTAGTATTGAATGAAGAAGAAAGCAGGCTTTTATACGATGTTATGAAAGCACAGGCAAACAGATGGTTATTTAAACAAGATGCATTATATAACAGGCTTAACACGTCAGCATATACAAGACTTGTGACGGATGATCAGACGGTATCATGTTGTGGAGGAGATATTTCCAAACCTCCTATAGGAGAACAACCGAAACTTAATCCTGACGGAACTCTTGCAGAGGCAACCTCATGTTCTCTGATTTTTAGGGCGTTAGATAGTGATTCTGCTTATAATACATCAACAGAGCTGAAAAACAGACTTGCGTGGGCTGCATTTAAAACAGTCCCTGATGAAGTGGCTGCTAAAATGTCATCGAAAGAATTTCAAACTTATCAGAACGATTGGGAACAAATTAGAAATATGAAAGCTGTTGACTTCAGGGATTTATTAAAGCCTGAAAATAAAGCATTACTTGAAGAATTTGAAAAAAAATCCAATATGACAGTAAGACAAATTGTTGACTATATTGATATCGTTGAAAATGCAACAGGTAAAAATTTTGATGATAATAACTGGTCTGTTGATTCAAAGATGTTCCATACTGATATTATGGAATCTGTAAATGGTACAAGCGGGGATAATAAGCTCCTTACGGGAAAAACTCGCAAAGATATTCCTCCTGAACGTCTTGACTGGCTTAAATATCTTGAAGAACATAATTTACTGTTTGAACAGTTTAAAGAATAATTAAAGTAAAAAGAAATTATTTGCCGTTTTTGTTTCATAGACAAATCTTGTGGCTTTAAATTTTGGTTCAAAGTCAAATTGAAACGGGTAAATTTTTTCTTTTTTGTTTTTAAATGCGCATAGCCCTATAACTTGATTGTCATCTTTAAAAAAGTTTTTGAGAAATTCCATAAAATACACATCCTTCTTTTTTTGTAGTATAATTTTTTTAAGGATAATATAGTAAAAGTCAAGATAAGGAGAATTAATATGGCAGGAAAAGTTACTAAAGATATGGGTATTCTAGAAATTGCACAAAACTATCCTGAAAGTATAGAAGTATTTCAAAAATACGGATTAGGCTGTTTAGGTTGTGCCGCAGCAAGATTTGAAAATTTGGAAGCAGGGGCAAAGGTTCACGGATTTGATCCGGATCAGATGGTCGCTGATATTAATGCTTTAATTGAAGGATAAGGATATTTTTATAATCTTATGGAAGAGCGAAATTTATTTTTCGCTCTTTTTTATACTAAAGTATAATTAATCCCATACTAAAGTATGAAATTTTGTAAAAAATATTAAAGTTTTTTCCATGACATGCCGTATGTAAAAATAAAAGCATGCAAGTAGAAGGAAACAGTCAATGGAAAACAAAGATTTAAACAGCGGCGTATCACTATTTAGTCAGTCTGAATATCTTGTGGGAAGCGATCCGATAGAGGAGATTTTTGCTTTAAATTTAGGAGACTTTATATCAGAGCATTTGATTTCCGAAGATTTGGCAAAGAAGATTGGTTCTAATGTTAAGGATAAAAAGGAACGTCTTAAAAATCAGCTTAAAGAGTTAGTTTCAATTTATTCGCTGAAGAATACGCTTTGTGTATTAAACTTTGAAAGCAAAGAGGATTATGCTATATATACAGCAATTGCTCATTCCATTGTACAAATGCTTGAGGTAGAAAAGTGTAATATCTATCTGGCTAAAGATTTTGCAAGAGGCATGTCAAACCCTGATTTTGACCTTGTTCTTGTAGGGACTTCTGTTGAAAATCTTTACAGAGATGGTTTTAAATATAGTGAAAAATCCATTATAAGTGTAGCATTTGCAGAAAGGGAAACATTAAATGCTGACGGCGTAGTTGCAATTCCTATGTATTGTAACTCAAAAAATGTCGGTGTAATTGCACTTGAGGACAAAAAATCAACAATAATCGCAAAAGAATATTTAGCACTTGTCGAAAGTATGGCAAAATTATTTGCAACATCTATGACTCTGCAAGGAGAGATTGATACTACAAATGCTCTTATAGAAAATGAAGATTCTCATGTTGGAGATCTACAACATTCAAGAGCTGAACTTACTGCATTAATCGGAGACTTATGCGATTACCAGCAAAGTTTTGTTGAACATCTAGCTCGTGCGGTTGATGCAAAAGGCCGTTATAATGGTTCTCATTCTAAAAATACAGCAGATGTTGCACGTAAAATTTGTAAGCAGCTCGGTTTGAATGAAAAAACTACAGATTTGATATATTACGCTGCATTATTGCAGAATATCGGAAAAATTATGCTTCCTGAAAAAATCTTTACTACTAATGGAAAGCTTACCCCTGAAGATTTGCAGATAATGCAAACACATTCTAATATAGGTGTTAATCTTTTGATGAATATTAACTTCTTGTCAGAAGTGGTGCCTTATGTGACATATCAGAAAGAAAGATATGACGGTTCAGGCTCTCCTGAAGGACTAAAAGGCATGTCGATACCTTTTGGGTCAAGGATTATCGCCGTTGCAGATGCTTATTGTGCAATGATATCAGACAGACCTTACCGTAAGGCAATGACTGTTGTTAAAGCTCTAAATATTCTTAAAGAGGAATCTGGCTCTAAATGGGATCCTATTGTTGTGGATGCTCTTGAAACCTGTGTTAATTCTTAATAATTTTTAATACGTGTTTGCTGTCGGAGTTTTTTGACGTATAATTTTCCCGTAAGAGATTCGAAAGGGAAAATTATGAAGATAGCAATATATCCGGGGAGTTTTGATCCTATAACAAAAGGTCATCTCGATATATTAAAAACCGGTGCTGGAATCTTTGATAAAGTAATTATTGCGGTGGCAAGAAATTCCGAAAAAAAAGGTTTTCTTCCTGTTGATGAAAGAGTACAACTTATTAGAGAAAGTATTACTCATCTTGATAATGTTGAAGTTGACAGTTTTGAAGGGTTGACAATAGAATATGCTAAAAAACAAGGCGCTCAGGTGCTTATAAGAGGACTTAGAGCTGTTTCGGATTTTGAGTATGAATTACAGCTCTCTCAGGCAAATAGTGCATTAGCCGAAGAGATTAAAACCGTATTTCTAACTACTAAGCCTAAATATAACTTTATTTCTTCAAGCACTATTAAAGAAATTTATCTCAATAACGGAGATATCTCAAAATTTGTTCCCCAACCTGTCTACGATTATCTCGTAAAACGTAAAGTATGTTAAGGACATAGCAGTTTATTTTGTCAAATTATTTGACAATTTTTTAACGCTTATGTAGAATGATAGTATGTAGAAAGGGAATATGTGTGACGGACATGCAACAAAACGGAGTATTTGACTTATTAAAGTTATTGGAATATGCAATTGAAGAAAGTTTTACAATTATACCTAATAAATTTGTCGTAGTAAAACCTAACGAAATTTTAACATTAATTGATAGAATATATGCTTCACTTCCGGTAGAAGTTCAGGAAGCAAGGGCATTTTTAAGACGTCGTGAAGAACTTCAAATGGAGGCTCAGCAAAAAGCAGAAAAAATTATTGCAGATGCCCAAATGGAAGCTGATAGAAAGTTAAGTGAAGCTGATTTTATCAAAGCAGTAGAAAGAGAAGGAATTAGAATAAGAAATCAGGTTCAGGAAGAGTGTGAAGAGTTAAAAAGGAAAGCTCTTGAAGAGGCTGATAATATCCGTTCACAAGCTGCTGACGATGCGATTAAAACTAAAGAAGGTGCTGAATTATATGCAGAACAGGTTTTAACAAATCTTGAACAGGATTTGAATAAATTACAGCAAGTTGTTAAAAATGGTCAAATCTATATGGAACAACTTCGCTCTGGTTCTGGCTCAGGTGCAAACTATCAAACAGCCACTTCTACGATCAAAACTCCTGACTATGTTATGAAATAATGATGCATGTTTAAATATTATATAAAAAATAAGAGAACAAATCGTTCTCTTATTTTTTGTTGTATTTTAATATTGAAGTAACATCTTTGGCTTCTTTAATCTCTTTAATTACGGAGTTATCCTCAATATTTCTATTCATATTTAAATTTAATTGTTTGTCTATTTTGTTTCGTAATTTTAAATTAAATTCATAATTTGTAAAATTTATAAAAAAGTTTATAAGTGATTTTGAATTTTTAATATGATCATATTTTAACTCAGGATTATAATATGCTGTAAATGTTGAAAAATAGCTTTCTATGTTATCTTTATCTCTAATTCCATGGTCCCCTGTTATAATAATTACCGGTGGTTTTGAATGAATTTGTTTAATTGATTTTATATAATTTAAAGTAATTTTATTTGTATATTTTAAGTATGGAAGATAAGATTTTTCTTTGTTGTTGATGTCTGCTCCTTTGATTTCTTTCCCATTTTCATCATATAAAAATGGGAAATGTGGTGCCATGACATGTATAACTATGAAATTTTTCTCTTTTAGTTTCCCTGTGTAGAAAACATCTTTTATATTTATAAATTTTCTAAATAAATTTATAATAGGTTCTTTATAAAAGCTGTTTACAAAGAGAATATTGTATAGATCAAGCAACCCCTGATTTTTCAACTCTTCTACTATATCAATATATTCTGATTTAACATTAAAAAAATTCGTCTTTTTTAATACTGTATGATAATTATTGTTTTTTGCAATTTTAAATAATATCGCATTTCCCAACCCCATTGAACCAGTTTTAGCGTCTGTATTTTCAAGATATTCAAGGTTTAATATTGTTGGAATACTTGCGTAGGTATAGTTATAGTTACTATACATATGGTCAAAGACGTAAAATCCTTCTTTTTTTAGTTCATTAATAAATTCATGGTTATCAAAATCGAATTTTTGTTTTAAAATATCTTGCCCACTATACATGTCAAGAATAATAATATAGATATCTCTATTTCTGTTACTTGATTTGCTTATTATATCTGTTTGTTTTTCTAGAGAATCTTTTTGAAGATTATAATTTATAATCGGTATTATTGATGTAATAAAATTTATTATTACAAACATTATTAGTGTTACTGAGAAGATTTTAGTTATTCTTTTTATAATATTAGTATCAATTGAATAAATAAAATACAGGATTATAAATATAACAGCGAGACAGTTTATATAATTTTTCATTGTATACAGGAGTGAGAAAAAATTAAGAGACAAACTTGTCCATAGTATTGCTGTAATTATACAATATATCCTGTTTTTTATGAGTAATTTAAAGACTATATAAGATAATAAGAAGTATAAATAAATTACTAAGACGGTAAGCATTCCATGCAAAAATTTCATTTCCTGCAAGTTCAGTGAATATATTGATAAAGGCTGATATATTGCTAAGAAACTTATTAGTAAGAATTCTGAGGGTTTAAAATCTATATTATCTGCTGTTGACTGGATTTTTTTTATGATAATTATACCTAAAGCTGTTATAATTAGTGTTTTTAGCAGTAAAAATACTAAGTTATAATGAAATATATTTGTATTAATTATTATATCAGGAATCTTGTCTTGCTTATCGAATTTGTAAAACGAATCTGTTGAAAAATCCGTCTGATATTTATCATTTGAGGCCTTTAAAAATTGTGTTATATTCTGCAAGTTAATATTTTTAATATTAGACTTCTCAGTATGTTCAATAATTTGTGCTAATTTTAGTTCAACATTTTGTGAACAAAATATAGTTGAACTTTGTAATAAGTTAATACCGATTAACAATATTATTAAAATCCAGAATATTCTTTTCATCAAATCTCCTTCATTAGGTAAAGTGTTCGTCTGGTATTTGTTATTTTATCTTTTTTTATAATGGTATATTTTTTTGTAAAAGCATTTTCAAAAGCTTGCTCATTATAATCGTCAAAAACATCTTTTCTATTCAGCAACATTTTTTGAATTTGAGAATCATCTTTTTCAATAAATTCTATAATCAAATAAGGTGCAATTTGTGAAAAATATTCTGCCATTTTACAGAATGGTATATTATATGTAATTCGAAGATGATGTATAAGAGCTAGAGCCATTGCCATATCAACATTTTTGGCCCTAGAGCGCAGGTCTCCCCTTTCCTGATTATTCCATCCAATAGCAGGTGATGGATTAATCATATCAAATACAATGGGACGAATATTTTCTTCATTATTTTTTAATGCAAAATTGTAATTTTTTTCTATCGCAAGCGGATCTATGTCTAGTGCAAGAATTTCATCCGCTGTATCGGCAAAAAGTCTGGAAAAAACACCTGTATTTGCGCCAAAATCCCAAATAATTTTAGGATTGACTGTATTTTTGTACTCTAAAATTATAGATTTTTTCTTTTCAAAGCTTTCATCCGAATAGTTTGTAAAACGGTAATAATCTTCCCATTCAGTGGAGTATTCTGGAAGCTTAATATTTGTGATACAGTTTATGAGATTATCAAGCAAAGCTTTTTGAGAGTTTTTTGAAATTTTAATGTTGGTTTGTTTTTTATTTGTATCATTGTATTTACTTTGCATTTTAGAGTGCATATGGATATGAAATTGTAATCCTAAATTAAACTTAGTTTTGAATGGCAGTAATTTTGATGCCAGATCCAATGGAATACCGTTAATATTTGATATTAAAAGTTTATTTAAACGGATATCTTTGTATGCCATAAGTGCCAGTGGGGCAAGAAAATTTTCGCAAAATTGTTTATATGCGACCCATGGTTCTCCATCTTTATATATTTCAAATGAAGTTGTGTCAATAAGCAAAGGCTTATTGTGCTTAAACTGAATATTATAACAGTTAGCATCTTTTAAAGACATACCGTAATTTAAGGCTTCTTTTTGAATTTTTAAAGTTGCCAGAGCAGCATTTTTAAATTGTGAAAAACACCATTCCCATGGGTATGTTATAAAAACTTCTTCTGGTTTTATAACTTTATAAATCTCATCGGAACTATTTTCTATTTCTGTATGCTCAATTAGAAGACTTTGCTTCGTAAGAGTTTTATACAATCCGGAATTGATAAGTAAATCATAGTCATTTTTATAAGAATTATAAATTCGTCTGTATAAAATATTATTCTCAAAATAAACCTGAGCATCTTTGTCTTTAAAAGACGACAGTTCTATAGTTTGATAATTATTCACCTTTATGTCCTATATTTTTAAAAAAGTCAGCTATTTTTTGTTTGAAAACTCCAATTGCAGCTCCTGCGCCAACTATACTTGCAACAATTACTTGCATAATCATACTTCCAGTGCCCGGATCAAGATATGCGAATGCTTGTTGAGGGTTGATTGCAACTATAAGTGCTATAATACTAAATATTTTAATTTTTTTTGACATAACGAAATGAATCTCCTCATACATATTTATATTTACTATTTTACAAATGGAAATCTAATAAAGTCAATAATTTAATTTAATGATATTTATTAAGATTAATCTTGCTTATAGTTTTTTAACAATTATTTGCATTTTAAAATGTTTTGATATATCATAAATCCATAAGCCGATTTTGATAGAATGTGTTAACCTCACATTCTATTTTAAAAAGCAAAGCTTTTTAAGCGTTGTAAAGGCTGAATATAATACAAGATAAGTCTTGCAGGATAACAATTAAATACAAAAAGGAAGAATAAAATGGGTATCAAAGGTAAAAATGACAGAATGGTAGTTCTTGCTTGTGAAGATTGCAAAGAAAGAAACTACACAACAGTAAAAAATAAGAAAAATACAAAAGACAGATTAGAGTTGAGTAAATATTGTCCTACTTGTAAAAAACATACAACTCATAAAGAAACTAAGTAAAAACATAAGAAGATAAGGGATCCTGAAATTGGCTTCTCTCTTATCTTCATAAGCGTCCTTAGTTCAGTTGGTAGAACGTCGGTCTCCAAAACCGGATGTCGAGGGTTCGAGTCCTTCAGGGCGCGATTTATTAAAAAGTCAAAGGAAATAAAATGGATAATACATTCAACTCAATAATTAATTCAATAAAAACATACTTTCGCGGCGTTCGCTCAGAATGGGGTAAAATTAACTGGCCTGAACAGCGTCAGGTAATAACAGAAACTTTTTTTGTTATTGTTATTGTATTTGTTTTTACCGTTGCAGTGTATTTAATGGACATTATATTTAAATTTGTACTTGGCTTACTTAAGTAATAAACCGGATTTAAAATTTTAAAAGAAAATATAAAGGTGGCTTATGACTAAAAAAGAAAAATCTATGGAAGAAGAATTGAACGAAGATAAATTGGCTGAACAACAAGCAGCTGAAGCTGAAGTTCAAGCCCAGGAAGAAGCTAAAAAAGCGAAAAATAACCAGAAACGCTGGTATATAGTTCATACATATTCAGGTCACGAAAATAAGGTAAAAGTAAACCTTGAAAAACGTATTGAATATATGAATATGGGTGAAAAAATCTTCCGTGTTGAAGTTCCGCAAAAGACTGTTACTCAGATTAAAGGCGGGAAAAAACAGGAACGTGAAGAGAAAATCTTCCCTGGATATGTTTTAGTCGAAATGATAATGGATGAGGACAGCTGGTATGTTGTGAGACACACAGCAGGTGTAACCAAGTTTGTTGGATCTGCGAAACGTCCTATTCCTGCAAAAGATAGTGAAATTAAGAAAATTATTCATCGCTCTACATCTCAATCACAAAAAATTGAACTTGATGTTAAAGCAGGTGACAAAGTCAGAATTGTATCAGGGCCTTTTGCAGACTTCATTGCTGATATCATTGAAGTTTATCCTGATAAATCTAAACTTCGTGCAAATGTTTCAATATTCGGTCGTGAAACTCCGGTCGAATTGGAATATAAACAAATAAATAAACTATAATTTACAGTACAAAAAGGTGGAAGGATTTTCACCATGTGGGTGAAAACCGCTATTACCACAAAAGGAGAAAAAAATGGCAAAAAAAGTAGTAGGAAAAATTAAGCTTCAAATCGAAGCTGGAAAAGCAAATCCATCACCTCCGGTTGGTCCTGCTTTAGGTCAACACGGTGTTAACATCATGGATTTTTGTAAGCAGTTCAATGCTAAAACAGAATCTCAAGCAGGATATATTATTCCTGTAATCATTGATGTTTATGAAGACAGAAGTTTTTCATTCGTTATCAAATCTCCACCGGCTCCGGTGTTGATTAAGAAAGCTTTGAATCTTTCTAAAGGTTCTGCTGTTCCGAATAAAGATAAAGTTGCTGAAATTACCCGTGCTCAGTTAGAAGAAATTGCTAAAATCAAAATGAATGATTTGAATGCAACTTCTATGGAAGCTGCTGTTAAAATGATTGCAGGTTCTTGCAGAGCAATGGGTGTTACAGTAAAAGATTAAGGATGGAAGGATAAGTTACTAAAGTGTAACTTCCGCTAATACCACGAAAGGATTAAAATAAAAATGGCAAAATTAACTAAAAAACAAAGAAAAATGCAGGAAATGCTGGCTGATTTTACTCAACCTGCGACTGCAGTTGATTGTATTAAAAAATTAAAAGAAATATCAAAAGAACTCTCTAAATTCAACGAAACAGTTGAATGTCACATGAGATTGGGTATCGATGTAAGACAGGCTGATCAGCAAATTCGTTCAACGGTTGTATTACCTGCAGGTCTTGGTAAAACCGTAAGAGTTTGTGTTATCGCAAAAGGTCCTAAAGCTACAGAAGCAAAAGAAGCTGGTGCTGATTATGCTGGAGCTGAAGAAATTATCGATAAAATTTCAGACGGCTGGTTTGAATTCGATACATTGATTGCAACACCGGATTGTATGGGCATGTTGGGTAAATTGGGCCGTGTTTTGGGTCCTAAGGGCTTGATGCCAAACCCTAAAACAGGTACTGTAACGATGGATGTTGCTAAAGCTGTTAAAGATGCAAAAGCAGGTAAAGTTGAATTCCGTGCTGATAAGCAAGGTATGATTCACTGTCCTATCGGGAAAGCAGAATTTAGCGAAGAAGATTTAATTAAAAACTATGCTACTTTGGCAGATGCTATTTTGAGAGCAAAACCAGCATCAGCTAAAGGAACATTTGTTAAATCTGTATACCTTGCAACAACTATGGGACCTGGCTTAAAATTAGATCCTAAAGTATTTGCAGCTGAAGTAAAAGAATTAATTGCTGGTTAATTCACTATAAAAATATAAAAAAGAGTCCGAAATAATCGGGCTCTTTTTGTTTTGGGATGACTATATAATTCTAAGATGTTTTAACTTTACATAACTTAATAATTTCATAAGCAAAAAGCAATTTTTTTAAATTGATATACTTTATATATATGTAAGAGCTAAGAAAGAGAGAGAAGATAGATATGTTAGCAAATCCAAAAAGTAATAATCAATTTGGTTCATTAACAAGGAAAAAAACTGGTAATAAAAGAAAAACAGCAGCTTTTAATATTGAAGATTACTGCTATTTAGATAAAAGAGACAGAAGAATGCGTTTCAATAATTCTCAGGATCCGATATATTATGTCTTTGATTGTATTGAAAACAGACCTGTTTCAACTTTAGCAAAAGAATTTGTAAAAGATACATTATATGAAATTACACATTTTGTATCAAAGGTCGTTGGATAATTAAGGAAAAAGCAAAAGCGAAAAGGAAATAATCGTTAAGGAAATAGGATAAGGAAATTAAAATGTCCCGCAATTCAGCGGGATTTTTTATTTATATTAAAATTTGTTAATTAGTATACCTCTGTATTTTGTTTTTATTGTAATATGATTTAAGATATTTGATAGAAAGAGGTTTAAATGAATTCAGTTGTAATAGTAGGCCGTGTAGGTCGTGATGCGGAGATTAAATATTTTGAATCAGGTAAAGTTAAGGCGAGTTTTTCAGTAGCTGTTAATAGATGGGATACTAAAACAAAGGCTGAAGTGACAGATTGGTTCAATATTGATGTATGGGACAAGCAGGCTGAATTTGCCGGTGAATATGTTAAGAAAGGTATTCAGGTCGCGATAGATGGGAGAATTCAACAGGATAAGTGGACTGATAAAGCTTCAGGTGGAGATAGAGAACGTTTCCTTGTTATCGCAAACAGTATAAGATTGCTTGGTTCTAAAAGAGATGCGGAAGTAATATGATAGTTAATTCAAGTGTTGCAGGTATAGTTGCAGATGATCTTACAGGTGCGAATGATTCTGCTTTACAATTTCATTTGCATGGTGCAGGAACTCAGATTATTTTGAGTGATGAAATAGAATGTTATAACATTAAAGGTACTCAAACTTGGGCTATTTCGACGGAATCGCGGAATATCACTCCTCTGGAGTCTTATGAAAAAGTTAAATATGCAACTCAGGTCATGTTAGATAAGTTTAATCCCGATTATTTTTTTAAGAAGATAGATTCAACGGTTCGTGGGAATATTGCAGTAGAGGTTCTGGGAATGCTTGAAGTTCTCGGTTGGGATGCAAGTCTTGTTATCCCTGCATTTCCGCTTGAGGGTAGAGTTACCGTCGGCGGGTATCACCTGTTAAAGGGAATTCCTATCGAGTGCACAGAAATTGCCAGAGATCCTTATTCTCCGATTTTTGAATCTCATCTGCCAACACTTTTTAAATCTCAGCTTGGCAAAGAATGGGAGCACCTTGTTGGTTTATTGGATCTTCAGGTCGTGATGAAAGGTGCAGGTCCTATATTACAGAGTTTGAATAAATTAATTTCAGAAGGGAAAAAATTAATAGTTGTGGATGCCGTTTCTACAACTGATATAGAGCAAGTTTTACTTGCGATGAACAAATCTGATTATAGTATTTTGCCTGCAGGAACAGCTGCCACGGCAAGAGTGTTAAGTGATTTGTGGTTTGCAGATTTAAAACCTCATAATATAACCCAAACTATCCCTGAATTACCTAAACTTATTGTATCAGGAAGTGCTACCGAAATTACTGCTAACCAGATTAAAAATCTTGAACAGTCTGATGATTTTGATGACAATACTTTGTTTGTAAATCTTTCTTTAAAGACAATTTTGGGCGGGGTGCAGGAAGATCTTGTTCAGCGTATAGTTATGAATCTCGGGCAAAATAATATCGTTGTGATACACACTTCAAATATAGTTAAAGATTTTGACGGATTTTCGGATGACAGTCTTGATGCAGAATTAACAAGAGATAAACTAGCTTCTATGATTACTGATTTTCTTGCAGATCTTACAAAGAGGGTAACTGAAGTAAAAGAGGTAATTTTAATTATGCTTGGCGGGGAAACTTCTTATAAATGCTGTCGTGCTATTGGTGCAACACAGTTGCAACTTATTGATGAAGTTGCGCCGGCAATTGCTTTGAGCTTGGATCATAATGCTCAGTGGATTGTTACTAAATCCGGTAATCTTGGGACAGGTAATACCTTAATTGATATTTTAAAATATTTTGAAAATCATGAATAAATATTCTAATAAAATTGCTATTACAACAGGCGATCCAAACGGGATTGGTGCGGAAATTACTATTAAGGCCTTAAAAAGCTTAAACCTTGATGCTGATAAAATTGTACTTATATCTAATAAAAAAATACTTAATTTCTATGGTAAGTTAGATAAAGATTATGAGATAATAGAAATTCCATTTTCGGCAGAAGTAGAACCAGGTAAAATTACCGCTCAAAGCGGTGAGTTTTCATTTCTATCATTAAAAAAGGTATGTGAAATTAAACCTTCGGCAATAGTTACTGCGCCTACCGCAAAGAATGCTATGCATATGGCTGGGCATTTTTTTAACGGCCAAACTGAAGTCTTGCAATCATTTCTGGCACATGGGAGGCAGCATGCCGAAATGCTGTTTATTGCAAAGGATTTCAGAGTTTTATTGCTTACAAGACACTGTGCATTAAATGATATTAAACTGACTGAGGACCTGATTATTAAAAAGATTACTGATTTAAAAGTTTTTTTCGAAGAAAAACTTAATATCAAAAATCCGAAATTTGCATTATGTGGGTTGAATCCTCATGCAGGTGAAGACGGGATACTTGGGAGTGAAGAAATTGAAGTCATGAAACCTGCTGTTGAAAAACTTTGTAAGGCAGGGATTTCTGTTACTAATCCTCTTCCTTCGGATACTCTGTTTGTGAGAGCAGGTTTTGCATATAATCATAATCAAAAGATTCCGTTTGATTGTTATATTGCAGCTTACCACGATCAAGGTTTAATCCCTATTAAAACAATAGCTGGTGATAAGACTGTTAATATGACAATAGGGTTGGATATAATAAGAACTTCTCCGGGGCATGGAACGGCCTTTGATATTGCTGGGAAAAATATTGCCGATGAAAATGGTATGATTTCTGCAATTGAAGCTGTTATTTCTTAATTAATTTTTTGATTACAAATCCAAGGAAAGTTAATACGGTAATTCCTGCAGTGTATAATACTGGTTTTGGTGTCTTTTTGTCATCTAGGAAATCGACTTTTTTTTGACGTGAATAAATATCCTGACTCATTTGTTTATATAACATATCTGTATCTTTAGCAGAATACAGTGTTACTTTGCCTACGCTGTCAGGTGCGGTTAGAACTCCGATGTTTGCAGCTTGATATGATACTGAATTATTATTCGACACACTATTCATAATTATATTAAAACATGAAGTTTCATAAAATTGCTTGAAATACAATGATTCCCAAAACTTATGTTATGGAAATTATAACTGCATATAAGATATTGATTAAATGTAACAAAATGTAAAGCTGAGTTTTAAAAGGCTGAAATGTAGGTATAATGCCTCATAGGATAGGATAGGATAGGATAGGGTGGCGGTATAGCAATCTTTTTGAGCTATCTGTTTTTAATAAATTATGAAGATCTTTTAGAAGCAATAAACACGAAAGGAGACTGTTATGGTAAATCATGTTAATGGGACTAACAAGCTTAATTCTACTGCAATGGATGTTGTTAAAAATCTTACGGGTCAGAATATTAAAGACATCAAACGTGAATTAAAATCCAAACTCAGCGACATGTTGAGTCGCGGTGAAATTTCAAAACAGGAGATCAAAGAGGTTCTTAAATATGCGGATAAGGATTTAATGAAAGCTTTGGCTGCGAAGAACCATGTAGAATATACCAAAGAAGATAGTAATTTTATTAATGAGAAAGCTAAAAAATTACTTGATGCAACTGGTTTAACATTAGAAGATTTGTTTAAAGCTGGCAAGCTTGCTGATGAGGATTATACAATTAATACGGTCAAAATCTCAAAGGAAGAGACTTCTTGGATAGAAAGTGGCGTACAATCACGTTCGGAATTAGTGAATATTCAAAATGAATTAAATGCCAAAATAAAAGCAAATGGTGGAAACCGAACATTAACAGAAAAGGAAACACTCCAGTTAATGAAAGGAATTGGATATGCTGATGGTACGTATAAAATTAGTACAGCAAAGTCAGTTTTGGCAGGACTTTTCCCTCCATTTAATATTGCAAATGCAATTACAAGTTGGATCAGCCATGGGGAAAAGGATTTGGTCTCCAAAATAAGAGAAGAAAAACCTTATAGTTCTCAAGCAGGAGGGGGAGATTCAGTAATTAATGAAACAGAAGCAAAGATGAAAAATTTATTTTCTCAAGGTTCGGAAATTCCAGAAAGGCCAGAAATAATACCCCCTGAATCGCTAGAAATTCCGCTTGATGAAGAATAGTTGTTGTGATTAACCTTTCAAAGCCCTCTCTATTGAGAGGGCTTTGAAAGGTATAATTGTTCTCAACTTCTATTGCTAACATAATATCTTTTTTAAATTTGATATGTATAGTATAATCTTATTATGAAAAAGTTTGATATATTTAATCAGTTTAGGGATGCTGTTGTTATTGCAAATAAAATGGGTGATGCTGTTTATCAAAATTACACCTTTAAACGTTGGTTTAAAAATTTTACGGATTTAAAAAAGTTCTCTCATAACACTAATTTTAATATATGTCCTTTGAATAGTGAAAACCTTGAAAACTATTCTCCTATCTTTCATGCACTGAATTCGAAAGAGGATTTTTTTGCATGTGTTTCTTATCAGGATACTACAGGAAAGATCTTTTATTATGATCTTACTGTTTTAAAAAAGGGAAGTTATTCAATATTATTTTTTTCTGATGTGAGTGCTGACAATATTCTTATTTCCGAAAAAAAGAAGAATGAAAAATTACAAGCTGACTATGAAAAGCTAAAAGAAGAAAATGAGGACCTGTTAAACATAAAACAAAAGGCACAGTCGCAGGCGATAAGAATTGCACTTATCAATAAAGTTTCTAATGCGATTAGAGAGTCAATGGATTTGTCAAAAATTTTGCAATCAGCCTTGACAGAACTTGCTTCGATGTTTGGTGCTTTTAAGGTTTACTATGCGTCAAATGAAATAAATAAATTTAGAATTGAAGAAACATATGGTGGAAAAAGTTGTATTAAAAATGAGCTGATATCCTTTGATAGCAAAACTTTTGACACTATTCAAAAACAGGAAATATCTGTTGTTCATTGTTTAAAAGAATACATAGAAGCAGAATCTTTCAAGCAACCTATTATGAGAATTATTGTTCCTGTTTTTCATCTCCAAAAGTTGCTAGGAGTAATAGTTTTACTCAGTTATCAAAAACGTGAGTTAAATGAGGAATTGGAGATTCTTGAGGCGATTTCCTTCCAGCTCGGGAATGCAATTATAAGAGCTCAATTATACCAGAAGAATATACAAACCGTAAAAGAGCTTAAAAATACATTAAAGGAGTTGAAGGAAACTCAATTGCAATTAATAAATTCTGAGAAAATGGCATCTTTAGGTCAACTTATAGCGGGCGTAGCTCATGAAATTAATACTCCTGTCGCCTCTATTAAGTCAAATAATGGTCTTTTGGCAAAGCTTATCCCGCAGATAGATAATACTGAAATTGCAGATATAATGAAAGAAATCAACCAGATCGATAATGAAGCGATTATGAGAATTTCTAATATGGTAACTTCTCTAAAGAAATTTGTTCGTCTTGATGAAGCTGAACTGCAGGAGGCTGATATAAATAAAGAATTGGATTTAACATTGGATTTGATAAGGCACGAAACAAAAAACAGAATTCAAATAGTAAAAAACTATGGAAAGTTGCCCCTAATCAAGTGTTACCCGAATATGCTTAACCAGGTTTTTACAAATATTTTAATCAATGCTTGTCAAGCTATTGATGGAAAAGGAATAATTACAATTACTACAAGTTATCAGGGTGAAACTTTGACTGTGAGCGTAAAAGACACCGGAAAAGGAATGTCGGAAGAGGAAATTCCAAAAATATTCACAGCCGGATATACAACAAAAGGTGTAGGAGTCGGGACAGGACTTGGTTTAGCAATTTGTTCCAAAATTATAGAAAAACACAAAGGCAAAATTATTGTAAATAGTGAGCTCGGGAAGGGTAGTGAGTTTATTATTACTATCTCAAGTGAGTAGGATATGTAAAGTTATGTTACATAAATAGGATGTCTATAATTGAATTTAACATTATATTAAAAAAACAATCATAAAAAATAATCAAATAATACATATTACCTATGTAATAACTTGAAACATGTGTTATTATAGATATATAAAGTGTTCGTGTTACCCTTTATGGATGGATGCCGAACCCCTTGAAAATATAAGGCAGTCAAAGACGATACACATAAATCAGTAAAAGGTTAGTAAATATTGTTACAATTATTTAACATATACGAAGTAAAAAGGCAATAATTTTCACGCAAAAATCTTTATATATGAGTGTGGTGTGAAAATTATAATGTGTCGGAGGAATGTAAATGACAATTAGTGTGAACAGTAAGAAAAAACAAGTTAAAAAAACATTTGATGAATTATTGTCTGATTTGAAAACAAGTAATTCCGAAAAGGTCAGATATAATGCAGCAAGAGTTCTCGGAGAAATGGGTGACTCTAAGGCTGTTGAACCTTTAATTGATGTTTTGAAACACGATAAAAACGGTTCTGTTCGTTTATATGCAGCCCGTGCATTAGGAGAATTAGGAGATTCAAAAGCTACTATCCATTTGATTGAATCTTTAAGAGAAGATAGAAATGTAGATGTTCGTGTTCGTGCAGCCCGTGCATTAGGTCGCTTAGGCGGGGCTATTGTTGTTGAACCGCTGGTAGAAGCTTTGAATGATGAAAATCCTCAGGTTTGTATAACTGCAACTGATGCTTTAATTGAAATTGGTGATGTTGCAACTGATGCTTTGATTGAATCTCTTGACCACGAAAAAGTTAATGTTAGATGTGACGCTACAAGAGCTCTTGGTGAAATCGGCAATAAAAAAGCTGTTGATAAAGTTATAAGTATGTTATACGATGAATGGGTTAACGTTAGAATTTATGCTGTAACATCTCTTGGTAAATTAAATGATACAAAAGCTGTTCCTGCATTGATAGACGTAATGAAAAATCGTAATGAAAATGAATTGGTTAGAGCAGGTGCTGCTGCGGCTCTCGGTGTTCTTCGTGATCAAAGAGCATTGTTGCCTTTAAGAGAATTGATTATGGAAGCAGAGGAGTTGGGTGAATTAGAAGATACTGCTTTGAAATCATTTAAGAAAATTATGGCAGCTAACTGGCAGTCGATTCCAGGAGCTACTGCGCAAAAGAAACCTGTTGCGACTTTTTAATTTAAATAAATAAACTATGTACAAAAAGGGAGTCTTTTTAGACTTCCTTTTTGTATTAAATTTTTGGATATTATTTAAATAAAAATATCTTTACATTATTTAACTTATTTACATTACAGGCTTATGGTTGTATTATTATAGTAGAGTGAGATTATAAAGTTATATTTTTCCGGAGGAAAATTGACACAAAAGTATTATGTAAAAGGTGGAACCCCATTAAAAGGTGAAGTCGAAATTGGCGGAGCAAAAAATTCTGTACTTAAGCTTATGGCTGCTGCCGTATTAGCTAAAGGTGCAACTAAAATATACAACGTTCCAGATTTAACAGATGTTGAAATTATGCTACAGGTTATTGAGGGACTTGGTGCTAAAACAGTTTATGATAAAAAAGAAAAATCCATAGTAATTGATGCGTCCGAGTTGACCAGTATTACCGCAAAATATGAATTGGTAAGCAAAATGCGAGCTTCATTTATTATTCTCGGTGCTCTGATGTCAAGATGTAAGGAAGCAATTGTTGCGCTTCCTGGAGGCTGTGCTATAGGAGAACGAAGAGTTGATTTTCATATAAAAGGTTTGGAAGCACTTGGTGCGAAGATAAAAATTGAAAATGGTTATGTTCATGCAAAGGCTTCAAAACTTGTCGGAGCAGATATTTATCTGGATATCCCGTCTGTCGGTGCTACTGAAAATCTTATGCTTGCAGCTACTCTGGCGGTCGGCTCTACAAGAATCCAAAATGCAGCTCAGGAACCTGAAATTGTAGATTTGGCTAATTTCTTAAATACTCTCGGGGCTGATATTAACGGGGCAGGAACTTCAGAAATAGTTATTAACGGTGTGAAAGCTGAAGATTTACATCCGATAGAATATACTACGATACCTGATAGAATTGAGGCGGGAACTTTTATGTCCGCAATTATTGCTACTCGAGGGAAAGGTATTATTAAAAATGTTTTTCCGGCTCATTTAACTTTCTTTACAGATAAGTTATTAAAAATGGGTGCGAATATTAAACTTTTAGAACCTACAACTCTTGAAGTGAGTTGTAAAAATAGATTGAATTCTATCAACTTTGTAACTCAGCCTTATCCGGGATTTCCTACAGATTTGCAATCTATGGCGATGGCTCTTTTATCTACTGCTAATGGTGTTGGCATTATCACTGAAAGTTTGTATGAAAATAGGTTCATGCAGGTTCCTGAATTACGCAGGATGGGCGCTGATATACATCAAGACAGAAACCATGCGATTATTAAGGGGGTAAAAAAACTTACAGGGGCAGGTGTTGCTGCAAGTGACTTGAGAGCGGGTGCCTCTCTTGTTGTTGCTGCTTTGATGGCTGAGGGAAATTCTGTAATTGAAAACTTACATCATATAGATAGAGGATACGAAAACTTCGATTCTAAGTTAAGATTGTTAGGAGGTAAGATTGAAAGAAGGGATGACGCTATTGTTTCTCCCGACAATCTAACGGAGGGTACACATAATGAGTCCTACATATAAACGGTGGTACGATCACGATCCATTGTTGCTAGAAGTTATTGAATTACTCAAAAACTATCAAAACGAGCTGCATGCTCAAGCAGAAATATTTTTGAAGAAAATTGAGGAAAAAGTTTCTAAGGAAACGGTAGATAAGTTTTATGCAATGGTTAAACCTGTGAACGCTAATAACCGCTGGTATGATAAAGACCCTGTAATCTCCAGAACAGTTGAAATTTTGAGAATAGTACCTCCTGAAGCTCAGAAAATTTGTGCCCAAAACTTTATAAGAACTCTAAAAGAGATGGGTATTGAGTATGAAAGCCCGAATGGAAATGGGTAATAACAATAGTTATAATATAATAAAAAGGCTCTATTAATTTATAGAGCCTTTTTTAATAAAAAAATGAACAATTATGTTTTTAATTTCGTTGTATTGTTGTAAGTCTTTTAATTTTAAGTAAAGGAGGCAATATGGCAGAAGAAGAAAAAATAGAAGTACAGGTTCCTGATAAGAAAAGATATTTTTATTGGGAGCGTAGAGATGTTTATAGAGTGTTATTATCTGTTGCAACGTCATTTATTGGTGCTTTGCTGGCATTAATGGTTTTTGCGGCTTTTCATAAACCTCCTGTAATGCCAGGGAAATTTCCTCCACCACCTCCTATTCAACGTATAGATGTTGATATCCACAGAATTGATAACTATATTAAACCTCCGATGGGCGAATTTCATAAAGATCCTCGTGGAGATTTCCATCGTAGAGGAGAAATGATGCCTCCTCGTCATATGAGAGACAATAAGGCTCCTACTCCTGAAAAAAATGTTAAAAAGTAATCTATCACTATCAAATACTCTTTTAAGCGGCACTTAAATGGTGTCGTTTCTTTTATCAATATTTATAAAAAAAAAGCTACACTTAGTTGTATAGCTTTACAATAATCTTGGGAGGAGATTTGGGGATAGTTGTACATGCATGATATTCTGAACATGAATTTTTTGTTACATTTTTGGTCAAAAAATTAATAAAAATTTACAATTTATTGATTTTATATTATTATGAGAGCAAGGAGAGTGATATGAAAATTCTTGTGATAAACGGCGTAAATATGAATATGCTTGGTATTAGAGAACCTGATAAGTATGGAGTCATGACATTAAAAGATTTAGAGAAGGATTTATATTCATTCTCATTTGAGTTGGGTATTGATATTGAAACTTTTCAGAGTAATTATGAAGGAGAAATTGTTGAAAAAATTCACTCTGCATTGAATAATTTTGACGGTATTGTGATTAATCCAGGGGCTTATACTCATACAAGTGTTGCAATAAGAGATGCTTTATCTGCTGTTAATATCCCAACGGTTGAAATACATATGACAAATGTATATTCAAGAGAAGAATTTAGACATAAATCTTTGATTGCTCCTGTTTGTATAGGTCAAATTTCGGGATTTGGTCCAAATAGTTATAAATTGGGTTTAAAGGCTTTAACAGATTTTTTGGATAATTAACCGAAAAAATACCCGCCTGATAATAGCGGGATATGTATTTTATAATTAAACTTTTTTATTATTTTGACAGAAATTCATCTTTGAATGCATTCGCTAGAATTGAAGCTTTTTCATATGCATCTTCAATACCTTGTTCTTTGAGCATTTTTTCTGCAAGTCCGCAGAATGCAAGAGTTTTATTTACTGCTTCAGGATTATTTAACATAATTTTCATATCATTCTCCAGGCTGTCAGCTTTTGATACTTGAGATCTGCCGATAATGGCTTCCGGCGACTGTGAAAGATTGTCGGTAACAGGGGCAGTTGTTTTTTCTTCAATATTAGGGTCTTTATCCAGAGATTGAGTTACGTCTTTTTTAGAGTCAACTTTTTGGAAATTTGTGTGGTTTAAATTACCTGTTGAATTGTTAATTTCTCTCATAGTCGTATCCTTCTTTCTAGAATACGGTCTTATGCGACCTCATCGTGTTATGTACTTTTTACTGTTTTATGTTTTAAAACGCCAAGATTATTTTTTTTGCTAGTTTGTAAAAAAAAAATTACAAAAGTTAATATAAAAATTTTTTATTACAAATTTTATGTTATCATCAATTATATACCATAATAGAAAGTAATGCAAGAGATGAATTTATTAAATTTGTTTAGTGGAATAAATGCAAAAGATGTCCTTAGATATTTGCCTGATGCGGTTTTTGTCGTTGAAGAAGATAGTGGTAATGTTTTGTGGGCAAATGATCGAGCTTCTATTATTTTTGAACGTTCAAAGGATGATTTGGAAGAAAGCAACTTTAATGATATTGTCGTTAACGGTATGGAACTTGCAGAAAAATCGTCATATAAGGATGTTTCAGTTATTGGTGGCGCAATTTCTGATTCAAGAGAATTTTTTGTCGAGCTGAGTGCTAATCTATTGGATAATCAATATTTTATTACTATCCGCGATGTGACTGAAATGACAAATATTCTCACTCAGGCTGAAAAAACCGGCAGATTGAACAAAGATAAGAATCTTATGTTAACAAAACTCGCAAGTGAATTTAAATCGCCTATGCAGTCCATTTTGGGTTTTTCACAGGCGTTAAGCGATGGTCTTGGCGGTGAAATTAATGAGAAACAGAGAAAATATGTAAGTATAATAAATAAAAATGCGACTTCTTTGCTTTATTTTATGAATAAATTTTTTGAATTTGCTCAGGTAGAATCAAAACTTTTTGAGCAAAATATGCGTGTTTTCGATGTGGCGGATTTAATTCAAAATGTTATTAGTGAAAATGAAGTAATTATTGCGACAAAGAAAATTAATATAAGTTTAAATTACGATAATTTAGCAGACAGATTTATATACAGTGATGAAAATGCTCTTAAAATTATCTTGCATAATATTTTAGAGATTTCTATAAAGCTTACTGAAATCGGGAATATTTCTATCGACCTGTTTAATCCGAATCTGGAGGATATTCAAAAAGTTGGAATTACTCCTATTAAAAATGCTGTCGAAACTTCATATATGCTCATAAGAATCAGTGATAACGGGGTTGGAATTCCTGAAAATGAAATTGAAGGGATTTTTGAACCTTATACACAACTTGATAAACCTAATAAGAAAAATTTGGTTCGTTCAATTTCTTTAGGAAGTGTTAATGAATTAATTAAGATGTTACATGGAGCTGTGTGGTTAGAAACTGAAGTTATGAAAGGAACAGTTTTTAGTATAATTATTCCTATAGAAAAGGGAGCTATTCAACAAGATGAGTGATGTCATTTTAAAAAATGTAAAGAAAGTCTATGATAAAAAAGTTGTCATAGATGGTATTGATTTAGATATAAAAGATAAAGAATTTATTGTTCTGGTTGGTGCTTCCGGTTGTGGCAAATCAACAATACTAAGAATGATCGCGGGTTTAGAAGAAATTTCTGACGGGGAAATTCTTATTGATAATAAAAAGGTAAATAATATCGCTCCTAAAGATAGAGACATTGCTTTTGTTTTCCAGAGTTATGCGCTTTATCCACATATGAGTGTTAGAGAAAATATTGCTTTTGGGCTGAAGATGCGGAAAGTTAAAAAGGAAATTATTGAACAGAAGGTTTTAGAAGCTGCCAAAATATTAGATTTGACGGAGTATTTGGACAGAAAACCAAAACAACTTTCTGGTGGTCAACGTCAGCGTGTGGCTCTTGGAAGAGCAATTGTAAGGAATCCTAAAGTTTTTTTGATGGATGAACCATTGTCTAATCTTGATGCTAAATTGCGTGTACAGATGCGTTCGGAAATTAAAAAGCTCCACGAGAAACTTCAGACGACATTTATATACGTAACTCATGATCAGACGGAAGCTCTTACTATGGGGGACAGGATTGTTGTGCTTGATAAAGGTGTTATTCAGCAGGTAGATACTCCTGAAGAAATCTATAATAATCCACAAAATATGTTTGTTGCAGGCTTTGTCGGTTCTCCTCAAATGAATTTTATTGATGGTGAATTACTTGATGAGCAATATAATGGAAAGATTGTAGGTGTTAGACCTGAAAAAATGATTTGTGGTGGAAATTTGAAGTTAACAGTGAACGTTGATATTACAGAGTTATTGGGATCTGAAAAAATCGCATACTTTAATATCGGAAGCTGTAAATGTGCTGCAAAAGTTGAAGCAGATAATGAAGTTGATAAAACTCTTGAAATTTCTATTAAAAAAGAAGATATATACTTATTTGATAAGGAAACAGGAAAGAGAATTTAAAGTCTGTTATTTTACCCATTTGAAGCTTTTAACGTAATTCAATCCGTTTATGTCACCATTAATATCAACGGCAAAAACTCTTGAAATACTATGCTGACCATCATTAGGTATTTTATTGATTTTTGATGCGATGTCAGGTGATATTTCACTTTTGTTAAGAAGCGGAATAGTATTTAGCAATGTATTTAATGAAAGATTTTTAATTTTTCCAAATACAGATGTAATACTGGAAGAGAGACTTCCATAAACTTCCATTTCAGCAATGTAGTTTTCAATATTATAAGAACCGGTTAGATATAAGTTCAAATCTTTCCCTGTGGAGAATACCTCTATATTGTTTACAATACCGTCTTTTATAATGTAGTTTCCTTTAATGCTTTTAAACTCTCCAGTTTTGAGAGGTGTAATCAGATCAATTATTCCGTTTATGGAAATGCCTGTTATCCCTCCGGTTACAAGATTGCTTGCTTTCAGGAGATACTCAAGTGAACCCAGTTTTGGCATTCTACCATCATTGATTATGAACTCTCCGTTGCCGGATAAAGTGTCAAGGCAGGTATCCTGATTTGTTCCTATGCAATATAGAGTCATATCTCCGTTAACTATCCCGTAGAATTGTCCTTTCATATCAAACAACGATTCACTTATTGTCTGGGCATTAGAATTGTGGATATGAGAATTTAATGATAACTTGTTGGTTGTAAAATCGTATTTTAAATCTCCATTTACATTACCATCCGCAAGATTGAAAGAGTATTCTTTTATTGTTGCTGTTTGATTTTTGTCTATTGTAAGATCCGATTTGAAATCTTTAGCTTTTAATTCTCTGATTTTGATATTATCAGCAATAATTTGTCCGTTTTTAATAATTATTTGTGATGGATCAAAAGCTTTTGCTGTATTCCCTAAACCAAGCTGCTGTTTATATAAATCAGCTTCATAGTCGCGAATCGCATTTGAAATTCTGTTTAAATCAAGGTCTTCAAAATGAAGTTTAAAATCATTAAATGTGTAAGGTGGTACAAGTCTGTTTTTCATAATTGCATCAAGATAAATTGCATTATTTAAAACAGAACTTTTTGTTTTAATATATACGTTTTCGTGTTTAAAATCTAAACTAATATCTTTTACAGTGGTATCAAATACAGGCATGTCAATACTTGTGACGTCTAATTTCCCGATTACTCTCGGAGCTACAGAGGATCCGTTAATTATTAAATCAGATGTGAATACGCCTTGTTTCATAAATGGTTTTTTAAAGATTATGTTAAATATTTTTGCATCAGTGGCATTTTCTGTTTTTACTTTAAAATTATTAAATTTAAGAATATTGTTATCTGCTAAACTGATATTTCCCTGTGCGGTTACTTGTCTGTTAGGAAATTGTTTATTATTTTGGGATGTAATGATTTTATCATATAGAAAACTATTTATTTTAATACTGTCAGGACTGGTAATGCAGTCAAGATAAATTCGTACAGGATTTATTAAATCTCCGATTGTGGCTCCCATATAATAAAGGGAAGAACTTTCATCCAACTTTAATTCTGTCTTTGAACTTAATCTGTCAGGAGTCCCCCTCAGTGTTGAGGCAAACATTACATCCCCTTTTAATTTAATCGGATAAACAGATTTTGCGTTGAAAAATTGATCAAAAAATTCCTGAGAGGGTTTTGCGTTGATATAAATATTTAAATTAGGATTCTCTGTTACATTTTTAATTTTTCCGTCAATAAATACAGGCATTACACCTGCGTAAGCATTTATATTATTTAAATTCAAGTCATTTTTATCAAAAAGTGCATTCCCGTTTAATATTTTAATTTTTAAATTTTTAGGTTTATAAATGACACTGAGATCATCGAGTTTTGTAAATAATCTAACATTATTATTTTTGATTCTTGAGGCAATACTAATCTGTCCTTCGTATTTGCCAAAATCTTTCATCGCCGGGTAGTCAGGAATGTATAGACCGTCCAAAACTGACAAATCAAAATTTTTCATTGAAAAGGAACCATTTACATTTCTTTTTCCATCAGAGAATACATTATTAATATCAAGTTGTAGATTGAACGGATTCTTTTTGACTGCACCACGAATCTGTGATGTTTTAAGATTTGAGTTTTTAATCTCAAAATCGCTGTTATTGATATATATTTCTGAATTAGCACCTAAATTATTATGGATTTTCCCTCTTGCTGTAATTTGATTATAAGCAAGATGATTTATATCCATAGGACCTTGATAGTGTCCGGAAAAAGAGCCATAAATTGTTTCGATACCTGGTATTAAAGGAATTTTTTTGTTGTATATAAGCTGATTTATTTTTAATGCATCTGCGGCATTAAACTTGTCTGAACTTGCATTCGCAGTAAGTATTTCTTTTTTGATAACTCCGTTTGTATTAATTAGAGAGTTGAAAATTTTTGCATTTATATTAAAGTCTCCATCATCTCTGTCAAAATGTATCAAGCCTGAAATATTTGATAGAGGTATTTTGTAATCTAAAACGGTCATTCTATTTGAAAGAAGTTCAATTGAGCCTTTAGCAAATAAATCTTTGTTAAATACTGGCTCAATCCCTCTGTTTACATGTCCGAATATATTTATACAAACTTTGGTTTTCCCTTCTGCAGATTTTATGGGAGCAAGCATTTCTTGAAGTTCTGCCAGAATAGGAGATGTATTGATGATTTTCAATAAATCTTTCGAATTTTGTCCATTCCCTTTTACGTTTACGCTCATATCCCCAGATAGATTACATGTTCCATCAATATCTACTGGTAAATTATTTAGATATGTTGAATCTGTTTTAAATGTCACATCTGTATCATCAAATTTAACAATCCCACCAATTCGTTTAGCAGTCATGTTGTTTATAGTTTTAAATGCGGCAATTCCGTTTCTGAAGGCTACATATCCCCAAGCATGTGGTTCTGCTTTCGTTCCATTAATATGCAGATCTGCAGTACCGCTTCCTGCGTATATATTCATCATTGGAATTGGACCAAGTTCAAATTTTAATATTTCATGAAGAGGCATTACAACTTTTGCCGCTTTAACAAGGTCAATATTTTTTGTTGATTTTATATATAAATCAGTGTATCTATTTCTGAATAAATTAAAAGTTCCATTTACATCAACATATTCTGTCGGAGTTGTTAAAACATGCGCACTCAAATTCATCTTATGTTCGTTAAGAGATATTTTTATAGTTGCATTTTCAGGAGCTCCTTTTATCGGTTCAATAAGATAAACATCAGATAATAATACATTCCCGTAAAGGTTTGGGTAATCTGCTTCCCCTTTTATATCAATGTTTCCTGTTGCTTTCCCGTAAATAATATATTTTTTTAATTTATAGAAGTTAAAATCAGGATTTAAATTCTCTTCTCCAGGAAACAGGGCAATAAGTTCTTTCCCGCTGACATGGTTGATTGCCGCCTTAAGGTCAAGTATCGGGAATTTTGCATTTGTTTTATAGATATTTCCATTAATAAAGAAGTCTATATTATGTGATAAAACTTTAAGATTATTTATTTTAACTCCGTTGTTTATTATATTCACATCTGTTTTTATACTAAGAGGGTGATCGCAATAAATTGATGATGCTAAATCATTTTGCATTATTCCCAGATTGTTTATTTCAACATTGCCGATAATATTTTTGTGTTCATTTAATGTCTGAGTTGCGGTTGTAATATTAGCTATACCTCTTAACTCTTTTATTTTGTTTTTTGAAAGAGCTTTTGCATATATTGTAAAATCAGATAAATCAAGATTTTTAATGTTGAGATCTAATATAACTTTATCTTCTGATATCTTATTCAGAGGTAATTGCATATTAATATTTGCTTGAATAGTTGAAGCTTTCTCTCCTACAAAAAGTTTTGAAGATGTTGAAAATATCAGATGTTTATCTTTATGAAATTCTGTTAAATTAAAATAATCACCTTTTAATCGGATTATTTTGTTCTGAATTTCATCATGTAAGTTAACTGTATATTGATTTAGATTAATTACAGCTTTATTAATATTTATTTGGTTATTTGGTTTTTGTTCAATCAAATATTGTCCGAGTCTGAATTTGGAATTTTTGTCAAAAATAAGATTTACGGTAAGAGTCTCTGCATCAAATTTACTAATTTCAATATTTTTGAAGAATAGAGGGAATAATTTTATTTGTACGTAAGGCGATTTTATTTCAAGAGCCTTACTGGTATCATTATTTAGTATATTAAATTCGTCTGCAGAAAGTTTTAGCGAAGGGATTATCCCTGTTTTGAAATTAGGGTTAACTAATTCTGTCTTGTAGCCGGTAGCTTGTAGTGTTTTTTGTTCAATAATATTTTTTATTGTCGGCTTGTTCAAAACATAAGGCAGCCCGAAGTAGTATCCTCCATAAATTATTATGGCACTACTAAGGGCTAAAATTGTTGCTAGCTTTCTCTTCATAATACATAACAATTATATTACATAAAAACCATAATTGCCAGTATTGTAACAATTAAAACTTTTCGCATAATTGTTGAAAATAAGCTTGCGGATGTTCGCATAGAGGACACTTTGCGGGAGCTGATTTTGCAGTTAAGATGTAACCGCATTTCCTGCACTGCCAGGTTGTTTCATGATTTCTTGAAAATGTAATGTCTTCTTTTACGCTATCAAATAATTCGGCATATCGTTCGGAGTGATGTTTTTCTACCGTTCTTATATATGAATATAAGAGAGCTATATCGTCAAACCCTTCTTCTTTTGCGTCATTTTCGCCTTTTAAATATAAGATATTATACTCTTCTGCTTCTCCTTTCATTGCACTGTCTAAATTCTCAAGAGTATTCCCTATTTCAAAGGGGTAATCTGCATTTACGTGGGCATGTGAAAGTCCACCGATTTTTTCAAAGAATAATTTTGCATGTTCTCTTTCATTTTCTGCTGTGTCTAAAAATATTTGTGAAATTTGTTCATATCCTTCTTTTTTTGCAACCTTTGCATACATTGTATAACGTTGTCTTGCCTGAGATTCTCCAGCAAATGAATTGATAAGATTTTGTAATGTTTTAGTTCCTTCTAATTTTTTATTCATAGCGACTCCTTTTTCGGATATTTTATCCTGTTGCTTTAAGTTTAACAATTAGAAAGGAGTATTGGACAATATGATAATAAACTTTTTTTAAAATCACTACTTTTCGGGGTGTATAAATCTTTTAATAAAATTAATAATATACTCAGGTAATAGTCGGGAAAATGAATTATGGATCTGCTTGCTTATACAAAAAACTTATATAAAAAAATATGTTTTTACGATAAAGTTCTTAAAAACAAAAATTTTGATAAAAATATGACAAATCCGTTTGTTAAACCTTTGAATGTGACGATTATATGGGTAGAAAACGATGATGATTGTTAAAAATAAAAGAGCCTTTTGGGCTCTTTTATATCTGTTATTTAATTTTCGCTTGTTTCTTTCGCAAAACATTCTTTACAGAAAACCTCTCTGTCAGGTAACGGTCTGAACGGAACCTGAGTTTGAGCACCGCATTTAGAACAAACAGCATCGTACATTTTACGAGGTCTTCTATTGTTCTGTCTTCTTTTCTTTCTGCATTCAGGGCATCTTTTAGGCTTATTAACAAGTCCCTTTTCTGCGTAAAATTCCTGTTCACCTACGGTGAAAATAAACTCTGCGCCGCAATCCTCACATACGAGTTTTTCATCTTGGTACATTTTTGTGTCTCCTAATTTAGTTAATTGTTTGTGGATTCTACTATCCACTGTATTGCGCTATTATACTGTATAATCCGAAATTATGCAAGTAGGTAATCTCGTATTCTCTAAAATAATTTGTTTAAATGATTACAGTTAAAATATTTATATTTATAATACAAATGATAGGAGTAACTTCATATGGCTGTGAACAGTATAAATGAATTTAGAATGAATTTTGCACGTGTTTTTCACAGTAAAGTTAAACCTGCATTGTTATCTTTTGAAAATGATAGGATCCGTATCCGTAAAAAAGCACTTTTTTTGTCATTTTTGGTATTTTGTATTGTTATTGGTGTCTTATTTTTCTATTTTGATATTACGACATCTGAAAGTATTTTGTTGTCTATTGTTCTTGATATTGTATTTGGCTGGGTTGCAGCATATGCAGTATATAGCTATTTTAAGAAACAATTTGAGAACACAATTAAGATGACTATTATGCCGATTTTGATGCCCGCTTTTGGAGATTTTCAGTGGTTGCCGGCTGGTACTATTTATGACGAGGAAATTAGAATGTCAAAACTTTATACCCGTTTTGACAGAATGGAAGAGGATGATAATTTTATAGGGTCATATAAAGATGTCCCGATTAGAATTTCTGAAGTGAAACTCTCTTATGAAACAAGAGATTCAAGGGGGCGCAGACACAGACATACTGAATTTAAAGGAGTTCTTATTTCACTTGAAATTCCGAAAAGATTTACAGGACATACAATAGTTCGTCCACGTGTCTTGCTGGGCAATGGACCTTATAAAGAGGTTAAACTTGAAGATCCTGAATTTTCAAAACGTTTTTATGTCAGTTCAACAGATCAGGTCGAGGCCCGTTATCTTTTAACGACTGCATTTATGCAAAGATATAAAAATATTCAAAAAGCTTTCAATGCAAATGATATTGCATGTAGTTTTCTAAATAATAAATTACTGCTTGCAGTGTCAGTTTCAAAAGATTTATTTTCGCTTGGAGATCTGAATAAGCCGGTTGCTGATACAAATCAGTTTACAATTTTTTTGAATGAAATAATTTCAATTCTGGAAATGATTGAAGAGTTAAAGGTATATCAAAATATAGGTTTATAATTGTGACGACGATACTTGAAATAGTAAAAATTTTAACGGATGCAGGAATTGAACCCAATGAAGCTAATATTGAAGTAAAACTTCTTATTGAACATTTTTGCGGGTATGGTGTAAAAGATATCGTTATGGGTAAAAAACTTGATTCCGCAAAACTTGAAATTGTAAAAGAAAAAGCGTTGTACAGAGCAAAAACGAGAGAACCTATTCAACATATTATTGGTTATGCTGATTTTATGGGCGAGAAATTTATTGTTAATCCATCGGTACTTATTCCAAGAGATGAAACAGAAATCCTTGTAAGAAAGGCTATTGAAATTATAAATTTAAATAACTTTAAGACTGCCCTTGATGTTGGAACCGGTAGTGGATGTATTGCCTGTATGATCGCAAAATATACCGATTGTCAAATTATTGGGTTAGATATTTCTCTGGATGCCTTGAATACTGCACTTGATAATGCTTCAAGATTAAATCTTTTTAATAAAGCAATATTCCGAAAATCAGATATTTTTTCTAATGTCAAACCAGGTGAAAAGTTTGATGTTATCGTATCAAATCCGCCATATATTCCTATAAAAGAAAAAGCCGAAATTCAAAAAGAAGTTAAGTTTGATCCAGAGATATCTCTTTTCACAAACGATAATGAAGGGTTATCATTTTATGAGGATATCACCTTCAAGGCTCCTGATATTTTAAATCAAGGCGGGTATTTACTTTTTGAACTCGGCGTAAATCAAGCCGGCAAAGTGGCTCGGATTATGAAAGAAAATAACTTTACTGATATTGAAATTGTAAAAGATTTGGCTCAGATAGACAGAGTTATTATAGGAAAAGTTAAATCCCCAGATTGATGATTAAATTATCTATTTTATCATAAAGTTCTTTATGCAGTGAGCATATTTTTTCACTAATCATATATGCTCTTGCAACAACTTCGGATTTTTCCATTTCATTTTCACAATAACCTTTTAGAATTTGAAGATAATCATTTTCTATTGTGAGTAATTCTGTTAACTCATTGTATTGAGCTATTTTTTCTGTTTTTTTGTCGTCCATATTTTTCTTCTTCTTTAACCTTAATTGCAATTTGATTATATAATATAAAATATTATTTGTCTATACTTAAACGGAGATATTATTAATAATTTTTACTTATAAATATAGATAAATCCTTATGCAGAATATATTTACAAAGTAACTTAATATAATTTAATAATTCTATGCGGGTATGCAAAATTATATTTGTTAAACTATGCTATAATAAGAATATGAACGAGAATTTGAAGCAGACATTAAAACTTTTGCCTTCCCTTCCTGGATGTTATATTTATTACAATAAGGATAATGAAATAATTTATGTTGGTAAGGCCAAAATTCTAAAACGTCGTGTGTTAAGCTACTTTAATAAAAAACATCATGATAGTGTTAAAGTCCAGGTTTTGGTATCTCAAATAGAGCGTTTGGAGTATATTATTACAAATACGGAAGTTGAAGCACTTATTCTTGAGAGCCATTTAATAAAGAAGCATAAACCTAAATATAATATATTACTAAAGGATGATAAAAAATATCCTTATTTTCTTGTTACAGATGAAGATTTCCCAAGAATACTTGTTGTCCGCAAGAAAAATATGAATCCTGAAAAAGGCCGTTATTATGGACCTTATACTGACGTCAGGGCAATGTATTCTACTCTTGATTTTTTGAAAAAAATCTTCCCTTTAAAACAATGTAAAACTCCTAAATTTAAAGACAGACCTTGTCTGTATTATCAAATAGGACGTTGTGTTGCTCCATGTCAAAATCTTGTGACCAGTGAAGAATATAAAAATTTAGTAAAACAGGCTGAATTATTTTTATCGGGTAAACAGTCCGAACTGATGGTCCAACTGCAAGAGCAGATGCAAAAATATGCGCAGAGTGAACAGTTTGAAAAGGCGGCAAGACTCCGTGATAGTTATATTGATTTGAAGAAAACACTTGAAAAACAAAAAGTTGTATACGAAAATACAAAACTTAATGAAGATATCATTTCAATGTTAAGTGAGGATGGAATTTTTGCTATTGTTATTCTTATGATACGTGAAGGCAGATTAATAGATAAAAAAGATTTTACTTACGACATTGAAACAGAAGACAGAGCAGAATTTTTTGCAACATTTTTTAAAGAATATTATAATACTCTTTCTTTGGAATTCCCTGACAGAATTGTTTCAAATGAACTTGAGGCTGTTGGAGAAAAAGCTCTATATGAGGAGTGGCTTAATATAATTTCAGGGAAAAAAGTAAAAATAAGCTATGGAAAGTCTGCTCAAGGGAAAGAACTTCAAATGCTTGCGGATAAAAATGCCCGAGTGGTACTAGATAATGCAAAAATAAAAAAAATGGTTAAAATTAACGAAGATTTTAACGAAATCGGGGCTTATCTTGCTGAAAAACTAAAACTTAAAAATTTTCCTCACAGAATGGAATGTTATGATATTTCGCATATTCAGGGAACAAATACAGTTGCCTCAATGGTTACATTTATAAACGGATTGCCTAAAAAATCAGAGTATAAAAAGTTTAAAATTCGTTCTACAGAAGGAAAACCTGACGATTTCCTTTCTATGAAAGAAGTTTTAACTCGACGCCTTTCACATTTGGGAGAAAAAAATTGGGATAAACCAGATTTAATTATTATCGATGGTGGAAAAGGCCAACTTTCGAGTGTTATGCAGATTGTTGAAGAAATGGGTATTACTAATATTGATTTTGTAAGTTTGGCAAAACGTCAGGAAGAAGTTTTTTTACCAAATCAGTCTAAATCTATTCTTCTTCCAAGAGACTCTGCTGCATTATATCTTATACAGCGAATAAGGGATGAAGCTCATAGGTTTGCGATAACTTATCATAGAAAACTTAGAGGTAAAAATGCCTTGTTGGATAATTCAAAAAAATAATTCGTTTTTAAGTAACGTTTTTTTAACAATTTAAAGCCGTGACTTTTGTTTTTGCTACTATTGTAATGTTGGTTTCCCTTATGTTTGGGTTAAATTATCAAATAATTGAAAGGATAGTAGATGAACAAATTTTTAACTGCACTTTTGACAATGTTTATTACAATGCAAAGTGCAAATGCAATGAGTATTGATGCGGTGTTAGACAAATACTTAACCCCTGTATCGGATTTTGTATCCGGTATTGTGTTTACTCCTGTTAGTATAAGCGGAACGCAAATTCCAATTGTAATCTTGTGGGTTTTAATTGGAGGTTTGTTCTTCTCTTTTTATTTAAGAGGTATAGCTTTTTGGGGATTGAAACATTCAATTCAAATATTGCAAAAACCGGCTGAAAAAAGTAATGATGGTGGTGGGGAGGTTTCTCCTCTTCAATCTTTGATGACTGCGTTATCTGGTACTGTAGGCTTGGGAAGTATAGCAGGGGTTGCATTATCTATCTCAATAGGGGGACCTGGAGCTGTATTTTGGATTTTTGTAGGTGCAATTCTTGGAATGGCTTTAAAGTTTGTGGAAGCTGCACTTGCTATTAAATACAGACGTTTTAATTTGGATGGTTCAATTTCAGGTGGTCCAATGCATTATATGGCACATGGTTTAACCCGTAAAAAAATGAGATGGCTCGGACAACCTTTGTCTGTTATATTTGCTATTCTTTGTATTGGTTCCGGGATTGCAGGCGGAAATATGATACAAATTAATCAAACTGCGCAGCAGGTAGTTAATGTTACAGGTGGTGCTGACGGTTTTATGGGTGATAAAATGTGGCTTGTAGGGCTTATCACTGCTGTTGTTTTGGGGATTATTGTTATTGGTGGAATTAAGCAGATCGCAAAAGTTGCTGAAAAAGTTATCCCGTTTATGTGTGTGCTGTATATATTATCAGGTTTAATTGTTATTATATGGAATTTTCATCATTTGCCACATGCAATTGGTGTAATTGTTCATCAGGCCTTCCATCCAGATGCAATATACGGCGGGATCGTCGGTGTTATAATTGCAGGCTTAAGAAGGTCTGTTCAGACAAATGAAGCTGGTACTGGATCTGCTCCTATTGCATATGCCACTGCGCAGACTAAAGAGCCTATTTCATTAGGATTTGTTTCTTTGACAGAACCACTGTTTACAGCTCTTATTTGTATGCTTACTGCTACTTTAATTATTATTACAAATTCATACGTAGGAGTTGGTGAGGCAACTGGAATTCAGCTTACTTCTAAGGCTTTTTCGACAGTATTCAGCTGGTTCCCATATGTATTGGCGGTAATCGTTGTTTTGTTTGCGGTTACAACAATTCTTTCTTGGGCTTATTATGCTCAAAAAGCATGGAATTTTCTTGTCGGTGAAGGGAAACGGCGAACACTTACTTTTCAGTTGATTTTCTGTGCTTTTACCGTTGTAGGTTCTGTTTTAAACGTTAATTCTGTTATTAACTTAACTGATGCAATGATGATGGCTATGGCTATTCCAAATATAATCACCATGTATATTCTTGCACCGGAAATTAAGAAAGATTTAGTTGAATATTGTCGTAAACATAAGGTCGGGACTTTAATTAACAAAGATTGGATTGTTGCTGAGCCTGTTATAGTAGAAGGGGATAAATAAGTTATGTCAGAACATCAAATTATAGTTACCGTTCAAGGTATTGATAAAATTGGTATTGTTTCAAAGGTTACAACAGTTTTGGCTGAATACGAAGTGAATATTGAAGATATTAAACAGACTCTTATGCAGGGACATTTTGTGATGTTTCTTTTGGGTAATATTGAAAAATCAAAGTATTCATTTAAAGAAATCAAAGATGCCCTTATTAAGTCTGGAGATGAACTTGGAATGGAAGTTTGGGTTCAGCGTAAAGAAATTGTTGATAAGATGCATAATATATAGTAGAAAACGGGAGCTTTCTTCCCGTTTTTTATTATGTATCAGGTAAAATATATTCAAGATTGACCTTAAGATAATCTTCAGTCTTGTTTTTTATATGTTCGGTCCCTGTGCATTTGAACTTTGAGCTTCTTGGGAATAATATTTCATTATTCATTCCAAAACCTTTTATAGATACTTTTGCTCCTTTTGGAATTTCAATCTGATAGATAATCCCTTTATCATTTGGAAGGTAACATCTTGCGTATTGTAAGTCAGATGTAGCATAGGCATATTCTTTCATATCTATAATTTCGTTTCTTTTAATATTTAATCTTTTCTGGTATAATTTGTATTCGGAGAAAAAATCCGGTTTTTCCCCTATGCACCTGAATACGGTTAAATTATTTTTCAAAGGTTTCAGGTTTTTAAATTCAATATCACTTTTGGTAATCATTTGGCGGGGTGTTATTGTTAAGTTTATAAGCTCTTCATCCATTTGTTTCGGGTATGGGCTTTTTATCAAATGATGATTAATCCCGTTAAGATATTCGTGTAAAGATACACTTTTTGCCATTGTTTGCTTGACAATTCCTTTATCTGTCATTTCTTTCCAGTATTGATGACAAAAAAGTTCCTTTTCTGCTTTGTTCGTCGCCGAATTCTTTGTAGAAGGAATAAGTTTTTTGAAAGCTGTATTTAATCCTCTGAAATTTATTTTCATAAAAAAATTCCCCTAAAAATCTTTATATATTATATAAAAAATTATCAGAGGAAAATATTGCTTTAATTTTTCAAAATTGTTACTTTTGTTTAATTATTGGATTGTTGATATTTTCATAGAACATATATTCTATTGTATAAGCATCTTTATTTTGTCTTAAAGTTGTTTCCATTGTTGTATAAAGCCTGAATCCATTTGTATTATAAAATACAGGTAGTGCCTGACATTTTATTATATAAGGAATTTTATCTCGTTCAGGAATATATAAGCCATCTTCTAAATTTGTGTAGACGCAATTTACCCCTGTTGTCGGAGAATAGTAGCTGCGATCATGATTGTATAGTGTTGTAACCAGTTGTTTATCTTTTAGTATTATCAGCATATTATATTTTGATAAATCTATATTATTTATATTTTCCAGAAGCCCAAAATCAACATGATATCCTTCAAACTGGAGCATTTTTATAATGAAAATTGTTTCACTGTTATTTGAAAAATATAATATACGATTCCTTTTATCGAAAGATCTTATTTTACTTTCCATTTTACATGATTCATTAAGTTTTACCGGATTTTTTGGTAGACTTCTGAAAAATAGAGAACATTTAGCGATTTCACGAACTTCTGATATTGTAGCCCCCTTTCTCAAATAACCGAATATTTTCCCTGCAGGTCTTGCCCATAAGTGCGTGGAAATTAAAAGAAGTCCATAAAGAGCAAACAATGTTATAATAACTTTGAAAAACTTATTTTTTCTCGGATAAGAATAGACCAACACAGGTGTTGCAATTACACAGAATGATGTCAAAAATCTTATGTTAAATGTCATAAACATAATTTCTAAAGACATACAGATTATCCCACCCAGTAAAATAAGTCCGAATGAACCAATTAACCAATCTCTTTTTTTCTTCGTGAATAATGGAACAACAAAAGAACTTATCCATGCTGGTAGGAATGCCATAAATCCAAGGATTCCTAGTCCCATTAGAGGTTCAAGTAGTCCACCGTTAACATAATCAGGGGATTTAGAATGGACTCCATCTGGAATTTCTCCAAGTCCTATAGTATTTAAAACAATATTTTTTAAATCAACAATATGTGGACCAAGCACGTTGTTCCATTTGAACCCTGAAAAATCGAAGAATAAAAATATATGCTTGATAAAATTTGCACACATTCCCTTTATTCCGTATAAGTTCTGGTGCGCATTTAAAAATTCTTTTTGTCCTGCAATGTTTCCGTAATTTATAAAATTTAATATATAATTATATGCTGAAAATAAGGTAAAATTGATTATTCCAAAACCGAGAAATTTTAAGAATGGTTTATAAAATTCTTTTTTCTTATAGTAATAAGACATTCCTATCATCCAGAGTCCAACCGGCGGAATAAGCATAATAGAAGGAGTTTTGGTTCCTATTGCCAGTGCATAAGATAGTGCCGACATAAATATCGTTGAATTTTTTTCATTTTTTAATGAATTCCAGTATAAATATATGCTGGAAAGAACCAATCCTGAAATAATAATATCAGTTTCAGTTCCAGATATTTGGACAATTACCGAAGGAAAAGATGACATAATAAGTAAAGCCCATAGCTTTTTCCTTTCAGGTATTTTAATATATGTCATTATTCCGTATAATGACGTTAAAGCCAGCATAAAACCTATAAACGGGTATATCCCAAACCATACCTGTTTTTTTACAAGAATTAGAATCCATGCATAAAGAATTTCCGAATTAATAGGCATTGGAAGATTCCTGATATCACCTATGTCAAAATGGTTTAGATTTCCGTTGCTTATCCAGAAAAGGCTTCTTACCGTATGATAGGCTTCAGCATCAGGATTTACCACTGGCATGATACTTATCAGGAATAGTGACACAAGGCACATAAAAATAAAAGATATTCCTAATATCAAAAGAAACTTGTCTCTTTTTAAAGTATTAAACACTTTATTAAAAAACGGTTTAAAGTCAAATTCCGGAAAGGGTTTTCCTTTTTTGTACCAGAATATTCCGGCAAGAATTGTAAAAAGAATATTAAGTATAAGTATGCCTGTGCTGGATATTGCCGTAAGCAGAGATAAGATTTCAAATACCAGTACAACTTGGGCAAACATTATAATGAAGAAATATATGAATGCTTTTATAAATTCTTTTTTTTCTAGTATTGATGTTATAAAAAATGAAGTTAAAGCAACTAATGCCAGTGATATAAAAAATAATAACATTTCCCTACTCCCTTTATATAAACTAATTTTACCAATCTTATAATATTTTTGCAATAAACTCTTTACAAAACACTTTTTTTTAATTATGATAGACAGGCGATGAAAAAGACAATTCAATACCGACGTATAGTAAGTAATAAAAGGGCTTGTTTATAAAATAAGACACTTACGTATGTTGTTGAAAAATAAAATCATAAACAAGGCCTTTTTTAATAAAAAGGTCTTCTTTTTGTTAAAAAACGTTAAAAGTACAATTAAAAATAGCAATTTATAAGAATTACAGGTTTTAAAAAATAAGTGAAAGGTAGTACTATGAAACATAATTTCCGACGATATTCAATTATTAAGGCGAATACCCCTATCGTCAGATTAATGAATTTAATTTGGGGCTTGTAGAGTACATAATTGAGAGGAAAAGGAAACTATAATGATATCCCCGATTTCAGCGAGTAAAATATATTCAGTATTAGGCAATAATGATTCTTTAGTCCCTATGGCTATTAAAGATACGGCTAACGGTCTTGGACTTACTGCTGGATCTTATGTTACAGGTAAAGATGCAGAAAGTCAGGACAGATTTATTGATGAGTTTGGTTCTCAGGCTATATGGTTGTTTGGTATCCCTGTTTTTAAAAAAGGTTTGGATTTAACATTGTTTAAACCTTTAGGTTTTGATGCAGGTGTTGACGTTAGGGTCCTTAGGGATAAGGATGTTTTTGAAAAAGCTAAAAAGTTTGCAAAACTTCATGATGAAAAATATAAGAATAATAAAAAAGTTAAGCAGATTGCAAACAGTCTTGAAAAAATTACTGATAAACAAAAACTGTTTAAAGGTTTATCTTTTGGAAAATTTGTCGGATCAACACTTCTTACAATAATTTCTTACGGTTTGTTGACAGATTTTAGACAGAAATATAGAGAAGAGAAGATTACAAAAGAATTTTATGAAAAAGAAGCTAAACGTATGTCTTCGGTTAAGACGCAGGTAGACAGAACTCCAAAAGTATTTAGTAAAATAAAGTCAAATAAGAAAGATAAAAAGACTAATTTTACAGGTGGTTTTAATATTCAAGACTTTATGTTTTCACCTGTAAAAAATCTTATGATTGTAGATGGTTCTATTACGGCCGAAAGACTTGCAAAATCACAGAATAAACAGGAATTGTTTAATTACACTATTAAGGAGGGCTTCTTTTGGTTCTTTATGTATTTTGCCGGTGCAAGAATTAAGAAAATGCTTGAAAATCAATCGCTTAAAAAACACAATATTCCGATTAATCTTGATGCAAGAGTTATTGAATCATTCTCTCTTAAAAAGGCGGTTCTCGGTAAAAATATTATGAAAGACATTCATCAGTTTCCTGCAGGAAATCCTACTGCGGCTGAGATCTATGAATTTGTCAATACAAATCCTGATAATCTTATTGTTAAAATGGCTAAAAAATGTGATATAGCCAAAACAGTTAAGGGAACTGATTCAATTGATAACAGAAAATTCATTGATCCTGATGAGGTTGTGGCTCTCAAAGACAAGCTTGTTCTGTTGTATGAAAAAGGTGAAGAATATATAAGAACTGCCTCTGAAAAAGCTAAAAATACGGTAGAAGCTCAGGGGAAAAAATATGAATTCACACCTCAGGAAGAAATGAAATTTTTAAAGGAATATTTGAAAAAGACAAGCAAACTCAATAGAAGTGCGACACTAAAAAATATCGGTGCATGTATCGGTTTCTTGGGTGTTCTTTTGCCTGGGATGATGGTTGCTTGGAGATTTATAGATAAAGATAATAAAAATTATCAGGTTAGAGAAGAAATAGAAAGCAAACTTAGAGCAAAAATGTCTCAAAATAAGCCTAAACAAGCCGTGTAACGAAGTTATCTGGCCATATAATTATAGATAATTCCTGAAGCTTTCACAATAAAATCTTTTCCAGCAGGAGAGTTGTAAGGTCTGTTTGCCAGTATTACAACTATATATTTTTTACCGTTAGGAGTGAATACAATCCCTGCATCTCCAAGCATTTTGCCTATATCTCCTGTTTTGTGGAGGAAAGAAGCGCCCTGCCCTAATCCGGCCTGGATTAACCTGTTATTTTTTACATGCCCCAAGTAATCAAATATTTTTTCTCTTGATTCCATTGATAAGAAATCGGGATTTTCAATGTTATATAACATAGTTGCAAGATCTCTTACAGTGGTAAAGTTTGTTCCAGTAAGATCCGGGAGCCAATTATTTACTTGTGTATGTTTAAGTCCCCAGTCTCTGATTCCCTGATTTACATCTGTCATGGAGCCGATTTTTGACATAATCATATTGGTCGCTGAATTATCTGAATCTGTAATCATTATACGGGCAAGCTGATCTAATGTGTATGTTGAATTTGCTGCTTTAAATTGTAAATTACCTGACCCTCCGGAACGGTAATATTCCGTTAGAGGCATTTCGTCATATAATGAAATTTGATTGTTTTCAATTGATCTGAATAATTGTAATAAAACTGGAATTTTGATAATGCTTGCTGCTGAGAAAATTTCAGAACCATTAATATCTACATAATTTCCTGTTTCGTAATCCCATACAAATACTGAAGGGTGTATTGAAGGATACATAGGCATTATATTTTTTATCTGATTCTCTAAATCGGTTAGCTCTTTCCCTTCATTTAACTGAATCATTGCAGGTTTTTTGGTTTCCGCACCACTGAGATATAATTCATCAAGGAATAAACTGTTGTATAAATAATTATGGGTAGGATAAACAAGTTCTCTATAATCCGTTTTTACAGAAGAATAAGGAGTTTTTGAAAACATTGCACCCGTTACATTTTTAAATCCTGTCGGCAATATAAATAACCCGATACAAAGCATTACAGACCAAGAAATACATCTTGATATAAGTTGATTCCTTTTAATTTGGGCATCATTTCTTTTTGGAAGAGGTTTTCTTTTGATATGAGGAACAGCAGGTCTTGTGTAATTTTCACGTGTTACTGTTCGGTGTCTATTATAATGAATGTCTTCCTTATAGTAGTAGCGTTCTTCGTAATTTCTTGCTAATTCCGGCATCCAACTAATCTCCTCAAAGTCTATATTAATAATATTTTATATTATATAAATTTATAAGGCAAGAAAGTAACATTTCTTTTAACAAAAATAAAAGGACAGATTAATATTCCGTCCTTTTATTTTTTGACTTTAGAATCTAATTTTAATTTATTTTAATGCAAAAGTCATATCTGCTTCAACACAGATTTTGCCGTCAACTTTTCCTGTTCCGTGAGCTTTACATATAGGCCCCTTTACTTTTTGAAGTTCAATTTCCATATCAAATCTATCACCAGGTCTTACAATATTTTTAAAACGAACACCGTCAATTCCTGCATATAATGTTAATTTCCCTGCAAATTCTGGCATTGTCATCAATACAGGAGCAGAACATTGAGCTAATGCTTCTAATTGCAAAACTCCTGGCATTATTGGATTCCCTGGGAAGTGTCCCTGAAAAAATTGTTCATTCATTGTCAAATTTTTATATCCTTTGGCGTATTTGCCAGGAACACACTCTGTAATTCTATCAACCAATAAGAACGGATATCTATGGGGTATCATTTCCATGATTTCCATAGTATCGAAACTTAACTTTTGTTCTTCTGTCATTTTTATCTCCTTTTATATTTCTATTTATTGTAAGCTATCAATTTATCTTTTAACATTTTTGCAACTTTAACATGAACTGCATGACCTGCTTCTTTTGCTAAAATTTGACATTTCATATGTAAAGGATTTATTCCTGTAAGGTATAAATCTCCGATAAGATCCAGCATTTTATGTTTTGCAGGTTCTTTTTCAGAGCGCAAATCTGTTGTATAGCCTTCATCCGTCAGACCTACAGTATTTTCTATGGTAACACCCTGTGCAAAACCGAGCATTTGAAATTTTTTTAAATCTTTATAAAAACCAAAAGTTCTTGCTTCAATAATTTCTTCCTGATTTTTCGGATTATAATTAACAAAACATTGTCTTAAATCAGGATGATTATAATTAACCGCATATGATATAAATAATTCATCTGACGGTAAAATAACAAGACTAGTTTTTCCGTTTAAGTAATAAACGGGTTCTTTTACTGTATATAGCTGCGGTTTATAGAAGAGAGGCTTATCTATTCCCGCTTCTTTGAATAATTCTACCCATTGTCTTGAACTTCCATCCATTGCAGGAACTTCTGTCTCATTCATACAGATATCAAGAGAGTCTATTCCGCAAAAAGCAAGTGCTGCAGTAAGATGTTCTGTTAACATTGCTTTAGATTTTTTTGTTCCAAGGACTACGCAATGATCTGTTGAAATAACATTTTCTGCTTTGGATTCAAATTCTTCATTGTTTACAAAGTATCTTATTTTTCCTGTTTGTGATGGGAAGAACTTAATAGTACAAGGCTTATTTTTCATTAAGCCATTGCCTGCTATTTCTGTTTCTTTTTTTAACGTAATAACCATAATTTTCCTATAGGCTGGGTGAAAATTAATATCATTTTCACCCAGTGTTTTTATTGATGTTCTTCTACAAATGCATTTAGCATTGGTTCAAATTTTCTGAATTTTGCAAAAATTTCTTGAGCATCTTTCATTGTTTTTAATTGTTTGATAAAGTCTTTTCTTGGAACCGCAGGAATTCCAACAATTATAGATTTTTCAGGGAATGATTTTGTAACCCCTGCTTTAGCCGTGATGATTGTATCCGAACCAATTTCAATATGATCTGCAAGACCTGCCTGGCCGGCAATTACAACTCTGTCTCCAATTACACAACTACCTGCAATTCCTACTTGTGAAACAATTAAACATCCTTCCCCTATACGGCAGTTGTGACCTATCATAACAAGGTCATCAATTTTAGTATTGTCGCCGATAGTTGTATTTTCAATTGTCCCCCTGTCGATGGTTGTATTAGCCCCAATTTCAACGTTATTCCCGATTACTACAGACCCTATTGAAGGTATTTTGAATATAACATGTTTGGTATTTTCTTCTTTAATTGAACCTTCTTTTCGTGCTTGTTCTATATTATCAGGGTTTTCTGTTACAAAGCTGAATCCGTCAGCTCCTAAGGATACTCCATGATGAAGTATTACATCATTTCCGATTTGCACTCTGTCCCCAATATTGACCCCAGGATGGAATAAGCAGTTTTCGCCAATTTGTGCTCCGCTTCCTATATATGAGTTTGCCATGATTTTTGAGTTGTCACCAATGATAACGTTTTCTCCGATAACTACATTTGGCCCTATTTTAACGTTTGCGCCGAGCTTTGCGCTTGAGTCGACAACTGCTGTTGGATGAACTCCATCATTAATTTTTGGAGCAACATAGAACAAATTAAGCAGTTTCATCATAGCTAATCTAGGTCGTTCGACTTCGATGGTTGTAAATCCGTCAATTTGGACTCCTAATGGAACCAGTGCAGCTTTTGCTTTAGACTTTGCCAGATTTGCAATCTCGTCTTCCCCCAATGCAAGTGCCAGAGTATTCTCGTCTGCCAGAAGCGGAGGTGCAATTCTTTCAATCTTTGCGTCTTGTCCTTTTGTTAACATACCGCCAACGATTTGCGTAATTTCTTCTACTGTAAAAGCTTTCATTTTATACTCCTTTACTAAATTAACTCTTCATTTTGTTAATGATATTTGTCGTAGATTTCCCTTCCACAAAGCTTATAAATTCTACTCGTGTTCCGTTTTTTTTCATAATGTCTGCTTCAGGTAGTGTTTCCATTGTGTAATCAGCACCTTTTGTATATATGTCAGGTTTTATCTCATCAAGAAGATTTCTAGGACTGTCCTCATCAAATAATACAACATAATCTACACAACTTAATGCACATAATATTTCTGCACGATCATTCTCGTTGTTTATCGGACGTGAAGGCCCTTTAATGCTTTTTACTGATTTATCTGAATTTAGTAATACTATTAATTTATCAGCGAATGATTTAGTCTTTTCGAGATATCTTACATGACCGACATGAAGTATGTCAAAACACCCGTTTGTCGCGACAACTGTGTTTCCATTGTCATGGAGTTCCTTGACGATATTTGTGATCATATCTCTTCTTATAATTTGTCCCATCCTGTAATATCCTAATCGCTATAAATATAGTTTACCAAAAACAAGCAATAAAACACACGAATTTAACAAAAAGTAATATAAAATCCGCTTTAAAAGCGGATTTTATGTTGTTTGCAATGTATCATTTAGATAGTCAAAAGATGTTCTTGGAACATCCAAAGAAATACTTTTTTGGTTTTTCATAAATAGCCATTCTAAAAAACCAATTTTACGTCCAGATTTTTTTACAATTGTTTCAAGTTTTTTTTCTTCCATATTAATCCCCCCCCAATATATCCCATATATTTATAAAAAAATTTTGTGTGTAAAAATTGCTTATTTGGGGAGAATTATTAAGAAATATTACAAAAATTTTTAATATAATTCCATTTCTATAATTTTTTGACAAATTCTCACTGTATTTAAGGCTGCGCCGATCCTTAAATTATCTGCAACACACCATAGTGAAATCCCGTGTTGAAACGCAAGATTTTTACGGATTCTCCCAACAAACACCGGATCAACACCGTCTGCATCTCTAGTTGTAGGATATTCATAATTCTCAATATTATCAATAACCTTTACTCCAAAGCTGTTTGACAACAGTTCCCTTGCTTCTTCTGGGGACATTTCTTTTTCAAATTCAATATCAACAGCTTCTGAATGTCCTCTAAATACAGGAACTCTTACGGCTGTACAAGAAATAGGAAGATTTTGAGGGAGGTGGAGAATTTTTTTTGTTTCATTCGCAACTTTCATTTCTTCTTTTGTGTAACCGTTTTCGGTAAAAACATCTATTTGAGGAATTACATTGAAAGAAATAGGTTTTTTAAACGCTTTATTCTCAAAGGTTTTACCTGCAAGGTTTGCTTTTGTATCTTCCGTAAGCTCATTTATTGCAGCAAGTCCTGCTCCTGAAACAGCTTGATAAGTTGACACGATTAATCTTTTAATTTTTGCTTTTTCATGTAGAGGTTTTAATACAAGCATCAACTGTGATGTTGAACAGTTAGGATTTGCGATGATTCCTTTATGTTTTCTAAGATCATCATCATTAACATGAGCGATAACCAGTGGAACATCTTTATCCATTCTGAATGCACTTGAATTATCTATAAGAACTCCGCCTCTTTTTACAATCTCAGGGGCGAATTTTTGTGATGTGGAACCACCTGCTGACGCAAGTACAATATTAATATTATCAAAGCTTTCAGGCTTTGCTTCTTCAACAGTATATTCTTTCCCTTGAAATTCAATTTTTTTTCCTGCACTTTTTGCGCTTGATAAAAATTTTATTTCGTTAAATTTAATCTGTAATTCATTAATTATTTTGATAATTTCTCTTCCGACAACCCCTGTTGCTCCAAGTATTGCGATATTTGGTTTTCTAGTCATACAATTTTTCTCTTTCTTTTTTTATTATTCTGTGTTGATATAGGCTTGTTTACCAGTTGCTTCTTGTTAAAATTTGTTTTCCTTTTCTGTCGAACATCTTGTCTTTATACCATACTCCCTTAAATTCTCCATTATCTTCAAAGACGTATTGCAAATCTTTTGAATCAAAATATATAGCACCAGCAAGTTTTCCGTTTGAGCGGTATTGCTTTGAGTTATACGGGAAATTTGGATAATTTGAAGATATTTCATCAACATAAATTAAAGAGCCGTATGCTGAATAGTAAAAGACTCTTTGAGGATTATTTTTATATTGTATTGCATAGCTGTATAAAATAGTATTATCCTTTATAAAAAATCCGCATAATTTTTTATCTTTTGTTTCCGTTACTCCGTTTGAGATAATTCTGTAATGATATTTGTAATCTTTATCTTTCAAAAAGTCTGGATATTTTGCACGAAGCTCTTTTTTTGTCATGGATTTAACACCGTCAGCGAAAACTATTGTCTGGTAATGTTCAATGGCCTCATCTCGTTCAACCTGTGACATATTAACCCAGTTGAATTCAATACCTGCTGATAATATTTTATCTTGTGCGAATGAATAGTTTGAGGTACATCCGAAAATTATTAATCCCAAAATGATAAATAGTTTTTTCATAATTCTCCTTTGTTCCAAAATTGTACCATATAATAATAAATTAATCTTCATAATTTTACGTTTGTTTAATGCTAAAACTCTTGTGCTCCAAAAGTTTCCATGATTTGTAACGTTTTATAAAGTATGTTTGTAACAAAAAATTAATAATTCATATTAATATATGAGAAAATTTCTTGACTACGAATTTTGTTAAGAATATGATTTAAGAACATGTAAAATTAAAGTAGGAGTAAGTGTGCCCGTATTTGGAAGCTCCGAAATTTATAAAAAAGTTTATCACCCTGAAACCGTTTAATACCAAAACTTTTCGTTGGATTTCAGTTTTAAGAGATAAAAGGTTAACAGCCTTAAGTTAGAATTTAGAAAACCATTTTTTATAGTACGTACACCATTTATTTAACGAGGTGATTTAATGTCTAAGACAAAAATAGCTAAAAGAGTAACTCCTATGGGTATACCACATACTCGTTTGGATGATTTACCGGATCTTATTGAAGTGCAAAAAAAATCTTTTGAGTGGTTCTTAAAAGAAGGTTTAAAAGAAGAGTTGCTTTCTTTTTCACCTATTAAGGATTATACAGGAAGATTAGAATTACACTTTTTGCCGAATTATACTTTCGACAACGCAAAATATACCGTTGAAGAAGCAAGAATTCATGACGCAACTTATGCAAAGCAGTTGCGTGTAATGATTAGATTAGTTAACCGTGACAGCGGTGAAATTAAAGAACAGGAAGTTTACATTGGTGATATCCCTACAATGACTGATAAGGGTACTTTTATTGTAAACGGTGCTGAACGTGTTATTGTTTCTCAAATCGTTCGTTCCCCTGGTGTTTACTTCAAACGTGAAATTTCACCTGCCGGAAAACGTTTATACAATGCGACTATGATTCCTAACCGTGGTGCATGGTTGAAAATTGAAACAGACTCAAACGATTTAATCTACGTTAAAATCGATAAAAATAGAAAAATTTTGGCTACAACATTGTTGAAAGCTATGGGTATTACTGTTTCTGAAATGGAATCTTTGTTCACTCACTTTGACTTCTTAAAGAAAACTCTGGATAAAGATACCGCTGAAACTACTGATGATGCTTTAATTGAAGTATATAAAAAATTAAGACCAGGTGACCCTGCTAGCCCACAAGGTGGAAGACAAATTCTTGAGGCTCGTTTCTTTGATGAAAAGAAATATGATATCGGTCGCGTTGGTCGTTATAAATTAAATAAAAAATTGAATTTGAATATTCCGAAAAATCAAAGGACATTAACCGTTCAAGATATCGTTGCATCAATTGAATACTTAATCAATTTGACATACGATGAAGGAACTGTCGATGATATCGACCACTTAGGTAACAGAAGGATCCGTTCGGTTGGAGAATTGCTTCAAAACCAATTCAGGGTTGGTTTGTCAAGAATCGAAAGAATTGTTAAAGAAAGAATGACTCTTCAGGATTCTGAAACACTGACTCCTTTGAACCTATTAAATACAAAGCCTCTTGTTGCTTCTTTAAAAGAATTTTTCGGAAGTTCACAGTTGTCTCAATTTATGGATCAGATCAACCCTCTTGCTGAATTAACTCATAAAAGACGTATTTCAGCACTTGGACCTGGTGGTTTGATGAGAGAAAGAGCTGGTTTTGCAGTTCGTGATATCCATCCTTCTCACTATGGACGTATTTGTCCTATTGAAACTCCAGAAGGTCCTAACGCAGGTTTGATAGGTTCTTTGGCAACTCACGCTAAAGTTAATGATTACGGCTTTATCGAAGCTCCGTTCTTTGTTGTAAAAGATGGAAAAGTAACCGATGAAGTTGTATATATGACAGCAGACGAAGACGAAAACTATCGTTGTGCTCCTGCGGATGTACAATTAAATCCTGATAATACATTTAAAGATGATTATGTTCCTGTGCGTTATAGATCTGAATTTACAATGGATCAATCAAGCAAGGTTGACTTTGTTGGGGTTTCTCCTATTCAGATTATTTCAGTTGCTACATCTTTAATTCCGTTTATCGAACACGATGATGCTAACCGTGCGTTGATGGGATCAAACATGCAACGTCAATCAGTACCTCTTTTGATCACAGACAGACCTGTCGTAGGTACAGGGATGGAAGCTCGTGCTGCAAAAGATTCAGGTATGGTTATTGTATCTGAAGTTGACGGTATTGTTGAAAGAGTTGTCGGTGAAGAAATTGTTATCAGAGATAAACAGAATAAACCGCATATTTATCCGTTGGTAAAATATTTGAGAAGTAACCAGGATACTTGTATTAACCAGAAACCTATTGTAAGACAAGGAGATGAGGTTAAAGCAGGTGACGTAATTGCAGATGGTGCTTCTACGAACTGCGGAGAACTTTCATTAGGTAAAAACGTTCTTGTAGCGTATATGCCTTGGGAAGGTTATAACTTTGAAGATGCAATTTTGATTTCTGAAAGATGTGTTCATGATGATATATTCACATCTATTCATATTGAAAAATTAGAAATAGATGCGCGTCAAACTAAACTCGGACCGGAAGAAATTACCCGAGAAATTCCGAACGTTTCGGAAGATGCACTCAGACACCTTGATGAACGTGGTATTGTTCGTATCGGTGCTAGAGTTTACGCTGATGACATTTTGGTAGGTAAGGTTACACCTAAGGGTGAATCTGAACATCCACCGGAAGAAAAATTGTTAAGAGCAATCTTTGCTGAGAAAGCAAGAGATGTTAAAGATAACTCATTAAGAGTTCCTCATGGTGAAGGTGGAAGAGTCCTTGATGTTAAGGTATTTGACAGAGAAAAAGGCGATGAACTTCCTCCTGGTGCAAATACTGTTATTAGAGTTTATATTGCTCAAAAACGTAAAGTATCTGTAGGTGATAAACTTTCTGGACGTCACGGTAACAAAGGTATTGTATCAAGAATTCTTCCAAGGGAAGATATGCCTTTCTTGCCGAACGGAACTCCGATTGATATCGTGTTGAACCCTCTTGGTGTTCCTTCACGTATGAACGTAGGTCAAACTTATGAATTACTTCTCGGTTTGGCTGCGTACCTGACAGGAAATTATTATGAGGCTCCTTCATTCGATGAAAGATACGGAGAAAATACTTCAGAAAAAGCTACAAAGGCTGAGCTTCTTAAAGGTATAAAAGAATCAGGCTGTGATTGGGTTAACGAAGATGGTAAGGTTACGCTGATTGACGGTAGAACCGGTGAACCGTTTGACAGACCTGTTGCGGTTGGTCTTTCTTATATTCTTAAACTTGTTCACCTTGTTGATGATAAAATTCATGCAAGATCTACAGGTCCTTACTCACTTGTTACCCAACAGCCGTTAGGTGGTAAAGCTCAATTCGGCGGTCAAAGATTCGGTGAGATGGAAGTTTGGGCATTGGAAGCTTACGGTGCTGCTTATACATTGCAAGAAATGTTAACTATTAAATCCGATGATGTAAACGGACGTAATAGAGCTTATGAAGCAATTGTTAAGGGCGATAATATTCCAAGACCTGGTATTCCTGAGTCATTTAAGGTACTTGTAAGAGAATTGCAAAGTATCGGTTTGGATATTACGGTAGCGAAAAAAGACGGTGCTGAAGTTGATTTGATGACTGATATGGATGATTTGAGAAAGTCTGCTCCGAAGAGAACACTTTCTGATATAGATTCAGAGTTGTTAAATATTAACTTCTTTGAAACACCGACTACATTCGGAGACCTATAATAAGCTATTAATTAAGCAGGGGGATATACCCCCTGCAAATAAAAGGAGAAATTATAAATGTCAACAAGTATTGATTATTTTGACTATATACGAATTAGTATAGCTTCCCCTGAAAGGATTCTTAAATGGTCCTACGGAGAAGTTACTAAACCTGAAACAATCAACTACCGTACATTGAAACCTGAAAGAGACGGTTTATTCTGTGAAAGAATTTTTGGGCCGTCAAAAGACTGGGAATGTTACTGTGGTAAGTATAAAAGAGTTCGTCATAAAGGTATTATCTGTGAACGCTGCGGTGTTGAAGTTACTGATTCTAAAGTAAGAAGACAGAGAATGGGACACATTAAGCTTGCGGCTCCTGTTTCTCATATCTGGTTCTTAAAAGGTATTCCTTCATATTTGGGTTTACTTTTGGATATGACTTTGAAAGATCTTGAACAGGTTATTTATTTCAATAACTATGTAGTTCTAGATCCTGCTGACAGTGAATTTAAAAAATTACAGCTTTTGAGCGAAGAAGAATATGAAGATTATATGGCAGAGCACGAAGACAGTGAATTAAAAGTTGGGATTGGTGCAGAAGCTATTAAAGAACTTTTAGCAGAATTAGATATAAAAGCAATGGCTGAAGAAATGAGAGCAGAATTAAGCGGAAACGTAACTTCTGTTCAGAGAAAATCTAAATTAATTAAGAGATTAAGATTATTGGATTCTCTGATTTCTTCAGAAACAGATCCGACCTGGATGATAATGGATGTTCTTCCTGTTACTCCTCCTGATTTGAGACCTATGGTTCAATTAGACGGCGGACGTTTTGCTACATCTGATTTGAATGATTTGTATAGACGTGTTATTAACAGAAACAACCGTTTGCAAAGACTTTTGGAAATGGGTGCTCCTGAAATTATTGTAAGAAACGAAAAACGTATGCTTCAGGAAGCGGTAGATGCTCTGATTGATAATGGCAGACGAGGAAGAACAGTTGTTGGTCCTAATAACAGAGCATTGAAATCATTATCAAATATCATTGAAGGTAAACAGGGACGTTTCAGACAAAACTTACTTGGTAAGCGTGTAGACTATTCGGGGCGTTCAGTTATCGTTGTTGGTCCGCAGTTGAGCTTGAACCAATGTGGTTTACCAAAAGAAATGGCAATTGAATTGTTTAAACCTTTTGTTGTTAACAAACTGATTGAAAGAGGATATGTTCAAAATATTAAATCTGCAAAGAAAAAGATAGAACGTTCCGAAGCAATTGTTTGGGATATTTTGGAAGAGGTAATTGACGGACACCCTGTATTATTAAACCGTGCCCCTACTCTTCACAGATTAGGTATTCAGGCTTTTGAACCTAAATTGGTAGAAGGTCGTGCTATTCAGCTTCACCCGTTGGTATGTACGGCATTTAATGCTGACTTTGACGGTGACCAAATGGCTGTTCACGTTCCTTTATCAATTGAGGCTCAAACTGAGGCAAGAATGTTAATGTTAGCTACAAATAACATCCTTGCTCCTGCGACAGGTAAGCCTATTATTACACCTTCTCAAGATATGGTATTGGGTATGTATTACCTTACTATCATGAAAAATCCTGAAATGGATGTTAAGGGTTATTTCTATAACTTCCAGGATGCAATTTCGGCTCTTGAAGTCGGTGTAATCGAATTACACGATAAAATCGTTGTAAGAGATGAAAAGGGTGAAAGGATTGAAACTACTGTTGGTAGAATTATATTCAACGAAACAGTAAGAAAAGCAATTACTTTATAATAGATACTCAACAAACGTAAATTAATAAAATTGAGGAAATATAGAATGGAAACAACTTATACTAATTCAAAGAAGCACCTTGACTTCATAAATAAACAGATGGATAAAAAGGCTTTAAACCAATTTTTATCTCAAATGTATTTGGAGTTTGGTGGTGCAACAACTGCAGAATTGGCTAACAGCTTGAAAAACCTCGGTTACAAATACGCAACAAAATCAGGTACAACTATTTCAATTGCGGATTTGCAGGTTCCCGCTGTTAAAAAAGAACTTTTGCAGGAAGCAGAAAAGGAAATTGAAAAATCTACAAACAGATACTTGAAAGGTGAAATTACAGAAGTAGAAAGATATACAAAAGTTATTGATACTTGGTCTGAAACAACTGCGAAATTAACTTCAAGTGTAGTAGATAATTTTGATAGATTAAATCCGGTGTATATGATGGCATTCTCTGGAGCGAGAGGTAACTTGTCACAGGTATCTCAGCTGGTCGGTATGCGTGGTTTGATGGCTGATGCACAAGGTCAAATCATTGACTTGCCGATTAAGGCAAACTTTAAAGAAGGCTTATCCGTTACAGAATACATCATTTCATCATATGGTGCAAGAAAAGGGCTTGTAGATACAGCGTTGAAAACTGCTGACTCAGGTTATTTGACAAGACGTTTGGTAGACGTTGCTCAAGATGTAATTATCAGAGCTGATGACTGTCACACTACAAAGTCAATTAACATGAAACCTATTTGTGACGGTGATACCGTTATAGTTCCGTTGATTGATAGATTGCTTGGTAGAACAATTGCTCAAGATATTGTTGATAGTGACGGTAAGGTTCTTGTAGAATGCGGTAAAACTCTTGACAGAAACGATATCAAGAAAATTTCTCATTTGAACTTACAGGAATTGAAAGTTCGCTCAGGTTTGACTTGCGGTCTTGAATATGGTATCTGCCAGAAATGTTATGGCTGGGCAATGACAACCCAGAAATTGGTTGATATCGGAGAGGCAATCGGGATTATTGCTGCTCAATCAATCGGTGAACCTGGTACACAGTTAACAATGAGAACGTTCCACACAGGTGGTGTATTTAAAGGTTCAGGCGCAATGAAATCTGTAGAGGCTAATATTGCCGGTGAAGTTGTGTCTAACGTTAAGACAAGAGAATTAAGAACACGTCACGGTGATGTTGTAAAAGTTTCTAATTACGAAACGGATATTGAAATTAAGGGTGCTAAAAGAACTGAAAAATATCATATTCCTGCAGGATCCACAATATTCTTTACTAACGGTATGACTGTAGAAAAGGGTTATAAACTTGCTACATATGAACCTGTATCACAGGGAGACGGTTCACGTTTGACTGAAAAGGCTACAAAAGATATTACAACTGATTTATCAGGTGAAGTATTATTTGAAGACTTTGTTGCTGACGAAAAGAAAGATAGACAGGGTAATATTTCAAGAACTACTAACAAGCAGGGTGTTATCTGGGTTTTAGGCGGAGATGTTTATAACCTTCCTGGTGGTTCTAAAGTTCTTGTTAAAGACGAACAAAAAGTTAAGGCTGGCGAAAAATTGGCCGAAACTTTAACTATCTGTGAACACGGTGGGGAAGTTCGTTTTGGTGATGACCTTGTTGTTGAAGATGTTAAATTTGAAGGTAAGAACATTAAGAAAATTGTTCAAGGTAAGGAAATTACAATTGTAATTGCTTCTTTATCACCTGAAAATGCGACATTTGAACAAACTAAAAAAGAACAATTATGGACAGTTAATAAAACAGGTGAAAAATATATTGTAAAAGCTCCTGTTGATACTCCTGTAGAAAACGGTATGATTATTGCTGAATTGATAGACGATGAATGTGCTGTTTCTTCTTCAGGTGAAATCAGATATATTGATGTTGAAGTTGATGAAAATCAAATTATTACTAAGCCTGGTTCTTTAGTATTTATTCCTGAAGAAATCCATCAGATTTCAAAGGATAGTTCATTGAAGATGGTAGAAAACGGAACATTTGTTACAGCTGGTACTGAAGTTGTAAAAGATGTTTACTGCCACCTTGATGGTATTGTTGAATTTAAAGAATATAACGATATCATCCATGAAATTACAATAAGACCTGGAGAAGTTCATACTCTTCCTAACGTAGGTGCTTTGAAAGTTGATGAAGGTGAAGTTGTTAAAGCCGGTACAGTAATTGCTGACGGTATTAAAGTAACTGAAACTTCAATTGTATCAATTATGGATTCTTCTATGGATGATTTAGATATTGATGATCTTGATGAAGAACTTGATGCTAATTTATCTATTGATGAAGACAGTATTTCAAACCAGCCGATACAAATTCTTGTAAGACCTGTTCAGGTATTGGATGTTGATCAAAAAGATGTATCTATTAAATTTAACACAACAGACGGTTTAATAGATATTGTTCCAGTAACTCAGCTTCAATATAAAGACGGTGCTAGAGTTCGTAATTTAGATGGTTCTACAATTACAAGAACAAGTTTGGTTCTTCAAATGCAAGGATATTTATCACACCTTAAAGGGATGGTAGAACTTGATGATAAAGGCAATTTGAGAATAGTTGTTCTTGAAAACCTGATTGTTCGTCGTGAAATGGAAGGGACTTCAAAACTTCTGTCTTCATTACAAACAGAATTGCTTGTTAAAGACGGTCAGATTATTGAGCCTAAGACTCCTATTGCAAAAACTCAGGTTTTAGCAATTAATAACGGAGTTGCTTCTGTTAAAAATACGGAAGAAGATTCTAGAAGATTGTTGTTAACAAGTGAATTATATGAAACAACAGTTAAAACTTCAGGGAAGCCGCTTGTTAAAAAAGGTGATTTTGTAAAATTAGATCAACTTTTAACTGAAGGTGGAGATAAATCAACTGTTTCAGGTCAGGTAATATCAGTTAATAAGGGTGATATCACAATCAGAAACGGTCGTCCGTATTTGATCAGCCCTGGTACAATGTTAATCGTTGATTCTGGAGCACTTGTTCTTCGTGGTGATATGATTGCGACATTGGTATTTGAAAGACAAAAAACAGGTGATATCGTTCAAGGTTTGCCGAGAGTTGAAGAACTTCTTGAAGGTCGTAAACCTAAAGATTGTGCAATTCTTGCTGAAGAAGACGGTATTGCTGAAATTGAAACTGATGATGATTTGCCAAGACTGTATTTAGTAACAGAAAACGGAAGAACCGAGATTAAATACGCAATTGATGCAAATATCGTTGTTCAAGATAAACAAAAAATCAAGAAAGGACAGCCTTTGACATCCGGTCCTTTGAATCCGCATGATGTTATCAGACTTTGTGGTCCTGAAGCAGCTCAACAATACTTAGTTGATGAAGTTCAAAGAGTTTATCGTTCTCAAGGTGTAGAAATTGCAGATAAACACGTTGAAATTATTGTTCGTCAAATGACTAAAAAAGTAAAAGTTGTTGATGCTGGTGATACTAAGCTTCTGCCTGGTGAACTGGTAGAAATTCAGGTATTTGAAAAGGAAAATGCTGAAGTTGAGAAAAACGGCGGAAATCTTGCAACTTGTGAATACATGTTGTTAGGTATTACAAAAGCTTCTTTGAATACTGAAAGCTTTATTTCAGCTGCATCTTTCCAGGAAACAACAAGAATTCTGACAGAAGCTGCTGTTGACGGTAAGAAAGATATGCTCAGAGGCTTAAAAGAAAACGTTATTATCGGTCGTTTAATACCGGCAGGTACAGGGTTCCATCACCTTTCTAATGCGAACGAAGAAAAAGAACGTGAAGCAAGAAAGCGTGCGGTTGCCCAAAGAAATCAGGCAAGAAAACCTTCTGCTATTTTGGAAGAAATAGAAGGAATGTTCGGGGCTCCTGATTTAGGACTAGACGATAGCGAAAATGATGAAGAATAATTTTTCATATTTAAAGTGAAAGAACGGGGTAACTGCCCCGTTCTTTTTTGTTTAATTTCGTATAAATATATTAGGTTTGAATTGCTTTTGTGTGGTAAAATTTATAAATTAAAATTATATTATAGGAGAAATATATGGCTCAAAAAAGCAAACTTATATTTGAATATGAAAAAAAATTTTATGAAATTTATCAACGTTCTGTTCTTCCATTATTGATGCAATATGAAATTGAACGGCGTGCCATTATGTTACGATTGATATTCTTGGAAATAATATTGATTTTGGTTTTATGTTTTTTAAGCTATGATTTAATAATAAACAGACCATATTCTAATTTTACTCTTTATATTAAATTGGCCGAATTAATAATTATTCCAGTGCTTATATATATAATTTGTGCTTTGCCACTAAATCACAATCATAAATTCGTAAACAAAATAAAGAGTTCTACAATTACGAAAATACTGCCTGCTTTTGGTGATATGCAATGGTATGATAAAGGGAATTTGATTTCTGAGAATGAACTTCAAGCAAGTGAGCTATTTGGAAAATTTGATCACAGGGACTTTTACGATGGATTTCATTGTAATTATAAAGGAGTTAATGCTGATATTTCTGAAACAGCGCTAATTCAAGCCAGTGGAAAGAATTCTGTTAATGTTTTTAAAGGAGTTGTAATACGATTCAATGCTAATAAACAAATCAAAAATACAACGATTGTATCAAGTAAGGGGGATATGCATGTTTTGAACGGTTTTTATATGTCATGGTGGTTAATTTTACTTTATATTATCTTTATTATATATGGATTAATGTCTATTAGAAACGATTTTAACTTTGAACATGTTGATATAAACACGATTAAAGCTTGCACAGGTATTGTGGGCATTATCATTACGATTATAGTTTGTTCATTTAAAAAACTGAAGTTGGAGTTTAATAATAGTGTAAAACTTGAGGATCCTGAGTTTTCAAAAAGATATAATGTATACTCATCGGATCAGGTAGAAGCAAGATATTTGGTAACCACTGCATTTATGGAAAGATTCAATAATCTGCAAACCGCATTCGGAACAAATAAGGTGAAGTGCTCATTTTATAATGACAGCATAATGTTTGCAATATCTACAGAAAAAAATTTGTTTGAAGTTGGAAATCTTTTTTGCAGCTTGAGTAATCCCAAACAGATGAGAAATTTCTTTAATGAGCTTGCATCCATTTTGGCACTTGTGGATTACTTCAAACTGGATGAGCAGACAAAGCTTTAGGCGTTTCTTTGAAACCAGCTTGCAAGTTCTTTGTGCGGAATAATTTTGGTAATCGGCCTTCCGTGCGGACAGGTATATGGGAGTTTTGTAGTTCTCCATTTTTTTATTATCTCTTGCATTTGCCATAGAGATAAGCGTTGTCCGGCTTTTACAGACGCTTTGCAGGCTGTTGTTTTCAGAATATTTTCTTCCAGATTATCAAGATCTCCTTCAATATTTTCAAGAATATCACTTAGAATCTCTTTAGGATTAACCTTTGCAAGCATTTGTGGAACTTTTCTGAAAATCAGTTCATTGTCTGAAGTAAATTCAATTCCGTAGCCGAATTTTTCAAATTTATCCAAATTTTCTTTAATAAGTTCCGCCTCTGTTGCAGAAACGGATAATACGTCAGAAATAAAGAGCAGCTGGGATGTAACTTGTTTTTCTGCTTGTAATTTTTCGTAAAAATATCTTTCCTCTGCAATATGTTGGTCAACAATTTCAAGTCCATCTTCAAGTTCAATTAAAATATAAGTATTTTTATATTGGCCTATAATATTGTCTTCCGGCTCCGGCTCTTTCTCAATTGGAGCGAAAATTTGTTTTTGTTCCGTTTCCATGGTTTTGGGCTGAATTGGAGGATAGATTCGTACATCATCTCTTACTGATATTTCGTCATTCTTTTTGTCTAGAAAGAGATCTACAGTCTGTTGCTTAGGTTTGAATTCAACAATATTTTCTGTCAAAGACTGTTGAGTTTCAGATTGCGGGGCTTTTGGAGTTTCTTTATAATTCGCAAGTCCGCCTATGATCCCTGACATAACAAAATTAAATACTTGATTAATGTTCTTATAGCGAACTTCTTTTTTAGTCGGATGAACATTTACATCGACATCAGATGGAGGTATTTCAAGATTTAGAACTACAAAAGGATATTTCCCGCCCGCAATAAGATTTTTGTATGCCATATCTATTGCTTTTTGGAATATCGGGCACTTTACTGTTCTTGAATTAATATATATATGGTAATCCTTTTTGCTGGATCTGGTAAAGTCCGGTGTACTTACATAACCCGAAATTTTTAGTCCTGCAAGATTATCAGTCTTCAAAACCTCTTTTAGATTATCCGTTACATTTGATGAGAATATTTCCTTCAAATTTCTTTTTAAGTCTTGCTGGGCTGTAGTTTTTAATACTGTCTTCCCGTTTTTTTTCAGCTCAAATGCGATTTGAGGGTTAATAATGGCAAGAGATTGGACAATTTCCTGAATATATGAAAATTCTGTGTTGGAATTTCTTAGAAATTTTAGACGAGCAGGAATATTATAGAAAAGGTCTTTTATATCCATAATTGTACCGACAGCGCATCCTGTTTTAATTTGGTTTACTTCTGAATTTTCACATGTAACTTTTGTTCCGGTTTCAAAATCTTTTGTTCTTGTTGTACAACTTAGTTTTGAAATTGAGATAATACTTGATAACGCTTCTCCTCTAAACCCCAGAGTGTCGATTGCAAATAAATCTTCATCAGAAGAAATTTTGCTTGTAGCGTGTTTAGAAAAGGCCAATAAAATATCATCAGGATGAATCCCGGAACCGTTATCTGCTACACGTATGTTTCTGCATTCATTTGTGATTTCCACACTGATTTTGGTAGCACCTGCATCAATTGAATTTTCGACAAGTTCTTTTACAACAGAAGCAGGACGTTCTATTACTTCCCCTGCTGCTATTTGATTAATTAAATGTTTTGATAATTGTTTTATTCGTCCCATCTTAGTCCCCTTATTATTTACAATTTACCTCAAATAGAAATTCATCTAAATGTTTGATTACAATTTTGAAACATTTCTATAAGATTAATATGTAAATATATTGACTTGGGAAAGAGGGATAAAGTGGCAAAATTAAGATCCAATACAAAGTTAAAACCTGTTAAAAAGGCGGACCTACAGGTCGTAAAACCTGTTAAAACCACTAAATACAGTGATATTAATTTAAATGAATGGAAAAATTACGACCATATAAAAACAGATACTCTCTGGGAATTTCCTGCACGTTTAAAAGAGGGCGGACATTCCAATGAATATCACGGAAACTATATTCCGCAAATTGCCCAACAACTTTATGAAAGATTCACAAAGAGAAATGATATTGTGCTTGATATGTTTTTCGGTTCCGGAACTTCCGGTATTGAGGCGATAAACATGAATAGGCGTTGTATTGGTGTTGAACTTAAAGAAGATCTGGCTGAAAGTGTTTCTGAAAAGTTTACTCCAAAGCAGCTTGTAACGGATGTTAATATTATTTGTGCGGACAGCACAACTGAACTTGCGAAGGAAAAGATTAAAGCAAGACTTGATATTATGGGTGAAGAGAAGGCTCAGTTGTTAATTCTTCATCCGCCTTATGATGATATTATTAAATTTTCTGATAAAAAAGAAGATTTATCAAACTGTGCAACTACAGAAGAATTTTATGACCTGTTTGAACGTGTTGCTAAGAACGGATATGACTTGTTGGAAAAAGGGAGATTTGCAGCTCTTATAATTGGTGATAAATATGCAAATTCTCAACTTATTCCTCTTGGTTTTGAATGCATGAGGCGTATGAATAACGTTGGTTTTATTACAAAATCAATAATTGTAAAAGATATGCAAGGAAATGAACGAGCAAAAGGTAAAACTGCAAATTTATGGAGATATCGTGCCTTAGCAGGTGGTTTTTATATTTTTAAACATGAATATGTAATGCTCTTTCAAAAAGTGTAACTTCTTGTAATATTGGTTATAGAAATATAATGAGTATAAGATATTGATCAAATGTAACGAAATGTAAAATTAAATTTTAAAATGGCCAAAGTACAGTTATAATGCCTCATAGGATAGGATAGGTAGCGGTATAGCAATTTTTTCACCCTTTCGTTTTTTTTATAAGTGTAATAGAAATCGATTTCATTAAAGATACACTTATTAAAGAAAGGGGAATTTAAAATGGCGGGAATATCAACTTTATTAAATTTAGGAAGAAAAATTGGGTTAGAAAATATTTCACAGTTAAATGCAGTTAAAAAGGCTACTTTAAAAGGTCCGAATGTAAAACCATTTAACGCTCACTTTGAGTTTACCGGGGAACAAATCAAAGCTTTGTCTTCTGTAAAAGGACTTAACGCACTTGAACAATCGGTAATGGATACAATGAAATTAGGACAAAAATATTCACCGAAAGCCTATGCTGATGATACAAAGCATATTATAGATATGCAATTAAAGCAATTTGCTCCTGAAAGTTATGCACTAAGTGTAACACAAAATAGCTCAAATGATAGTATTTTAGCGAAAGTTAAGCTCTTATTAAATAATGCGGGCTGCCGACTTAAGGTCGCAGCTAAATCAGAATTGGCGAAAGTAGATCTCGATTCTGTCAGAGTCCAGGATGTTAAAACTCCAAATTTTGACGAACTATTTAAACAAATCAAAATTAAAACAGATCGTTTTAACCCGTTTGTAAGAAATAGGATGACTCAAATTACTCTTCCAAAAATAAAAACTGGTGGTCTGACAGGAGCAATGGATGTAAAAGTAAATTCAAAATATATAAATAAATTTATTAATGCAGTATCAGAAGGTAAATATCATGATGTTTCAGATCTTGTTGCTGTACTTAAAAAATTAAATACTAATTAACATTGATGAAAAAAAAACGGGACATTTGTCCCGTTTTTTTTTTTATTTTATTTATTCTACTGATTCTGTTGTTTCTTCCGCAGGAATATTATTTTCACTCATCGGAATAATCAACTTTTGTCCTATTGATAATTTATTAGGATCTTTCATATTATTTGCTTTCATAACAACTTCTGCTTTTTCAGGTGTATATGCCCCGTAGAATCTTCTTAAAATACTGTCCATTGTATCGCCGCTTTGAACAATGTATTCTTCATCAGGCTTTTGTTCAGGAACGGCTTCTTCAGTTGTAGATGAAGTATTTGCAGGTAAGAAGTTTAATTTCTTTACATCATCCGTAGCAGGTTTTGAGAATGACGGCATTTTAAAGTTAAAGCTGAAATTAGGATGAAAATCCCGGGTACTCAAGCCAATTAAAGCAGATACCACAAGAGTTGTGATAATCCCTGCAACAAAACCACTTCCCAAATAAACAATAGGAGATCTCTCAACTTTAGGCATTCTGAAGTTTTGCCATAAAAGATCAAGTTCTTTCTCTTTGTTAGGTCTTACATAAACTTCCGGAGCTCCATCATCCTGAGGTTCAATATTAACACTGGAGCTTGTGTTTCCTATATTTTTATTTTTAAATTTTGAAAGTGCTTCCAACACAGCTATTTTCTCCTTTGATAAATTAGATCTTCTAATTGTTGAACTTTTCATAATCTTCCTACCCCAATCATGGTTATTAATTGTTCTTTGTTGGTATCCTATCATGATTTTGGAGCCATTTGCAAGCAAATGTTAAATTTAGTGAAGTTTGGAATGTTTTAGTTCTTCATCTAACTTCATAACCTTCTTGAAAAATTCCATGTTCATGGGATAATTTTATTAAAGCTAAGTTATAAATAGCAGAAGTACACAATATTATAAAAGGAAAAAACAAAATGGCTAGAAAAACTCCATTAGAAAAAATCAGAAACATTGGTATTGCCGCACACATTGATGCAGGGAAAACCACTACTACTGAACGTATTTTGTTTTACACAGGTAAAACACATAAAATCGGTGAAGTTCACGACGGTGCAGCCGTTACTGACTTTATGGAACAAGAACGTGAACGTGGTATTACTATTCAATCAGCTGCAGTTACAGCTACCTGGAAAGGTCATCAGATTAACGTTATCGATACTCCGGGACACGTTGACTTCACAATCGAAGTTGAACGTTCTTTACGTGTATTAGATGGTGTTGTCGCAGTATTCTGTGCTGTCGGCGGTGTTCAATCTCAATCAGAAACTGTTTGGAGACAGGCTAACCGTTACGAAGTACCTCGTATGGTTTTTGTTAATAAAATGGATAGAACAGGTGCTAACTTCTACCGTGTAGTTGATCAGGTAAGAAACAGATTAGGTGGTAATGCTCACCCTATCAGACTTCCTATCGGTGCTGAAGATAAATTCACAGGTCTGGTTGATTTGTTTGAAATGAAAGCTTATATTTATACTAACGATTTGGGTACAGATATTAAAGTTGAAGATATCCCTGCCGATATGGTTGATAAAGCTAATGAATACAGAGAAGCTCTTGTTGAGGCTATTGCTGAAACTGATGACGATTTGATGATGAAATATCTTGAAGGTGAAGAAATCTCTGTTGAAGAATTGAAAAAAGGTTTGAGAAAAGCTGTTTGCGATAACAAAATAGTTCCTGTTACCTGCGGTACTGCTTTCAAAAATAAAGGTGTTCAATTACTTCTTGACTCAATCGTTGAATTAATGCCTTCTCCTGTTGATGTAAAAGCTATTGAAGGAGAATTGGAAGACGGTACGAAAGTTGAAAGACATTCTTCTGATGACGAACCATTCTCTGCTCTTGCATTTAAAGTTATGACTGACCCTTATGTAGGTCGTTTAACTTTCTTGAGAATATATTCAGGGAAATTAACTTCAGGTTCTTATGTTCTTAATGCTACTAACGGTAAAAAAGAACGTATTTCAAGATTGGTTCAAATGTATGCTGATCAAAGAATTGAAGAAGATGAAGTTTATGCAGGCGATATTTGTGCCGCTGTAGGTTTGAAAGATACTACAACAGGGGATACATTGTGTGATGAAAAATCTCCGATTATCTTAGAAAGAATGACTTTCCCTGAACCTGTAATTTCAGTTGCTATCGAACCTAAAACAAAGGCTGATCAGGATAAAATGGGTATTGCTCTTCAAAAACTTGCAGAAGAAGATCCTTCATTCCGTGTTAAATCTGATACTGAAACAGGTCAGACAATTATTTCAGGTATGGGTGAACTTCACCTTGATATCATTGTTGACCGTTTGCTCAGAGAATTCAAAGTAGACGCTAACGTTGGTAAACCTCAGGTTGCTTACCGTGAAACTATCAGAGGAAACGCTGATCAAGACTCTAAATTTATCCGTCAATCAGGTGGTAAAGGTCAATATGGTCACGTTAAAATTAAGATTTCTCCAGCAGAAGAAAATGCAGGATTTGTATTTGAAAATAAAATCGTCGGTGGTGCTATTCCGAAAGAATACATTGAACCTGCAAGAAAAGGTATGGAAGAAGCTCTTGAAGGCGGTATCTTAGCAGGATTCCCTATGATAGACGTTAAAGTTGAACTTTACGATGGTTCTTACCACGAAGTCGACTCTTCTGAAATGGCATTTAAGATTGCCGGTTCAATGGCTATTAAAGAAGGTTGTCGTAAAGCAAAACCTTGTATTCTGGAACCTATGATGAAAGTTGAAATTGAAGTTCCGGAAGAAAACACAGGTGATATTATCGGTGATATTTCATCAAGAAGAGGCCGTGTTGAAGGTATGGAAATTATCGAAGGAACAGGAATCCAGAAGATTAATGCAATTGTTCCTCTGGCTGAAATGTTTGGTTACGCAACTGATATCAGATCAAAAACGCAAGGTAGAGGTACTTTCTCAATGGAATTCAAATGCTACGAGCAAGTTCCTGCTAATATTGAAAAAGAAATTATTGAAAAATCAGGCGTTGCAGCTAAAGATTAATTTCTTAAATAGATACTTAACAAAGAACCGTCCCAAACGGACGGTTCTTTGTTTTTATTTATAATTTTTTACAAAATCTGCAATTGCAAAGGCATCTATTGTCCCGATAACGATTTCAAAATCGTCAATTTCTGCTTCCAACTCCTCTTTCATATGCGCAAGAAGACCTGGAATAATTATCTTTCTGTTTTTTACTTTGCTTGCAAAATTCCATTTTTTTAAAGTTTTTGCGACCATTTTTGCCGTGAATTTTTCCGCTGACCAAGCTGTTAAAACACTCATTCCGTCAGCAGGTGTTACAATGAGGTATGATGGAACAGGGAGACTTTCCAATTCATTTGCTACCGCAAAAAATGTCAACGCAAAGTTTGTTGTCATGAAAATCAAAGAATTTTCATCAGGGTTATTGAATTCATAAATTTTTGACTCTACCTGTAAGGGCTTTTGCGGATCAGTGAAAATATTTTGCCTCAAAGTTATTAGTGTTGTAAATAATGCTTCATCGAAATCTTCAAATACAAGTAAATTTGCATATTTGCAAATGTAAAAACTTGCTTTTGCACAAATTTCGTTGAAATTACTTGCTTTGTCAAATTGTACATAAACAGGTTTTGAGTAGTTTTCATCCTTGTTTTTTATCGCATTTATTCTTGTTGAAATGAGATCTTGAGCTGTTTTAGTAAATCCGCCGTCTCTGATGTTTTCAAGAGGAAGTTTTAGAAATTCATCGTATGAAATAATATTAAACTCTTTCCTATTTTGAACTTCAAATCCCTTTGTTATGACTAAATCAACCCCTAAGTTTTCACTTACACGAGTAATTTTAAAGTTTAGAACTCTTTCAAGTTCTTTTTCTGATTGAACAATTACGGCGAGGGCTGTTTTGTTTATAAATGTTTTTTCATGTCTATAGAGTACATTTTCTCCACCGATTTTTAACCCGTTAATTTCTATTGTTTTCTGCGATTGTTTTAAGGAATCTGAATACAATTCTTTTAATTCGTCAGAAGCATACGGGCAGGATGAAATTTTTGTCTGATTTTTTGCAAGTTTAAGAGCAAATGCCATACAAGTTGGGCTTCCGCATTTTTTGCAATTGGAATTTTCAGCTTTTTTGGCTGCAGGTAAGTATTTGAAAATTTGCAAGCCTGACAATTCCATTATCTTAATCCTTTCATTATAGTAATATTTGGCGGATAATTCATTACAATAACATTTGCACCTGCTGCCATTATCGCTGATGCCGCTGCAAGTTCAAAGAATTCAGCGCGTTTTTGTAATCTTCCCCAGTTTGTATCAAAATTTTCAGATTTAGCTTCTTTAGTTTTAAGAGATTCTTCACATCCGAAACTTATCAAAGGCATATTAAGATAATTATCTCCTTTTAACCCTTCAAGTTTAATTTTTTCCATAATACTATAACCATATTCAAACCCATAACCGAGTCCGCCGATATCCGTATCGATAAGAATTTTGTTTAAGTTTAAACCTAGATCCGCACTAAGTATATTCAATTCTTTTGCAAGGTTAATATCAATCGGACTTCTTAAAACAAGAATATGATTCCCTTCTATAACTTTCGGAACAAGTGTTTTATAGGTGTTACCATTCGCGAATGCTATAATTGCAGGAGATTTAAGGCTTTCAATAAGTTTTGGCAAAAGAATTGAATCAATTTCATCATTGTTAATTCCCTGAATCATTAACGGTTTAGTTATTAGTGTTTGTGATTCGTTTAATATTTCAACAGCTTCTTCGATTTGTTTCGAGTTTTCTATATTAAATTTAAGTCCTACAATATCACATTCACTTGCTTGTGCTTGTTGAATAATCGTTTGCCTATCATTTGTGTTAAAGTAATTTTTAACTATATCAAAATTTTTTTCGGGTGCAAAGATCGGAATATTCAAAACAAATAAAGGATTGAAAATAGGGGAAGATGTTTCTCCCCCGATTTTCAGATTATTAAAATTAATTGTTCTGATTTGATTAAGCTTGACGTTCACTTCTTACTCTATTCATAATTTCTTCAAATTCTTTATCGTCAATGGTTTCTTTATCAAGAAGTTCTCTTGAAATCGCCTCAAGCATATCACGATTATCCGATAAAAGTTTTTTTGCAAGAGCATATCTTTCATCAACAATATGTTTTATTTCTGTATCAATTTCGTATGCTACCTGTTCGGAATAATCTTTCTGATGCCCGAAATCTCTTCCCATAAACACATTTTCTTCATTTTTGCCGTAAGCCATTGTGCCGAGTTTTTCGGACATACCCCAGGCAGTAACCATTTTTCTTGCAATATTGGTAACGTTGATTAAATCTTGAGAGGCTCCTGTGCTGACTTTATCAGGACCATATACGATTTCTTCGGCTGCACGTCCGCCAAGTGATACCGTAATTTTTGCAAGAAGTTTTGCTTTGCTTACATGGACTTTTTCATCTTTAGGTCTTGTCCAGGTTACCCCGAGAGCCATCCCTCGCGGAATAATCGAAACTTTATGCAATTCGTTTGCATCTTTTAACAATTTATCAATCAAAGCGTGACCAACTTCGTGATATGAAGTTAGTTCCTTATCTTCATCTGTAAGAACTCTGCTTTTCTTTTCAACACCTGCTATCACTCTATCAATAGAATTATCAATATCACTCATCGAAATTTTTTGTTTATTATTTCTTGCAGCCAGAAGCGCTGATTCATTTAATAAATTCTGCAGATCAGCTCCGGTAAATCCCGGTGTGCGTTTTGCAAGAACTTTTAAATCAACATCGGTTTCTAATTGTTTGTTTTTTGCGTGAACTTTTAATATTTCTTCTCTTCCCTTGACATCTGGAGCATTGATATATATTTGTCTGTCAAATCTTCCAGGTCTTAAAAGAGCGTTATCAAGGATGTCAGGTCTGTTTGTAGCTGCAATAACAATTATATTTGTATTTTCATCAAATCCGTCCATTTCAACAAGCAGCTGGTTCAAAGTTTGTTCACGTTCGTCATGGCCACCGCCTAAACCTGCTCCACGTTGACGTCCGACAGCATCAATTTCATCTATAAATATAATACAAGGCTGATGTTTTTTTGCCTGCTCAAACAAATCTCTTACACGGCTTGCACCAACACCAACAAACATTTCAACGAAATCAGAGCCGCTGATTGAGAAAAACGGAACGCCTGCTTCTCCGGCAACAGCTTTTGCCATCAAAGTTTTACCGGTTCCTGGTGGTCCTACAAGAAGAACTCCTTTAGGAATTCTGGCACCGAGTTTAATATATTTTTCTCCATTTTTAAGAAAATCTACAATTTCTTCAAGCTCTTTTTTCTCTTCATCAATCCCTGCAACATCTTTAAAAGTTGTTTTTACTTTGCTGTCAAGAAGCATTTTGGCCTTACTTTTCCCAAAACTCATTGCCTGAGAACCTCCTGCCTGCAAACTTTTAGCCATAACAACAAGGAAAATAATGAATAACAGAGGAAGCATGATACTTCCAAGCAATCCTAACATCTGTGATGATTCGGAAGGCTTTTTTACAGAAATATCAACATTGGCCTTTTCTAATTTTTGCATTAATCCAGGGTCATTGGGTGTAAGTACTTTATATTGAATCTGTGGAGTTTTCTTTTCAACAGTAAAAGGACTTGGCTGAACTTTGGTATCTTTGGTTTCAGTCTTTGGTTGTTCTTTCGGAACTGCAATCAAAAATTCATCAGCCTTTTCAACTTTTTTAAACTCTCCGTTATCAAGTTTTTGTAAAAAATCAGAATATGATATTTCTGAAGTACTAGTAGCAGGACCAGACATAAATACTGACGATATAAATACAAAAGCCACAATCGCCAAAACTATGTACATACCTGCAGATTGATTTTTATTCATATTTTCCCTCTCTCATTAACTGATAATTTTCTTCATTATACCATAAAAAATCAATAAGGGAATGTTATAAAAGGATATAATACGTATTGTTAAATACTGTAACATTTTTTATATCATGGGGTTGCGGATTTTTTGTATTCGGTTAAAAATTATCTTCGGGAAGGAAATATTTAAATGTTAGTAGGAAAAAATAATTATTTAATAACACCGAAGCAAAAGAATAAGGAGTTATTATCTCCGAATTTATCTCGTTTTCGCCATTCGGAATCAGTATCTCAATTTAACAGTTTAAATAATAAGGGACCTTTAAATAATAATCAAAACGATTTATCATTTAAAGGTTCTTTTTTATATAAGGAAGCAAACAAAGGAAATAAATATTTAAAAAATGAATTATTAGATTTTTTACGAACAAACCTCGGACATATGGGAGAGGATCTTTATAATCATGTTGCAACTTCTCAGGTTCCTTTGGCTAAAAAGATGTTTCAGGTAAATCCGGAAACTCAAGAAATTATTTTCCACAAAAAGTCCATCCCTCATTTAATAGGAGATGGACTTATTTTAAGAAATCTCCCTACCGATATTTTAAATGGTACTATTGATTTAATCGGTAAAATTAAACCGTTTAAAGACTGGGCTCAGAAAACTCATAATTCAAAATATTTGAAAAAACTAAGGGCTGAATCCAAAATTGAAGCACAGATAAGTGCGCTTAGAGGGTTGGCAGAAACTAGGGCAAAATTGCTTAAAGAGGGAAAATCCGCAGAAGAAATCCGTTCTGCAATGTTCCAGCAGAAAATGAAAATGTTTGACCCGAAAACAGGAAACTATGATACCAAACACGAACGTTCTTTGAATAGAATTATTTCAGGTCTTCCTCCTGCAGTATTCTTGGCAAATGATGCTTATAACCTTTCAAGAATGATGGATGATGATAAGGACAAGGCTGAGCAAGAAAAGAAAATCAGATTTAGACAAGAAATTAGTCGTATTGGAATTAATGCTTATATTACATTGATAACTTTTGGTGCTCTCCAAAAATTAATGAATAACTCAAATCTTGGAATTATGCTTACCACAGGTTTGACAGCGTTATTTACGGAATCATTCTCCCGTCTTTCTAATGGTAAACATATTAAACGTTTGACTCCTGAGGAAGCGAGAGCAGAAAATGAAAGAAATAATGCGCCTGAAAAGAATATCAAACCTGATACATCATTCAAAGCTAATGATAAAACCCAAAAAACAGATAATAAGAAACAGCAAAAACCTTTACTCTCACTGGATACTATTGCCCGAGCTTCTGTGGGTATAATCATATCCGGTTTTGCAATTAAAGGTTTAAGGAAATTTAAGCCTGTTGATAATGCTATTAATGCAACATTTAAACCGTTCAAAAATCTATATAATAAGTTAACAACTACTCCTGACTATAGAATTGATGGAGAAAAATTTGATCAAATTGTAAAAGTTCTTCAGGAAAACGGATTTTCAGCACAAACAACTGCAAATTCAACTGAAATTGTTGAGAAGAACGTAATAAAATCTTTATGGAATAAAGTTATAAATAAAAAACATTCAGATGTGCCTGAGGCGCATATAGAAAAAGCTACTGATTTGGCTGATGATTATTTAAGAGTTGCAGGATTTGCAAGAAACACTGATGGAACGATAAGTCTTGGTGTAAGAGATAAAAAAATAAAACCTCTTGTTAATTTTATTATTGCTCCGTTTAAGTTTGCTTGGAATACGGTAACACTTCCATACAGGCTTGTTGATAAGGCAATTAAGGCATTTACCAAACAGCCAAAACTTGTAAAAATGCCAATTACTGATGCTCAAACTATCAAAACAATTGCTGAAAATATGCAAAAAGATTTAAAGCTTAATGAAGATTTTGTAAAAAATATTGAAGGTTTTGTATCAGACTTAAAGAAAAAATCTCCTGCAAATTTAACGGATATTGAAAAAACATTCCTCTGTCGTATAGGTGATGTGGAAGCTCTTGCTAAGAGTATTGATAATATTGGAAAGCAAGCGCTTAAAAAAGACTTTGATCCTAAAAAATTCCACGATTATGTCTGTGACAATCTTTTGAAAGCATTCAATGCCGATACTATGTCTAATGTTTCAAATGCTGAACTTTCAAATCTTGCAAAAACAGCTGCAACTGCCGCTACATTATGGTTCCTGATGACAGATAACTATAATATGGTTATGTTGAAATCAAACGGTAATGATGTGGAAGGAGCCCAGACGAAGTTTAAAGAAAGATTCGTTCAGGAAGGTTCAAGACTATTCTATCAGACATTATTGATTGATTTGTTCAACAGTACGTTCAGAAGCCAATATAATAAATCTTTGTTCGGTATGAGCTGGATTACATTGACTAATACAACAATGGGTGAATGGTTGACAAGAAAATCAGTCGGAGTCCCTGTCGGAGCTCATACAAGAGATGAACTTCTTGCAATGGAAGAAGCTCAGGATAATGCGACAGGATTCCTGAAAAGTTATTATAACTTTATGCAGCGTTTGACAGGGAAACGTTCTATTAAGTCTTATGATGTAAAAAGGCAAGAAGATTCTGGAATAACAAATTCTACTCCTGTTGAAAATATACCTGATGCAAAAACAATAGATTTTCAAAATAGTAGTAAGCTTAGAGAAATAATTAAGAAATAACTGCATCTTACACATACAAACAAAAATAAGCCCGAGACTTCGGGCTTATTTTAAATATGTTTTTGCAATTTCCAGTTCTTCTTCTTTTGTAATATGTGCATTCATACATTTTGCTTCAAGAATTCTGTCAAAACATTCTTTATACTTAGGTGATGGCGGAATCCCCAGTTTTTGTAAATCGTCGCCTGTTATTTCAATTTTAATATTTTTTAAATTTTCAAGATAATTAATTGCTGGCACAAGATTTTTTATTATCCCATAGAGTAAAACGGTTTCAATATTTTTGTTTTCAAATGCTTTGTAAGTTTCAAAATCTGTATTTAGGTTAAGATTTTTAAGAGCATTAAAATCTTCGAAAATCTTCTTTTCTTCTCTTGTGAGTTCAAGTCTAGACAAATCTTCAATTGTTGCAGTATATATAAGCCAAATATTTTGAGGATTTATGAGATTTTTATATTTATTGATTAGATTTTCTATATTTATATCTGGTTTTATTATTTCTTTTTCTGTGACAAGTTTATAAATTCCCGAGTCTATAAATTCATTGTAAGCTCGCTGTGAATTCAGGTTGAATGTTTCAACAAGTTCTTTTTTTACCCGTTTATAACTCATATCATAATTAATATTATCAAGGTATTCATCTTGAAGTTTTTTAGAATGTTCATCAAGTTTAAAATTAAATCTTACACTAAACTTAAGTGCACGAATTATTCGAGTCGGGTCTTCAATGAAACTTTTGTCATGAAGTACTCTGAGTGTCTTTGTTTTAATATCTGAAAGCCCGCCTGTGTAATCAATTATTTCTCCAGAGTTAAAATTTTTGGCAAGGGCATTTATGGTAAAATCCCTCCTAAGAACATCTTCTTTAAGAGAACATCCGATTTTAGTAATTGTCGGAAGATGCCCGGGGCGTTCATATATTTCTTCGCGAGTAGATGCAATATCGACTTCCTGATTATCAATTTTTACTCTTACGGTTCCAAAAGGTTCGTTGATTTTTTGAATTTCGGCATTGCTCAAGCTTTTGGCATACTCTATTGCATCCCCGACGTATGTTAAATCTATATCAAAACTTTTTTTACCTAGAATTTCATCCCGAACGACTCCGCCGATAAAAAATAGTTTATTTGTGTTATCCTTTATTCTGATGATGTTCATAAGAGTTATTTTAACGTAAAATAGTTTTATATACAATAAGATTTGGTCAAGAGAAGAGGAAATTATGTTACAGGAAGCGTCAAAGGCAATTAATTCAGCATTTAATAACAGTTTTATAAAAAAATTGAGTCTATATCTTCACGATTGTGTGAGAGAAGAAGTTCAAAGTTCAACTTTTAGAAACCTTAAGGGTGATAAAGATAATAAATGGATTTTTCTTAAAGGTAAAGAAGAACTGTTGACAAGCGGTGATGATTATTTGCGTCTTGACGGAAGCGACAGCAAATTAACCGAGCTGATGAATCTTTCAAGTGCAGGTGTTAAGGATAAATATCTTATTTATGGTTACCTGTTTCTGGTTGGCAAAAGTTCTAAAACAAGAAAAGCTAATGAATTTTTAACTCCGCTGTTATATCTTCCATGTCATCTTGAGCGTAATGGAGTGAATATTAATTGCATACCGCAGGAAGAGGTTCTCTCTCTTAACACTGGTGCATTGACCGCTTTAATGAAAAAAAATGATGATGACGATGAAGTTGAACAACTTCTTGAAGGTTTGCTAGATGTTGTTCCTTCAATTCCGATTACTAATGAGAGCCTTGAAGTTTTTTTAACAACTTTAAAATCTCTTATCCCTGAAATTGACATTAATCTCGATGATAAAAATAATGTTGATGAAGATAATGTTTCAAAAGAATCTGAAACGGATTTTTATAGTTCAAAAATTGACGCAGAAAATGTTGAAGATGTTATTAATGCCGAAGAAAATAAACAAAAGCAGTTTAAAAAACTCGAAAAAATTAATCTTACAAGCCAGTCAGCCATAATTCTTACCAAACGTCCGACTGTGACTGCCGGAGTTCTGCATGAGCTCACACAAATAGCTGAAAAACCTAGTGGAACTTATCGAGAGACTGCTTTGAGTGTTATTAATGAAGAGTTCTCTCTCTCAAAAGATAAATCGGTTCCAATTAAGAATATGAAGGATATAACTGATTTTTATCCTATAACTCCTCTGGCTCTCAGTGATTCACAAGAAAGAGTTATTAAAAATATTGATAATAATAAATTTATTGCTGTACAGGGGCCTCCTGGAACCGGTAAATCCCAAACTATTGTAAATCTTGTTGCTCACTTAATAGCAAATGGTAAAACAGTCCTTGTTGCCTCCCGTATGGATAAAGCAGTAGATGTCGTTGCTGAAAGATTGAATGAACTTGGAGCTCCTTTTCTGGCGCTTCGTGCAGGACGTTTGAATTATCAGAAACAACTAAGTTTCCAGCTGCAGGACTTATTATCGGGTAAAGTTGATATTGATAACGACTACGAAGACAGTTTGTTTGCCGGAGTTGATGATATGAAAAATCATCTTGATCTTATGAAGGACTATGAAAATAAGTGCGAGCAGATAATTAAGCTTGAAAATGATTGGACAAACCTGTCTTTTGAGGTTGAACAACAGGAACAATCTATAGGTAAGATGCAGTTTATAAAATCTGTTCTTAAAAAATCAGAGATTGATATTATCGCCGGAATAATTTCATCATTGGAAAAAAATATGGAAAAAACTGGGTTTCTTGCAAATATTGCAAATTTTGGTAGTATAAGCTCGTTAAAAAAAATCCTTAAACTGAAAGATTTCAATGCGGATTATGAAAATCTTGGCAGATTGAAATCAGAACTTGGAGTTGCCAATTTAATTTGGAAACTTCGCAAAATAGAAGCCGATATTCAAAAAACAGGGAATTTACATGTTTTATCCGAACAAATCCGTCAGATGAAAAAGAAACAGAAACCACTTGCAGTAAATATTTTAAAAGGCAGAAGACGTGAAAGTTTGAAGGGACTTTTGCGGGATCAGATTAAACGCCAACGATTAATTGTTCATGCGAAATCCCTTGTTGAACGTCGTCAGAATTTACAAAATCGTATTCTTGAAACGGAAGATTTTAAACCGCTTCTTGAGGCTTTCCCATGCTGGTGCGTAACAACTTATGCAGTCTCGGGTTCTTTACCTTTAAAGCCTGGCATGTTTGACGTTGCAATCATCGACGAAGCGTCTCAATGTGATATTGCAAGCTGTTTCCCGATTTTATTCAGAGCAAAGAAAGCCGTTATTGTTGGTGATGATAAACAGCTTCCGCATTTATCCTTTTTAGAAAAAGCAAAAGAACAATCTTTCCTTTCTCAATACGGAATTCCTGATAAGTATCAGCTGATGTGGCGTTTTAGAACAAATTCCATGTTTGATTTGGCGGATTATTACTCTATGAATTCAGTAATGCTTGATGAGCACTTTAGAAGTCTGCCGCCAATTATTGATTTTTCAAACAGAGAGTTTTACGGGAACAGAATTCGTGTTATGAAAAAGGATGTCGGTGATACTAGGGTTTTAGAAACGGTTTTTGTCCCTGACGGTAAGGTCGATACTGATGCAACGAGAAATCTTCCTGAAATTGAAGCTCTCGTTAAGCGTTTATATGATATAGTCGTTGAGGATGAACGTCAAAATCCTGATAAGCCTGTTTCTATAGGTATAATTTCTCCATTCCGAGCTCAGGTAGAGCAATTGAAAATATCTGTTTCGAAAGTTTTATCAGATCATATGATGAGAAAGCACCAGATTGAAATTGGTACAGCTCATACTTTTCAGGGGGATGAACGTGACATAATTCTTATGTCTTGGGCTTTTGCTCCAAATAGTTTCCCTCAGAGTTTGACTTTCTTGCAAAAACCGAATCTATTTAATGTTGCGATAACAAGAGCACGTTCTAAAGTAATAAATTTTGTTTCCCGTGATCCTAAGGAGCTTCAGGAAGGGCTGTTTAGAGATTATATGGCATATATTGAAGAATATAACAATAAACAGCAAGCCGTAAATAATTCTGATATCGATGAAAATATTTATAAAAATAAACTTGAACGGGAAATTGCTCAATGTATAAGAAACTTAGGGCATACCGTAAAAGCTGGTGTTGATATTGCAGGCTTAAGTGCCGATTTGCTTGTTGATGATAAATTCGTTATTGAAGTAGACGGATTTGAGGATAATGAAATTCAAAGAATTTCAAACACTAAAAAGCAGTCGATTATAGAACGTTGCGGATTCAAGGTTGAACGAATTACATATAGAGAATGGCAGTATTCACAAAATGCCTGCCTGGATAGAGTTTTGTAAATTATGGGGGGGATTTGTGGAACAACGTGCAAACGAAATAAATTCTAAAAGACTTATAGTGGTATCTATATTAATTACGCTATTTATTATCTTTGATGTAATCTTATTGGGATTCGTTTTGCTATACAAACTCCAACCGCAAACATATCGTCAAATGACTCGGAACATTTCTCATATGAGCCGAAAAATTACAAAGAATAAAGTGCCGGCGGCCAATTTTGATACATTTATGCAGAACCTGCAGGCAGATATTATGTTGAACTGGAACCCGCCCAAAATCGAAACAAACGCGCGTGTAGTTGTATTGATGAAAATACAAAAGGATGGAAATCTTGAATCCGTGCAAGTTTTAAAATCGTCCGGAAATTCAGAAATGGATAATGTAGCTCTTGAAACTGTAAAAGCTACAGCGCCGTTTCAGCCGTTGCCGTTGTCTTTTACAGGTGAAACTGTGGATGTGAATTTTTCTTTTAACTACAATGCCCAAAATGCCGAATAATATTAATATATGTAAAATTCTCCAGGATAAAGGACAATTATTTTGAAATTTTGATTTTATATTAATAGTGTAGTGTTAGTTGAAAGGTTATATTATGCCAATTGGAAATTTATCATTTTTAGGTGCTTTAAATAAAACTGGTGTTCCTGTTAACGGGAAACAGACTTACGAAGTTGTTGATGAAGATATAAATAAAAAATTTACTTATACCGTGCCGGTAGAAAATTCGGATAAATTTGAAAAAGCGTATAATGAATATCATAATCTTCAAGATAATATGAAAAATCCCGAAGAACGAGAAAAACTCGTTGCAAAGTATGCCGGTAGCTGGCAAAAGAATAATAGGACAGGCTCCATTATTGGCGGTGCAATAGGTGTGGTTATTCCGGCTGCAATCGCAATATTTACAAAAGGTTCTGTTGTAAAACGTTCAATCTGGGGTACTCTTGGTGCAATAGTCTTTGGTATTGGCGGTATGCTGACAGGCGGATATTTTAGCATGATTAATGAAATGAAAAAAGTTGTGGCAGATCCGGAAATGCAAAAACTGCTTAATGCGGCTAAAAATATTCAAGCAACAGGCGCTGAAGAAAAAGTTGAAAATTTATAAGCTTTAAAACTTGATTTATTTACCTGTCCAAAACAAGTGCAAATGCTAAATTTTCAAGAATAGTTTGTATATTCATATTAAGACGCAGTTCATCTTTGGCATGTTCTACTGCATTTATGTCCTTGATTAATTTTAATTTTAAAATATGATTATCAAGAGCATTCTTTAAAAGTTCTGCCATATAATTTTGAATTTGGTTTAGGATTTCTCCGCTGTCATTTTCTTTTGTAAGAGAATACATTTTATCATATAAATCTAATACTTTATTTCTGTTTAACTCAAGATAGCCGTCCATCGTATCTTTTACAATTGCAAAATCTCTATTATCTTTGAGTGTTGATGGAACAAAGAAACATTGTGCACGAGAGATTATCGTTGAGAGCATATCAGTTTTATCTTTTGTGAGAAAGAAAAATGTTGTATTCAAAGGTGGCTCTTCAAATGTTTTTAAAAGTGCATTTGCAGTCGGCTCTTGAAAATTATTTTCATTTAACCCGAGAATATTCCCGTCTTTATCTTTATCACAGAATATTAAAACCCTGTGATATTCTGAAGTTACAAGTAAATCATTTTTAATTGTTCTTGCCTGATCAATGGAAATAACAGTTTTGGAAACATCATTTGGCGACTTATTATCCACTTTTGAAATTGTAAGAACTGCCGGATGCTGATTATTTCTAATCCAGTTACAATTAAGGCAGCTGCATTCAGGGCTTCTGTCACCTGTACAGTTTAAAAGCCGTGCGACTTCAAGCGCAAGATCATATTGAGCCTGCAAATCTGTACCGTAAAATAAAATGCAATGGGCAATATTTTTTTTAGGGTTTTCAACTCCGCTTTTAAAATATTTTATTAAAAATGGATATTTTTTTTCTAAAAATTGTGTGTCCATGTTTCCTCATTATTTAAAAAATGCATTTTCAACTTCCGCTTCTGGATCTTGAGATAGACCTGCTTTAATATTATATTCTGCTTCAGTAATATTTTCTTTAAGCTTAACCAAATCTTTAAGATTTGCTTTTTTTAGTTTTTGAAGCGTAAGCTTAACAACATATTCGTGCTGCCCGGTAAGTTTTGCAAGTTCAAATGGCGAAAGTTCTGATGACCTTGCTTTAAGAACAATCCATCTTCTCAACATCGTCTGCAAAGTTGAGACAATTTCAAGACAGTATTTTTTCTCTAATAATTTTCGGTATTCTCTTAAAGCTTTATCTTTTTCCCCAGCCATAAGATAATCTGAAAAAGCAAATAAGTCTTCATTTGATATGCAATTTTCTTTAACCATTTCGGCATTAACAATATTATCGGGATAAGAGACAAGCTGTAACTTATTCAGTTCGGAATCAATCTGGCGTAGGTTATTGCCAATTTGTGTGATTAGTGCGGAAACTGCGTCTTGTGTTAATTTTAATTTTTTAGATTGTCCCTGTTTCTTTATCCACGCCTCAAGTTCAGCTGTTTTATAAGTAGGGATTGTTGCGCATTCTATAGAATTATATTTTGACAGCAGTTTATAAAATTTTTTACGGCTGTCGAGTTTTTTACCTTCGTCTCTTGGAAGTTGTGCGACAAAAGCAATATCAAGATTATCGTTATTATCTTCAAGAGCTTTTGTTATCTCTTTAATCTCTTTATCCTCAAAAGATTTCGAAAAATAATCAAGGCAATTTATAACAATAAGCATTTTCCCGAACATCATCGGCTGGCTTCTTAAAAGAGAAATTAAGTCTGGATATTTCGGGTTATCGTAAGTTTTAAAGCTCATTTCTAGGAAATTTTTATCAAGGGAACTTTTTAACTTTTCGATTTCTTTTTCGATATTAAAATCTTCTTCGCCATGTATAAAGTATATTGCCATAATGAAATTATATTATAAGAACTTGTAAAGGAATGTAACGATTATTTTCTCATGCGTTAGTTTGCATAAAAACATGTACTTAATATATATAGTTCTTAAATATTTTGATTAGGTTTATTAAAGGAGATGCACTATGGAGTCCGAAAAAATTAGTATTGGCAATGTGAATTTTGACAAAGAAAGTATTCTTGTCTCTAAAAAGGTTTATGAAAGAGGGCAAAAATTAAACTACGTTTTCCTTGTTGGCGGAACAAAGATAATGTTTCCTGATCAGGAAAATAAAAATGCCGCAGTTTCTTTAGCAATGAATTATAATAAAGATGTTGCAGAAATTTGTGCCTGGTTTGATAATATTAAAGGATTGATTATAGAAGAATCTCCGAGAAAAGGAAATTATTATATTCGAGAAACATAAAAATAACTTTAAATAAGAGCCCTGAAATTATTTTTTAATTTGATTTTAGGGCTCTTATTTATTTGTTGGTAGAATATTTACCAATTTTTATATCTTGTAATTATTGCCAAAAATGAAGCTTGAGCTGTAGAAATTGCATCAATGACTTTATTGTTAAATTGATTTTTAAATTTTTTTATTGGATTAAGCGTGTGAGTATTTTTATATTCTCGATTGAAGTATTTTTGTTCATAAAAATGTTTGTGTATTACTTCTTGTACTTTTTGTCCATACTTTATTCCCCCCATTTTATTGTATACTTCATCTATGGGTTCCCCTTTAGTAAGGTCATAAAATGCTGTCATATGGGCAGTTCTATGCGAACCTGAGTTACAGTGAAAGAGTGTTTTCCCTCCATTTTCTCCATTTGTTTTTACACTTTTAGCGATAGTATTAAGGTCATCTGTAGTTGGAAATTGGTGTTTTAAATGACTATATGGGCGTCTTATATATTTTATTCCAAGTTCCTTGCATATAAATTTTTCGATAAACTTGAAACCTCTTATGCCTATATGCCTGAAGTCATATATTTGAGTCACTCCTTCTTTTTTTAATTCAATTAAATCGGAAATGCTCGGATGGGGGCCTCTAATTAAGTATTCATCTACTTTTTTATATTTGGGGCTTAATTTCCTTGGAGTATAAAAAAATTGGTAAAAATTAGTTAGTTTCATTTTTCAATATTATTATATGTTAACTATAAATAATATAAAACTTGTAAAAAAAAATTTTGTTATTTACTAACTAAGCTCTTACCAATTTTTAAATTTTATTTATTTAATTTAGCTTTCAATCAATAAGCTTGCACCGATAACTCCTGCAGTATTTCCAAGTTGTGCTGGAACTACTTCTACAGTTTCGCCTGCAATTTTCATTGCACGTTTTTTTAATGTTTCTTTTAATGGATCCATTAAAAAGTCACCAGCAGCAGCAACTCCGCCACCAATAATGACCTTTTCAGGGTTTAATAGGTTAACAACGCTTGCAAGCCCTATGCCGATATATTCGCCCATAATTGTGAAAATTCTTTTCGCAACAGGATCTCCTGCTTTGGCCGCTTCACAGACAATATATGGAGTAATATCAGGATTTGCAAGTTCTCTGAATTTTGTAGATTTTCCACCTTTAATATAGTCTTCAGCCATCGCAACAATAGCAGGGCCTGATGCAAATGCTTCTAAACATCCAGTATCACCGCAACCACAAATCGGTCCGTCATGCATTTGAAGTTTAATATGTCCGATTTCGCCTGCGGCATTAGAAGCCCCTCTTACAAGTTTCCCGTTGACTATTAAGCCAGATCCGATACCTGTTCCAACGGTAATACAAACTAAGTTTTCACATCCTTTGCCAGCTCCAAAATTAAGTTCTCCAAGTGCCGCACACCTTACGTCATTATCTACACGTGTCGGAATATGAAATTCATCTTCAATCATCTTTGCAATAGGCACATCAACCCAACCCGGAATATTCGGAGCAAGTCTTACTATCCCTGATTTGTAATCAACCTGGCCTGGGAACCCAAAACCAATTCCTTCAATATCTTTAGGGTTAACACTTGTTTCTTTTAATAAATCTCTGATTGCCTGTTTGATATTATCAACAGTATATTCATAACCCATTTCAGCACGTGTCGGGATGGAATTTGAATATATAATTTTACCTTCACTGCTTACGAGTGCAAGTTTTACGTTTGTTCCGCCGACATCTATACCTATTCTGTTTTTAACCATTTTTTATTCTCCCCTTAACTTATTCTGTCTTTATAATATGACAAAAATATTTTACATACAACTCCTTACCCTATAGGTGAATGTGGAAAATAAATCTTCTGCGTACACTTTTGAAATAAATCAGAGGAGTATATTTGATATGAAGAAATTTTTTGTAATTTTGGCTTTATTTATATTTTCTGTTCCGACTTTTGCCGCAACAAGATTTGTTACAACGTCTACACCTATGAGGAATCATTTTTACAGACGTCCTCCCGTAAGAAGTTATAGTCCGATAAGACGCACATATCGACCAACCCCGCGAGAAATTCGCAGGCAACAGAGACTGATGAGAAATTATAATAGATATCCAAATTATTACAACAGAGTAAGCTCTTACTATCCTGGTACGACAACTGTTGTAACTTCTGATAATTCTACAAGTAAAATAGGAAATTTTTTTAGTAATTTACGTTCAAGTTTTTTCGGCACTCCAACAGGTTTAACTCCACCTGTTAATCCTTATTATAGTTATGGGTCAAACAGTTATGGCTCAGATTATGGGCATTATCATGATTATTACGGAAATAGGGGCTGGGCTATTCGAGATAAACAGGTTGGTTCCGGAGGCGGGGTTCATATTATTGACTAATAAAAAAATATCATTAAATATATCATACATTTAGATGTTTATCATCTTGCTTATATCGCACATAATATATGCAAGAAAGTGTAGTCTAAAATGCCTTTTCGATACAGATTACAAAAGATTCTTGATTTCAGAATCCGCAAGAAGGAAGAACAATTACTTGTAGTTCAAAAAGCCCAACAGGCAGTCTTTATTGCAGAAGAGAATATCAGAAAAAATAACGAAGAGATTCAGGCTACGCAGATAAATATGCGCAAGGCTGATCCTATGATGTATGATACATATGACAAATACCTGATTCATCTATGGGAGAAAGCTGAACAACTTGAACAAATTCGTGTAGAAGCTCAACGACAACTCGATATTGAAAAACAAAAACTTGTAAAGCTTGAACAGGCTGTAAAAGTTCTTGAAAAACATAAAGAGAAAAATCGTGAGATATATCTCGAAGAAGAAAAAAAAGCAGAGCTTAAACAGTATTCTGAACTTGGCGTTACTCGATATTTTGCGCAGAGCAAGGAACGACAAGAAGAGGAAGAAAAAGAAATTTTAAGACAGTTGGCAGAACTGGAGGTTGATTAAAAATGAATATAGATACAACAACGGCAAAGACAGCAATATTTTCCAGCAATGAGATGTCCTCAGTTGCTTCTGCCACTCAGGCAAAACGTTTTTCTAATACTTCATTTGAATCAGAAATGAAGGCTTCAGAGTCGGAGCAGACAAATGAAGTTGAAGAAACTCAAGATGTTGAAACCTCAGAAAATGTTGAAGATGCTAAGAAAACCGAAAAAAAAGAAGATAAAAAGACTGAAGATAAGCATAATGAAAAGGTCGCAAAAGAACAGGACAGTTCCCAAACTCTGAAAGGTGAAGTTTCGACAACTAATCAGCAGGGTAGCGGACAAAATCAACAAAATAATCAAAATCAACAGAACCAAAATGCCTATTCTCCATTATCTGATCAGGTTCAGGCATACTTAAACGCAAACGGTGGAACTTTTAATTTTAACGGTATAAATGCAATGAATGCAACATCTAGAAGTCAGCTTCATGGAATGTCTCCTTCTGTAGATTATACTTCTATTAAAATGTCTGATACGGATGCAAAATTCTTTGCAGATCTTGTGTCAAAAACAGATATGTCTATGAACAGTGTTGCTGCAGAATTTCAAAAAGCATTGCAAAACGGAGACGTTAAAATGGTTCAATCTACCGCAAAAGCTTCGGCTGCATTGATAGAGGCTTTGAAGGAATCTTCCAAAACAAATCAACCGTTCAGAATTGATTTTGATAGAGATGTTTCGGTTATCTTGCAGGTAGATAAAGCTGGTAAAATTAATGCAAATTTTATTCCCGGAGATAAGGCAGTTGAAAATTATCTCAGAAATAATATCGATTTCCTAAGACAACGTTTTGACGAAGAAAATATTTCATATGGGGATTTGAACTATTCTAAATCCCGTCAGGAAAGAGAAGAACAACAGCAAAGAAATAATAAGGAGCGCGGAAATGAATGATTCATATACCACAGCCTTAAATACTCAGAAATCAACCCAAAACTGGATGGATGTTATTGCTGATAACATGACAAATGTATATACTCCAGGGTTCAGACAAAAGGAAGTTAACTTTAAGACTTTTCTTGGCGGGGCGATATCTGAAAATTACGCAAAGAATCTAGGACAGGGGAAATCTACTCCCGGAACTTCTACTGAAAACTTATTCCTTGAAGGGAAAGGTTTCTTTCTCGTAAAAGATGCAGATGGCAGAAGTATATATACTCGTTTGGGCGAATTTACCTTTGACGGAGAAGGTGTTTACCGTGATAAAAGCGGGAATACAGTTCAGGGATATATCCTTAATGACAAAGGTGAAATAATGCAGGGTACAAAATCCATAACTGCGGATTTATATCAGGAAACTGCATTAAAAGGTGGTTCTTTGGATATTCCTACAACAAATATTAAAATGTGGATTGATCCTAATAACGGAAAATATCTAGGTAAATATGATGACTATGAAATAAAAAACGATGGTACAATATACGGTAAAGCTGATAACGGAAAGAGGGTAGTTCCTTTATATAGAATTACTACCCGCAACTTTCATAACGCTGCAGCATTATATGAATTTCAAGATGGAAAGTTTGTAGAGACTGAAGAATCAGGTAAACCTTTATTGGGATATGGAGAAATCCGTTCCGGGTTGTTAGAATTATCTAACGCTGATTTTAAAGCAAATATTTCTTATTTCCAGATGGCCAAATTACAGATGGAAATTTCCAATAAGTTAATTTCGTCAAATAAAGAGTTGTTGGAAGAAGCATTAAGGCTGGTTGGTTCATAGAATTTATTTTATTAAATTATGACGGCTCGGTAAATTTAATTTATCGAGCCTGTTTTGAAACGATTTAAACTCCATTTTTCAGGGATTTTTATAATCCCTTTTTGTTTAATTTAGCAATCATTATTAACTGGTTAATAATAATAAATTAAACTTGAATATGTATAATTATTGAAATTTTTGCTTGTAAAAAAGTTTTGCCCATGCAATAATTTTAATAACGAAAGGCTAATCATGGCAAATACTTTAGTTTATTTATTGGACGGGAAAATTTATATAAATTTAACTAACAGATGCACAAATGATTGTATTTTTTGCCTTAGAAAAGACAAAGATGATGTTTGCGGTCAAACTTTATGGTTGGATAGTGAAAATTATCCTGTTGAAGAAGTTTTTTCCCAGTTTGATAATTGTTGCAAATTTCATCATTCAATTGTTGAGGATGCTCACCCTGAAATTATCTTTTGCGGTTACGGTGAACCAATGATTAAATTGGAAGCACTCAAAGCTGTTGCAAAACATATCAAAGAGCTTTATCCTCAATCTAAAATCAGAGTAAATACAAATGGGCATGCTAACTTTGTTCATAAAAGAAATGTTGTTCCTGAATTAAAGGGATTAGTGGATGAATTTAGTGTAAGTCTTAATGCCCCTACTGAAGAAGAGTATAATGAATTATCATTACCTAAGTTCCCAAAAGCTTATGATGAGATGAAAAAGTTTATCAAAGCTTGTGTTGATGAGGGAATTTCTGTTGTCGCAAGTGTTGTAGACGGATATAAGGGTAAACGTCTTAATCTTGAAGCTTGTGAACAAATTGCATCAGAACTTGGTGCAAAATTTAGGGTGAGAGAGTGGATTGTAAACGGTTACTAATTTGAAAGGAAAAATATGCAAGTACAAAACATCTCTATGGCACAAAACGTAAACCCTAATTTTAATGGAAAAATTAATCTATTACCCGGAAATTTAGGTTATAATCCGGCAAGAAACGTAAGAAAAGTTTATGATAAACTGCAGGCATTAATAGAGGATAAACCATTTGATTTGTTGATAAAACAACAATATAAAACGCAAGATGTCTGGGTTATTGCACAAAAGCCTGAAGATTTCGGTAAAAAGAATGCTCCAAAGTATGAAGTTCTGATTCCGGGTGCAGTTGATATGGATGATAATTACAGATTATATAAGTATACTGCATCTGATTTGATAGTAGAAGCAGCTAAAGTGGCTGTTAGAGCTTATGAAAATAGTTGTGCTCAACAAGCTGTAAATAAACCAAAAAAGGGGTTATTTGCATATATAGCTCAAAAATTAACGGAATATATAACCGGCAAGAATAACGTTTAAATAAGTTAGAAAGATAGATATGTATATAAACAATACTCATAATAATACAGCTTTTAGCGGAAAAATGATTGTAATCGGCAAAGAAAATAAAAAGTCCATGCAAAAAATTGCTAAACAGGTTAATAAGATGAGGATTGTGAAAAACAGTAAATACAACCTTTACATTTCAAAAGGCAGTTTGTTTGATGAACCTCTGTATTATATTTCAGCTCAGGCTGGCCGCAAGCCTGATGAAAATAAACATTTTTTTGGCGCAATAAAGACCGTATTATGCCCGGATGCAGTAGTTAGTGCCGCAAAACGTGCTATTGCAAAGGCTGAGAAAGAACAATTACAGAAACGTAAAGTTTTTAGTGAAAAACCTGTACAAAAGTTAACTTTAAAACAAAAACTTTTTAAATTTTGTGATAATATTATGAGTAGATTTGTAAATTTTTTTCAGGACGAGGAAGATATATAACTAAAAAAGAAAGGACAAGTCATGAACATTTTAGACAAAATCATGAAACCAAAATCAATTGCAGTTATTGGTGCTTCTACAAAAGAGCACACAATTGGTTCTGATATTATGAAGAGATTGGAAGAATACAAATTTAATGGTAAAATTTACCCTGTTAACCCTAAAGGCGGAATTATACAAGGTTTACAGGCTTATACTTCTATAACTGAAGTTCCTGGAGAAGTTGATCTTGCTATTATTGTAGTTAATGCAAAATTTGTTTTATCTACAATTGATCAATGCCACGAAAAGGGTATTAAAGGTATTTGTATTATTACAGCTGGCTTTAAAGAAACAGGAGCAGAAGGCGCTGAACTTGAAAAACAACTTGTTGAGAAAATAAAAGAATATGGTATGAGATGTGTTGGTCCTAACTGTTTAGGTGTTGTAAATACTCACCCTGATATCAGAATGGACGGATGTTTTGCCGAATCTCTGCCTGAACGTGGAAATATTGGTTTTGTTTCTCAATCAGGAGCATTAGGCGGCGGTATTTTGAATATTTTGAAAGACTTAAACCTTGGTTTTGCTCAATTTATTTCAATCGGTAATCAGGCAGATGTTAATGCTGAAACAGCACTTGAATACTGGGAAAATGATGAAGATGTTGAACAGATTCTTCTTTATATGGAATCAATTCAAAATCCTTCTAATTTCAGAAAATTGGCATCAAGAATTACTAAGAAAAAACCTATTTTAGCATTAAAATCAGGACGTTCCGCTGCAGGTGCTTCCGCAGCTTCTTCTCACACAGGTTCTTTAGCTGGTGCTGATAAGGCTGCAGCAGCTTTGCTTCACCAATCTGGTGTTATAAGAGAATTTTCTTTGAAAAATCTTTTTGCCACAGCTAAGGTATTTGCTAACTGCCCTATTCCAAAGGGAGACAGAGTTGCAATTATTACAAACTCAGGCGGTCCTGGGATTATGGCAACTGATGCCGTTTGTGAATATGGTATGCAAATGGCTAAAATTTCAGATGAAACTAAGGCAAAATTGAGAAGCTTTTTACCGGCTGCGGCATCTGTTAAAAACCCTATTGATATGATAGCTTCAGCACCTATTGAACACTATAAGCAAACATTAGAAACAGTTATTGCTGATGAAAATGTTGATATGATTATTACAATCTATCTTCCATTCTTGGGCTTGAAAGATATTGATGTTGCTCAAGCTTTGATGGAAATTAAAGCTAAAAATCCTCAAAAACCTGTTATCGGTGTATTTATGACTAAGAATGAATTCTTCACAAAACTTTCTGATATGGATGTTAATATGCCATTCTTTATGTATGCAGAAGAAGCTGCTGACGGTTTGAACAGATTAAATCAGCAAAGATTGTGGATGGAAAGACCTGAAGGTAAAATTCCTTGCTATGATGTTGACAGAGCTAAAGTTGAAAGCATTATCAAAAAGTCTTTATCAGAAGGTCGTGCTCAACTTACAACTCTTGAATCAATTGATGTTCTTCAAGCATATGGTATCAGAGCTTGTAAATACGGTTTGGCAACTAACGAAGAAGAAGTTGTTGAACTTGGTAATTCAATTGGTTACCCTGTAGTTATGAAAATGACTTCAAAAACAACTTCACACAAAACAGATGTAGGTGGTGTTGTTGTTAATATTAAATCAGAAGAACAATTGAGAAAAGAATATAAAGGATTACTTGAAAGACTTGAAGCAAAAGGATTGCTTGATGGTCTTGAAGGCGTAATTATTCAGGAAATGGTTAAAGGTAACCGTGAAATGGTTTGCGGTATCGCAACAGATCCTCAATATGGTCCTATGATGATGTTTGGTTTAGGTGGTGTATTCGTTGAAGTTATGAAAGACGTAACATTCAGAATTGCACCTTTAACAGATGTTGATGCTATGGATATGATTAAATCCGTTAAAGCATACAAATTACTTGAAGGTGCAAGAGGTACTAAACCTGCTCAAATCGATCAAATTCAAGAGACTTTATTGAGATTATCTCAACTTGTTAATGATTTCAAATTTATCGATGAGCTCGATATTAACCCATTGTTAATTTCAGAAGCTACAGGTGAAGGTATTGCAGTTGACGGACGTATAAAAGTAAGAATGGATGAAGCTAAAGAAGCGCTTGGCTGCTCTTGCGGAGCTTGTTCTTGCTGTCATTAATTTGTGCGATATTAAAAATCCCTGCTAAAAAAGCAGGGATTTTTTTATGTAAATTTTTATAAAAAAATAACAAAAAATTTTTTTTTATGTTTATTATAATTATATGCAAAAAATAGGGGTGTTTATATGAAAGTTTCTGCAATTAATACGATGCAACGAGTTTATTTTAACGGGGAAAGTACTAATTCTAAAAAAAATCTTGGAGCTTTAAAAAATACTGCCGGAGCAGCGATGATTGCATTGGCTGCTGCGGTTCCTGCTCAGGAAGCTGATGCTCAGTATTTTGTTCCTGTATATCCGCATGTACACTATTATGTGCCAATGCCGGAGATGAAAGTTCCTAATTGTTTTGTATATGGTGATGTTACTAATGAAAATTATGAAAAAACAATGCCAGATGTTTTTACAGAAATTGATAGAGAGATTTATAAAAATGGTCAGATTTCCGTAAATGAAGTAGTTAGCTTGGAAGAATACAATCATAATTCAACTGCGCCATACCCAATGTCAAGGGCAGAAAAGCTTAAGATTGCTAATTTAGTGAAAAGTCTTTCTAGGAAATATAATGAAAGCGATTCAAATCCTAATACAATAAATTATAATGAATATAGCGAGATTATGAGTGATTATATGAAATCAAAAAATGCGGCTAATTTTATGAATTTGTTACAAATTCTGGTAAATCCATATTACTATGGAATCCATCCTTATTACCCGCATCGACATTTGCCTCCGCATCATCACTATAGATAATTCAAAAAAATTTTATATAATTCCAATTAGACTTTAGGGGAATGTAAATACTCCAGTTATCCTGTAAGCTATAGTAAGTATATTAACTTAGAAAGGTTGGAATTATGAAAAAATATTTTATTATAATGATGTTGAGTTTTATCTCTCTTCCTGCATTGGCAATTTGTTCATTGTCAGATGCGGTTTGTTCGTCATCTGTTTTTGCCCCTTCAGGTTTACAGGATAAATACCTGCCTGATAATTTAGATAATTATCAAAAACCGGATGCGTTTATTCCGCATTACAGACAGCCATATTATGACATGCTTATTAATACCGATACAGAACCTGCAGAGGTTAGCGAGGGGGCGAATTACAATTCAAACTGTCAGTTTGGAGTTTGTATTCCAAGTTCAGGTGTTGTAGAAGAGCCTTAATTTATTATTCAATTGTATAGACTTTTTTGTAGTATAAGAACGAACCGAAAGTCGCAAGTATAATATTCGGCATCCAAGCTGCTAAAAACGGTGCAAGTGTGCCTGCTTCCCCAAAAGAAATAGATAAAGCTCTTATCAGATAATATGCGAAAATAATCAGGATAGAAAACAGAAATCCTCTGTTATATCTCACTCTTGGTGGTGTTATTGCAAGCGGAACTCCTATTAATACCAGCGCAATTGTCGTAATAGGAAGTGCCAATTTGTCATATAACTCGATAACAACAATATTTCGTTGTTCTTTGTCGAGTTTATTAATATTAGTTGCAATAAACTTCAAGAGTTTGGAGAAATTCATTTCTTTTGCCATATTTTTGTTCAATTGTTTTGATAAATCTAAGCCGAATTTTACCGTAGAATCTTCGAATAAAGTTGTATTCAGAACTTTACCTTCTTGTCCTACAGTATAGACAGCACCTTTTTGGAAATCCCATCCTTCAGGTGTTGTCTTCCCCTCTTCTGCCTGCAAAACCTGAATAGTTCCCGGTTTTGATGTGTCAAGAACTGTTATATTATATAATGTTTTGTTTTCGCAATGCCCAACATAAAAAAGTCGTTTTAAGACGCCGTCAGAACTGATGTCTTTAAATACAAAATTTTCTTTACCATCGGGTACGTTTTTCTGACTTAAAGACCACAGTGCTAAATCTTTGGAATATTTTGTTGCTACAGGAACAACAGTTTCGTTAATTATGAAGCTGCAAATGCACATTACAACAGAAAAGATAAATATAGGCTTGGCAATACGATTTAATCCTATTCCGCAGGCTCTTAGAACTGTAATTTCAGATGCCAGACTTAATTTATTCAATGTCATAACTGTTGATAGCAATACACCCATTGGAATTGTCATTACTACAACAGACGGCAGGTTCAGGATAATCATTAGTAATGCTATTTTAAACGGAATCCCGAATAACGAAATTTGTTTAATCAGGGTAATAAAAGTATCTGAAGCGAAGATAATGGACGTAAAAACAAATACGCCCATTATAAACATTTCAATAACCTGTCTGAGTAAATATTTATCCAGAACGGTTATATTTCTAATCTTACTTTTTATAGAACTTCCCACAGCCATAAAAAGATTATATTCTAAACAAAAAGTTTTATCAAACTATTTTATAGGATTTTTATGTTTAGGTCTTGTAATCTCTGTAGAGATATGGTTGTTTTCATCAATAGTTCTTTGCATTGATTTTAAGAGGTTACTTTTACGGTCGTATACATTGAATGAGGACACATAATATTCTTTAGGGTAAGAGTTTTTTAAAGGATTAAGTGTCATATCAATAGTTCTTTTTGGCGTTGTGATAATTCTTCTAATACCTGATTCGGTTTTGTTTTCTAAAGCCAGATTGTTAATAAGTTTTTGGGGTTTAAAATCAATTCTCATAATAATATCCTTCTTTATTGGTGTAAAATGTACACTTGAAATATACTACGAAGATTTTTCTTTGTAAAGTATCAGATATTCTATTTTTTTAATTTAAATTGTATGTTTTGTTATTGTCGTTTAATAAGTTTTGTAACAATCAAGCAATATTTTATATCGAAAATACTTTATAATAGAAAGGGGATATAATCTAATGCCGGATTTTTATGCAAAAATATACTATCACGATGGTTCTATTAATAAAGTTGATACTTCAACTAAAGAAGCAGTGCGATCAGCTACAGAAAAAGCTTTAAAAAAAGTCCCGAATATCTTTGGAAAGTTGAATGTTCATGTTACATCTGATTTTTCAAATTTGCCTAAAACTGGTTCTGAATTAAATAAATATTTAAAAGAGAATGAAAAAATGTTTAAAGCAACAAAAGGTATTACAACTGATGACTTAGAACGCAAAGAAATTTTTATACAGGAGTCCGCATTTCTTTTTGATAAAGTATCAAATATATTTTCATTCCCTCCGTCATTTACTGCTAAAAAAGAAATAGAACAGGCAACAATGCATGAGTTGGGACACCTCTATGATTCCTACGGTGGAGATAAAGAATTGCATTCAGAACATCAAAAACTAATTAATAAATATTATGGAAAGTCAGATTCTGAAATTAATCTCCTTCCAAGTGAAGAAAAATTTTTAGAAAAATATAGGAAAAATAACGGTTATAGTGACAAAAAAGAATTTAAACAAGCTCTTGAAAAAGATTTGCAATCTCTGAATTTAGATTTTAGAATACGATACAAATATGGTTATCTACTCGGTGAATTTTATAATAGGGGCTTAGATGTAATTCCTAATATGAAAGATATTGATGTTGCTGATGCATCAAGAATGGAAATATTTGCACAAATGTTTAGCTATGCAATGGGTACAGATGATGGCAATAAAGCTGATTTTATAAAATTATTCCCAAATACATATAATATTGTTAATAAATATATTAATGAATAGGATTTGAATGGATTGTACGATATCTCTTTAGGTGTGAATTATTCATGTTTTGGAAATTGTAGTATTATAGTATTGTAATATTATAGTATTATAGATATTCTAACTATTTAAGAATAAGGAGGTTAAAAATGTATATTCAATCAATTAATCGCTGCAATAACAATAGTCCGGCTTTTTCGTCAAAACTAGTTCCGACGAATGCGTTGAGAGATGCATTTGACCATGCTAAAAAAACTGGTGATGTTAAATTTCTTAATGCAGTAAAAAATATTTTAAATGATGGGAAACATGATACTATAAGTATAGTCTCTTTTCGTACCCCACATAAGACGGATGAATATTTCCAGACATGCTTATATGTTAATGATTTAGAAAGAGATTTTTTACATAATCAATCCCCTTTTGTTCCAAAGAAAAATGTCAGTACCGGTAATAGAATTGTGGATTCAATAAAATTAATTGTTAGAAATTTTACTGACAAAAAACAAGTACGAACAGAATTAGATGATATATATAAAAAGTATAAATTAGATGAAGGTGATACTAGACATCTTAGTGATGGTCCTGAGTTTTTTTAATAAAAAACAAGAATAACAACTTTTGACTTGATTGCTTGTTATAAAGTGTTTTTAATAGAGTGCTGGGATAATTGTCCAATAGTATATTAAAATTTATTTATGAGGAATTTAGTTTTTGCAAGAAAACCGCTTGTTTGTGCAGCTAATAGATAAAAGTAATATTATTATTCATATGTGCAATTTTTGGCACTATCTTATTTTATAAAGCTTGGTCCGGCTGACTTTTTCTCCGTCTATTACATATTGTCCGGCAAAATCTATGTAAGTATTTTCTCCGTCAGTTGAGCCTATGATTTTCAGGTCATGAGAATCTATCGGGTACGGGGTCATATTGAATTTGTGCCTGTAAGGTCCTGCATAAATCGGAAGTTCCGGTTTGCCTACTTCTTCACAAAGTTGTTTTGCATAATCCATAAAGACATCACGGATTTGGTCATTGTTTTGATATTTTGCGCTCATTTCAATATTATCGAGAACCAGAGCTAACTTGCCGTCAACTTCTGCAAAGTAGCACATTGTATTGCCAACGAATTCTTTGCCGTCAATAACTTCAATAGCTGAAATGCATTTGTCCATAATGTATCTCGGAGCCGCATAGTCATTACCGATACTTGACCCGACAGCAGTGCAACAGCCAGCATGATTCCCTAAGAAGAGTGAATGCGAAATGTTGTTCATATCGGTTTTGTGAACTTCCAGAGTTGCAAGTTCATTGTCTTTCAGGTTTGATGTTGCATCAACTTCCGCATCTCTAAGTTTCATAATATGGTTGTAAATCGTTGTTCTTGCCTGATCGATTGCAGGGTCGCTGTTTGTTTTTGTCCAGAAGTCATTTTCGTTGATAACCTGTTTTATTGCAGAAAGAGCTTTTTCCAGCTTATTGAACGTAATAGGTTTGTCATTGACGTATAATCTTGTTATATCATCATAGCCTCTGATAAAACCGTCTTCATCGTAGCGTGGTTCTTTTTTAGTTTTGGTGGTGACACCGATTTCTTCAAGTGCTTTGTAAATTTTGTCGGTTTCTTCTTTAGGTATTGCTTTGAAATCAGGGTCGTTCAAGTCTGCTTCAAGGTTTGCAATTGCAGCCTGTCTGGATTTTTGTGCGCTTGCCTCAACTTCAACAACCAGATAGGAGTCTTTATTTGCTGAAACCCATTTGTCGTAATCAATTCCGTATTTTTCAAATTGTCTTTGAGTTTCTATGTTTTGCGGCAGTTCATCAAAGATTTCTCTGATGGATTTGTCAGGGTTCTCAACAATATGGTCAACCATTTCGCCAAAGTTTTCTTTGAAACCTCGATTTGCGTGGAAGAATGTTGATAAATATTTATTATCGGCGAGGTTAAGTCGTCTTGAGAGTTCAGGTGTGTATGTTACGCCGATTTTTTCGTAAACTTTTTTATCAATGGCAGTGTTCCATTCGTGTTCGTTGCGTTTTCTTACGACTTCTATTTCAAGCAGTTTGGCAAGTTCTGATTCTTTTACACCGTTAAGAATTTTGTAGCCTTTTGCGTTGGTTTGGGCTCGTTTGTTGAAGAATTCAACTACTTTTTTGTTATCTTTATCAAGCCCGAATGTTTCACAAAATTCATTCAATTTATCGTCAAATTTTGCTTTTGGATTTGCCCAGATGTCTTTTGCTTTTTGGATTTCGTCTTTTGACGGTGTGTTTGGTTTGATTAGGCTTATAAACTCTTGCAGCGTCTCTGGATTTGTATATTGATTTAAGATGGTGCTGAGTGTGCGGATTTTAGCAATTTTTTCCTGTGGTTCAAGGCTTTTGTCATTTATGCGTGCTTCTAAATCTGTAAAATTTTCGGCACTTAGATTTTGTTTTAATACTTTTACTGATTCTACAAAACTTTCAACCCCTGTCAGTTTTGATGTGTAAGAATGTGTAAATACAGGCAGACCTACCATATCAATGGTCATCAGAGTTGATGTTTTATTTTTGTTGAAGAAATCAACTATATCATTGTCGGTTAAGTCTGCGACACCTGATTTAAGCTGGTTGCGTTTCTTTTTGGCTTCTTCTATTGCTTTATCATATTTTTCTAATATTTTTTCATCCTTACATTGCCCGAGAGTGAAAGCCATTTCACCATTATAACCTTTTGCAAGAAGTTGTTTGGCTCTTGCAAATTGTTCTGCATCAAGAGATGCTATTTCTTTAAAATAATTAGTTTGGTTATGTGCTTTTTCAATCTGCATTAATTCTGTAAGCTGTTTGAATTTTTCACCTTTTAATGATGACAAATCTAATATTATTGTACCATTTTTAATTATTCCTGACTTTGCAATAGTTTTGAAATTGTTGAAACATTCATCATCAAGTTCTGCTGCAGCAATTAATACATTAGCCTGATAATTATAACCGGATATTTCATCCAGTTTTGTCAGTACAGATTCATTTTGTGCTGCAATATTTGTGATATGTTCTGCATTGAATTTAGGGTTTTTGATGTATTTTTCAACCTTGCGTAACTCTTCATCCTCCAGCGCTGCAAGGTGTCTAACCTCATCGGCATCGAATTGTTTCGTACCTCTTTCTTCAATGAACATAAATTTTTTAGCTTTTGGCAGCCGTTCGTCAGGGGTATACATTATATGTTCAAAAATATTATTACCGTTCCATTGCGGGATATTGTGTGCTGCACGGTCTGCGTTATAGATAAAATCTTTGTGTTTTTCAAAGTTTTCAACACTGCCCAGTTGTGCCATAATTCTTGACAGATTTTCAGGTTCAATCTGTGCGTTCCCGCGTCCCGGGATGTAGATAAGTTTTTCCAGCAATGCTCTTTGTTCTGCACTTTGTTCAGGTGTATATTTTTGAGAACTGCTGTTAGGTTGTTGAGTCATTTTATATAAGTCTTTTGCCGTCTTTGCTGAAAGTCTGCAGGCGCCTGAGGTATTTCGTCCTTCATGTGTAACTAAATTTAGCACTTCTGTATCTATATCATGGCCATCCATTAGTTGAAATATTTCTATGACACTTAGAGGTTGCTGTTTTTGATCTGCAAGTGTTTTATTATCTGCTAATTGTTTAATTGTCGCTTTTGCAGCGGTTACGGTTTCTTCCGGATAAACATTACTTCTTATATCAAGATTTCTCCTCAGTTCTTTACACTCATCAATATTAAATTGACTGGAGCCTCTGTTTTCAAAGTATAAATATTCATCAATAGATGCAAGTTCTTCTTTTGTACAATTCGCCAGCACTATTTTTTCATCAAAAGTCAGTCCGCGTTTTTTCATATTTTCAGTCAGATTATTCTCGATATCATTGTAGTTGTTATAAGTTTCATCGTCCATTTTTACTAATACGTCCAGATTCCAGTGGTTAAAATCATTTTCATTGAGATTATGTATAATATCTCTTTCTTTTACGATTGCATAGTCTGTATCGGTGAGACTAGATAGCAGTATAATTTGGCTGTTTTTTAATGATGTATCATGCAAAAGTCCACGTTCCAGCATTGCTGTATATTGTCTATCATTCAATTGGGATGAAAAGTGTTTGGCAAGACCAATTCTTTCAGCAATAGTTAGATTTAAAGACGGGTCCTGCAGTTCTGTACGGTTTTTAAGTGCTGACAAATCCGTTGCATATACACTTTCTGACAGGAAATTCCAATCATCTTTTGCCAAATTCATGTTGAGAAGATAATCATTGTTTTCTATTATTTCATCTATCTTATAGGCTTGTGTTGCAATACTAATTGCGTCTTCTTTAGATAAATTCGTATTTTTTAATTTGTTATATACATCAAAATATTTATCATCAACTTGCGCCAATCTTACAATTTTATCGCCTGTCAGAGTTTTATCTTCCAATAACTTACGATTTATTACATTGTTTTCATATTTATTAGACTCCATATAGCAAAGATTCTTGATATTATGTATGTTAAGACGTCCATCATTTAACAGATAACTACGTTCTTTGAAAGTGTCGTTGTAACGCAAATCGGATAATTCTTTCAACTCCCATTTAAGAAGTTTTGGATTCTCTTGTTGAAGTATTTTTGATATATATTCTTTCAGATGTGGGATATTGTGTGTTGTCGCCATTTCCACTGCTGTAATATAGACTGACTCCCAGGATTTGGTTTGGGTTAGTATTTTATCTAACATATCACGCTGCTCATCGGTTTTTAAATGTTTTACAGTCGTAAGATTGTCGGATTGAGATATATTGCGGCTTTCCAGTTTTTCATAGTAATCCAAATCTCTGTCGTTTCTGAGAGTTACGATTGTATCTATGATTCTATTCATATCATAAACATCAATTTGGTCTGTTATTTCATTTTCCAGCTTTTTGAGCAAAGCTTTTTGGCGTTCTCCAAGCCCAAGTGTTTCTACCGGATATTTTTCTGGGGCGTCAAAATAATTATAAAATTTTTCTGCCAGCTGGACTTCTTCAAGGAGTTCTTTCTGATTTACTTTATCAATAAAATCAAATTTGCTAAGAATAAAATCGGCTTTTGTCATATCAGAATAAACATATTCGCCGTTTATATCTTTCTTCATAAGGATTGCGAAAACTTCCGGTACTTTGGAGTAGAGTTTAT
>CALVHA010000004.1 GCA_944327255.1 Candidatus Gastranaerophilales bacterium | reverse complement strand
GCCATCCGCTTTGAGTTTTATTATATTGAAAATATATCGGGGTAAGATTAATTAACATACTATCACCTTTTATTTTTTACACATACACTATAAGTTCCCTAAAAATAAAAATTGCTAGAACCATAAAAAAGTGTTGCCTATTGAACGACGTATTACTTTGAAGAATCAATTTGGATTAAATGATTACTATGTTGTTGAAAAGGAATATGCTTCATTTCTAAAAACAAATAGTTTAGAAAATATTCTATAGAAATGGTAGTAGATTATTTTTTATTTAGCATATTTATTTTTAATAATTTTGTGATAATTTTTGACTTTAAAGTAATTTGAGATTCTATTATCCACTAACCCGCTATTTGTTAAGTTCAAATTCCTTTTAGTATTATCTAAAATATATGTGTATGTTGCAGCTAAAGGTTTATTATTTTGTATAATGGTTCGTTTTTTTGTTATGATTTGTTCGGTGTTTTCAATTATTCTTTTTCGGCAAATATTCCCTTTAAAGCTTATACAATTAATAATCACAATATTTTCTCCAATTTAATTTTTTTTTATTGTAAAATTATACTATAAATCTTTTAGGCAAGATAATGTCAATAGAAAATGTTAAAGAATATTTACGGTTATACGGCAAAGATAGGAATATAAGAGAGCTTGAAACTTCAAGTGCAACTGTTGATTTGGCTGCATCTGCTCTTAATGTTATTCCTGCGCGTATCGCTAAAACTTTGTCGTTTAAAAAAGATGACACCTGTATTCTTATTGTTACTGCAGGTGATACAAAAATTGATAATAAAAAATTTAAAAATGAGTTCGGCATTAAGGCAAAAATGTTAAATCCGGATGAAGTGTTAGATTTAATAGGGCATCCTGTGGGTGGGGTTTGTCCGTTTGCAATAAAACGTGATGATGTAAAAGTTTATTGTGATACTTCTATATGCAGATTTAACACTGTTTTCCCTGCTTGTGGAACATCTAATTCTGCTATTGAGCTTACATGTGATGAATTGTTTATGATATCTAAAAGCGAAAAATGGGTGGATGTTTGCCAGCTTAAAAATTGATAATTTGAAAAAAAAATTTACCTGTATAACAATATTTATTGACTTATAATAATTTTTATTTTTATCATTCTATTGGCGGGAGATAAACTACATGAACAAAAATTCAAAATTTGCCGGTGCAATATATGGGGCTATAGCTGCTGCTTGTTATGGTATGAATCCGTTGTTCGCTCTCCCTTTATATTCTGCGCATGTTGGTGTTAATTCTGTGCTCTTTTACCGTTATGCTCTGGCTACATTAATATTGGGTATTTGGTTGAAATTTTTCAAAAAAGTTCATCTTAGAATTTCAAGACATGAATTTTTGCCGCTTCTTACAATGGGGTTAATTTTTTCATTTTCCTCTTATACTTTATTTAAAAGTTACACATATATGGATGCGGGAATCGCTTCTACTATACTTTTCATTTATCCTATACTTGTATCTCTTATTATGGTTATGTTCTTTAAAGAAAAACTTCGATTTATGACAGTTGTATCGATAGTGCTTACAACTTGCGGAATTGCGCTTTTATATAATGGGAAGGAAGGACAGACTCTTAATTTGTTCGGGGTTTTTCTGGTGTTTTTATCCGCCCTAAGTTATGCAATTTATATTACCGGTGTAAAGAATATTCCATCTATTGCTAAGATGAATTCTGACAAAATGATTTTTTATGTTATGTTATTCGGAATTATTATTTATGTATATAATTTAGACTTTTTTGCTGAACTTCAAGTTATGCATTCTCCGGTTTTATGGTTCTATGCGACTGCTCTGGCTTTATTGCCAACTATTATTTCTCTTGCGGCAATGACTTCTTCAATCAAGATAATAGGTGCGACTCCTGCTGCGATTTTAGGTGCATTGGAGCCTGTAACTGCTATCTTTTTCGGGGTTGTAATTTTTCATGAACAGCTTACTGTAAAAATTTGTGTGGGAATTTTGACAATTCTTGCTGCTGTGCTTATTATTATTTTAAAAAAAGATAGTAATGCAGCTGCTGAACCTGTTAAAATTGAAGATGAAACTGAATAATAGTTATATTAAGCAGGTAGCCAAAAATGGATTTTCTGATATACTTAGCTTATGGGAAATGTTTTTAATAATGAAATGAATATGTTGAAGGCTTTGGCGATTTTGCTTGTAGTCTCAGGACATTTGGAGTTTTCTTTACTTGGAATTTTTCCGCCGTATTCATTTCAACTGGCTTTGTTTTTCTTTATTTCAGGATGTTTGTTTAAAGATAAATATTTGAATGATGTTGCAAATTTTATTGATAGGAGAATAAAAAGTCTTCTTGTTCCGTATTTCTGGTATAACCTGTTCTATATGTTTGTCACTATTCTTATAGCTAAGCTTACGGGAAAATTCTGGGGTGAGTCTATTACTTTAAAAAACTTTTTTATAACTCCATTTTTAAATGGGCATCAGTTTGATTTGTCTTGCCCTCTGTGGTTTGTAACTCAATTATTTATGACAATGATAACTTTTTTGTTTTTATTTAGAATCTTAAAAGGAATAAAGGATAATAAGTTTTTTCATTTAATATTTTTTGCAATCCTCGGCTTTAGCGCAATCCCGCTTTCAAAAGCTATCTCTCTAACACCTGTAGCTCTTGTTGTTATTAGGACAATGATGTCTTTATTCTTTGTTTATCTGGGATATTTTTATACTCATTTTGTCAAGGATAAATATAATATTTTTACTACAAAATGGCTTGGGTGGATGATATGTATACAATCGATTCTGTGGATGTTTAACAGGGATTATGATCCAGAGCATGGTATTGGGTTAAGTTATGTACTTGTTTGGGCTAGATTTGATGATCAGATAATAGTCCCTGTTTTAACAAGTATTACTGGAATTTGGGCTTCTTTGTTTGTTGTAAAAATTTTGTATCCGTATCTTAAGGATGTAAAATTTTTGCAGGATATGGGAAATGTTACGTACCATATTATGGCAAACCACCTTCTTGTTATGTATATTATTACTGCTGTATTCTTTAAGATTAACGGAATCCCGATTGAAGAAAGAGCAAATCATGATATCTATTGGATTTATAACCCTGTTCAGACAACTTATTTGTATTTTGTTTTGACTATGGTTATAACAACCTATGTTGGAGTTTGTCAGCGCAGAATCAAACAAAAACTTTTTGATAAGAAAGAAGTTTGATGATTAATATTTTGTTCTGTTTGTGTGTTTGTTGACGAGTCTTCCTCGCAAGGCAGTTGATAACGCGGTGTAATTAAAACCTGAGATATATAGTGATAATGCCAAAATTTGTTCAGTTAATGACGTGTTTTTAAACAGAACTATATACAATTATGCATGCTTTTAACAAATAAATGTCTACATTGACAAAAGAGAAATCTATAACTAGAATAATTTTAAAAGGAGAAGAATATGGTTGTAGATCCTCAAAGCAGCATGTCATTTATGGACTCTCGTCCAATACGGATTATACTTGAAGTTATAAAATTTTCTTTAACTATATTTTTGGTTTTATTGAGTCTGTTTTCCTTTTTCATGGCAATCTTTGCTTATTCCACTTCGTTAATCGGATGCATAATATCGGGAATAGCATGTTTATATGCATTTCCACTGACGTATTTTTTATTCAATCAAAGGCCTAAGGCTATAACAGGCTGTTTGCATGTTTTTCTTTCTTTTTTGTTCGTTTTTGCAGGTTTGTTGAGCTCTGCATTAACAAATGTTGGTCCTGAAACAAAGGCTTATATAAAAAGTAAAAATGCTTTAGAGTGCTCGGAACCTCATGGACAATCTGCCTGTAAAAGTATTGCTCAGAATAGTTTTATTATAGTTAATAACAATATTATTGAGAATAATTTTGTTAAAACGAAAAATAATACATGGATTAAGAGGGATAATATTGCCTTAGATAATACATATGATTATCTAAAAATAAAATATTTCATCCGTAAAAAAAATAATACTCCGAATGATCCTGACAAAGAAGTTTCTAACAACCTTCTGCAAAAAACTTCTCAAGACGTGCCGGTTAATTCTGACAAAACAGCAAAAAAACGAGCTAGTCTTTTGAAAAAAATATTAATGTATCCAATTAAAGTCGAATAATTTTTTTAGCTAATATTTTTATTTATTCTTCTTACGGAATATTTGCGACAAGAAACCCGTCATTAGATCCTGAAGTTGCCTTAGGAGCTACGCTTATAAAAAGTTCTACTGATGGCAAAGTTATTGGTAAATATGGCTCTATTGCCGGATATGATTTTAAATAATAAAAAATCCCTTTCATGTTAAAATGAAGGGGATTTTTATTCTAAAATTATAGAAATAAAAAAAAAGAGGCTTTTTGCCTCTTTTTAATAATACTCCCAGGGGAATTCGAATCCCCGTCTACACCGTGAAAGGGTGTTGTCCTAGGCCTCTAGACGATGGGAGCCCATTTGCCATAATAACTTACGCTACTTCGGCTTATGTGTCAGTTAAACCGTTTTGGTTTCCTTCCACGTTTTCTATAGTACCAAAACAAAATTTATTGTCAACTACTTTTTTATATTTTATGAAAAATCTTATTGCTGTAAGGAATTGAAGGAATGTTTATTGCCTTATGAGATTGTTTCCTTTGATTTGGCATGTTTATTATAAATTAGGTCAAAATATTTTCTCAAAAAATCTTTTCGATAGTATTGAAAGTTTTTTGTTTTTTATGTAAAATATATATAAAAATAAGTAGAGAATAGGAGCTAATAATGTTTGAACGTTTTACGGAAAAAGCGATAAAAGTAATAATGCTTGCACAGGAAGAAGCTCGCAGGTTAGGGCATAATTTTGTCGGGACCGAACAGGTCTTGCTGGGACTTATTGGAGAGGGAACTGGTGTTGCTGCTAAAACCCTTAAATCTATGGGCGTTAATCTTAAAGACGCACGTGCAGAGGTCGAAAAGATTATCGGTAGAGGTTCAGGTTTTGTTGCGGTGGAAATCCCTTTTACTCCTCGAGCCAAAAGAGTTCTTGAGTTATCATGGGATGAAGCAAGGCAGTTGGGTCATAATTACATAGGCACGGAACATCTTCTTTTAGGGCTGATTAGAGAAGGAGAAGGTGTTGCGGCGCGTGTTCTTGAAAATCTCGGTGTCGATCTGAATAAGGTCAGAAGTAATGTCGTAAAAATGCTTGGGGAATCAAAACCGCAGGCTTCTGTTGCCGGTGGCTCTTCTTCAAGTTCATCATCTTCTTCCGGCGGTAAAACAAAAACTCCTAGTCTTGATGAATTCGGCAGAGATTTAACTCTTGCTGCTCAAGAGTTAAGATTAGATCCGGTTGTAGGCCGTGATAAAGAAATTGAACGTGTTATTCAAATTCTTGCAAGACGCACCAAAAATAATCCTGTTCTTATTGGAGAACCTGGTGTTGGTAAAACGGCAGTAGCCGAAGGTCTTGCTATTAGAATCGTTAATGCTGAAGTGCCTGATATTCTTGACGGTAAAAAAGTTATTCAGCTCGATATGGGCTTGCTTGTTGCAGGTACAAAGTACAGAGGTGAATTTGAAGAACGTCTTAAAAAAATTATGGACGAAATCAGGCAAGCAGGTAATATCATACTTGTAATTGATGAAATGCATACTTTAATAGGTGCAGGTGCTGCTGAGGGAGCCATTGATGCTGCTAACATCCTGAAACCTGCGTTATCAAGAGGTGAAATTCAAGTTATAGGTGCAACAACCCTTGAAGAGTATAGAAAATACGTTGAAAAGGATTCAGCTCTTGAAAGACGTTTTCAACCTGTAATTATTGATGAGCCAAGTGAAGATGAATCAATTGAAATTTTGAAGGGACTCAGACAAAAATATGAAGATCACCATAAATTGATTATTTCTGATGAGGCTATTGTTGCAGCGGTAAAACTTTCTAATAAATATATTACTGACAGATTTTTACCAGATAAAGCAATTGATGTTATTGATGAAGCTTCTTCTAAAGTTCGTTTGAAAGTTTCTACTCTTTCTCCTGAAGGGAAGGAGCTTGAAAAAGAATTGCGTGCTTTGATTAAAGAAAAAGAAGATGCTATAAGAAATCAAGAATTTGAAAAAGCTTCCCAACTGCGTGATGATGAAGCAGATTTAAAAGAACGTATAAGGGAACTTGCTCAACAGTATAGAGAAGAGCATGAAGCTAATAAGCCTACTGTAACTGCGGAAAATGTTGCAGAAGTTATTGCAACAATGACTGGTGTTCCTGTAACTAAACTTACTGAGGGTGAAAGTGAAAGACTTCTTAAACTTGAAGATACTCTTCATGCCCGTGTTATCGGGCAAAACGATGCAGTTGTTGCAATTTCTAAGGCAATCAGACGTGCAAGAGTTGGCTTGAAGAGTCCTAATAGACCAATTGGAAGTTTTATCTTCTGTGGTCCTACTGGTGTTGGTAAAACTGAACTTGCTAAAGCTTTGGCTGAGGCTGTATTCGGATCAGAAGATAACATGATAAGAGTTGATATGTCTGAATTTATGGAAAAACATTCAACTGCAAAACTTATCGGTTCTCCTCCAGGATATGTTGGATATGATGATGGTGGGCATTTAACGGAACTTATCAGAAAGAAACCTTATTCGGTTGTATTATTTGACGAAATTGAAAAGGCTCACCCTGATGTATTCAATATTATGTTACAAATATTGGATGACGGTAGATTAACTGATTCCAAAGGTCGTCATATTAATTTCAAAAATACAATTATTATTATGACATCAAATGTTGGAGCAAGCATGATTACGACAACGTCTAAGCTTGGTTTCTCAACTTCTGATGACGAATCAAAAGATAAATACGAAAAACTTAAAGAAACGGTTACTGAAGAAATGAAGAAAGCTTTCCGACCTGAGTTCTTGAATCGTATTGATGAAACAATTGTATTTGCTCATTTGACTAAAGAAGAAATCAGACAGATTGTCGATTTGATGTTGAAAGATTTATTTAAACGTCTTGATGAGAGAGAATTATCTGTTGAGGTTACTGATGAAGTTAAGGATCATCTTGCGGAAGCAGGTTATTCAGAAGCTTACGGTGCTAGACCTTTGAGAAGATTGATTCAGCGTAAAATTGAAGATATGCTTGCTGAAGAAATTCTTTCAGGAAAGTATTCTCCGGGAGATACAATAAAACTTATACTTGTCGATGGCAAGATTACTTGTGAAAGATGTACAAAAAGAAAGCATAAATCTAAAGAAGAAGCTCCAGCGGAAGAAGTTACACAATAATAAAAATAAAGAATAAACGAAAAGCGCCATTTAGGCGCTTCTCGTTTATCGTGAAAAAATTGTCTCATTATTAATGAATTTTGCACACTATATTATTGTTGTTATGAATTCTTTGATTTTCATGTATTATATCAAACATTTCTTTAAGAAATGAACAGTAAGGAGTGTGAATATTATGTTTTTCTCCGAGCTCAATCATAGTCCCGGCAAACATATCAATTTCAGTATGTTTGCCTGCTTCTACATCCTGAAGCATCGAAGTTTTCCCGCCAGGTATCATTGTATGTAGGTGTGCTATGGTTTCGTCAATCATAGTTGTCGTGTTTCTGACTCCTTCTGCTTTTGCCACAGCCTGAACTTCTTTCATAATGTTTATGGCAAGTTGCATAAAATATTTATTTTCAAGCATTTCGCCAAAGGTCATTCTTAAAAGGGCGGTTGTAGGATTAGATGCAACATTAAGCATATACTTGCACCACAAAGAGTGTCTTATATCTTCAGGTACTTTATAGTTGATTTTTGTTCTGTCAAAAAATTCTTTTACGCGCTCTACTCTTTCATCAGGTTCTTTGTCGGCTCCAAAGACAAAAGTATTGACATCATCATGAACAATCGTATTGCCTGTTCTGACAGAACTATGTCCGATAAAATAAGCATATAAAACTTTATCCCAGCCGTACGCATCTGCAATCAGTTCTTCACTTGTTACACCGTTTAAGAGCGGTATAATAATCGTATTTTCATAAATAAAATTTTTGATATTTTTTATTGCATCATCTAATCCGGTCATTTTTGTTGCAATAATTATTAAATCAGCTTTGAAATCTTCAGTATCAGGAGTAATATAATGAAAATTCAGTTTATTACCGTTAAAAGATATTGGGTTTGCCATATATCTTTTGAGCCGCTCTTCATCTACAAGAACCCTGAAATTTTTTTCGTCAAATCTTTGAAGTTTATCGGCATAAACCGTTCCGACAGCTCCTAATCCACATAATATTACTTTATTAATACTCTTCATATGATTTATATTATCATTCAAATAATAAATTTTCAAATAACCGATAGGTTATTTTATTTTTTGTTGCTTTGGTATAAAATTTAGGTATGGATAGGCGCTTTAAAATATCTTCAAAATATTCTCCGGCAGGCGATCAGCCTAAAGCTATAAAAGAGTTGACAGAAGGGATCCTTCGTGGTGATGATTCTCAAACATTATTGGGGATTACCGGTTCCGGTAAGACTTTTACTATTGCAAATGTTATTGAGCAGATTCAAAAGCCAACTCTCATTATTGCACATAACAAAACTCTTGCAGCTCAATTGTATAATGAATTTAAAGAACTCTTTCCTGATAATGCCGTTGAATATTTTATAAGCTACTATGATTATTATCAGCCTGAAGCTTATATTCCAAGAACTGATACTTATATAGAAAAATCGGCTTCTATTAATGAAGAAATTGATCGTCTAAGGCACAATACTACACGTAGTCTTTATGAACGAAATGATGTTATTATAGTTGCCTCAGTGAGTTGTATTTACGGTTTAGGCTTACCTGAAAATTATTTTAAAGGATCTGTAGAGCTTAAGGTGGGCGATGAAATAGAAAGAGATGATTTGCTTGCTCATCTTGTTAATGTCCAGTATTCAAGAAATGATCTTGTGCTTGAGCGTTCTACTTTTCGGGCAAGAGGGGATATTGTTGAAATTATGCCCGCTTATGAAAAAATTGTTACAAGAATTTGCTTTTTCGGTGATGAAATCGAAAGAATTGTACGTATTGATAATGTAACTGGTGAAATTCTTGAAACTCCGCCAAAAGTTGTAATTTATCCTGCAGTTCATTATCTTTCATACGATGAGAATGTTGATGAAACAATTTCTTTAATCCGTCAGGAATTACAGCAAAGACTTGTTGAACTTAATAATGAAAATAAACTTGTAGAAGCACAGCGACTTGAACAGCGCGTGAAATACGATATAGAAATGATAAAAGAAATGGGCTATTGTTCAGGAATTGAAAATTATTCCCGTATAATTGAACGTCGTCCTCCAGGATCTGCTCCTGCAACATTATTAGATTATTTCAGAGGAGATTTTTTAACGGTTATTGATGAATCTCATGTTACCCTGCCGCAATTAAAGGGAATGTACCATGGAGATTCCTCAAGAAAAGATACTCTTATAAAATATGGTTTCAGACTGCCTTGCGCGAAGGATAATAGACCATTAAAGAATAATGAATTTTTTGATAAAGTTCATCAAAAAATTTATATTTCGGCAACTCCGGGTGAGTTTGAGAGAGATACTTCTCAACAACTTGTTGAACAAATTATCAGACCGACGGGGCTTGTTGACCCGAAGATTAGTGTACGTCCTATTGCTACTCAAATTAATGACTTAAAGGGTGAAATTAAGAAACGTGCGGATAAAAATGAGAGAGTTCTTATTACAACTCTCACCAAACGTATGGCTGAAGATTTGACGGACTTCTTTATTCAGGAAGGAATTAGGGTCAGATATCTTCACAGCGGAATTCAATCCTTAGAACGTGTTGAAATCTTAAGAGATTTGCGACTGGGTGAATTTGATGTCCTTGTTGGTGTTAACCTGCTTCGAGAAGGCCTTGACATTCCTGAAGTTTCTCTCGTAGCAATTATGGATGCAGATAAAGAAGGTTTTTTGCGTTCTGAAACAAGTTTAATTCAAACAATAGGGAGAGCTGCACGTAATGCTTGCGGTGAAGTTATTATGTATGCAGATAAGATTACGGATTCAATGCAAAAGGCTATTGATGAAACGGAACGCCGTCGTAAGATTCAGCTTGATTATAATAAAAAATACGGGATTGTTCCACAAACTATCAAAAAACCTATTGAAAATAATCTTCTCTCACTCGTTGCAAGTTATCGAGATCTTGAGGATATTGTTGCAGAAGAAATGGTTGATTTGGGAGTTGAGAAAAAGGATTTGCCAAAACTTATCGACAAATTGGAAAAAGATATGCATAAAGCTGCTAAAATCCTTGACTTTGAACGAGCCGCGGAAATTAGGGATAAATTGAAAAAATTGAGAGAAATGGTAAATTAATTGCTTTGACCTGCTCTATACCCGCACCATGCAAAGATTAAAGGTAATGTTTTTTCGATATGTAATTTGTCTATAAACGGGAATTTAGCAAGGACAAGTGCACTGAATACATCATCGATATTTGCAATTGCATCTTTCATTTCTATTTTTCTGTCAGGTTCAAGATCCTTAGGATCGTTAATTTTATTTGAAATTCTGGCTCCTCCCCACATGCCAAATGCTACACCAAGTATTGTTCCTGTAATTTTTGCAGGTTTATTATCCAGTTCTTTAAATTTATCAGTAAGTTTAAGAAAACCGGCAACTCCAAGCAGAGGGAGTGTACAGTTCATTATCTGAAATATTGCTTCTTTTCTTTTTCGTTCCTGTTTTTTTGAAGGCTCGCCAATCATTCCGAATGCAGCTCCACCCATAATTCCGGAAATACTTGTTACAAGCATTTCTTTTAGCCCGTATTTCATATTTATAACGCTTTTCAGTCCGGGATTTTTCCTTGTAAAATACACAAGAGGTAATGCTGTTCCAATAATTCCACCGGCGGCCGCTTTCATTTTAGTTTTAAAATCAACCAGTTCCGAATTATGATAGCGCCTGCTGACATAAGCCTTTTTGACCTGTTCGGAGCTTTTAAACGAGGCATAAGTATTTTTACTTTGAGTATTATTTACTGATATAATCATTTTTTACACACAAAACTTTCCCTACCCAATTTATACTACAAATATAAAAATAAAGCATAAATATTTTTGCTAATATATTTTGGAATTGTTACTTAATTTTTACAATAGCAGAATCACCATTTAAAAAATCGAGATTGGAAGTATCCTGATCAAATGAAATTTTTACAGGAATCCCTTTGTTATCAGGCAGTGAAACTTCTTGTATTTTTCCGGTAAAAGTTTTTTCAGGGAATTTAATTACTGTAATATTAACGCTGCAACCGGTTTTAATTTCATCCTTGTATGAAACCGGAAAATATGCATTAATTTCTTTATGAGATGAATTAACCTTTGCAATAATTGCTTCTTTATTAACAGTATCACCATTTTTCAAGTTGTTAAGAACAACTACGCCATCTATCGGGGCATAAATTTTAGTAACCTGTGAAGTCAGTATAACTTTATTTTGAGGTTTTTCAGCATTATTTTGTTCTTTCTCAAGGTTATTAAGGTACCTGTCATATTCTGCTTGAGAAATTACTCCATCTTTGTACATAATAGCAGCATTTTCGTATTTTTCTTCAGCTTGTTTTAATTTTTGTCCATCATTTTTTACGGTTTTAGTAACTGGTACAGATGTTTCAATTTCAGCGAGCACCTGTCCTTTTTGCACTTTATCGGACTGTTTGACCTGAATATTTTTAATTATTCCCGAGTTTCCGGACTGAATGCTAACGGACTCGGAACTAATGAAAGCATTTAGCGTTTCGATTTGTTCAGGTTTTGTTTTAATGTTAAAAGCAATAATTCCGCCGAAAACGGCTAAAATGCAAATCCCTAATACAGTCAATTTTCTATTAATCATAATCTCCCTCATAGAAATCTCTTATAAAAACAGGATATCACAAAAACTTAAATAAGTAAAATACGATATCCTGTTTGCAATTTATTTAGTAAATTTTTAGTAATAATCCTTGATAGTAATATAGCATGCATCCGGTTCAACCTCAAGAGTTCCTGTAGTAGAATCAGGCGGAACATAACCACATTCATCATCGACTGTAATTGCCATAGTCGTATCAAATTCCGAAGAATTATAATCAAGCCAGAATGGGCTTCTGTTTGTAATATTTTCTCCATCGTAGAAATTAATTGTCATAGGTTCGTTAGCCGAAACATAGAAATTTTTACCAGCTTCACCCCAGGCGTGTCTTTTCGCCGCAAGATAAGACATTCCTGTAGATGTAACTAGATCAGAATCATCGGTTCCGGAAGATTCTGCGGCATAGACAACCCTTGCGATAAAATATCTTGGATCGACTTCAGGTTTTCCGATAGGGATAACGGTGTAATCTTCAGTAACGATAAAGGCAACTATATCGGCCATATTTTTCCCTTTAGGTTCAGGTGAATTCGGAGCCATTTTACCGTTCAAGTCGACAAATACCCAGTAATACCTGAGAGAAAATTCTGTATTCGTACTGTCAGTACCTTTGTATTCGGAAAATTCGCCTTTATTTTTATTTGCGCTGTGACCTATCCATACTTTAGCGCCGTTGCTGGCGACAAACTGGACGTTATCATCAGAGAAATCCGGGTTATCAACATTGACAGTTTTTTCGTTACTGCAGGAAACGTTTGTTCCGGCCTCTGTGTTAATATATTCAAGTAACAGTTTACAGAACAGTTCGGCTTTAGTAGGGAAAGCCATATCCATATCAGGGTCGTCACGAAGATATTCAGGCATATTAATACTTGTATTATAAAACGCTGTTTGGATAGAATTATACATTCTGTAATAGATGTATTTTAATGACTTTTCGCCAGGTTTAAGCGTAACGAGAGTCATAGTGGCGATGATACCCATGATAACAAAAACTAATAACAATTCAGCAAGCGTCATAGCTTGTTTGTTCTTTTGAAGAAATTTAAACATTAAGTTACCCCGCAGATAATTCCCAAAAATTATATTAACTGTATATAAATTATATCATGTTAAGCTTACATGGTCAAGTGATGAAGAGTTTGAAATTATAACAATTTGTAACAAATTTGTTATTTGAGTATCATTGTATGGTATAATATAGTTATATTGTTTTACTGTAAAAATAGACACAAGAGTTGGAGATTTGTTTGTTATGCTGGATAAATTAAAAAAGCGAATAATGGGGGATAAGACGGGTTTTTCAGTGGCAGAGATGCTGATAGTATTGCTAATATTATCCTTTTTAATTCTGGCATTACCTCCTCTTGTACATAAAAAAGTGGAAAAAAGAGTTACACGCGGAGACCACGGCAGATATGAATGCTGGAGAGATCCTGAGACCGGTGACCTTATGGAGTTTTATGCTACGGAAAAATCTGGAGCAGATGCAGCCTATGTTGACGCTGCAGGAAACCCTATAGGAAAAGTTGTGACAGAATGTAAGTTTAACCCTGAAGAAATGGCGCCGAATGCGGCATATTTTTCTTTTCAGGCTGTAGGTGGCGGCTCCGGCGGTACATATCCACCGTATGACCCGAATGATACAACATACAAAAATGATGATTACAAAGAAATGGCAGAGGTAAAATATAATACCCAGTGCTGTAAGAATATGGCAAATACAGCAAAGATAACAAAAGAAGGTGCATGTGACAACGGTGATAAGAGTAATACTCAAACATGTACCGGAGACTGGGGAACTTATTGTAAGTTATCTAATGAAAATGATCCTAAATTAGAGTCTGCTTCTTGTCCGAATTATGCTGTTTCATTGAATAAATTAGCAACAGAACCTGATAAATCAGCGTGGTTAAAAGCATATTGGGAACCTGTTCAGGCTCTTACTAATTTAAAAATTTGTTCAAGCAGAGGTTTTACTGGTACTCCATCTACTAAGAGGACTAGTGCTGCGGAAGGTGCTATTCCTACTTATACCTATTTCTACGGTGGACAAGGCGGTGATGGAGCTTGTATGGAGCTTCCAAAAGAATATATCCTTATTGATACAGCGACTAGGATTCAAATTGTTCAATCAGCTCGCCCTGTTGTTGAAAAAGCTTTTGGATATCTTGAAAATGGTAAGATACCTACGAGATACTCCTGGGAATATGACTTAGACCCTAAGGATCATACTCCTAACCCAGTACCTATAAAACAAGTAGGTTATGATCCTGCTACTGGTGAAGTATATGATGTTGTGTGTGGTATGTCTGAATCTCCGTATACTGCGTGGATTGATACATGTGATGCTGAAAATGCTAACTATGAAGCTAATTATATATCAGCTGCTATTGAGGATAATGGAACAGTACAAACATCTTGTTTTGTTCGACCTGGCGGTAATGGAAAACCAGCAGATCAAGTAACTCCAAATCAGGTAGTACAGTATGATCTATCTTTTAAAGGAAATCCAAGTATGCCAACAAGTACTGAATGTCCACTGCCATGGCAAAGAATTACGGATCAGGCACAACTTCCTGCTGGTGCATTAGATACAACAACTGGATTGTATTCATCAACACCTGTAGTAGAATTGCCTACATTCCCTGCATCTGTAAAATACGAAAGATTTTATGGTTATGATACCCCTACATTTGGTTTTGCAGGAGCTCCTGGAGAGGCTATCTCTATGTTCCTCCCTAAATTAGACAAAAATCTTACTTTTGAAATAGGTAATGGAGGTGCACAAGGACAGGCAGGAGATAAAAAAGGCGGTAATGGTTCAGATACCATTGTTTATTCTGATGGAGTTGAGATATTACGCGCAGCCGGAGGATTGGGGCTTTCTACTGGTGAGGCTGGCTCTAAAGTTTTCTTATTCGGGGAAGATGTATTCAAAGGCAGATCTGCTGAAGAAGGGACTATTGCCGTTTCAGCTATATGTGAATTAGCTATAAATAAAGATGATCCTACCACGTGGCCAATAGCAGGTTGTCTTGACAAGCGGGTTGCACGAGATAATGAAAAACGTTTTGCTGTAAACTCGGATTTCTATGCGGTTCTTGAGTTAGATGCAGAATCAACAACCCCTTCTGCTATTAACTATCTTTATGGCGGATTGGGACAGAATTTACTTCCTGGTTCAGGCGGTGACGGTGGCTATTCATTCTTACGCTCTACTACTGGAGAAGAACGCCTTGTTATAACTGGAAATCCGGCATCAACAGGTTGGACAAGAACTTATGAATATAATAATAATCAACCTTATAGATGCTTTAAAGCAAATGACCAGTTTAAGCCATCAGAACCGGAAAATGACTACGGTGCTACAGGTGAACTTGTTCCAGCCCCTGGTACAGTTTGTCAACCAACTAGAGGTTATCCGGGAGCAGTTGTAATCGTATGGTAAGGAGTTTTATGAGTAAAAAATATAATTTTGGTTTTTCTTTATTTGAAGTTGTGGTGACAATGGCAATTGTTGCAATATTTGTTGCAGCTTGTTCAAATGTGTTTACCCAAAAATATAAGAAAAAAACTGCTATTCCTCCTCATGGCAGAATGGAATGCTACTATGATAATGCAGGACAATTAACTGAGCGTATGCTGTCTGAAAACGTTATTATTTCAGATACTCATCCGGCTGACGGATATTGTACTTTCAAACCATTGAGCTCCTCTTCTTATCTTATAGTTAATGCTGTTGGTGGTGGTGGTGCAGGTGGTCAGCAATATGGTGGCTCAAAGGGAGAATATCAGTCTCTATTCTTAACGACAACGACACACACGTTACATTTATATCCCGGAAATCCGGCAAATGTAGATGCAACAAATCCTGCAACCTTTGACCCTAAAGCAGAAGATACATATATTGCAGATGCTGATGATAATGATAGAGAAATCTTAAGAGTTGCCGGGGGACTCTCAAATTCCGGGAGTAATATTACATTGAAAAGCTGTTCTGTCTCATATGCAGAATACTCGTGTCGTTTGACGCCAAGTTGTACTATTGATGCTGCTAATAATCGTGTAATCGTTAAATATTGTAATCAAAATGGAGAGGCGTATAATCTTGAAAAATCAATAAATATTGATTATTCAACTATTTTGTCAGAGTATTCCGGAACAGATACTGCAGAACTTGCGCGAGGAATATTGGTTTATCGTTATTATAATACACCTGCATACTTGCAGGATCCTGTAAATTATTTTGCTTTATCAATTCAATTGGATGGAAATTTTACACAGGATGAAGAACCATCGGATCTGGAATATTATATAACGGGGTTGGAAATAAAGGATGGAATTGCTTTAACCAGTCCAAGAGCAGGAACAGGTGGTGCGGTCGGCTCTAAAGGTGGTACAGGTGCTGTTATTATTGTTTGGTAATAAAAAAATAATTTTAATATAAAAGGAGCAAGTATAAAGTATGAAATTTTTCACAACTGGACATAACAAAAAAAAACGGGCTTTTACACTTATCGAGGTAATGCTTTTACTTCTTGTATTATCATTGATATTTGCGAGCGCAACTTCTGTTATTACAAGAAAGCATAAACTTAAACCGAGAAGAACAATCCATGGACAATATATATGTTATAGAAACCGTGATGATGGGCTACTACATGAAATAATGTTTTCAGGTAAGTCTGTACTTTTAGATAGAAATCAGGCAGAGGATCCTACATTTACCCAGTGTGAATTTGATGCTCCCGCATCAGCTCCTTATCTTTATGTTCAGTTATTGGGCGGCGGCGGTGCCGGCGGTAATGCAAACCATAACTCTAATGATAGTTATACGGGCATACTATACCCTGAAGCTACTAATACATATTCGTATATAGATTTTCTTAATAATATTACAACTACAGGTTTAACGGCAGACTATATTCGTTCAGCCGCTCCATCAATCCAGAATAAAACTCCTTTTTCTATAAGAGCTTTTAAAAAACTTATAAAAGATGCTAATTTGCATATGTTTGTATATGATTATACAGGAGCAAGTGGCCCTGGAGGATACGCTGTACAACGTTATTATGAGCTTTCAGGTGATGAAACTGAGCTGGGGCTTGATCCACGTTTCTGGTATGAGTCTCTTTGTAACCTTAGCAATGATGTTCAAGAAGATAATAGTTCAGCAACTGATTCAACACCATTTGCTTGTACTCAGGCTTTATTTGGAATGGGAACTACCTTTGAGACTGAATTAGGAACTAGGATTCCTTATAGTAGTGCACGTAACTATTGTCAATTAAGAAGTCCTATTGCTAAAAATTGTCCTTGGGCAATAAATAATTATGTTCCTACATATTCTGAACTGGCGTGTTATGGTGGTGCAGGCGGTAAGGGTGGTTTGTTAACCAGTGATGTTTATTCGTTTGATTTGAATACATCTTATCGTAGAGGTGTGAGATACCAATTAAAGGACGACGGAACTGTTGATAAAGATAAACCTATTACAGATTGGGGTGGTGACGATGTTAGTGGAGCTGGCGATGGAAATCATTGCTATGCTAAGCTTGATTGGGAGGTTGATAAGGCTAATAGCCATCCTGGAGTGCTATTATCATTTGATGAAGCTTGCCCGGATGGTATAGGCGGTGCCTGTTTTGATATAGAAGGTAAAGAAATTAAAAATCCTTTAAATATCGATGGATATGTTGCCTCTACTGCTGACTATAGGCAGGGTTACGGTACAAAGCCTCAGTGTATCTATCAACCAAATGATGAAGGTATATTAGAAGAAGTATGTACGGATGTTCCGGATACTTCGAAGACTGTATTAGATTACTTTAAAATATATCCTACTACTTGGCAATTTAATGCTAATGGAAGTATTACAATAATTGATCAAGCTGAAACCCCTGCATTTTATTTTAAAGAATATCCTGTTGTTAAGTTAAAATTTGATCTTAATGATTGTATTAATACTTCGAATTATGCGGATCCAATAAAAATGACTGATGGTATTGCCGGTGGATTACCATATTTCCCGGAAGATAATACTGAGGGGATAAAAGTATGCCAGTATGGAACTTGTGTAAACTATACCAGCGGAAATTCTGAATTGGTTTCTGGAGATATTATGAGTACTCCGGGAAAAGCACTTGAAGATTTTAATCCTAAAGATGTTGTTGATGTTAATACTGGAACATTAATAGGTGAACCGGCTAATCCAAACACTCTTTGTCCGAGTGCTGCGGGATTAGACGGAGTTAATGGATCTAAAACGCTTAATTTCCCTACAAAATATGGTCAATATCACTATTGCTCAGGTTCAGCTGCTTTTATGACGGATGAACAGTGGATGTTCCTAAATGAAAAAGCGTCCGGAAACAGAGATCAATTTGTGGCAAATACATATAAATGTCCGAGTTATAATGATCCATATAGTGGTAATTTGAATACAGAGACCAATATAGATAAACGAACAAGAGGGGGAGCCTTTGGATTGAAAATTTTACATAGATATCTTCGCGGGTTCCTTTACTACGGTGAGCGTGGAGGTGCTGGAGAATACCGTGCGGTATTTGCCAGAACATTTGGAACTTCTAAATTGGTAATGGAGCCTGGTAAGGGCGGAAAAGCTCTTGCTAATATAACTCCTGGTAATTCAGATATTGCTGAAAGCGGTGAAAAATCAAGATTGGGTACAGGTTGTACTGGAGAGGGTCTTGAAAACTGTAAACTAGTATATTCGACTAATGGTGGATTAGGGGGCAGAAGCCATCTTAAATCTAATGCATCAACTGTACTCTTAACTTCTGAGGAAATTATGGAATATGTAAATAATCCTGATAAGGCGCCTGAACCTAAGTACTCTGATAACTATGAGAATAACTCTTATCTCGGAGAAGAATCTGACTTCCAGAAAATATCTTTCCTTACGGATTTAACCGGCTTAATTGATGATCCAGAATCTATTCAAAATCTGGGCAGAGGTGGTAACGGTGGTTACGTAAAACATAACTGCTGGCTAATGCCTCAATACTTCATATATTTTACAAAAGGTACTACTTATGAAAATAATGTTACAAATCAAAATAATTGGGCTACAGTTCCAAACGTTTCTGCTGAAGAAGCTCTAGCTAACGGCTATGAGCCTGTCGGTGAAACATTGGATGAATGGGAAGGTTATACTAACTTCTCATCCGGTGTAATTGGAAATCTTAACGCATGTAAAGGTGACGGTTCTACCGATGCTTATAAAAAGCAGTTTGAGGAAACTCCGGGTGAAAACGGATACTCAGGTGCTATTGTAATTATGTGGTAATAAAAGAAAGGACTTATTATAATGAAAAAATCTATCAATAATCATAAGGGTTTTACGCTCGCTGAGCTTATGGTCTGTCTTGCTATTATCTCAGTAATTGCAACTCTCCTTATGCCGGCAATCAATGCCCTGCGGCCTAACAAAAATAAAGTCATGTTTAAAAAGGCCTATTATCTTGCTGAAAGAATTGTTGCCGAACTAGTTAATGATGAAGAAGCTTATCCTTTCGTTGAAGGTAAATTCGGATTTGATGAACTTGAGGCCGTGACAATTAACAGTGAAACTTATCAGGGAAATTCTAAATTCTGCAGACTTTTCGCTGTTAGATTAAACACTCTTGAAGATGATGCGACTATTGCAGCTAACTGTAATGCTACAGGAACTTATGATAACCCGACGTTTACCACAACTGACGGTATAGAATGGGGACTTCCGGTCGTTGATTTTAGCAAGGAACCGGTAGACGATCCTGATAACCCTGAATATGGAAATGATTATTATTCTATTCTCGTTGATGTGAACGGCGCTAAAAATCCTCCGAATTGCGAGGATAATCCATCAGAAGCTTCTGTTTCCTGCACTGCTCCTGACAGATATATTTTCTATGTCCGCACTGACGGCAAAATGAAAGTTGACGGCTTCTATGCTAAAAAATACTTGGGCGAAACCAATATGATTGAAAATAAAAAGTAAAAATTTTAAAATCCTCCTTTGACGGAGGATTTTTAGTACTTTTAGTTAATAAATTTTTCTTAATTAAGCGTTAAAATCTTATCGTTTCTATAGAAAGGAGTGAAAAATGACTTTTAACGCTTTAAAAGAAAAAGGTATTTCAATTGATAAGCAGCTTAGAAGCTGGCACGATATTGCACACAGGCATTTTAATAAATATGAGGTCGACTGCTACTCCCGTACACGTCAAATTTTAATGAATGGTATTGAGGTAGAGGCTTGGAATTTTAAACATAATATTGCAAGGATTAGTGATGATGAGGAATTATGTGTATTCCTTGCACAAACCAAGCGACTTGAGGATGCTCAGCAAACAACCGTAAACTGGTTTGCGCCTGCGGATCAGTCTGTTTTAGAGACAACATTGGGTTATGAACAGGTTGCAGTTGATTTAACTGCATGGCTTGCACAAAATGAGCCCGATGATTATGTGCGCGAAACTTTTAATTTCGGCTTGTTGGAAGATTTTGACCATTTATACAGATACAGCCAATGGGCATATATGATTCACGGGATTAATCCCGATGACATTGTTCAGGGGCAGACCGATATTATGCTTGGGCGTCCTACACAAAATCATCACAATTGTAATGTATTACGTCTTAGGAAACATTATGATAAAAATACTGCTTCTCCTCAGACAAAAGTTAATATTTTGACACTTGTCTCTGGGGAACAGCAGACTCATAATTATTATGCGGAACACGGTTTTGCATATGGTAATGAAACTTTAAGAGAGACTTATGCGGAAATTAAGGATGTTGAAGAGGAACATGTTACTATGTATGAATCTTTAATAGATCCTACAGAAAGTATTTATGAGAAACTTCTTATTCATGAATTTATGGAAGTTTGTAATTATTATACTTGCCTCCGGGATGAGGTTGATGAAAAACTTAAACTTGTTTGGGAAGAATTTCTTGCATTTGAACTCGGACATCTTAAAGTTGCGGCTGAACTTTTCCAAAAGCGTGAAAATAGAGATGCCGAAGAGGTTATAGGTACAGATATAGTTATTCCTTGCCATTTCGAAAGTCAAAAGGATTATGTCAAAAATATTCTTCTTAACGAAATTGATAAACGTTTGGGAACTGATAACGATTACTCAAAAATTGATAAGCTTCCTGAAGATTGGGCTAGTTATGATATCCAAAAAGCCGTTTCAAAAGATGGTTCCCCAACTGAAATGACAATCAGATTGATTTCTGAAGCAAAAAAGAGAGATATAATTCTTGCGGATGATAAGTTAAAAAAAGATGCTCCAAAACTTTTGGAAAAAGGACTTGAAAAAGAAGCCCTGGCTCCTGACACTGTTTCTCCAAAAGAATATGCTGAAATGGCTAAATATGAATTTGAAATGTAATTGTGGGAAGGGGCTTTTAAAGCCCCTTTCTGCTTTTTGTGGACAATAAAATTATTGGACGTTATAATAGTAGTGAAGGGAGTGTGAATTTTGAATAAAAAATTCCTTGCGATTATATCTCTTATGTTTACAGCTATGATTTGGGGGCTTGGTTTTGTTGCTCAGCGTGCGGGAATGGAGTTCGTTGGCCCTTTTACATTTAATGCTGTAAGAAGTTTTTTAGGAGGTTTGAGTTTATTATCTGTTATTTGGCTAGTAAAATCTCTTTGCAAGGATTCAAGAACTGTTAAATTAAAAAAATTACAGCATATATTACTTGCAAAGGCCGGACTTGCATGCGGAGGAGTTCTTTTTATTGCCATCTCTATACAGCAATTTTGTATGCAATATGTCGGTGCTGGAAAAGGTGGATTTATCTCTGCCTTATACATTATTTTTGTCCCGATAATTTCAGTTTTTATGGGGAAAAGGCTCCCTAATAATGTAATATTCAGTATCCTGCTCGCAGTAATTGGTCTGTATTTACTCTGTTTTAAAGAAAATTTGTCTTCATTTAATCACTATGATTTTGTTCTGTTAAGTTCAACGTTGTTTTATGCTTTACATATTATTCTTGTTAATTTTTATTCACAAAAACTTGATCCTGCAAAGCTATGCTGTGTTCAATTTTTTATTGTAGGAATTTTATCTCTTCCTTTAATGTTCATATTTGAGGCCCCAACTATATTGGCGATTTGGGCTTGTAGATATTATTTATTATTTGCTGGAGTGCTAACTTGCGGGATTGCTTATACTTTACAAATTTTCGGACAAAAATACACTCCTCCGGTTGTAGCTTCTTTGATAATGTCATTAGAGTCAGTTTTTGCTGTAATCGGAGGAATGTTATTTCTTAATGAAATTTTATCCGGAAAAGAATTTTTAGGTTGTTTATTTATGGTTATTGCGGTGCTTCTGTCACAATTAAAGTTTAGTCCGGCTAAATTAAAGCCATGCAATACCGACGGATAGGATTGATAGTAATAATGCCCCCAAAAATGCGCTTAAAAATCCGCTGATTTCTATGCCTGGAACGAGATATGCTGAAAACATGAATAACAGGGCATTTATTACAAGTGTAAATATTCCTAAGGTTAAAACATTTATTGGTAAAGTCAGAAACATTAATATAGGTTTTATTATCGCATTAATAAGTGCAATCACTACAGAGGCGATCATTGCTACCCAGAAGTTTTCCACCTCTATGCCAGGTATTACCCAAGCTACAAACATTAATATCAGTGCTAATGCAACCCATTTAATTAATATTTTTATTATCATGATACTCTCCTTTTCATTTTTAATATTAGTCTGTTAAAAAAAATTTTCAATCCCCAAATTGTTTAATCCGCTTGTAATTATCTTTTGTTTTAAATATAATCTTTGTATGAATATGAAGAGAATTAAATTAGGAAATTTTGAAATCGGCGGGGATAAATTAACTATTTTGGCTGGTCCTTGTGCGATTGAAAGTCAGGAGGTTCTTGACCAAACTGCTGGAAAGTTGAAAGAAATTACTGAAAAACTTGGTATTAATTACATTTTTAAGTCTTCTTTTGACAAGGCCAACCGTTCTTCTATAACGTCTTTTAGAGGCCCAGGATTGGAAAAAGGCCTTGAGATGCTTCAGAATGTTAAAAAGAAATTTGATGTTCCTATTGTGACGGACATTCATACCCCTGATCAGGCTGTCCCAACTGCAGAAGTTGTAGATGTATTGCAAATCCCTGCATTTTTATGCAGGCAAACAGATTTGCTTGTTGCTGCTGCTAAAACGGGTAAAATTGTAAATATAAAAAAGGGTCAGTTCCTTGCACCTGAACAGATGGGACCTCTGGTTAAAAAGGTTGAGGATGTGGGAAATGATAAAATATTACTGACGGATAGGGGAACTTCTTTTGGATATAACAATCTGGTTGTTGATTTCAGAGGAATTCCTATAATGCAGACTTTCGGGTATCCGATAGTTTTTGATGCAACTCACAGTGTTCAACTTCCGGGTGCAAATGGTGTTTGTTCGGGCGGAGATAGAAGATTTGTTCCGGTTCTTGCAAAGGCTGCTATGGCAGCGGGGGCTAATTCTTTATTCTTCGAAGTTCACCCCGATCCTGACAAAGCTCTTTGTGACGGCCCTAATATGATTGCATTAAAAGACGCGGAAAAGTTATTCACTGTCTGTCGTGATATTTTTGAACTTGTGAGAACGTAAATTTATGAAAATGAATACTTATATTGCAGGCCCAATTGATGCTAATAATTACCTTCTTTGGGATGAAAAATCCAAAGAGGCAGTATTAATTGATTGTTCCGAGTATAAACAAGAAATTATTGATTTCGTTAAAAAAAATAATTTGAATGTTAAATATATTCTTCTTACTCATGGGCATTTTGATCATGTGTTAGGACTTAATGAAATGTCAGTGGCTTTAAATGCTAAAGTAGGAATTCATGAAAATGATATTGTTTTGCTAGACAATATTAATGAATTTTCTAAATTTGTTGGTTTTCCGCATGTTGAAATTCCCAAATATGATTTCAATGTTAAGGATGGGGATGAATTGTCTTTTGGAGATTTAAATATAAAAATTATTCATACTCCAGGACATACAGAAGGCGGAATTTGTTATCTTACTGACGGAAAGCTTTTTTCTGGAGATACTTTATTTAAGGGGTCTTATGGAAGAACAGATCTTTTCGGTGGTAATTTCCTTAAAATTGAACACAGTATTAATGATATTATTTTTGAACTTGATGATAACATTGAAGTTTATCCCGGACACGGAGAAAGTTCTAATCTCAAATACGAAAAACTTCATAATGATATAAACAGATAAAGAGGAACAAGGATGAAAGAACAACTGGAAAAAATTTATTCAGATGCCGTAAAAGACATTGAACTTGCAAATTCTATCAATGATTTAGATGAAATTAAGGCTAAATATTTGAGTCGTAAAGGTGAATTTAATGAGATTAAAAAGAATCTCAAAAATTTGTCGAATGAGGATAAAAGAATTGTTGGTTCTCTAGCAAATGAAATTACTCAAAAACTTGAATCCTCTATACGCTTAAAACACGATGAATTTTATAAAAAAGAGTTAAACGAGAAGTTAGTTAAAGAAAGAATAGATGTTACTCTTCCAGGTAAATTTATTCCTAGAGGTAAGGTGCATCCTATAACATCTACGACTAACGAAATTGTTTCAATTTTTCAGAGTCTTGGGTTTTCAGTTATTGAAAGTAAAAATTCACCTGAAGTTGAGACGGAATATTTTAACTTTGATATGTTAAATATCCCCAAAGATCATCCTGCAAGAGATGTTCAGGATACTTTCTATACTAACCTTGCGTCGAACGTTGTCTTGAGAAGTCAAACTTCAGGAGCTCAAATTCATGCAATGGAAGAGCAGAGACCTCCTATCAGAGTTATTTCTCCTGGCAGGGTTTACAGAAACGAAAATATTAATGCTCGAAAAAATAACTTTTTTCATCAAATTGAGGGATTGTATGTTGATAAAGATATAACATTTGGTGATTTAAAGGGTGTTTTAAATGAATTTATAAGACTGTATTTCGGTGCAAGCAGACCTACACGATTCAGAAACAGTTTCTTCCCTTTTACGGAACCTTCGGCAGAAGTTGATGTTCAATGCATTATGTGTCAGGGAAAAGGTTGTAGAACTTGTTCTGGAACAGGTTGGCTGGAAGTTCTTGGATGCGGTATGGTTGATCCTAACGTGCTAAGAGGTGTTGGAATTGACCCTGAAATTTATTCCGGATTTGCTTTCGGAATGGGAATTGAAAGGCTTGCAATGCTTAAATATGCAATAGATGATATAAGACTCTTCTTTAATGATGATGTCAGATTTTTAAAACAATTTTAATCAATTTAATTAAAAAAGGGGATATAAATGATCCCCTTTTTAATAGAGTTTTATGTATTCCTCACAAATATAAAAATCCGCACACTCATTTTTTACGTCCAAGCGTTTGTAATTTGGAGGAAAATCTTTTGGTGCGTAAGGTGTTTTTGCATTATTTCTTATTGTGTAAAAATGATTGTAAGGTATATTGGTAGGAGTTACATTTGTAGTATAATAAATCTGATTGTCATCCAAATTAGGGTATAGCCAAGCAGGTGCTAATAAACCATCACTTATAATATATACCGGTAAATCAGGATTTTTTAAGAATATAAGCCTGTCATATTTCTGATTTGTGATAAAATCAATTTTTGCAGGGAACGGGATATATTTTCTAAAACTAAAACCTAAATAATCTGATAATGCAATAAATATGTTTAATAGAAATATTATAGTAACGATTGTTCCAAATGTCTTTTTCTTTGGAAAGAAACTTGCGATATATGGAAATATTAGAAGTAGTATTGGGCAAATAGACATAACATACCTGAGCCTTTTATACGGGCATATATATAATATAAATAATGCCCATATTCCACTTATCGCAAATAGTATTGGATAAATTTTGGTTATTTCAGGTGATGATAATTTTTCTTTTCTTATTTTATTCAAATAATATATTAATACTGCAATTAGTGGTATACAGTATAAATAGCGTAAGATAATAATTGGTGTATATAAAAGAAAATATTTAAGATTTAATAAGTCCAGAATAGTTCTGTAAGCTTCTTTCGCCCTATAGCTAAAGAATACATAGCAAACTCCCGGGTATAACATAAATATCATATATCCGGAAGCAATTGCACTAACTATAAAAAACTTCATTGCGTCAAAATTTTTATTTCTAAATGCTTTGTAAAATAATAATAATGCGTACATTACAATGAGAAACGCAGAATAATATCCTGTTAAAAATGTTAAAGCTGTTATTAAACCTAGGGAAAATGCCTTAAGGATTGTGTATCTATGATTTTTTTCATCAAGATAATCCCATTGCTTTATAACTGTGTGAGTTATAATCATAAAAAACATTTCCTGAAGTGCATAAGGTCTTATAAATATGGTATTTGAAATGGTAGATGTACTCAAAAATGCCGTAAACAAACCAAACGGGATTAATAAGCTGTTTGGAAAAAGTCGTTTTAGTATTTTATACAAATATAAGAATGAAACAGCAAAAAATATGAGATTTAAAGTACATCCATGCACCATAAATGATTTTATGTTAAACTCACTCCATCCGTTAAACCAGAGTCTGTATAGTGTATAGTAAAAATTTGTATGCGGTGTGTCCCTTGTGTATTTATGTAAATTAACAATATCACTAATAGTAGCTTTAAAAGATGGATCCAGTGAGAATTGTTTTTGCTTAATCTCTTCTCCTGTCAACTTTAAATTCGGTTCCATTGCAAATGGCGTTCCAAGCCAGTATTTATTATAACTTGCAATTTGTGTTGTTGAGTTTTCGTCAATAAACAAATCCTGTTTTAAATTAATAGAATATACTCTTACAATCGTTGCGAAAATAAAAACAAGTATGCAGCAAATAATTACTTGTTTGCTTCTTAAAAACTCTTTTATAGTTTGAAACATATCCCCTTAAACTTTCTTTATTATTTCACTACTTTATGAAGCCCATGTGGTTTATCAACGTTCCTATGCAGCGCCTGAGCAATTTCTAATGCAAGCAACTGGATAGTTTCTACAAGGCAAAATGATTTAACGATCTCACTTTCAGAATCCATATTTATATGATAATCTGCATGGACGTTATTACAGCTATTCCCTATAATACAAAGAGGTGTTTTATAATCATTTCTTATTTTATCCAAATTTTCTACAGCAGTTTTGCTTAAAGTATTTATAGAAATATGAATTTGTGCAGCTTTATTGTTTAATACTGCAACATGACCATGCATAAATTCTCCTAAAATACTTGATAAAGTACAAATATATGATGTTTCTTTTATTTTTAGGGATGCTTCTTTGGCTATTGCATAGGAGATCCCGTCAGCTGTTATAACGATAATTTTAAATTTTGAAAGTGCGCGTGCTATTTTTCTTATTTCTTTATGCAAGCCGAGAGTTTCTTCCATTTTTTTCGGAAGTTTTTTTAAGTCATTTATATAATTACTTATATCAATTCCTTTGTGAGCGGCATATTTTAAAACTAATAATGTAACACATAGCATTTGTGTTGTTAGAGATTTTGTGGCTGCAATACTTTTTTCTTCACCTGCACGACAATCAATTTTAAAGTCTGCTGCTTTCCAAATAGTAGAGCCCTTTTTATTTGTTATACATAATGCTCTCATTCCAAGTTCTTTTGCTTTTACAAGGGCTTGATTTGTGTCCGATGTTTCTCCTGATTGTGTTATAAATACATATAAGATATTATTTTCATGCGGAACGGCTGTTTTTAATAAAAATTCGCTTGAATATATTGCGCGAGCCTCTATATTAGCAATATTGCCAAATAAATCTGCTCCGTATCTTGCACAATGATAAGATGAGCCGCTTGCTACAAATACTATTTTCTCTATGTCTGTTGGAATATCAAACAGTATGTAATTATTATCATTAACATGGGTTTTGAACAAATTTTCTAAAATTTCCGGTTGTTCAAAAATTTCTTGTTCCATACAGGATTTTTTATCTTTATCAAACACTCTGATGCCTCTCTTTTAAGAATATAAAGGCGGGTTTATCCCGCCTCTTTTTATCCTAAAATTTCTTTTAACAATTCGTTTACAACTTTAGGATTTGCTCTTCCTTTAGTTTCTTTCATTACCTGACCTACAAAGAAGCCAAGCAACTGAACTTTTCCGCCTCTATAAGCATTAACCTGAGCAGGATTTTCATCCACTACTTTCTGGCAAATTTCTTTAATTGCGGATTCATCTGTTATTTGACTTAATCCTCGTTTTTCAACAATTTCTTTTGCGGAGGTTCCGTCCTTTAACATATCAACAATAATTTGTTTCCCAATATTGTTGGAAATAGTATTTTTTTCTATAAGGGATATTAATTCTGTAAGATTTTCAGGTGTTAATTTCGTTTCATTAATATCCAGTTTTTCTTCTTTCAAGTAAGCCGCAATCTCTCCCATGATAAAGTTTACAGCAATCTTTGGAGTTGCTCCAAGTTTAAGAACTTCATCAAAGAATAAGGCAAGATTCATTTGCTCAACTATGACACTTGCATCATACTCACTTAGTCCCAGCCCCTGATATCTTGCTCTTTTTTGAGAAGGAAGTTCAGGCATTTTTGCTCTGATTTCTTCTACCCACTCTCTTGAAATTTCAAGAGGCATTAAATCCGGCTCAGGGAAATATCTGTAATCATGAGCATCTTCTTTCCCTCTCATTGAACGAGTTTCTCTTGAGTTGTCATCCCACAATCTTGTTTCTTGAACAACCTTTCCGCCTTCTTCAACAATTTCAATTTGTCTGTCAATTTCATACTCAATCGCACGTTGAAGAGCTGAAAAACTGTTTACATTTTTAATTTCAGCACGTGTGCCAAATTCTTTAGAACCTTTTGGCATAATTGAAATGTTTGCATCACATCTCATAGAACCTTCTTCGAGGTTTCCATCACAAACGCCGATATAGCGGACAATATTTCTCAATTCTTCCATATAAGCTCTTGCTTCGTCAGAACTTCTCATATCAGGTTCTGATACAATTTCGAGAAGCGGAGTTCCTGCGCGGTTAAGGTCTACAAGAGAATAGCTTGACCCCGCAAGTCCGTCTGCCCCAGCATGTACAAGCTTCCCGGCATCTTCTTCCAAATGAGCTCGTGTTATCCCGATTTTTTTACCATTTACTTCCAAATATCCCCCAACACAAATTGGTTCATCATATTGTGAGATCTGATACCCTTTCGGTAAGTCCGGATAAAAATATTGTTTTCTATCAAATTTACATCTTGCAGGAATTGTACAATTCAGTGCTAGACCTGTCAAGATCCCCATATTTACAGCTTCTTTATTCAATACAGGCAAAACTCCAGGCATCCCCAATGTAATAGGGCTTGTTTCTGAATTAGGTTCTTTCCCGAATTCTGTACCGTCTGGAGCAAATATTTTAGATTTCGTTTTCAGCTGAGCATGTACTTCCAAGCCGATAACTACTTCATACTTATCTCTTAAACTGTTTTCCATAGCTTCTCCTTAAATATATCCTGTTTAAATTCTAGCACAAAGGCATTTCGTGTGTAAACTAGTTGGAGTCAATTATGACTCTTGCAGGATAATTATTCATTAAAAGTTTATTTGCAAGATTATTGGCAGATTCTTTTGAACTAAAAGCACCTGCTTGCAGTGTGTATCCGGCACCCATTGGTCTTATGTGAGGGGTAACTCCCAATCCAGATTCCTGTAGAATTCCTCTTGCGACTTCTGCTTGGGCCTGTGTATTATAAAAGCCAACGACGACGCGTGCTGTTATTGCTGTCGCTGTTGAAGAAGCTATCGGAGTTGGCGTTGCAGGAGATGGGGCAGAAACATTATTTTCTGCTGTAGAATTTAAATCATTTGCTGTTATTTTTTGATGCTTTTGAACCGGTTCATCCACTATTGAATCAGTTACAGAGTCTGTTTCCTTTGAAATTTTTTCTGTTTTTTCAGGAATTTTTACAAGTCCTGCATCCTCTGTTACTTCTTCTTCTGTTGATTTTTCTACTGTTGGAGCAGTCGCATCTTCTTCCTGTATAGCTTTGAGTCTGTTATCGACGCCCATGTTTGTATAATTATTGTCATCAACTATTTCAGTAGTTTGTGTTGAATTGTCTCCTATTGTTATATCAACATCTGGAGACATTAATTTAGCAAAACCAAGAAAAATAAGTAATAAAACAAAAAATATAGATACAAACATCATAAAGTTATGCTTTTTATTTTTTACAACTTTTCTTTTGTATTCTTTGTAGCTCATGTGCGAAGGTTGTCTAGATTCCTCTTCTATTCTCATTTTATACTCCTCTAACCTTAGTACTGGCTTGTACTATATCCTGTAATTCATTTGCATAATTTTTAAGTATCTCATTGGCAAATTCTTTTATATCGGTAATGCCAAGATCATTTTCCAATCCGCATGCGTCTATCGGTGCACCAGTTGAAATGATATTTATGCCTGTGTGGATTAGAACCGATGTCGTAGATTTTGTTGCAATAGAAACGGTTAGTTTTTTATTATTTACGTACAAATCATCTCCACTTCTTGTTAGTTTTATTCCACGTTTTTCAAGAGCTTCTTTTATTATACAAATTAAAAGTCTTTGTCTGAAAACGCCCTCTACCAATCCTATATTAAATTGCTCAGATATAAAGCTTAGCATAGATTTACTGTAAATTGGTTCGTTATTTATCACATCTTCGATATCAACCATTTCATCCAACTTAACATCACATTCTCCGATAAATGCGACAGTTGCATCCCCTTGAATTTTGAAGTTTTTATAAATCCAGTGAGGAGAAAGCTGGAATCCTTCATATTTAATTTCGTTTTCTAGTAATCTTGTTTCCATTCTCTAACCTAAAAAAGTATTTTTATATAATGTGTATCTCCGTTATTTTTTAGAGCATTTTTTAATCGTGTACAAGACTCGCATACTCCGCAATGTTTTTCCCCGCCGTTGTAACAACTTTTTACAAGTTCTAAAGGTAAATTATTTTTCAATGCTAAATTTACTATATCATTTTTGTCATAATTTATCAAGGGTACAAGTACTTTAGGTTTATTCAGGGTAGAATATTCAAATGCTGCATTAACCCTGTCTGCGAATTCTTGTGTATTATCGGGGAATGTTTCTCCTTCTTCTTTATTTGCTCCCAAAATTATATGAGTGTAATTTTCGCTGTCAGCAAAACTTCCGGCGATATTAAGAAAAAGACCGTTCCTGTTTGGAACCCATACGGCTTTTGCTGATTCTATTGGATTCTCAATCCCTTCAGGCAGTTCTTTATCTGAGACAAGTGCAGTATGCGTAATTTCTTTTAACCAGTCAAGTTGAATTACTTTATGCTTAATATTGTAGTAATCGCATATTTTTTTTGATGTAGAAATTTCAGAATTTGCGGCTTTTTGGCCGTAATCAAAAGTTAATGCCAATTCTACATTGTATTCTGTTTTACATACTCCGAGACTTACTAAAGAGTCCAATCCCCCGGAGAGAAGTATTATGGATTTATTATTCATCGTTATCCTCTATTTCGTATTCATCAATAATAGAGACTGCTTCCATTTTCAAAAAGTCATTATAATCAGAGGATTCTATTACTTCATCCAGAATCCTTCTGTCTGAAAGATTATAAAGCGCTATCAATGCATTTTTTTTAACTTCATTATCTTTGTCATGAAGGCATTCTTTTATAATATTATACGCCTTAGGGTTTTCGCTTTCCATTAATGCTTCTATCGCATTAATTCTTATTTGTGATGACTCATCCATTAATGAACGTTTTAATGCATTAAAGACTCTTTCATTATTGTTTAATTTTAGTTTCCCTAAGGCTTCTATAACCCTCTCTTTTAAAAATGTAAATTTATCTAAAATTCCCTGTTTGGTTTCCAGAATACTCACAAGAGGATCAATTGCTCTTAAATCCCCGAGCATACCAAGTGCTGACGCTGCAGATTCCCTTAGATAAATGGAACGCTCATTTTCATCTTTAACAACATCTATTAGTGGGGCAACTGCATATTTATCGCCGATTTTTCCAAGAGCATCCGCGCAGGCAAATCTGACTTTGTAATTTTCATCTTTGTTGTTTAAACAATATAATAATGAATTTACTGCAGATGTGTCTTTTAAATTTGCAATTGCTTTTGCACACATTACGCGAACATTTGTAAACTCTTCTCTATCTGCTTTATCAGGATTAAGTAATAGTAAATCTATAAGTACAGGGAGAGATGATTTATCTCTTATTTTATCCTCACATCTTATGAGTTCAGATAATATATTCGGAGTTTTGCATATGCTTAAAAAATGGTTATAGATTTGAACGAGATTATCCTTTTCATATATCTCATCAAGAGCTTTAATCTTTGATACTACATCGTCTTCATTAGTATCATCAAACAAATTGCATTCTTTTGCTATTGCGTCTAAATCCAATTTACTCTTATCTTCCACTTATACCCCTGACTGTAATATACTATAAACTTAAAATTTTTACAAGTAAATCGGATTTTATTCAAAAATTAAAAAGCGGATTTGAATCCGCTTTTTAATTTGATACTTTTTTCTTCTTTTTGGAAGTTTTTGGTTCTTCCGTTACTTCTTCTTCAGAAATTTCAATATTTTCTTCTTGCTCATTTTGTAAATTTTCATCTTCATCATTTACTTCGGAGTCTTCATTTGTGCTTTCTTCTTCGGATAAAGTTTCATCTGATTTATCAGAAGCTTCTTCTCCTTGATCTTCTACTTCTACTTTTTTAGCATCTTCTTCAGCAAGTGTTGCCTCAATTTCAGCTTCATCTCGAGCTCTTAATACAGGAATAGAAAGCATTAATGCCATTTGATTTCCTTCTTGCTCAAACCCGAGTTCCAGAGCTTCTTTATCCATTTCTACATATCTTGATAGAAGTTCAATTAATTCTCTACGCATTCTATCCATTAATTCAGGGGTAAGGTTTGTTCTATCCTGCATTAAAACAAATTTTAATCTGTTGCAGGCAACTTCTTTTGCGCTTGCTTCTTGTTTATCTTCTGATTGGCGGAAGAAGCCGAGAACTTTATTATATAAATCTGTAAATATATCTTTCATCTTACTTCTCCTTACCGATTAAACCGGCAAAAAATTTCTTTACCTTTGCAACAACGCCGGTTTCTTCTTCAAGATTAAGGAAAGGAACATCTTCTCCAATAATTCTTTTTGCAACGTTTCTATAAGCCTGACCTGCCAGAGATTTTTCGTCATTAACAATCGGCTCCCCTTTATTCGTTGAAGTGATTATTCCAGTATCTTCAGGAATTATCCCGATTAATTGTGCAGATAAAATTTCAACAACATCATCTACACTCATCATGTCGTTTGACTTTATCATATTAGGTCTTACACGATTTAAAAGTAACCTGTATGACTTAATTTCTTCTCTTGCTTCAAGTAATCCGATAATTCTGTCTGCATCACGAACAGCGGACATTTCAGGTGTCGTAACAACAATTGCCTCTGATGCACCGGCAACTGCATTTTGGAATCCCTGTTCAATACCTGCAGGGCAATCTACAAGAATAAAGTCAAAATCTTTTTTTAATTCTTCGCATATATCTTTTAACTGTTCTTCAGTTACAGCTGTTTTATCACGTGTTTGCGCTGCGGCAAGCAGACATAAGTTAGGATTTTTCTTATCTTTAACCAATGCCTGTTTTAATTTGCAACGTTCTTCCACTACATCTACAATTGTGTATACAATTCTGTTTTCTAGACCTAAGAGTAAATCTAAATTTCTAAGCCCAAGATCAGTATCGATCATAACGACTTTTTTCCCGGTTTTAGCAAGTGCAGTACCTATATTGGCATTTGTCGTGGTTTTCCCGACGCCACCCTTGCCGGAAGTAATAACTATTACGCGACCGCTCATTATATCTCCTTTTTTTATATCTTGTTTCTGTTCTTTTTCACATGTTAATGTCATATCCATCTATCCTTATTTTAATTATGCTTCGTGTAATTTATAAATCATAATATGTTTTTTATGAACGCGAGCCTCTTCTGGAACGAAAGAATCTGTTCTGTGGATGTATGGAGTGTTTACCGTATCAGGTCTTCTTGCAAAAATGTTTCCTATACGGATTTGGATAGCATTTAATTTTAATGCTCTTATTTTGGAGTAAATATTTCCGTCAGAACCTGCATGTGCAATTCCTCCCAATATGCCCCAAACGGTTATATCTCCTTTGGCTATGATTTCGGCACCGGGATTTACGTCTCCTATAATTACGATATTCCCTTCTGACGAAATACTTTGCCCTGAGCGCAGAGTTCTATGAATGTATAACGTCGGAAGTTTTTCAGTTTCTCTGTCATTTTTACGAAGCTCTTCAAGGTCTTCGGCTTCTTCAAACTCCACAACCTGTATATCTCCTTCTACGACATCAGTTGTATCGGAAATTTCTTCTTTTTCTGGATAACGTTCTTCAAAATCCCCATTGCCAAATATTTTATCTAATGCTGTCTCTAATTCTGCATTAACTGTTTCATTTCTTTCGTCGCTTGCAGAAATATCTAATGCAGGTAAAACAGTTCCGAGCTGTGAAATTTCTATTCCTAAATCCTTTGCGGAAGATTGTGTGATTTCAGATGTTGTACTGATAAATTCTATTTCGGAATCCATTGTTTCGATTAAAGCTTTAATACTTACGAGCTCGGGTTCTGTAAGATGCATCTCCCCAAGTTTAAGACAAATTTTTTTATGCTTTGCTTCTGGCATATCAAGAATTTTGCTCAATTCATAAATAACCTCGGACGTTTTTTTAGAGTGTGCCAAATCAACGATAAATCCGTTTTCTACGTATCCCTTGTCCATTAATTTTCCTTCCTAAACATAAATATATCTTTTCTTTGACGATAACCGAAAAAAAAAACGATAGCAATGAATTATTGAGAATTGTTGCGAGACATGTTTAGCAAACTACATTGAGACTTCCTTGTTCAATTTTTTTTGCAAGTTCCGAGTGTGTTATTTTACCATTTTTATTTAAATCGAGTCCTTCATTCCCTTCGTATAATCCGTCACCTTTTCTGGTTATATAATCCTTTCTTTTTGCATTTGCAGGGGCATAGTTTATTGCGTATAATTCGCTTGCGCTTAATCTGTGCGAACTTGGAAATCCTGCAATTTGTTTTGCTCTTAAAAGAGATTTTTCTGCCCAATCCAACTGTTCAAGAGCAGACATTCTTGCAATTTTTTGTTTTGTTAAATTCGTTCCGTATACATTATTTAAATCGTTAATATTAATATCCGTAAATTGGATTAACCCAACTGCTGAATTCCCGTTCCAGTTATCTGGGACAGTTTTGAAGGATGATTCGCAGAAAATAAGCCCCATTAGGTCTTTATAATCACAGTTAATTGTTTGTGCAATTTCTTTAACTCGGTTTACAATCGCGGTGCTCGGGGTAACTTTATTCCCGTGTCTTGCAATATATGAACTTCCTTCGACTGTGTTATTTTGAATTTCTTCCGTTTCTTCTGTCACCTCTGAAACTGTTTGAATTTCTTCAGGTATTATATTACTTGAGATACTTGAAGAAATATTCTGTGAGGGAGTCTGAGTTGTTTCCGACTGAATTTGACTGTTTACAGAATTTGTATTAGTAAGTGATGTTAAAGTGTTTCCAACCAGATCGTAATTATCAGGTTTACTGTTTATTATGCTTGCTAATGTCCCTTGTGGTTGATATGCTGAGTCAGATATTCCAGTTTCTAAAACCGTTTGTAAAGTATTCCCAACATACATATAATTTTGCGTTCTTTGTGATGGAAATCTCTCTACAGGAGTGTAAGAAGAATATGTTTCCGGATATTGCGGATATGAAAAAATCGGTGTATTAAAAGAATAATACCCCTGTCTGGGTGAAAGAATATTCGAAAGCATACCAAAGAACATGCTTGTGCCGAGCAGCCAGTTTAATGTATTGTTATATCTCCAATAACATCCGTACATAATTTCCCCTGTTATCCTTTATTTATATAAAGTTTTTTTATCACTAAAAATTGCTATTAATGCACTTATGATGTAAAAAAATATTAACAATTTAATATATTAACTTATGTAAAAAAATATTTTTATTGTATTATTTAATTAGGGAAAGAGATATTATGTTTAATGAAACTAAAACACATGAAATTACAGTTGACGTAGTTATTTTGACTATTATTAACAATGCAATTCAAGTGTTGCTTGTTAAACGTTTAAATGAGCCCTTTAAAGATAAATGGGCAATTCCGGGAGGTTATGTAAGACTTTCCGAAAATCTTGATCAGGCCGCTCTGAGAGTTTTGAAAGAGCGTACTAATGTTGATAATATTTATCTTGAACAATTGTATACTTTCGGGGATCCTCTTCGTCACCCTAATTCAAGAGTTATTACATGTGCATACTTTGCTCTTGTAAGAGCTGAGGATATTAAGATTATATCTTCGCCAGAACTTGGTTGGCATAAAGTATCCAGCCTCCCGCCTCTTGCATTCGACCATAAGGAGATTATCGAATATTCGCTAAAGCGTACAAGAGAAAGATTAGAAATTTGTCCTGTCGCTTATCAACTTTTGAATGAAAAGTTTACACTGACAGAAATGCAAAAATCTTATGAGCTCATTATGGAAAAGAATTTAGATAAACGTAATTTCAGGAAAAAAGCTCTTTCTACTCCAGGACTTATTGAATTGGATGAATTTACAAAATCGTCTTCAAAACGTCCTGCAAGGTTGTATACATTTGAAAATATTCAGCTTAATTCTAAAAGAGCTCATTTCATTTCTAATAAAAAGGAGAAAAAATAAAATATGTTGACTTTTGTTTGGACTATACAGATAATTACTTCTATTTTGCTTATAATTTTAATTTTGCTTCATGATCCGAAAGGTGATGGAATTGCAGGAATTGGTGGCGCTTCACAAATATTTTCTTCCCAAAAAAGTGCGGAAAAAGGACTTAATAAAATTACTGGCATTATTGCTGCTATATTCCTCATTTGTACTTTCCTATTGGGATTTGGTTTAATTAAGTAAGTTTTATTATGTCTGAATCAGATAATATTTTTTCCAGAAATGAACTATACTGGGGAACTGATGCTCAAAAACTTTTAGCTGAAAAGCATGTTGCTATCTTCGGGCTTGGTGGTGTTGGAGGTTTTTGTGCTGAAGCTCTCGCAAGAAGTGGTATTGGAGAATTAACGATTATTGATTTTGATTCAGTCAGTCTTTCTAATATTAATCGTCAGCTTGTTGCACTTCATTCAACTATTGGACAACAAAAAGCCTGTCTCTTTGAAAATCGCCTGAAAGATATTAATCCTAACATTAATATTAATGTAATTGATGATTTTTTTACTGGAAATAATTACAAAATAGAAGCGGATTATGTGGCTGATGCTATTGACACTATGAGATCTAAAATTTCACTTATAGAATATTGTGTCAAAAATAATATTCCGGTCATAAGCTCTATGGGGGCTGGTAATCGTGTCGATCCTACAAAGCTTTATATTTGTGATATTAGTGAAATTGAAAATAAAAATACTCCTTTTGTCTCAAATATTATCTATCAGCTAAAAAAACGAGATATTACGGAAGGAATAACAGTTGTTGTAAGCCATGAAAAGCCATTGTCGCTGAAAAAAATATCAGAGACTGAAAGAATTACGACTAATTTGGGAGAACACATTGAGTTTTCAAAGATTACACCTGCATCAACTCCGTTTGTTGCAAGTTGTGCGGGGATATTTATGGCTTCATATATTGTAAGAGATTTAATGGAGAAATTATGAATATATTGGTTACAGGTGCTACAAAAGGTATAGGAAAAGCTATCGTCGAGGAACTTGTTGATTTGGGACAAGTTTTTATTGCTGGAAGAAATGAAGATGCTCTTAAAGCTTTGGGGTTTGATTATTGTGCTTGTGATTTGTGCGATAAGAGTGAAATATTATGCGATTTTATTTTAAAAAAACAAATTAATGTTCTCATAAATAACGCTGGAGAATATGTTTATGGGGGAATAGATAGTATGGATGATTGTTCTATTGAACGAATTTATTCTACAAACCTTATAGCTCCAACTAAACTTATTTCAACAGTTGTACCGCTTATGAAAAAAAATGGATGGGGAAGAATTATAAATATTGGCTCGATTTCAGGTGTAATGGGTGAAGCTAATGCAAGTTTATATTCCGCATCAAAGGCTGGGTTACTTGGATTAACTAAGGCTTTGGCTCTTGAACTTGCTGAATATAACATTACGGTTAATACTATTAATCCAGGTTGGGTCGAGACAGATTTAGGTATTAATTCTATTGAAGAAAGTAATTTTTCGAAAGAAGAAATAGTGGAGTGTATCCCTCAAAAACGTTTCGTAAAGCCTCAAGAGGTTGCAAAACTTGTGCGATATCTCCTTTCTGATGATGCAAAGGGGATTACTGGACAGGGGATTAATCTTTGTGCAGGCTTAAGCGTAGGGATATAAAAAAAGCTGATTTCAAATCAGCTTTTTATTTATTTAAGAACCCTTCCATTGTTGGTTTGGCAGTTGCAACTTTTACAGTGTTTTGTACCTGAGAAATTTGTTCTGTATTTTTAGTTTGTGCAGTTTTTTGAGCAGCTTCTGCTTCTTTTTGTTCTGCCAAATCTTTTGCTCGTGCGTCTCTTGTCATTTTATCACATTTTCTTGCGAGCCATATCATAAAGGATGGTACAAGTACAATTGTTGATAGGAATGTGAATAAACTGTTGCGTGTTTTTGCCGCTTTAACAAACGGATTGTTTTTGTCTTTAAAAATGTTTATAATATTTTGTTCAGCTTGTTTTGCTTCATCGGTTGTTATATTTTTGAATGCATTTGTAATTTTTTCTAGACTAGCATTTTTAATATCTTCTCCGACAATAATTTTTGCATTGTCAGCGACTTCCTTATTTCTAAGCAGAACTTTTTTAATATTACCTCCATTGTTTGTTAGAAAATCGAAAAATCCGCTAATTCCGTCTTTGTAATCTTGAAGATTTGTATATTTAGAAGCTAACTGGGTATTTGTTAGAACATTCACACCATTGAAAGGTGAGAAATAACTTTTAATTCTGTTCCAAAGATTTTTTGTCTGGTCAGGTGTCTTTGTGTTAAGTGCGAGGCCTGTAATTTTTGCAAATATATCTGAAAATCCTCTTTCAATCGCTTTTGCAGCGAACAGGATTGCACCAAAGCTTGTTATATCTCTTGTTAAAGTTTCTTTTACATCATATTTATCCGGAGCATTCGCCAATCTTGTAGGCAGACAAAAACCGAACAATAAAGTTAACATGCCCATAACAGACATTGAGGCATTATCAAATTCAAACTTTCCTAAAATGTTGTTCAATTTGTCTGACTTAAGCACTCTTTCGGCTGTATCAGTAAAGAATGTTCCTTTCCCTTGGAATGAAACCTCTTTTTTCTCTTCCTGGTTTGTAGTTTTTTGAGCACTTGCATTTATTTCTTCTGTTTTTACTGTCTGCTTAGTCTCATTTTGCTTAACTTCATTATTTGCAGTTGGTGTATTGTTTTGTTTTTCCGTATTCTCGGTATTTTCAGTCATAAATGCAGGGTTTTTACCTTTTAAACCTAAAGAATAAAGTTTAGGTATCAATGCATAAAATCCTACAACAGCCCCCCACATTCCTGCATTGGTTATTATTCTTGAGCCGGAACGGTGTGCTGTGAAGTGTTTTATATAATCTTCTACTTTAAAGTTTTCTTTGTGTTTTTCTGCAACTTTTACAGTTGTATCTATTGCATCATCAGTGAAATCTTTTAGAGTCGACAGCATTTTCTTAAAAGGTACCTGCAGGTCTTTCCCGTTATTATCCATAACAGCTATTAAAGGATCATTTGAGGCGTCAACGTGTTTTTTCTTCAATTTCATAAAGTCTTCCAGAAGAAGATCCGTCAAATCTTCAGGTGAACCGTCAACTTTTTTGCCAGCAATTTTTTGCCATATATTTTTATGAAGCTTTTCAGGTACATTTTCTATTTCTATTGTTCGTTGCATATATGATGTCGCAAGTTCTTCAAGTTCCTCTGCTTTTAATCCATTATTAGTTGAGGCTTTAAGTACATTTTTAAATAGATTTTTATAAAAATCTTTCCTTAACGTAGCAACATCATCAAACGCTTTTATCGGTTCTTCTTTTGAACCCAAAAAGTCTCTAAAGTTATTTCCGTAAAATTGAATCATATTAACTGGAACATTATTTGCTGTTCCTGAGTATTTTTTTACAAATTTAAGTATAAATGCAGGAATAATAAAAGCACTAGGACCACTTAAGATTTCTCTAATCCCTTCTCGTCTGGCAAATGCCCAGTTATAAGGCCCTTCTTTTTTCCCTGTTTCTGGGTTAACAGGACGTCTGTTTACTCCTTCGGCAATACGCGGTAATGCCATACCAAAAGCGTCCTGTGCGATAAATGATGCGATAAATCCACCTGCGTCTAATCCGTCAGCAACCGCTACAATGGGATTTCCCATCCCCTTAAAGGAAGGCTTATTATTTGGATTAAGATTCCTATTTGTTTGTTTGTTGTTTTTTTGAGTCTCGAAATTTGCCGAATTAATTGCTTTTACTACCATATCCCTACTTTTGATTATTCATAACTAACTACACATATACATATTAAAAAAAGTTTTTATGCTAAATTGCCTTTTTGGGTAAAATTCTTAAGTTTTTTTACAAAAAAACTTTTTAACAATAAGTGTATTTATCATACTTAATAGATGATAATATTTCAAGTTTTTTACTACGAATATAACAGAATTTTTACATAAATTGTAATAAATCTTATTATTATATAATAAATTTTTAAAATGTTGTTATATTTTTCTGTAAATTATTGTTAATTTCTATATGATTTTAGTCAATTGACATGCAAAAAACTACTTTATATAAGAGTAGTGTGAATTATTGGTGTGAAAAATAGTGGGAATTAGTTTTAATAAAATACCTTTTTGGGGCAGTATTCCTCAAATTGACGGAGTAAATCCTCCGCCGTCATCAGACTTAAAGCTGATATGTCAGCTTACTGATGACAAATTTGAGTGCAATACTCCAATGAAATATACCTCAGAAAGTATGATAAAAAAGCTTTCTCAGGATAATCCTAGTATTAAGCGAATTCTTTCAAGTGTTAATATTCCTTATTCCATAAACATGAAATCTCTGAGTGACCTGCTTGTTGGGCATGCTCGTGATACACAAATAATTGCGGAAGGGATTGTTAAGAATCTTCCTTTTGGACTTGCCTTAAAAGCGGATTTAAAATCAATAAAGGATGCGGCTTATCTTCATGATATAGGTAAGGTTTTTATCCCGCCTGAGATCTTGAATAAAAATTCCAGTCTTAGCAGGAATGAAACAGAAATAATGCACAAACATTCCGAGCTTGGCTATGAACTTTTAAAAAATACAAATATTAATCCTAAAGTTTTATATTTGATACGGCACCACCACCAAAATGCTCAAAAAACTGGGTATCCTAAAGTTGACAGTAAATTTTTTGCGGATTTGGATCTGCAAATTGTTTCCATTGCTGATAAATATTCAGCCTTAACAGAAAAACGCCCTTATAAAGAACCTATGTCAAGAGAACAAGCTTTGACTATTATTCGTTCTGATGTGCGACAGGGAAAATTTAATCCACTAGTTTTTAACGCACTTGTATCCTATACTGACGAAAATGCTCTTTCTGCAACAATAAAAACAGCATAAGTAAATTCTTAATTTTTGTTAAAAGTTTGCCCTTATTACATGACAAATTCTATCTATTGTCATATTATTATAAAAAATATATAGCAGGAGGTTCAGGTGATAGAAGAACTTATAGAGAAAAAATCAGGTTTTGACTTAACGTCTAAAAGTGCTTTATCTAATCAGGAAGATTCTTTTACTTCCCGTTCTCATGCAGCAATGCTTGCAAAAAATATTATACCTTATTCGCATAAGCGTGTTGCTGATAATTATATTGTTATTAAGCGTATTTATAAATTTCAGGCTGTTCAGAGCAGAATTTCCCAGTCTGAAAAAGAGTTATTGTTGAAATATGATTTTAATACTCTTGAATTTACCACTGCGAAACAAATGTATGAGGAACTGGCTCTCCTACAAAAATGGTCGTCATCTCAGGATTTGAATCTTAAGGCTGATTCTGACAGAATTATTGAAATCAGAATGAAAGAATTAAAATTTATTGACGCTAATTGTTATGCAACAATTTCTAATGAAATATATAAGGGTTATGTTGCTTTGACTCATTATTTTGAAGAGATAAGCAAATTTAAAGGATAAAAAAGCGGGATTTTAAATCCCGCTTTTTTTAGTTAGTATTTAAGCATTGAAACGATTTTCCCGCAATCTTTAAGTTTTTCTCTGCCGTTTAATGCCTCAAGCTCAATTAAAAATCCAACTCCGACAAGGTTTGCTCCTGTTTTTTTGACAAGTTTACATGCTGCTTCAGCTGTTCCACCCGTTGCAAGCAGGTCATCAATAATTAAAACATTATCTCCTTCCCCAAATGCATCTTTGTGAATTTCAATTTTATCAGTCCCATATTCCAATTCGTATTCTTGAGAAATAGTTTCTGCAGGGAGTTTATTGGGTTTTCGTACAGGTACAAAACCTGCATTTAGATGGTATGCAATAGGCATTCCAAATATAAAACCTCTACTTTCAATCCCTGCAACGTAGTCTATTTTTATATCTTTAAACTGATTGCACAGATAGTCAACTATTGTTCTTAAAGTCTCAGGATCTTTTAGTGCTGTTGTTATATCTCTAAAAATAATTCCTTTTTTAGGGAAATCAGGTATGCTTCGGATTTTATCTTTGACATTATCTATTGTTGTAATCATTCTTTTCTCCATTTCTATTTATAATTATTATGTACTTATTTTTTCTTTTTCTTTTTGAATATGTTTTTCTTCTTCCATTATTAGTCCATGGGCGGTTTTTCCCCAATTCATGTCTTTTTTAAAGAACAGAATTTTACAACATATAAACAGTTCAAGAGGGAACCATATTATTAATAGATATACACTCGTTATAATAGAGTCTCTAACTGCTTCTAATCTTGTAAAGTTATCATATCTTCTCAAGGCATATCTTAACGCAAGAAAAAATCCAACCCCTATTGCGCAGCTTATAATTATAGAGGAATAAAGCATATGTGGAGGTGCATCTTTTGCTAGTACCTTGAATGCCCTTATTAATACTTCCATGACACACCACAAAGGCATAATACATTCAGAAATATATGCAGTCATATCAACCCTTGCTCTGAGTGACATATCCTTTGAACGCAGAGCTTCGCCCGAATATTCAAGATATCTTCTCAAAGTTCCTTCAAGCCATCTTCTACGTTGCCTAAAAAGAGGCCATATATAAGCAATCCCCTCTTCATATACAACTGTATCAATACAAAAACGTACATCCCATCCTTTTATGTGCAGGCGTGTTGACATGTCCAAATCGTCTGTTATTGTATAGTTATTCCATCCTCCGATGTCTTCAAGAGCTGCACGTTTTATTAATTCTCCATTTCCTCTTAATTCAACTGCTCCCTTTACAGAATCTCTTCCAACCTGCATGTAGCTGTCAAGTGTATATTCATTGTTCTGGCATCTTGTAAGGAGGTTGTAGTTTTTATTTCTTATAACTTTTCTAGCTTGAACCGCTCCTACGTCTTTAGGCTCTAATTTTGGAACAAGTTTACTCAAAAAGTCAGCATCAACTGTAGCATCTGCATCAAAAACAAGAATGGCATCCCCTTTGGCAAGTTTTAATGCATCATTTAAAACCGCGGATTTGCCTGGAAATGCATCAGGAGTCCTGATCAGTGCAGTAACCTTTTTATGCTTTTTTTCTAATTCTTTTATAACAGAAGCTGTATTGTCTGTACTTCTGTCATCAATTACTATTACTTCAAAGTCCTCATAATCCATTGAGAGAATATTAGTTACAGTATTTTCAATAACAGTTTCTTCGTTATGAGCCGGAATCATGACTGTTACAAAGGGTTTGAAATCTTTATTTATTACTTCCGGATATTTTTTTAATATTCTTCTTTTAAAACTGTAAGCAAGGGTTGAGAATACTGCATATATTGTCATTAAAACGCATAAAAATGCCAGTCCCCATATAGTATTAAAATAATTTTGGAATATATACAAAAATATTCCCAAGCCAAAAAATATTGTAAATAGTAGAATTCTTTCTTTCATAAATCCCTAAACCTATCAATTCCTTTAATATTGTATCAAAAAACAAAAAAAAATGTAGAATTTTTAACGTTTTGTATCAATTTTTAGTCCAAATATCCAACAATCAGATGTTTTTTAGGCTAATAATTGTTAAATTTGCTTAATGATACTTGCGCAAAATAAAATATTAGCTATAATAAGGAAGTACAAATAAGAAAAGGAGTTTTACAATGAACAAAGAAGAATTAGTACAAGAAGTTGCTAAAAAAGCTAACGTATCACAAAAAGAAGCTGCAGAAGTTATCAACGCTTGGGTTGAAACTGTGCAAAAAACTGTAGCTAAAGGTAAAAAAGTTACTTTAGTTGGTTTTGGTACTTTTGAAGCTAGAAAAAGAGCTGCTAGAACTGGTAGAAATCCTCAAACTGGTAAGGAAATCAAAATCCCTGCTAAGACAGTTCCTGCTTTCTCAGCTGGTAAAAAATTCAAAACTATTGTTAACGGTAAATAGTTTGAGTTTTTAGAAAACTTTAAAAGGCAGTTATTTAATTATAACTGCCTTTTTATTTGTATAAATTTTCTTTTAATTGTTCTGCATATTCAATAATTTTTAAGTCTTTAATATCATTTTTATCATTATTGTAAAATGCGGACATTTCATGTTTACCTTTTGATGTTGAGCGCCCTCTTTCTCTTTTTCTTATGAATTCTTCATAAGATTTTGTAAAATAATGATTGATTCGAATATCTTTATAGCATCTTTTATTATTTGTTTCAGAACCTTTAATTATTTCTCCGTTAGAATTTATGTTATGAAAACCTTTATAATAAACTGGAAAATGAGGGTCGGTAAAATAATTTATTTTTCTTGGGTTTGCTATTGTTTTTACGTATTTGTTGTAATCAAATTCTTCCTGAGCGCATAATGTATAATTCTCAATGACAAGTCCGTTAGGCTGAGTTTTATGTCCTGAAGAACCAAAAATTAACCATTGTACTGCTAATCCGCTTGTCTTAGGGTTTCCTTTAAGTTTATCTTCTACTGTTTCGAAAATATTTTTGTTGGTAAGTGGCAGTATAAATTCATCAATATCGATAAATGCTATGTATTTACATTCGAATTTATAATTTTTTACCGCGTGATTGTATGCTTTACATTGCATTCGTTCCCCAGGAAAACTTTTGTATATAACCTCTCCTGATTTAATGTATGCAGAAAGAATTTCTTTAGTGTTATCTGTGCTTTCATTGTCGTATATGTAGAACTTTTCTACTCCAACAAGTTTATGGTATTCAATCCATTCCTTTATATATGGCGCCTCATTCTTTATGATTGCTGCTATTGCCAATTTGTTTTTGTAATTTTTTTTTAATTTATCGATTATTAGATTAAATCGTTTAATAAAAAAGTTTTTAATGTTCATTTTTCTTATCAGATAAAAAGTGACCGAAAGATTATCTTTCGGTCACTTTTTAGTTTATTTATTGTCTTTTCTTTAGTGTTGGGAATGCAATTACATCTCTGATAGATGGAGAATTAGTTAGTAACATAACAATTCTATCTATACCGATTCCAAGTCCGCCAGCAGGAGGCATACCGTGTTCAAGTGCGCAAATGAAATCTTCATCAATTTCCATCGCTTCTTCGTCACCACCGGCTTTTGCAAGAGCTTGAGCTTCAAATCTCATTCTTTGATCGATAGGATCTGTTAATTCAGAAAATGCGTTTGCTACTTCCCATCCATTAATACGAGTCTCAAAACGTTCAGTTAATCTGTCGTTGTCTCTGTGAACTTTTGCTAAAGGTGATATATCTCTAGGGTAATCAATTATGTGTACTGGTTGAATAAGTGTAGGTTCAACTTTTTCCTCAAAAATTAAGTCAATAACCTTGCCCCAATTGTCACAATCTTCAGGATCTATTCCTAGAGATTTAGCTTTGTTTTTAGCATCTTCTACTGTGAAACAAGTTGAGAAATCTATGCCGGTTTTTTCTTTAATTGCACCGATCATTGTCATTCTGTCCCATGGAGGTGTAAGATCTATTTCTTTGTCTCCATAAGTAATTTTCATTGTTCCAAGAACTTCTTGAGCTACTGTTGAAATTAGATTTTCTGTTAATTTCATCATTTCATTGTAATCAACATAAGCTTGGTAAAGTTCCATCATTGTAAATTCCGGATTGTGACGTACATCAATACCTTCGTTTCTAAAGCTTCTGTTAATTTCAAATATTTTTTCACTTACGCCACCAACCATTAATCTTTTTAGATATAGTTCCGGAGCTATTCTCAAGAACATATCCATATCAAGTGTATTGTGGTGTGTGATAAAAGGTCTTGCATTAGCGCCACCTGCTTGTGGATGAAGCATTGGTGTTTCAACTTCTAAAAAGCCTTGTTTTGTTAGATATTCTCTAATTTTCTGAATAATTAAGCTTCTTGTTCTAAAAGTCTTTCTTACATCTTCATTTACAATCATATCAACATATCTTTGTCTGTATCTTGTTTCTACGTCTGTAAGACCATGAAATTTTTCAGGCAAAGGTAGTAATGATTTAGATAGTAAAGTCAATGATGTTGACTTAATTGATAATTCTCCTCTAGGAGTTCTTCTTACTGTACCTGTAAATCCTACGATATCTCCGATATCAATTAATTTTAAAATTTTCATTTGATCTTCGGATAGGTTTTCTTTGTGTGAAAATATTTGGATTTTTCCGGATGCATCCATCAGGTCAATGAACATTCCTGTGTTTCTGATAGCCATAACACGTCCAGCTACAGAATATACATCTTCGGTTTCTTCTCCAGCGGGAAGATCTTTATATTTTTCTTGTAAATCAGCTGCATCTATATCTTTGTCGAAGACATAAGGATACGGATTTACTCCTTTATCAGCCAAATCAGCAAGTTTTTGGATTCTTGTTTGTCTGATTTGATCTTTTGCCGAATTCGGCTCATGATTTTTTTGTTCTGTCATTTTTACTTCCTTAATTATTTAGTGTAACTCTCTATTATAATCCTAGCATGGACATAACTTCTTGTAAATCATTGATAAATGTTAAGTTATATGCATGACAATTTGATTTATTGTATAATTTAAATTAATAAATTAGGGAAGAGAGGTTTATGTATGTCAATTGATGATGCTTTGGTTATGATTCTTGCAGGTGGTGAAGGGAAAAGACTTTTACCTTTAACGCAGGATCGGGCGAAACCTGCTGTTCCTTTTGGCGGCAGATATAGAATAATTGATTTTGTTTTAAATAACTTTATTAATTCAGGATTCTTTAAAATTAAGGTATTGACACAATATAAATCTGATTCTTTGAATAAGCATATTACAAGGGGCTGGGCTTTATCTCCTTTTTTGAATCAGTTTGTAGATCTTGCACCGGCTCAAATGAGAACCGGGCAGGATTGGTATAAGGGGACTGCTGATGCTATTTATCAGAATGTTTTTCATATTATGGATGAAGATCCTGATTATGTCTGTATATTTGGTGGAGATCATGTTTATAAGATGGATGTATCTCAGATGCTTGATTTTCATAAAAATAAAAATGCGGATTTAACAATTTCGGCGATTCCTATCCCTATAGATGAGGCTTCGGAATTCGGAATTATTGAAGTTGATGAAAACTGGAAACTTACTAATTTTGTTGAAAAACCACAAACACGACCTAAATCTATTCCTGGAAATGAAAATATGTGTCTGGCTTCTATGGGAAATTATATTTTCAATAAAGATATTTTGTTGAGAGCTCTGGAAGAGGATGTTACCCTTGAGCAGTCAAGTCATGATTTTGGGAAAAATGTTATTCCTATGCTTTTAAGGGAAGGGAAAAATATATATATTTATAATTTTGCAAACAATGAATTCCCGGGAATTACAGATGCGGAACGAGGCTATTGGCGAGATGTAGGGAGTATTGATGCTTATTGGCAGGCAAATATGGATTTGTTGACAGCTAATCCTGAGTTAAATCTATATTCAAAAGATTGGCCTATTAGAACATTTAACTATAATTATCCCCCTGCAAAATTTATATGGCAGGAAGGAGACAGAGTAGGTATGGCAACAAATTCTATGGTATCTGAAGGATGTATCGTTTCCGGTGGAAGTATTTCCAGATGTGTTCTTTCACCTAAAGTTAGAGTTAACAGTTATTCACAGGTTTATGAAAGTATTTTGATGGAAAATGTTACTGTCGGGAGATATTCTCGAATTAAAAGGGCGATTATTGATAAAAATGTTGTAATACCGCCTAATACAAGAATAGGTTATGATAGAGAGGCTGATATAAAACGAGGTTTCCATGTTTCACCTAACGGTGTAACAGTTGTTCCGAAAGGTTCAATTTTATAATAGTCTTTACAAATGCCGGAAAATAGTGTACAATTCAGATACCTTAATAAGGATTTTGTAAATATTTGTTAATTTACCCCATAGATTAGGGCAATTTTCAAGCTTTAGGATCTTTATTGCAATGGGTAGGAATATGGTATCTGTAAATTTTATATCTTCAATAGGAAATTCTTTTAAGTCAGCATACAATCATATGCCCTCTGTTGTCGTTCAAAAAGATAAAGTCCTTAATAAAGTTGCTTATATTGGTAGAAAATGGACTTCTCCACAACAGCGTCTGATACAGGGTGCAACTGCTATTTTTATGCAACCATATATTGACTGGCATAATAAAAAAGTTGATGAAAAAACACGAAAAGTTTCTGTTGCCAGAACATGTGCAAAAATTATCGCAGGTACTACAACCGGATTTTTCTTAAGGTACGGGTTTATTAAAGGTATTAAGGCCTTTTCTCGTCCGTTTAGCCAGGTTCCTAAGGATGCAAAGCCTTTTGCTAAAAAGATGATGACTTTTCTTACCCCGAAAAACCTTGACGAAAAAGATCTTGATGGTTTTCAGCAATACCGCAATGCAATGGGTACTATCTGGTCTCTGGTAGCAATGGTTTTTACGAATTTTTTGATTGATGCACCGTTTACCAAGATTCTTACCAACAAGTTTATCAGCTTCCAGAACAAACATGAAGTGAAAGGAGATGTTAAATAATGAAATCTCCTTTTAGGTCCTTAACGCCATCTGCTATATATGCAAAATATCGTAATGATCCTGGAAATATGCTTGTTCATACAGGTGTTATAGGTTGGATTTTATCTTCTGCTGCTCAAATTTTTGCAATTGCTATTAATGATAAAATTTCTCCTAAAGAAAAAATGTTTCTTATCCCTCAGGAAATGGCTGATGCGGTTGTAAACTGTCTTTCTTTTTATACTTTTACAAGCGGTGTTAAGTTTATAGGTAAAAAACTTACCCAGACAGGTAAATTAAGGACGGCAGAACTCACAGAACTTCTAAAAGAACGAAATTTAGTTCTGGAAAAAGGTGCTGAAAGAGTAAAGGATAAAGTTTACGCAGGTGATTGGAACTTTAATATTACAAAACTTGATGATTATAAATCTAAGATAGAAGATATATATAAGCCATTTAATAATGGTGTTGAAGTTATAACTGGATTGATTGGTTCTGTTATATCTTCAAACCTTATCACTCCTATTTTTAGAAATCATTATGCCGCTTATAAACAAAAAGACCTTATTAAGCATGCTGATAAGAAAGGGATTCCTGTTGAAAATACCCCTAATTTACCTGCTCAAAAAGTCTCTTTTGCAGATTATCAAAAACTAATATATTCTCGTCCTTTTAATAAATCAGGAAATATGAAAGTTTAATAGCTAAGCAGGCTCAGAGCACCTATAAGAACAAAAATCATTATGCAGGTAAATACTGTTACCAGCCTGTAGAACGGTTGATCCGGGTTTTCTTCTTCTACTAGTGATAGCTTACTTAAAGTGTTTTTTGTATAATCATATTTCATGTTGTTTTTTGTTCTATTGAATGAGGATTGTAGCAGTTGTTTAAATGAATAAATATTCTCTAAGTCTTTTCTTGCAAGTGGATTTGCTATAGCTATTTTTTTTATCTTAATATTTTCATCATCACTTAGTTCATTGTCAACATATGCGGAAAGATTTTCTTTAAATCTTTGGTATTGTGGGGTTTTAAGTTCTTCTTCATCGTATGTTATTTCGCTGTCATTGATTTTATTTTTAATTTCATTATAATTTTCAAGTATTTTTTTTAATTTTGTATACTTCTCTCTGCAGTGAGAACAAATACTTAAATGGTACTCTACATTTGCGGAAAGTTTATTACTCAATTTCCCTTCAATATAAAATGTCAGAAGCGTTATAACCTGATTACAGTTTAATTCTTGCATATTTCCTCCTTTCTTTAAATATAAGCTTTCAGGCTATCCTGAAGTTTTAGTCGTGCACGTGAAATTCTTGATTTTACCGTTCCAACATTTGCATTTGTTGCCTCGGCAATTTCTTCGTATGAAAGTCCTTGAAGTTCTCTTAATACAATTGCGATCCTGAAAGGTTCCGGAAGATTCCTGATTTGTTCCTTTATTATTTCTTCAAGTTCGGCTGTTATACATTTTTCAGGAGGTTTGCACTTTTTATCTGCAAGGATTGATTTTATTGTGAATTGCGTTTCTTCATCCATTTCATCATCAATTGACACAATATCGGGTTTCCTTGAAGATTTTCGTAACTCATCATAAAAGAGATTTGTTACAATTTGATTAAGCCAGCTTTTAAAATGTTTTGGATTTTTTAGATTCTTTATGTTTTTGGCGACTCTAAGCAATGCTTCCTGAGTTAAATCCGCAACATTTTCACGCTTTTTGGTAAGATATGAAAAAGTTGCAAAAATGTTTTTTTGTTCATTTTTTATTAATTCTTCAAGTGCCTTGAAATCGTCCTGTTGTGCCAGAACAACAAGTTCTTCCAATGACATTTTCTTATATTGCAGCTTAGAAGATGACATGAGCAAAATCTCCTTAATAACATAATAAAAAGATTTATTAAGAATTGCTTATGCTATCCTATACAATTAAAGGACTATTTTGTAAATATTAGAATTATAATTTATTTTGCAGAAATGTATCCTCTTATAGCTGTATATGCCGCAACATATGGAGAGGCAAGATAAATAAAGCCGTTTACGTTCCCCATTCGTCCCTGAAAGTTTCTGTTCTGAGTTGCAAGACAAATTTCTCCATCTGCTAATGTCCCTGCGTGAACTCCGACACAGGGGCCACATCCAGGAGGGAGAATTGTTGCATTTGCTTCCACAAATGTTGTAATTAAGCCTTCATTTAGTGCTTGTATATATATATCTTTTGATGCAGGACATATAAGCATTCTGACGTCAGGATTAACTGTGTTGCCTTTTAATATTTTTGCAACAGTTCTTAGATCCTCAATCCTTCCGTTGGTACAGGTTCCTACAAAAACCTGATTAACTTTTACGTCCTTGAGTTCCTCTACAGCTTTTGTATTATCGACCGTATGAGGACAGGAAACAGTATGATGAATATCTGCTGCGTTTATTTTAATAACTCTCTCATAAACCGCATCGTTATCAGGTTTTATTGAACGAAATTTATCTTCTCTTCCTCTTGATTTTAAAAATTCTTTTGTTTTTTCATCGGTAGCAAATAAACCGCATTTTGCGCCTGCTTCAACCGCCATATTTGCGAGGGTAAATCTTTCGGACATAGTCATATTTTCTATTGTGTCCCCGCAGAATTCGAGGGCTTTATATGTTGCTCCATCTGCACCTATCATGCCTATCAGGTAAAGCATTAAATCCTTTGAGCATATCCCTTCGTTAAATTTTCCTGTTACTTCTATTTTAAAAGTTGAAGGAACTTTAAGCCATGTTTTTCCGAGAGCCATTGCAACCGCAATATCGGTTGAGCCCATGCCTGTTGCAAATGCTCCGAGTGCTCCTGATGTACAGGTATGAGAATCCGCTCCGACAAGAATTTCACCCGGGTTTACAAATGTTTCTATAAGTCTTTGGTGGCAGACTCCCGCACCAACATCTGAGAGAACCGCTCCATATTCTTTGGAAAATTCTCTGAGAACCATATGCGTATTAGAGAGTTCTTTTCTCGGGCTTGGTGACGCGTGATCGATAAAAAGTATACTTCTTTTAGGATTTTTAAGTTTCGGTATTCCTAGCTTTTTAAATTCTTGAATTGTAAGAGGTCCTGTTCCATCCTGTACTGCCGCAACATCTACATTGGCAATTACAAGCTCCCCTGCTTTAACGTCGTGGCCAGCGTGTTCTGAAATTATTTTTTCTGCTAAAGTTTGTCCCATAACTTAACTCCTTTTTTTATAATTTTATCACGAAAATGTATAAAGTATGTTGAGCTTTTAACCATACAAATATTTTAAATCTATTAAACTTCTTGTATTTTTCTAAATTTGGAAGAAGGCTAGGTGAGGTATTAATGACGGACTGGTTATTGTTTGTAAAAAATATTGGTGATATTATATTTCTGCAAACAAAGGGGATATTTATGGATATTTTATTTATCATAGACAGAATTGAGTTAAAATATTTTGAGTTTAATAATCTTGTAACAAATTTTTGGTTGATAAGAGAGTTTCTTTATGAACACAGAAATGTTTATATTACAACAATTGATGGGTTGAGTCTTATTATGGGAACCGCTTACGCACATTGTTATAAAGTTGTTGAAAAAGACGGAAATATTTTTTATGATAAAACTGATATTCATAAAAAAATAGAAAACTTTAAACTTGTTATGTTTAGGCAGGATCCTCCTGTTGATTTGGATTATATTAACTCTACTTATATTTTTGATTTTGTTGATGAGAAAAATACTCTTGTTATCAATAAACCTTCTGCTATAAGAGATTTTAATGAGAAACTTCACGCAGTAAAATTTTTGGATTTGATGCCTCCAAATATTGTTACATCTTCTAAATCTGATATTATGAAATTTTTATGCGAACATAATGAAATTGTTCTCAAGCCTCTGAATAGATGTTTTGGGGCAGGTGTTATGACTCTTAAAAAAGGAGATAAAAATACTGCTGTTATAATAAATTTGATGACGAATAACGGCTCAACACTTTGTATGGTTCAAAAATATATTCCAAAAGCTGTATATGGAGATAAAAGAGTTCTGTTTTTAGGGAATCAGGTTCTTCCTTATTGCGTGCAAAAGCTTCCAAGCAATGATGATTTTAAGTTTAATGAACACTGTGATTCTAATATAATTAAAGCAGAGTTATCGGACGCGGAACTTGAAAAGTTTTTGCCGCTTGCGGAACATTTAAATTCTATGGGGATTCCTATGGTTGGACTAGATGTTATTGACGGAAAGATAATTGAAATTAATGTTACTAGTCCATGCTACTTTATTAAAGAAATTAATAACCATTTCGGTTGTGAATTGGAAAAAGAAATTACAAATTATATTTTGTCGGCTGTTGAAACTAAATTTGTAACTTCTGTTATTTAAGTTTGAGTCCGTATAATTTAATCCTTTGCGAGACAGCTTCATCTTTATCTGGCATATTTTCATCTGGATTCAAAATATACAGTAAATCCTCAAAAGTTCCATTTCCTTTCTTTACATCGGTATTAACCCAGTCAACAATTTCATTGAGATATTCAATATAAGCTCTTTGTAATTTGCTGACATTTGGCATTTTTAGTGCTGTTAAACGAATTTTATTTCCGTTATAACTGTTAAAGGTTCTTGATTCCGACGGGTATTTTTTTACCATCCGGAAAAGTTCAATATTATCGCATAATTCTTCAAACTGTAGCATATATACATCTGTGTTACCGGTTGCCTCGTACAATACATCGGCAAGGGCTTCTTCCATTGCAAGTGTTCTTAGAGAATTTATTGTCTGAAACTTATGTTTTGGAAGTATAAATAATCTTGCTGTAGATTTTGCGTCTGTTCTTTTATAGCAACCTTTTGATATTTCGTTAAAGTCCAGACTCTTTGAACGTCTTACTGCTGCCCCGAATTCTGATGTGTATTTATCCATAAATATTTTTGGAACAAAATAAAATCTTTTTGTAAGCAAAAATTTCATTTGTTGGAGTTCTTCTTCTTTTTCAAATGGTTTGCTCCCATCTATCATTAACAAGCACTGAGAATTAAGAGCATCTTCTTTAGGCATATTAAGCGCAAATCTGGTAAACATTGCAGCCTTTATTAGTGAATTGTAGGTGCTTTTGTCTGAAAAGATTATATTTATAGATTTTCCGTAAGTCTTCATATAATCTATAAGTCTGCTATAATCCCCATTTTTGGTGATAAAATATTCTGATGCAATTGATTCTAGATTTTCATCACTTACTTCTTGTTTATATTGGTTGTATAAAAATGCAATTCTGTTTCTGTCAATTCTTCTTTTAACAATATTGAATTCAAAAACATCATTTAATTTTTTAGAACCGATTTTAATAATTTGTTCGCCTCTGTCAATTTGTGTAAGTGCTACTTTTAAATCTGAATGAGATAATACAAAAACTCGCGGATCTCTGGTACATTCATATAACGTATCAGCTAAAGCTCCTTCAATTGCTCTGTTGATTTTATCTCCACCTGCTGGTTCTGTTTCACTTATTTGTTTTAATAATTGCTGGTCTTCATCTGTTAGGGGTTCACCTTTCATATTTCGAGTCCATGCTTCAATATGATCTTTTGAAAAGCCTTCTGAGATTACTTTAAAATAATCATTTATGTATTCTTGCGGAAGATTTTTCAGCTGTGCACCGAGAACTTTATAGTATGTATTTTTAAATTCGGTTATATATTCGGAAGTTTCCGTATCCTGTATTTGTTGTGCAGAATTGTTTTGTTTGAATTTTGTCATCTCTTTTATGCGTTGATTTTTATCTCGCATAATTTCTTTTTTTAATTCTTCAAATGTTCCTCTTGAAATTCCATCTTGAATTTTTTCCTGTGATCGCTGAATATTTATCCCAAGTTGTTTCGCATATTCTGGATGTTTTTCCCAGAATTCAATCATAATTTTTGATTGAAATTCACTGAATTCCTGTGTCGAATACAAAAGATCAGCAGGTTTGTATATTTGATTTTCTTTTAAATGAGAAGATAGATCTTTTATGAGGTTAATACTATGGTTCCAAGCGTCAATCATTGTATATCTGAGAGGTTCTGAACCTGATTTCATTTTTGATATGTAATCTGTTCTTTCCTCAGGTGACATTTCTGCCCATCTAGCACTTAATCTCTGCATCCTTTTTATGTGAAGAGTATCTTTTTCCGCTTCAGAAAGTTTTTCCATGTAAATTTTAAGATTGTTTTTTGCCCAAATTATAAACAATTCATCCTGACTTAACCTGTTTGAGCCGATTTTTTGTGCGATTATGCGAAATGCTGTCTGAGACTTTTTTATTACTGCTTTCTTGGCGTTTTTCTTCTATTCTCTGAAATTTTTTAAATTCTTTTAACAAATCAAGTTCGCTTTTTTGGTCAGCTATCATATCGAGAATTTGATTTTTGGTTAATGAACTCCACCAGTTTTCAAACTTTTGTGCTGATACTTTTGCACGTGCTGTTCTGTCCTCTTTGGACAGTGAATCCCAAAATAGTCGTTGCCCTTCTGAAATTTTTTCTCCGACCATATCTGAATAGCCATCTCTGGTGTATCTTAGTGATTGCCTATATTCAGATTGCGGAGTTTTAATTCCCAGTGAATTGAGAGTTGATGGATAAATATATTGCGCCTTTGCGTTTTTAAACTTAAAGTCAGCTTTAAAATCTTCATCTAAATCTTTATCTAAGTCTTGATTAATTTCTTCTATAGTTTTATCCTCCAGAAAAATTTTCTTAACAAGATAAACAGTTAAATTACTTTTATCTTTTAATACGCCCTGTCCGCTCAGGTTTAACAATTCATCATTTTCTCTTACAGAATTTAGAATCCCTCGTGTTGCTCGGGATTCAAGAGGGTTAATTAAATCTTTAAAAAGGGGCTCTAAAGGATAAGTTTCTTTTATATCATCAATGGTTTGCGCTGCTTCAAGAAATTCATATGCTTTTTGCTGTGCTTCCAACGGCGAAATTTTTGACTTGTCATCAATGTTTTCTATATAATCCCTGACAGTTTTCGGCATTTTTTCTTTGTTAGCCTCGTAAAATCTGTCTAATCCCTTATCAACTCGTGCTCCAAATGCAAGCAGATGATCATTGTAGTTATACGGGATTATTTCTAATGATTTTGGGTTCTTTAAGTTTGTTTGATTATTTTGTTTTTGTGCAATGCTTTGTTTTGCCTGCAAATGTGTGGTAATCGAATGTACTTTCATTGGCATAAATCCTATTTTATGTGTTCTTGTATATATTTAAAATTTAAACAAAATTAAATTTGCTAAAGTATTGCAAATTTTTGTAAATTATTCAAGAATAATTCGGAAGCTTCAAATAACGATGCTTCAGCCCATGTAAGCGGAGTATGGGCACCTGGGACATATTTTATCCCTTTATCTGTTGTCACTGCTTCATATGCTTCCGGAATTTTATAGGCAGGACAACTGTATTTGTTTGATTTTACAGTTCTTTTAGGTGTAATTCTTGCATAACTCCGGTTTATAAATTCTGTCTGCTTATTTAAGGCATAATCAAGAAGTTTTTGAATTTTAGAATTTCTGCCATTTTTTTCTATTTCATTCATAAGACTTTCTGCGACTTTTCCGTAACCTTTAGAAAGCTCTGATACCAGAAACCACTCCGCCTCATTTTTATGTTTATTCTGCGTCCTTTTGTTATTCAGAATATGGTAGTCAAGATTAAGGTACTCATCTTTATTATAACGTAAAGCCCCGTTATCACGCACCAAATCTCTCTCAAGCTGTCTCAGCATACCTATTTTGGCAATTGCATCACGGACCGAACTTTTATTATTCAAGGTTTCTGTCTGAGGAACAAACGCCATTGCTGCATCAGATTTTCTTCCAAGACATTTTTCAAATTCTGGTTCTACTGTAATGTTTGCTAGCATAGATTCGTGATAGTGTATATCCTCAATTCGCCTTTCTCCATCTTTTAATAACTTTAGCAATTCTTCTTTATTCGCAAATACATCTCCGTGTTTTGATGTTCTCAGTGTATGCCTAAATGCAAGCATATTTGGATTATCACTCGGCGTGTAAACTAATTTTAAAATTTTCCTAAATGCTTCATTAATTATTGCTGTATCGCTCGTAAGTGAATTAATAAATGTTTGTTCTTCCCAGGCTCCACAACTTCTCGCTTGAGGGTAGTTTATTGCTTTTAAGTATTTTACACTGTTTGCAATTGTATCTGTCACATTTTGGGGAATCTCTTGGGCACTTTTATATCCATACTCTGCCCCTTTAAATCCTTGTTCAATTAAATCAGATGCAGTTTGCAAATACATTCCTATAGATTCTAATCTTGAATGTGCAAACAAGTGGTGGGCTTGTCCTGTTTTCGGAATAAATGTATGACCTACTCCTATTTTTGCCTCAAAAAATTCATTTTCTTTATATTTTTGTGGATTTGCTATCGTGTAATCAAAATTTGCCTGCTGTTTTTCATAAAAATTTGTCAAAGAATTAAAAACATGTGTACATGATTTTGGATCGAAATGTTTAATCAATGGCATATTATGGCAAGTATCAGTTACCCAAATTAAATCAGACATTAATTCATTTTCTTTACGATTAATTTGAGATGTTTTTACAAATCCTGTTTTTGAGTCAAATGTGTAATTAAATACTCCTTTTTCCTTTGCAAATTCAAATAACTCTGAAAAGCTTTCAGGATTATATTTCCGTTTTAATTTTTGTGCAATGCCTTCATTATGTATCGGAATCTTGTATTCTCCAAAATTAAACTTTAATGGTGTATATTGTTTAAAACTCCTATATGCAAAGAACTCTTTTATATGCTTCGGGCGTATAAAACTTCTTGGGATAAGTGCGGTAAAAGTCGGCTTAAGTTTATTATTAGTGTTAAAATGGCCGCCTATTCGTTGTATTTGCATCTTTATACCCTTTTACATAATATTATTTTACCCTTGAGAAAACTTCGACATTTATGTCATCAAAAGTATTGGTGTTAAAATACGCACATGATGCTACCATTGCAGCATTATCAGTGCAATATTTCATAGGAGGAGCAAAGACTTTATAACCTTCTTCTGAGAGCGCAAATATTTTTCTTCTTATTTCGGAATTTGCGGCAACTCCTCCAGCTATTACGACTTGATTATAGCCGCTTTTTATAAGCGCTTTTTTTACTTTTTTTACTAATATTGAGGAAACGCATTCCTGAAAGCTAGCACAAATATCTTTAACAGGTAATTCTTGTCCGTCAAAAGATTTTACAAGACGTAATACAGCTGTTTTTAAACCGCTGAAGCTGAAATCAAATTCCTCAACTTTTGCTTCAGGTAGCTTAAATGCATGAGGATTTCCCTCCTGAGCCATTTTATCAAGTTTAGGTCCGCCCGGATATGGCAGACCTATTAATCTTGCAACTTTGTCATAAGCCTCACCTACTGCATCATCAATCGTTTCTCCGATAATATGTTGTTCGGAATATGAGCTCACATCAATAATTTGAGTATGACCTCCACTTACAAGAAGAGCCGTAAACGGCGGTTTTAAATCCGTATCAAGATAATTTCCGCAAAGGTGTGCGTTTAAATGGTTTACTCCGATAAAAGGTTTATCGTAAACAAGAGCTAATGTTTTTGCAGCATTTAAACCCACTAGCAGACAACCTACGAGTCCTGGGCCGACTGTTCCAGCAAAAGCTGTTATGTCCTTCGGAGTAATTCCAGCATTCTCCTTTGCCTGTCTGAAGGCTTCTTCAATTACAATATTAATAGAATCCATATGCTCTCTTGCCGCAATTTCAGGAATAACTCCGCCAAATTGTGCGTGCGTTTTTATCTGAGATGCAACAACATTTGCGATAACTTCTCTGCCATTTTTTACTATTGCACAGGCCGTTTCATCACAACTTGACTCAATTGCCATTATATAATTATCATATCCGCTTTCGGGACCTATTTCTATCGGTTCATCCGAAAATAATTTCTTTTTTATCATTTTCATAGTAAAATTATAACACAAATATTAAAAGGGATATGAAATGCAATTTTTAGATAAAACAAAAATTAGAATAGTTTCAGGTCGCGGTGGAAACGGCATGGTGGCCTGGAGACGTGAAAAATATGTTGATAAAGGTGGACCGGCTGGCGGTGATGGCGGAAAGGGCGGTGATGTCTTTTTAATAGCTGATGAAAATATGTCAACACTTATGGACTTTAAATATAAATCGGTATTTAAGGCTGAAAGCGGGGAAAATGGCGGCATCAAAAATTGCCACGGAAAATGGGCAAAAGATTTATATATTAAAGTGCCTGTTGGAACTGTTGTCAGAGATGTTAAAACAGGTAATGTTATTGCTGATTTGATTGATCATGAGCAAAAAGTCCTTGTTGCAAAAGGCGGAAGAGGTGGCAGGGGAAATGCAAGATTTGCAACTGCTCAAAAACGTGCCCCTCAATTCTGTGAACCGGGAGAACCACCTATTGAACGAGAACTTATTCTTGAATTAAAATTAATTGCAGATGTTGGGCTTCTTGGGATGCCAAATGCTGGGAAATCGACTTTTATCAGTCGTATTAGCTCTGCAAAACCTAAAATTGCAGATTATCCGTTTACTACTTTAATTCCTAATCTTGGAGTCGTTCATAAACCTTCTGGCGATGGTTTTGTTGTTGCTGATATCCCTGGTCTTATTGAAGGGGCAAGCGAGGGTGTAGGGTTGGGACATGACTTTTTGCGCCATGTTGAAAGATGCAGGTTCCTTGTGCATGTTATCGATACAACGGCTGAAAATCCATTTGATAATTATGAAAAAATTAATGCGGAATTAAAAAAACATTCCGAAAAACTGGCAAATCTTTATCAAATTGTGGCTTTAAATAAAATTGATGCAATAGATGATGAGCGAAAACAAGAACTGTATTTGACTTTCAAGAAAAAGGCGGAAGATGTATTTTTAATTTCTGCAGTTACAGGTGAAAATATTGATTCTATTAAATATTTTATGGGTAAAAAAGTTGATGAGATCGAAAAACCTGTTTCTGATATTGTCGTTGAAGAAGATTTAGGAGCCACAGATAATGATGACAGTGCTTATGAAATATCAAAAGTGGCAAAAGACACTTATATAATAGTTGGGGGTAAAATCGGGCGTCTTGCACAAGTTACGGATGAACGAAATCCTGAACAGGTTATAAGGCTTCAAAATATTCTGACAGGTATGGGAGTATTTGATAAACTTAAATCGATGGGTGTCAAAGATGGCGATACCATTATTGTCGGACATCTAGAATTCGCATACTATGCTGATGAATTTTACGGATAGATAATATCTTTACGGGAGAGTTTGTATGTCTATTATTAATGAAAAATTTACTGTTCACACAAAGGGAAATACCGATATTATAGATATTACAAGGCAGGTTCAGAATGCAGTTTATAAACATTCACTACAATCTGCTGTTGTGCATGTTTATGCTGCGGGTAGTACTGTTGGTATTACAAATATTGAATTTGAGCCTGGGTTGCTTGTTGATCTGCCGGAAGCTTTAAATAAAATTGCTCCTGTTGATGAAGTTTATCATCATGATGAAACATGGCATGATGGAAATGGCTATTCACATCTCAGAGCATCTATTGTTGGAAATAATACAGTTGTTCCTCTTGTTGATGGGGCCTTACAACTCGGGCAGTGGCAGCAAATTGTATTAATAGATTTTGATAATAAGGCCAGAACCAGAACTGTTTGGGTGCAAATTGTGGCTTAAATTGGGGTAATATATTTATGAGAAAAGTTTTAATATTATTTTTGTTTTTAATTTCTTTAATTTTGCCTGTAAGTGCAGAATTAAATACCGATATAGAGCTCCCATCCGAAACAGGGATTGTTGAAAGTGTTCAATATGAAGATGCGCAGAATTTACAGCAAGGCGAAAACAACGTAAAACAAATTGTTAAAGTAAAAGTGCTTACTGGTGAATTTAAGGGGCTTGAGCGCAATATTGACAATATGCTGACAGGCAACCCTTCTTACGATATAACTTTGAAAAAGGGAGATAAGGTTATTCTTCATGCAGAAAAAAAGGTGGAAGATATCATCTCTTCTGATGATATAGACTTTTTTATTGCTGATTTGAAGCGGGATAATTCTCTTATATTTGTTACGGCTATCTTTTTTTTCTTGCTTTTAGTTATCGGGAGAAAAAAAGGGGCTGCAAGTCTTATATCTATTGCTGCTACTGTAGGGCTGATGTTTTTTGTGCTTATGCCGCTTATTTTACTTGGATTTTGTCCTATTGCTTCTGCTGTTCTTGTGTCAATTTTGGCTGCTGTTATAACAATATATCTTGTTGGCGGGTTTAATGCCAAAAGTTCTTCTGCAATTTTCGGGACGGTTTTTAGTCTTATTCTTGCTGCGGGTTTATCTATGGCAGTAATTTATTATGCAAAATTAACAGGTTTTTCGGGTGAGGAAAATATGTTTTTGTATTCAGCTCATCCTGATTTAAATTTTAAAGGGGTGCTTTCCGCCTCAATGATTATTGCATCGCTTGGAGCCTTAATGGATACGGCTGTGTCAATTGCAAGTACTATTAACGAGATTTATGAAACGAATAAAGCTCTTACGGTTAAACAGCTTTTTATTTCTGGAATGAATGTGGGACGTGATATTATCGGAACTATGTCAAACACTCTTATTTTAGTATATTTAGGGAGTTCTTTACCCCTTGTTTTACTTTCAAGTAATATTGATTTACAAAAATTCTTCAATCTGAATCAGGTTGCCACCGAAATTTTGTCTGCATTAATAGGTAGTATTGCAATATTGGCTTGTGTGCCGATAACTGCTGTAATTGCGGCCTATATGATTAAAAAACAAAAACAAAATATTGAATTTAATTTTGAAAATAAAAAAGGAGAGTTTTAAGCTCTCCTTTTTATGTGTCTATTTAGAACAACTACAGCATCCGCAAGCCTGTGATTTTAAGCTTTCTGCTTTGTCTGTTTGTTCCCAAGGAACAACAATATCTGTTCTTCCCATATGACCGTATGCTGCAAGTTTTTGATAGAATTTCCCTCCATTTTTTGCAGGTAGTCCTCTTAAATCAAATTGGCTTATAATCGCTGCCGGTCTTAAATCAAAGTTTTTAGAAACAAGTTCAGCAATTTCATCATCAGAAATTTTTCCTGTTCCAAAAGTATCAACCATAATTGATACAGGTTCTGCAACACCTATTGCATAGGCAAGTTCGATTTCACATTTGTCAGCAAGACCTGCTGCAACGATGTTTTTTGCAACATATCTTGAAGCATAAGCGGCAGATCTGTCTACTTTTGTCGGATCTTTTCCTGAAAAAGCTCCACCGCCGTGACGTGAATAACCTCCATATGTATCAACGATAATCTTACGTCCGGTTAACCCTGCATCTCCTTGAGGGCCGCCGACAACAAATCTTCCTGAAGGATTCACAAGGATTTTTGTATCTTTATCTAATCCGATAGGTGATTCGTTTTCAAATACGTAATCTATAACGTATTTTTTTATATCATTTTTAATGATTTCCTGAACCTTTGCATTGTCGCTGATTCCGTTAATTTCTGGATCGTGTTGGGTTGAAATTAAAACGGTATTAATTTTTGCAGGTTTACCGTCAACATATTCAACAGTTACTTGAGATTTTCCGTCTGGTCTTAAGTAAGATAAAGTTCCATTTTTTCTTACCTGAGCTAATCTGTAAGAAAGTTTGTGAGCCAAGCTTATAGGCAGTGGCATTAATTCAGGTGTTTCGTTACATGCGTATCCAAACATAATCCCTTGATCGCCAGCTCCAATATTTTCAGTTTCGGATGTTGAAGTATCTGCATTATTATTTCTTGATTCAAAAGCTTTGTTAACTCCGCTGGCAATATCACAAGACTGTTCATCAATGCTTGTTAATACTGCACAGGTATCGGCATCAAAACCGCCTCCATGTGAACCTGTATACCCGATATTTTTTATCGTGTTTCTTACAACAGACGGAATATCAACATAACAATCAGATGTAATTTCTCCACATACAAGCGCCATACCTGTTGTTACAGTAGTTTCAGCTGCAACTCTTGATTGCGGATACTTTGTTAAAAATTCGTCTAAAATTGCGTCAGATATCTGATCGCATACCTTGTCGGGGTGTCCTTCCGTTACAGATTCGGAAGTAAATAAAAAGTTTCTTGGTGTCATTCCAATTTCTCCTTAATTTAATTTTCTACTTGCCGGTAAGTTTTTTAATTCCAACCCGGCCACATCATTATGAAGAAGTTTACATCAGAAAATTATTAAAATCAAATTTTTTCATTTTTTTTATTAATAATTATTGCAATACCCATTATTCCGCTCATAATAAGAATGATTGATATTATTTTTGCAATAGGAATTCCCGAGATATTGAGAGCACTGTCTATCCTTAAAGTTTCTACAAATAACCTTACGCACGAATAAAGAATAAGATATGCAAATAATGTTATACCGGGCATTGTTTTTGCATATTTGTTCATAAATTGTAGTAATATTATAAAAACTAAAATATCCAAAATACTTTCATATAAAAATGTTGGGTGAAAGTATTCATAATTTAGATATTGAGGTGGTCTTTGTGATGCAGGAATAAATAGTTTCCATGGAAGATTTGTCGGATAGCCGAAAGCCTCTGAATTAAAAAAGTTTCCCCATCTTCCTATGCTTTGCGCTATAGCAGTTCCGCAAACAAAGGAATCCAATACATTCAAAATTGGCAGTTTGTATTTTTTTGATAACAAAATTAATCCTATAATTCCTGTAATTATTCCTCCATGTATTGAGAGGCCACCTTCTCTAAAATTAAGTATTTCAAGCGGATTCTGGAAATAATATATAGGGTTTAAAATACAATAATAGAGCCTTGCACCTAAAAATCCTATAATCAGTGCGTATGCAGAAAAATCCCAAAATTTTTCATAATTTTGTTCTGGATTGTAGTATTTAAAAATCTTATAAGCTATATAGACTCCTACCAAACAGGCAAATGCAAGAATTATCCCGTAATTATATATAGAAAAACCTGATATGGAAATTAAAATATCTCCTGGAGATTGAAAGGTCATATTTACTCTTTCGCGGTTGTGTTTAGTTTCAGTTCTAAATCCTTAATATGATTCTGAACCTCTTCAGCATCCTTAATATCAATGCCTTTTGCAAGATATTCATTATAATTTCTTATTGAATCTTTAAGTAATTCGTCTATGTAGGCTGTAACTTCTGGTGAAAGTTTTAGTTCTTTATCTGTATCATTGTCATTAGGAGTAACCTTTTGAAGATTACCGTTTTCATCCAGTGTTAGATATCCGGATGAAAGATCTGATACAATATTTTCTTCGGCAACAGCAAGAGAATAATACGAATCTGCAAAATCCGGCTTAAGATTAATAGCTTTTTTATAAGAATTAAGGGCATTAACATAATCTTCTGATTTTGTATACGCAACGGCTAGATTGTAATGTGATTCAAAAATAGAATCGTCAAGATCAATGCTAGATTTTAATCTTTCAATGGCTTCCTGATAATTTCCTTGATCCATAAAAGTCATTGCTTTGCTGTTCAATTCCTGAACTGCAAAACTATTAATACAAGCAGTTGTTACAACCGAAATTGCCAAAATGCAAACCAACAAAAGTGCTTTTTTCATTAATCATCCCTCTCCTCTAATACAAGATTAAAGCTATTATATAATAACTTTTTCTATTCGTCAATCGCCTAATCTTTTAATTTTTCTCTTCACAATAAAAAATTCTGTGGTATAATTTTTTTGTGAAATAAGTGCCGGTTATAAAGGAGATGTTTATGTCAGATGATAAAGTTGTTAAGTTAGGTGCTAAAAAGAGAGAACACCAGGATGATTCAAAAACCGGCGAAGATGATGTCGTTTATTGCAGCTTTTGTAAGCGTCCAAATACTCAGGTCTTGAAAATGGTTAAAGGTCCGGGAGTTAATATTTGTTCGGAATGTGCTATGATTGCTGTTCAGTATTTGATTCTGAATGATAGAATGCCGTCTGCTGAAGCTCAGCAAATTCTGGATGCTTTTTGGGGGAAGGCAAGAAGGTAGTTTTATGCAACTAAATCCTTTTGAAATAAAAGCTGAAATTCTCGGAATTATTTCTGATTGCGCGAATGAGGAGAATCCTCTTGTTCTTAACGAGAGAGTAAAAAGGTTGGATTCGCTGGATGATACTACCCATATTGAGAAAATCCTTTTTAAGGAGCTTCTTAATGCTAAGGCTTCTAAAGAGAAAATTATTCGTTTTTTACTTCAGCGCTATGTTCCTAAAGAGCGTCTTATTAGCGAGTTATGGAACGTTCTTAAAAATAATATGACCTCAAGTGAAGTGAAAATTATTGTTTTGAGTTATTTACGTGAGCTTGAAACTGATTGGAAATATGAAGATTTTGAATCTGCATTAGGTGAGGATATTGATATCATTGATAATGATACTAAAACTTTGTTGAATGCTGCTATTGTTAATCCAGAAGTTCAAATTGATTTTTTAGACTTTTTGAATTCTGTTGAGCCTAGGGATAAATTATTGCTTGTAAAATCTTTGGGAGAGGATTATTCACAGGATGCTCTTGCAAATATTTTAATCCCGGTTTTTTTGTCTGAACCAGAGTCTGAAGTAGGGAAAGAAGCACTTGGTTTATTAGGAAATTCTCGTTCTCAACTTGCTTATCATGCTCTTAATACAGCTTACGATTTTGTAAGTGATGAGTTGAGACCGCTGGTTAAGAAAAATCTTAACCTCTTAAAACTATCTGGTATCCGTGAGGATAATTCGGTTGAGTTCTATAAAAATCTTTTATCTAATTCTCACCCGTATAGGTGCTGTATTACATATCCTGATGGTCATGGAAATCAAGCGTTAATATTTTCAAGAACTAATAAAGAAAAAAAAGTTCAGTTTGTAGCTGTTGTTATGAACGATTATTCTGGAATTCGTGACTGTTTTGGATTTAACGAAATTTCGGAATTTGAGTGTGATAAAATTATTGAGAGATTCTATAAGGATGAAAAGAATATTCCGATTTCTCCGTCTGTTTTAAAAACTTTTCTTAATTTTGGAGAGCGTATTTCTAAGAATCATGGTAAAAATTGGCTTTTACCTTATGAATATATATGTTGGAAAAATTTGCTATCTGATATCCCTTCGGAGGTAAATTCATTTGAAAATTTGCTTTCAGAAAAATTTAAGAAAAGAACTTTAACTTTTAAAGATCTGGAACTTGTTTTTGATGCAGATTTTCTTGAACATTGGTTTCTTGATTCTAAATACAGCTCGGAATTTGAGGCGTTTCTGGAAACCCTAGATTCAAAAATTCTTGAAAATTCTACGGATTTGGACTGTGAAGTTTCTAGTAATCTGTTAAAAATATTCTATCCTGAAGAATACGGTATATGGCGGCACAGGCTCTTAACTTGTGCTTATTTAAAATTTTGCGATAAAAAAACTGATATTGCTGATGTTTTATATAATTTATTTTATGACAGCGAGCTCTATATCGAATTTCTGAAGCATATATTGAAAAAAAGTATTTATGAATATTACTTTTCGTTAAAATTTAATACGGATGATAACCAAAATAAATTTACATTAAAACAACTTGATGATATTATTTCATCTATAGAAAATAAGTGGGTTAAAAATGCATAAAGTAATGGCACTTGATATTGGTACAAAAAGAATAGGAATTGCTTTGAGCGATTATCTTCTTATGCTTGCAAACGGTCATTCTTATATTTCAAGACAGCCGGAAGATAAGGCTTTAGCTGAAATATGTAAGATTGCAAAAGAAAATAATGTAAAGGAAATCGTTATAGGAGTTCCTTTGAATATGGATAATTCAAGGGGGACTCAGGCCGAGGATTGTATAGAGTTTTCAAGGCAAATAGAAGGTTATAAGATAATATATGAAGATGAACGATTAACGTCAGAGACGGCTGAGGAAAATCTCAGAGAAAAAAAAATAAATTTTCGTAAGGATAAGGGGCTTATAGATATTGAAAGTGCTCGTATTATCCTTGAACAATATTTATCAAAGGCAGTAAAATAGACAAAGAAAGAGGTTGAAATGGAAAACGAAGAAAATCACTTAATAGAAACTGTTGATGAAGAAGGTAATGTTATTACTTTTGAATTATATGACATAGTAGAAGTTGACGGACAAGAATATGCCTTGCTTTTGCCTGCTGAGGAACAGGATGAAAGCGATGAGGCTGAACTTGTTATTATGAAACTTTCAAAAGACGGTGAAGATTATATCTTTGAAACTATTGATGATGAGGCAGAATTTGAAAAAGTTGCCAATTACGTTGAGAGTTTAGAAGATGAAGAATACGAGGAAGAATAAAATTGTTTGAACGTTTTACGGAAAAAGCGGTAAATGTTGTAAGCAAAGCACAGGAGATTGCTTGTGAAATGAATTCTTCAAGCGTTTTATCCGAGCATCTTTTGCTTGCTCTTTGTGCTGAGGCTAAGGGTGTTTCTTTGAAAATTTTCAAGATGTATAATATTACTTATGAAAAACTTTTTGATGAAATAAGTAAAGTTATTGAAATTAAACCTGCTAAGAGCAATAATGAAACGCCTAATTTCAGTCATCATGTAAAAATTTTGCTTAAGGATACGCTTGATATTGCTGTTAAATCGGGTAATCCTACAATTTTGTATGAACATTTATTCCTTTCCGTGATTAATGATAAACGTTCTAATAATGTTCTAACTCTTGAAAAATTAGGATTCGATGTTTCTACTGCTCGTAGTTTGTTGGAAAAATTAGTGCAGAAAAAAACAAAAAAACAGTATCATCCTGAATTTGATGACAGTGATGCTATTGTTGATAAGAGTTTGGAAACGGATTCTTTACTTTATGATAATGAGGAATCAAAGAAAGTTTTTGAACGTGCCGTTGCAAAGTTATCGGCTTCAAACTATGAAATTCTTGGTACGGAACAGATTCTATCATCTATTTTGGAAGATCAATCTTCGTCTCTGGTTCAAATTTTGGCTCAAAACGGAGTTACTGCTTCCAATTTTGAAGACAAGTTGGCTCATATCCAGTCTCGTAAGTCTGAATATGAAGGAAGACAGATAATATTTACTCCGAATGCATTTTTAATGATGAATTTGGCATTGCAGACAGCAAAAGAATTGGGCTCTTCTCAGGTTTTGCCAGAGCATATTATTCTAGGAATATTAAAAGCTAAGCGTGGAGTTGCTTATGACATTTTGAAAGAGTTAAAGATTGATGATAACAATCTTGCTCACAGTATTATTAAACCGATTGAAAAGCAAATGCCTGAAACCCTGACCATTTTGCGTCTTGCCAAGGAAGAAGCTCGTCGTTTGGGACGTAATGTTGTTGGAACAGAAATGTTCTTGCTCGGAATTATTGGCGAAGGAACCGGTGTCGGCGGGCAAGTCTTAGCTGAACTTGAAATAACAATTCGTGATGCCAGAAAAGTTGTTGAAGAGTTAATTGGTTTTGGTAATGAATATTATGATAAAGAGGTCGTCTTTACTCAGAGGGCAAAGCGGGTTCTTGAAAAGGCATGGGAATTGGCCAAAAAAGATGAAAAATCAAGAATAGAGTCCGCTCATATGCTTCTTGCGTTAACTACTGAACCTACATCTCTTGCGATGAGAGCTCTTGAGCAGCTTGGAGTTGATGCTGTTGAAATTAAAGAAGGTATAAAAAAGTTTTCTAATGAGTAGGATTGCTGAGGTCGTTAACTCCTTTTTGGAAAATTATGGCTTGAAAGACTTAAATTATCCTTTGTGCTTAGGATTTTCAGGCGGTTATGATTCCATGTGTCTTCTTCATCTAATAAATTCTCTTGGAATTAATGTCATTGCTGTTCATCTTAATCATAATTGGCGAGGCGATGAGAGTAAAAAGGATGAGGACAACTGTAGAAAATTTTGTGAAATAAATAATATAAAATTTTATTCAGAAACTCTTTCTTCTGATATTCCAAAAAATGAAACGGCGGCACGCACGGCCAGATATGATTTTTTTCAAAGATGTTTAAAAAAATATAAATCAAAAGTTTTTTTGACTGCTCATAATGCAGATGACAATGCTGAAACGGTTTTATATAGAATTGTAAAAGGTACGGGCGTTGACGGATTAGCGGGTATCCGTCCGAAAAGAGACTGTTATTACAGACCCCTTTTGAGTATAAGACGCTATGAAATTGAGGAATACTGTCGTAAATTTAATCTTGTTCCGAATATTGACAGTTCAAACATTGATATTAAATATAAGAGAAATTTAATACGTCATAAAATAATTCCATTACTTGCTGATATTAACCCTGATGTTATTGCGGCTGTAAATTCTCTATCAGAACTAGCGCTGGAAGACAGCAGGCTTTTAGATTGTGAAAATACTAATTCTACAGATGAATTTTTAAATCTTCCAAACCCTATACAGTCAAGAATTATTAAAAATTTGCTTATATCAAGGTCTATTGATTATGGCAGAGAAAGAATTGAACTTATTATTGATTTTATTTTAGCAAACAGAAATTCCGGTTCTGGCAAGACTTTTTCTATTGGGTCTGATTTGTGGCTTTTTGTTAACAGTAAATATTTTGAAATTATCGGACTTGAGACGAAGAATATGGAAGAAATTTTGATAACATCTGAAGGAATATATGATTTTGGAAATTACTGTTTTATCCTTGAAAAGTGCACTGAGATTCCTAAAAAATTTCCTGACGATAGCGAATATATTGCTTATGTAAAATTGAATAAGTTAAATTATACTCTGCGGACTAGGCGAGATGGGGATATTATTTCTCCTCTTGGCATGAGCGGAACTCAAAAATTAAAAAAATTTCTTAATTCAAAAAAAATACCTTCTTATCTTAAAGATACAATACCGCTTTTATGTGAGGGGAGTAATATCCTTTGGGTTGCTGGAGTCGGATTAAGCAATAAAATAAGAATTGTTGATAATAAAGTTTCACATGTGTTAAAATTAATGAAAAAGGATGGTTAGTATGAAGATAAAATTGTCTGATTTAAAGGTGTTATTCAGTGAGGAGCAGATTCAAAACAGAATTAAAGAACTTGCTAGTGAGATGAATAAATTTTATAGTGGTGAAGAAGTTTATGTAATATGTGTCTTAAAGGGTGCTGTTATGTTTGCAACTGATTTAGTTAAATATCTTGATATGCCTTTAAAAATGGAATTTATCAGACTTTCAAGCTATGGCTCTTCTACTACTACAAGCGGAAAAGTTAATGCAGTTGATATTAAGCTTCCAGATTTAAATGAAAAAAATGTTCTAATAGTTGAGGATATTGTTGATACTGGATTAACAGCTAAATTTTTATTAGATTTTATTGCTTGTAATTTTAAAACTAAATCTACAAAATTTGCTTCTCTCCTTGATAAAAAAATATTTCGTCAAACAGATATTGAACCTGATTACATGGGATTTCATATAGATGATAAATTTGTCATAGGGTATGGACTGGATTATGACGGCTATTTTAGAAATTTAAAATATATTGCATATGCAGACAAATCATTACTGGAGTAAATTCTATTGGATATTTATGAAAAATATATAAAAATCCTTCCTGAATTTTATGAAACAAAGGTAGATGAACAAAATTTTAATGAGATTGTGTTCGGAATTTTATCTAAAATTTTTGAAATAGATGAAGCTTATATTTTTTTTCTAAATTCGGATACTCTAACATTAAAATATTCTTATTGTTCCAAGCTTAAATCTAGTGAGATATCCTTAAAAGTATTTAATGATATTTCGGCTGGTGTGAATTGCTTATTTACAGATCTCTATATTGAGAAATGTACATTTGCCAAGCTGCTTATTATTCTTAAGCAGATTCCAACTACGCAGGAAAAATTTATTTTTTATTCAGCTGCTTCAGTTGTAGGAAATTTATTAAAAAATGCAGAATTAACCGGTATTTTAAAAATGCAAGTAGAGGCCTTGCAAGATGGGATTGATGAGGTCAATAAAACGTATTTTACTGTAAAGGAACAAAATGAAAAAATATTAGCATCTGAAAAAATCAAAAACGAATTTTTTGCGAATGTTTCTCATGAGCTTCGGACTCCTCTAAATTCTATTATCGGTTTTTCTGACATGCTATCTCAAGAATTTGTTGGCAAATTGAATTCTCAGCAAGCGGAATATGTGAAAGATATAAAAATTGCAGGAGTTAATCTTTTGGGTATGATTAATGAAATTCTTGATATGTCAAAGATTGAGGCACATTCCGTTAAATTATTTAAAAGTTCGTTTTTGCTAAAGCAAAATATTGTTGAGGTCTTAAATATTTTACAACCTTTATATATTCAAAAGGAAATTTCTGTTAAGACTCTAATCCCTGAAGATTTTATTGTTAATGCTGATTACCAGAAATTACAGCAGGTATTTTTTAATTTGATTTCAAATGCAATAAAATTCACTCCCAAAGGGGGGCGGATCGTAATTTCATCCTCTATAAATGGGCATTATTCGACAATTTCTGTCAAAGATAACGGCTGTGGGATTGCAAAAAAAAATCAGAAAAAAATATTTAAAAAATTTGTACAGATAGAACCTTGTCGTAGTGCTTCTACAGGGCTTGGGCTGACCATTGTTAGAGCAATTATTTCGCTTCATTCCGGTAACGTTAGTGTTATAAGTGATGGTTATTCAGGATCTGAGTTTCTTATAAGTCTTCCCTTAAGTTGATTTTTTTATAAAATATGTTATTATTGTTTTGTTATAGATATAATAATGGAGGTTGGAATGGCAGGTATTATAGAAGCATTTGACAGTAGTGTTAAGGAGGCATTTGCGGGAATTAAAATTCTTGTATGGGGGGTGCCAGTTTGTATTACTGCTAGTTTATTCATGACTAATCCGACTATGGCTTATATTATAGGTACTATTACTGCAGTGATATTTATCGGATTCCTTACTCAATCTTGTAATAATGTTATAACCAAAAAAGATAAAATTTTACCGGGTTTGAATATCCTATCTTATTCTCTTGTTGGGATCGTAACAGTTATTACAATGTCCCCATTTGCTTTGCTTGCTGGGCTGGTTGAATATGCCGTTCTTAATTTTATTAATATGCCGAGTCCTGTTTGGGATTTAACCTTTAAAATTGTCGGCTCCTTTCTTGCTATTTCTGTTATATTAGCTTCTTATGTTATTTATATCCGCAGGTTAAACCCTATTGAAGCATATAATATGAGGAAATATTTTATAGGTTTTGGTGAGGTTTTTCTATCTTTTTCTTATTTAATTGTTAAGTTGACTTTATGGTCATGTGTTATAATTGGTTTTTTAGTATATCTGTTTTCTTTGTTTATCGGGTTTCAAAATGTTATTTGGACATATATTCTTTCCTCTGTATTTGTTCTATACTTCGTACTTGGGGCAAATTATGTAGCCCAGATAAGTGAAGAAGTCTTTACGTTCGTTGAGAAAAAAGATAATGAGAAGAAAGAAAACGAGATTATTGAAAAGATGCAGGCACAATAAAAGGTTGTAAAAAACGGTTTCAATTAGTTGAAACCGTTTTTTTAGTGTTTTTTCAAAAGAATACTTATTTTACATGTTTCCCAGTATAAATTATTAAAACGGCGGCAACGGGAATTGAACCCGTGTCAACAGAATGAGAATCTGCTATCCTAACCTCTAGACGATACCGCTTTGTAACTTTATTGTAGCACTGAAAAATAATTTGTTCAAGTAGTTGAAGATAATTGTGTAGTGTCGTTTTTTTACTTAGTTTAATATCAATGAAGCCCGTTGACCATTTCCTTAATCCCGCTTCTTAAAGTAATTGACGGGACAAAATTAAATAAAGAAATTAATTTGTTGTTTGAAAGTACAGATTTTTCAATATCGCCTTCACGAGAAGATGTGTGTTCCGGTGCAAGTATATAGCCGGTTTCTTCTTTCAAAACTTCAAACAATTCATTTATTGATGTTCTGGTATTTGTAGAAACATTAATTATTTCACCTTCAATATCGGATTGCAAGCCTATAACATTTACTTTAGCAACATCTTTTACATTAATAAAATCCCTATACTGTATGCCGTTTCCATGAATTTTAACCGGCAGACCCTGTGACATAAGTGCAAAAAATTTTGCAACAACTCCTGCTTCTCCCGAAGTATCCTGCCCTGCTCCATAGACATTTGCATATCTAAAAATAATATAATCAAGACCGCTGTATTGTATAAAATGTTCAGAAGCACTTTTTGTTATCGCATAGGGTGACAAAAAAGAAACAGGGTGTTTTTCGTCGACGGGTAAGTACTGAGGATTTGCGTAAACAGCAGCTGTTGATGAAAATATTATTTTTTTTACATTATAAAGTTTTGCAATTGTGCATACATTAACAGTTGCCTGATAGTTATCACGGCAATCAATTAAGGGCATTTTGATAGAGTCCGCAACTGACGGTAATGCTGCTAAATGGATTATATAATCTATCTTATTTTTTTTAAAAATTTCAGCTAATTCATGCGAAGTAACATCCATTTGAAAGTACTGGCAGTCTAAATGTTGCGGTTTTTCTTTTCTGTCAACAACAACCACATTGAAATTATTGTCCAATAATTCTTTTACTGAATACCTACCGATGAATCCCGCACCACCGGTTACCAAAACAGTTTGCTTAAGCATGTCTTCCTCCTAAAGCAAGAAATACAGCTTTTATCAAAATTGAAATATCCCAAAATATATTTCTGTGTTTTATATAATACAGGTCATATTGAAGCTTAACAGCTTCATTATCAGACGAAAAACAAGAACCCTGGTTAATTTGCGCCCAGCCCGTCCAAGCCGTCTTCACACTCATTCTCAAAGAATAACCTTTAATTTCTTTTTCATATACTTTTGCGACTTCTGTCCATTCAGCACGCGGCCCAACAATAGACATTTCTCCCTTTAAAATGTTAATCATCTGTGGGATTTCGTCAAATCTGGCTTTTCGCACAAATTTACACCATGGAATAACCCTGTCATCCTCATCCTGATTTTCTACATAGCCAACTTTTTTATTATCATTTGGAACAAAATCATTATAATACATTGTTCGTAATTTATATGCTCTAAAAATTTTTCCTCCTTTACCGACTCTGTCCTGAGTATAGAAAGGAGATTTTCCGTCTGTAAATTTAATACGTAAAGCTATATATCCTGTTATCGGAAGAGTTACAATCAAAATTATTAAAGCCGCGACAGTATCGAAAATACGTTTAGAAATATCATAAAATTTATGATTTCTCGTACTAAAATAATAAACAAACTCTTTTATTGAATAATCATCAACAAAATATCTTCCGGTTGCCATTTCATAAAAATCATAAATTGTATATACCTTAACCTTGCGTGCTATGCCATCATCAGATATTAAGGCAAGTGTAAAAAGTTGATCCATAGGTTTATCAGTTGCAAATATAAGGATATCAATATTTAAATCTTTAATTTGAGACGTTAAATCTTCTACTTGTTCATGAAGCTTTTTAGGGTCATTTTCAGTATTTTTATATTCAAAGCATCCTTTAATATCCATCTTTAAAGCATATTTATCTTTTATAACTCCGGAAATAATTTCTGCATTTTTGCCTTTACCTATAATTAAAACCTTTTTCACTTTTTTTATTCGAAACAAATAAAAATGAAAAATAATCCTGTAAAGCAGCAATAAAAGCCAAATAGTAAATAAATTCGAAAGAATAAACCAGACAGAATTTAAACTTGTATTTATAAAATACAAAGCAATAGATCCCGGAAAAATCGCAAAAACAATACCTTCAAAAAGTAAATATGTATTTTTCAAAGTTATATTAAATTCTCTGATTTTATAATTATCTTTTAAAAACAAAACAATGCATCCTGTTAAAACAGTCAACAGAATTATAAAGATAATATATTGTTCCGGCATCTTAAATTTTGTATACCAGTAAAAAGTTGACAAAGCTATAATTTATAATTATCCAGCATTTCCCTGTTTTGGAGGCACAGTCGTCAGGGCATAATATTTACAATAAAGAAAAATATCTTGAAGTTTTAGCAAAGCATAAAAATGTTATTGCAATTATTTCTGGGCATTACCATGAAAACAGAGAAGAAATGGTAGATGGTATTTACCATATAATAACTCCTTCTCTTTCAAAATCTGGAGTGTATAAAGTTATAGATATTGATGAGAATTCTGGATTTGTCTATACTGCTTTGAAACATGTTGATTAATTTTATGTATAATAATAACAGAGGTTTTTTATATGAATTTGAAAAAAATTTTAATTATCGATGATGAATCAGAAATTTGTGAACTTATAAAAATGACCCTTGAAATGAGTGGTTTTTCGCAAATCAGAATTGCAAACGACGGACTTTCTGGCTTGCAGGCTGCCGAATATTGGATTCCTGATATTATTCTTTTAGATTTAATGTTGCCGCAGATAGACGGTCTTGAAGTATGCAAAAGGTTAAAAGGTAATACTAAAACTTCTGATATTCCGATAATAATGCTTACGGCAAAAGATACTCCAACAGATATTGTTGTGGGACTTGAATTGGGGGCAAGTGACTATGTTACTAAGCCATTTAATAATCAGGTCCTTGTTGCTCGTATAAGAAATCAACTGAGAAAAACTTCTACTGAGCAATCTTTAAATACTGTTACATATAAATCTTTGAAAGTTGTGGAGGATGAATTTCGTGCCGAACTTAATGATGAGCCTCTTGATTTGACAAAAACAGAATTTGATATTCTGCTACTTCTGGTTAAACATCCTGGCAGAGTTTATACACGCGGACAGATGATTTCAAGTCTTAAAAACGGAGAATACGCAGATATAACGGATCGCTCAGTTGATGTTCAAATTCTTAATCTGAGAAGAAAACTCGGTGATTTTGCTTCAAATATTGAAACAATACGTGGCGTTGGTTACAGAATGCAGCAATTAAGTGGGGCTGATAGATAATATGTATAAAAAACCTGATGTAAGATTTATGTTTTTTATTCCACTGTTGATTGCTCTGACAGTTATTTCTTGTGTTGCATTATTGATGCAGCAGATGTTTTCTTTTACGCATTCTTATCTGTTGGAAGAACAGCATGAATTAAGCGAAAAAATTTCAATGGTTGTTGAAAAATCTTCAGAATTTTTGTCTAAACATCAGTATGATAAAGTTAATATTATCTTAAAAGATATTCATGCTGATATTTCTATTTTTGACGAAAACAAAAATATTTTAGCAACTAATTTTGATAAAAACGATGTATTTGTTGATGACGCGGAACCTCAAGATGGTGTTATCTATCATATCAATGTTATTAATTCAAAACATGTTAAGGATTCAAGAAAAATTTTAATAGATGGAAACACATATTATATAAAAACTTCAATGTCTATTGAAGATATGTCTAATATGTTAAACAGGACGGAACGAAATATTTTTATAACGTTTTTGTTCGGTTCATTTATTGTTATAATTCTGTCTCTTTATATGTTTTTTAAAGTCAGAAATCCTTTTGTAAAACTGCAACAAAGCGCAGTTAAAATTTCTAATGGCGATTTGACAAATGATATATATATACCTAAGGATGGTCCCTTGGTAGAATTATCCATTGCTATTGATAAAATGGCAAAGAAGTTGAAGTCTCAAATTGAAAGTCTAAAAAAAACAGAGGAATTTAGGAAGAATTTTATTGAAGATCTTTCACATGAAGTAAAAACTCCGCTTACGGGGATTTTATCTTCAATTGGGATTATGAAAGAGTTTGAATCTAAATTCCCTGAGCAACTGCGAAAGTGTACTGATATTTTAAATAATCATGCAAACAGACTTGACAGTCTTATCAAACAAATTTTAAGTCTTGCTGTTATTGAAGATTTGAGTATTCATGAGAATAAGAATTTTATAAAATTCTACCTGAATACTTCGGTTGAGAATGCTCTTATCTCCTGTAAAAGTGCATTAGACCATGCTGGGATGAAAATTAATTTTACTTTAAATGAAACAATGGAAATTATGGGAGATATTGTGCTCATTGAACAGGCTGTGACAAATTTAATAATGAATGCCATTAAATATAGCAAAAGTTCTGTAATTGATGTTTCTATATCAAAAAAGGATGCAAATGCAATCATTATTATTCAGGACTATGGCATAGGTATTAAACAATCTGATGTTGAACATATATTTAATCGTTTTTATCGTGTTGATAAGGCGAGAAGTAGAGAACTCGGCGGATCCGGATTGGGGCTCGCTATTGTAAAAAATATTGTCTTGCTTCATAATGGTACAATTAATCTGGAGAGTGAATTGAATAGGGGTTGTAAGTTTATTATTTCTTTGCCTATAGCTCTTAATTAATACGAATTAAACAGATTATTAATATTAAATTAACATAACTTTTTCATAATAGTAATATGATGAAAAAGTTATTAACCCCATTTGAAAATAAGAAATGGTTATCTATTGTACTACTTGTTGTTGGAATTTATTTGTTATTTTTTCATAACATGTGGTCATATGATTTAATGGATGTTGATGAAACAAGATATGTTGATATGTCCAGATACATGGCACATACTAGAGATTTTCTGACTTTATATGTTAATGGCGATTATTTTTTTGAGAAGCCGCCATTGTATTTTTGGCTTGAAACTCTATCTTTTGCAATATTCGGGAAGGTATCATATGTTGCGGCAAGATTCCCAATTGCCTGTCAGGCATTTATAATGTGTTTAGGACTTTATTTTGTTGCATCAAAAGTTGTTTCAAAAAAATTTGGAATAGTTGCAGCTTTTATTTCCGGTACTGGACTTGAGTTCTTAGTGTTATCAAAAGTTGCGATGATTGATACTCTTTTGACAACTTGTACTGTATTGTCGGTTTTGTCTGGCTTTATGACCTTCTTTTGTGATGAAAAACAGAAAAAGTTTTACTGGTGGAGTTTTTATATTTTTTCTGCGCTAGGTGTTATGGCAAAAGGAATTCCTGCTTTTGTAATTCCTTTTGGTGTAATGTTTTTTGCTGGAATTTATACTAAGAAATTAAAAGAATATTTTTTACCTCAATTTTTGCTAATAGGTTTTGCTTTATTTTTTGCAATTGTTCTTCCGTGGCATATCGTTATGTTAATTAAGCATAATCCTCAATTTTTTCAGGAATATATTATGCTTCACCATGTCGCAAGATTTCTGGGGTCAAAAATTCTTGATAAAAATGAGCCTTTCTATTATTATTTTGCAGTTGTTTTGTGGGGATATATCCCTTGGATTTTTTCTTTTATAGCATTGATTGTTGATAGGTTAAAACATGTTAATTATGTGCCATTTGATTCTCTGTCTAATAAGGATAAATTTTTAGTGTTAAATTTCCTTGCATTAATTTTTACCTTTGTATTTTTTACGACTTCGTCTTCAAAGCTTGCTACATATATTTTACCGGCCTATCCGTTTATGTCTATATTGTTAGCGGATTATTGGCTTGCTAAAGAGAATAGTAAAAGTTTGAAATTTTCTTCAATTATTTTAAGTTCAATTATTTTATTTGTTGGACTAGGCGGTTGTTTTATAAAATTCTTTTTACCTGAAACTATTTATTTGTATGTAAAAGAAATTCAAGTTTTTACTTGTATTCTATTTAGTATTGTCGGAGTGTTATCTTTCTATTTTATATATAAGAGAGATAAATTAAAATTATTTGTGACTTATGTTGTTTTCATGATTTTATTTTCTGCATTTGGAGCTTATCATATTTTTAATATTGATTATAAGTTTGGTCAGAATGATTTGATGCGTTTTGCGAGATATGCAAAAGATAATAATTTAAAGTTAGGTTCATGGAGTGTTGGCAAAAAATACAGCTTAACTTATTATTCTGAAAGTAATGTAGTTTTCCTTATTAACGTTCCTCATCCACTTATTGAAGAACTCTTTGATGAAGGATATATCGTAGTTGTTAGAAACAAGGATCTTGATTTGATACGTTCTTCTGTTAACTTCAAAACTATATCTTCGGGGACAAAATATTCACTTATTACGCGATAATTCTATTCTTGTTAAAGAACTATTTCCGTGATATGCTTTTGGTATAAAATTATTGGGGATAGAGTATGAGAAAAATTATTTATTTAATTCTGGTATTATTTGTTTCGATTAATATGGCTTTTGCACTTGAGGAGAATATTCCTGTAAAATTCATATATTTAAATGGTTCAAATACAAATACAGAAGACAGTATGGAGGATTTTGTTAAAGGTATTAATGCTGTCCATCCTTATATTAAAGCTTCATTGGAAAGTTCTGATTTTGTTCTTGAACATATGCTTAAGAACGGGAAATTGTATATTGAAGGTAAACCTGAAACTTTTTTCTGGGGTTTTGAATCTCTTGATGATTTGAACACAATGGATGAAAGTTTAAATATAATGTCTGTAATTAGTCCTAGGCTTGCCCAGACGGTAAGAAGTTTTATTTCTCACTGTATGCATGATGCTATTTGGGTGCAAAAAACTTACAACATGAATAAAGTTTTGACGGATTTGCATAAATCAGTGCTTTCTGCTTTTCAAAATGGTGAAAAAGTTGTAATGTTAGGTTATAGTGCCGGTAGTTTTGTGACCTACGAATATCTTGTTCATAAACTTCCTGCAATCGCTCTTAATGATGAGTATTCCGGAGTTAAAAATACTTGTTTTGATGCAATTACTGCATCTGGGCTTGCAATTTACAGTGCTGACGGAAGCTTTATTAAGAGTACTAATGAAAATCATATTAAAAATTCTTTAAAAAATTTAAATGAATATACAAAACAATACTGTGCTCCTGAGGGAACTGTACTTGGAGTTATTAATTATGCAAGCCCTCTCGCGCTTTTTTACTCTGATATGAATAATAAGTCTCTTGAAATTACTAATTATAATTCATATTTATTTAAGTACCTTAAGGATAATGATGTATTCCTGCTTACTGTTAACTTTGCTGAAGATCCGATGGGGTTTCCTATAGCAAACAATGTTAATGTAAATGATGTTGAAAAGTTAATAAATATTAAATTTAGCGAAAATGGAAAAGGCTTTTTCTATACAAAATCGGATGTAAAGAGTCCTGCAACTTTTATAGGTGCTCATCTTTCTTATTGGAATCATCCGAAAAAATTCGCAAGAATGATTACTGATGGCTATATTGAAGGGTACAAAAATTTTTATAAGATACCTTAAGTTCTTTATGCTATATTAATAATATATACAGGAGGTTATGATGACATCAACTATTGACAAAATATCTAATAAAGATTTGATTTCGGCTAAAAATACAATTGAAAAGGAAATTGATACTCTTAAAGTTATGGAGAGTGAACTTGATGCATCATTGACTAAAGCTCTTGATTTAATGCAAAATGCGAAAGGTAGAGTTATTTTAACAGGAATGGGTAAATCTGGGCATATTGCCAAAAAAATTGCTGCCTCTTTAGCTTCTACAGGTACCCCTTCGTTTTTTGTACATCCTGCAGAAGCAAGTCATGGTGATTTAGGCATGATTACAAATGATGATGTAGTTATTGCGATTTCAAACAGTGGAGAATCAAAAGAACTTGTTGATATTCTGAATTATTCTAAGAGATTTGGAATCCCTTTGATTGCTATTACCAAAAATCCTGAAAGTTCTCTCGGGAAAGCAGGAGATATTGTTTTAAAACTTCCTAATAATGGCGAAGCTTGCCCGCTCGGACTTGCTCCTACCTCTTCCACTACCGCAACACTTGTGCTTGGAGATGTTTTAACTGTTGCAATGATTGAGAGAAATGGTTTTACTAAAAATCAGTTCAATCAACGTCATCCGGGTGGAAAACTTGGCTCTGTTCTCCAAAAAGTTTCAGATTTGATGCATAAAGGAGCAGATATGCCGTTACTGGATGAAAAAGCGAATATGCATGATGTCCTTCTTGAAATGACAGGTAAACGTTTAGGATGTGTCGGTTTTACAGATGAAACGGGTAATCTTACTGGAATGCTTACCGATGGCGATTTAAGAAGATGCCTATCTAACGATATCTTAAATAAGCGTGGAATTGATGTTATGACACGAAATCCTAAGGTGATTTCTCCTGAGGCAATGGCAAGTGAGGCTGTCAAGCTGATGCATGAAAAGAAAATCACTAACTTATTTGCTGTTGTTGAGGGGAAACCTGTTGGTGTTATACATATTCATGATTGCCTTGATAAAGGTGTCGTATAATTATTTTTTGTTATCTGTGCTAATGAGTCCTGGTTCAAGTTTTGAACCTGTTACCAATTCTCTGAATGCAAATTGAACATCAGGCAATACACTTGCAAGCAGGTAACTGCTTATCCCAACATTTGCCAAAATGTTGAAGGTTTTTGCCGCTTTTGCTTTTTTAATGAAACCGTCTACTAATTTTTTAGCACTCGGGTTATCTGCTGTCCCCATTTTTTTAATTCTGTTGCTAAATGTCGCAAGATTGTCTCTAAATTTTCCTAAATCTTCTATATCAACATAGGCTCTAGGGTCTCTGATACCGTTTTTAAGCATTGAAACTTTTTTGAACTTTTGGGCATATTCCATGAATAGTGTTTTTGAATTTTCGCTGTCGTCAATAAATTCAAGTAAATCTTTTGCAGAGTTAGATTTTGGAACTGTAAAGCTTCCATTGAGGATCTGCTCTTTTAATCTTTTATCGGCAAGAATGATCGGATCAAGTTTAATATCAAGATTAAATAATTTTTGAGTGATGTTTCCTAACCCTTTTTCCAATTGCTTAGGTGCAACAAAGTTTAGATAAAGCATTCCAATCATCTTGAAGGCAAGATCTATTCTCTCATTTTTCTTTCGTGCTGTTGCAACACGTCCTACAGCATAACCGCCATCTGTAATCGCCATTTTTTCAACGGTCGTAAAATTGCATACAGTTGCCGCTACTCCGCCTTTGAATGAAATCTTTTTAGGATTTTTTAGCGAAAATCTATCAAATACAGGTTTACCAGAGAAGGACATATTTTTTTCTGGGATTTCAAATTTACCCTTTTCTTCTTTAAGTGTTTCAATTTTTTTTCTTGTAGTTGCTGTCATTGCAAACACTGCTTTAGGAATTATAAAGCCCATAAGTGCAATTGGAATGGCCATCGCTGCAATAAATTTGTTGCATTGCAGTCTTTTATAAACGGCCTGATTAGCTCTGACTTTTTCTAATCCATTTACTGCTTCTTCCGCTCCTGCTATTTGGGAAAATTTTTCTATATTATAGCTTAAGCTTTGTAGCTGTCTTTCTTCTTTTTGTTTTAAAAGTTTTGCAATTTTTTCTTCAGAATTTGGTATTCCTTGAAGATTTTTAATTTGTTCTTCAAGTTTTTTTACTTCTTCTTCCTCTTTTATGAGTCTTACATTAACTTCAGGAGCATATCCTTTTTTCTTAATAATTTTATTTCCTACCTTGTCTATTAGCGGTATGCAGCCAAGCCATACAGCAGATGTTGCATACTCATCAACTGCACGTTCCCGTGTGGCAAGATATGCGATTTCTTTGTCCTGTTTATTTTGATTGTATGTCTTATAAATTTTTGTAGGAACCTCTATCCCGCAGTCTCTTACTAAGAGGGGGTAAGTACTGTTATTGTTGCCTATTGCCGAAATTATGTTTGTTATAATTGCCATTTGTTTTAATTCTTCTCCAATTCATAAAAAAAAGTAACCTTTCTTGCACTCTATCCTGAAAAGGCTACTTCTTTGAATTGAAATTATTTTTAGTGCATCATCAATTCTTACAGCCTTTTCAGGTTGCAATGGTGATGATGATGTAATTTTTTGTTAACTGTGATAATCATACTGGTGTAAATATAACAATAAAAAGAAATTATTTCAAGTTAAATTTTTAGATTGTAAAATTTGTTTTACATAGTAGCAAAAAAAGACTGCTTATGGCTATAATATATATGTTATGATAAATATACAACCTACCCAAATAAAATCTTATATTCACGACATGTTCAGCAGGCAGTCTAAAACTGAAAATGAAAAGCCTTCTCCTCAAAAGATTAATTCAAAGCAATCTTTAAATGAACTTATCTTGAGTTCAAATTCATATACCTCTCCGTATTATTATGCAAACAAGTATGCACGTGGAGAGATGGGGGCAGTCAAAGCAGTTCGTTCTTATGCACTTTCAAATGTTCCGTTTTACTCTTATTACACTATTTATGACAAAGTTCGTCATAAAGAAGTAAGTAAGGATGACGCTATCAAAGCGGTATTAATTAATACACTTGCAAATTTGAGCTAATTACATTCTTTCAGGAGCTGTAACTGCTAAAATATCAAGAGCGTTATTCAGAACTTTTTTTACTGCAATTACAAGTGCCAGACGAGATTTCATTAGCGACTTATCTTCTGAAATTACACGGTTTGCATTATAGAATGAATGAAATTCACTTGCAAGTTCTTGAACATATCTGCAAATAGTATACACCTGTCTTGTTTCTGCGGAATTTTTTATCATTGACTTGTATTCTTCAAGCTTAAGGATTAATTTTTTTGCAGTGTCAATTGTCGGTAAAATGGTTTCGTCATTATACGAATTAATTAGCTGAGCTAATTCTTCTTTAGACATTGGTGCAGGTGTTTTTTCTCCTGTTCCAGAATTAATTTTTTCTTCAATAACATTTCTTAAGATTGAGCAAGCTCTGGCGTGAGCATATTGAACATAAAATACAGGGTTTTCATCACTATTCGTTTTTGCAAGCTCAATATCAAAATCAAGAGTTGTATCAATATTTCTCATACTCATCCAAAAACGCGTTGCATCAACTCCGACTTCATCAATTAAATCTTCCAGAGTTACCATGTTTTTGCGTTTACCCATTCTGACTTCATTCCCATTAATAACCAGATTAACAAGTTGTCCAAGTAAAACTTCCAGTTTATCAGGATTATATCCTAGCGCTTCTATTGAAGCTTTTACACGTGCAACATATCCGTGGTGATCGGCACCCCAGATGTTAATCATTCTATCAAAGCCTCTTTCCAGTTTATCAATGTGGTATGCAATGTCAGCTGTTAGATATGTATTAGAACCATCTGCTTTTTTGATAACTCTGTCCTGATCATCTCCAAAGTCTGATGATTTAAACCAGTCAGCCCCATCTTTTTGATAAATTTTGCCGCTGTTTTTAAGTTTTTGCACGCATTCATCAACTTTTCCTGATTTATGAAGCGAAAGTTCCGAATAAAATTTGTCAAAATGAACCCTGAACTTTTCAAGCAAATTTCTTTGAACTTGTTCTTCATATTCTTTTGCAAAATCACAAAGATTTTGGATGTCGTCAGGTAACCCATTATGAGTTTCCAGATATTTTTTAGCTACCGGAATTAGATATTCTCCAGGATAATAATTTTTTCTTTCGGCTTCATCTGTTGGGAAGTCCACATCTTCTCCAAGTTCCTGCTGTATTCTAATTTTTAGGGAATTCCCAAGTTTTTGAATTTGGGAACCTGCATCGTTGATATAGAATTCTTGATAAACATCATGTCCGTAAAATTTTAATAAATTAGCAAGCACAGAACCCATTGCTGCCCATCTTCCGTGCCCTATATGAAAAGGCCCTGTAGGATTTGCTGATACATATTCAAGAATAATCTTCTCTGTCTTAACATTTTCAGGTTTGCCGTAATTTTTGTCTTTTTCAAAAATTTCTTTTACAGTTTGTTTTAAAAGTTTTTCACCTGTTTTAAAGTTAATGAATCCGCCAATAACGGTATATTCATTGTCATCTTGATTTATATAAGACACAATGGCATTTGCAATTTGTATAGGCGCCATACGGGCATATCTTGCAAGTGAAGATATATTAATCGCAAAATCTCCAAAATCGCTATTTTTAGGTCGTTCAGTCGCAAGAGTTCCTCTCTTGTACTCTTTCATTTCGCCTAATTTATTTTCTTCTATAGCTTTTTTTATTGCTGTTTCGATATTATTTAAAAAATAATCTTTAATCATCTTTTTCTCTCCTGTAGTTTAAGTTTATCATAAACATACACAGGGAAAAATATTTGTTAATTAGTCTTTACAGCTTGATACTTTGTCCCATCCTATTTTATCTGGACAATGCAAATAATCTAAGTTTTCTTTGTAAATTACCCATGCAGTGCAGGCAACGTGTCCTCCTTTGTTTCTTAAGCATACGTTAAAATCTTCTGCTTCTACATTACTATATCCAGGATTATTATTTGGAATTCCATTTGGGAGTACTCCGTTTGTGAAGACTCTGAATTCAAAAACATCTTCTCCGCCACGATTTGGTTTTCCATCTCCATTCAAATCAATAAGTATTTTCCCACAGTAATTATAATGTAATTGTATCCTATCGCGAGTTTTTACGCTTGCAGAGCATCTTACACCGCCAGAACCGGCTTGATGATTTTGTGACCTTGTTGTAAATGCAATTGTAGTTCCATCTGCAATCTGTACGGCTGGATAAGTGTATGCAAAGCTTTTTGAGCAATTGTATCCTTTTTCGCACTTTCTTATAATATTTAGTTGTTCATCATCTCTTGTCTGAAATATTCAACGCTGTCATCTGACCATTCATCTAATTCCCCGTTTTCTGCAATTGTTTTCTGAACTGCGTTTTGAATAACAGAATAGGATTTTTTTAACTTAACTACTGTTTGCCTTTCCTTTGTATTCTCTATAATTCCGGGTAAAACCATTGCAGCAATAATACCGATTATTCCAAGAGTAATTAATATTTCTGCCAGAGTAAATCCTTTTTTGTTCATAGTTCTTCCTGTAATATTCCATAGCTAATACATGTATATTATAAACGTAAACATGTATAAAACAAGTGGCTACGTTTACATTCCCCTATTTTTATTTACAATTCTTTAAACGGTATATTAAAATGATTGATATGGCTGAAGATACTTTTACAAAAAAAGAAACTGCAAATGATATTCGAAATGAGATTAGATCTTATATCGTTGCAAAAGGTCATACATATAGGTCGGTTGCAAATCTTATTAATAGTAAGTTTGGAGATTCTGTTACCGCTCAAAGTCTTAATAATAAACTTGCAAGAGGTTCTCTGCGTTACGCTGACGCTAAACAAATTGCCGAAGTGTTAGGGTATAAAATTCGATGGGAATAAATATTTATTTATGTTTGTAATATAATGTTCTTGTTATGAATATCCAAAATATTGTTGAACGTATTAGAGAAATAATTGATGATGAAACGCTGGTTCAATTAAAAGATGAGTTGAACAGTTATCATGAAGCGGATTTGGCTGATATTTTTCAGGAGCTTAAACCTGAGGAACGTTTGCAGTGTTTTAAACTTTTGGATATTGATAAGGCTGCAGATTTAATTGAGTATTTGTCTCCTCAACTTCAGGTTGAATTACTTGGTGATATTGATGAGGAAGTTGCATCAAAGATTATTACAAGAATGCCTCATGATGCTGCTGCAGATGTTCTTGGCGATATGGAGGAGGATGAGAGCGAAACATATCTGGATAAACTTCCTCATAAATTTTCTGAAGAAGTCCGAGAACTTTTGACATACAACGAAGATACCGCTGGCGGTATTATGAATCCTGTTGTTTTAACAGTTAATTCAGACATGAGTGTTCAGGATGTTTTAAATCATATTAGAATTAAGGCTGAAGAAGACAATATGGAACTTTATTATGTTTATGTTGTCGATAAACAAAATCATTTGCTTGGCGTTGTTTCATTGAGGAAGCTTTTAACTTCTCCGATTAATCAAAAAGTTGAAGATATAATGATTTCCGATATCGTAAAACTCCATGTTGATGATTACAGTGATTATATAATTGATGAGTTTATGAAATACCAATATAATGCCCTGCCGGTTGTCGATTTGTATAACAGATTGAAGGGCATGATTACTTGGGACGATGTTCATGACTTGTTTGAAGAAGAAACTACAGAAGAGATTTATCAGTCTTCAGGTATTTCAACTGAAGTGGTTGATGAAGATGAAATTCTTTCAGGTAGTATTTTTAGCGCGATAAGAGCAAGGACACCATGGTTATTTATAACATTGTTGGGTGAGTTTATTGCTGTTAATGTTGCTCATCATTTTGATCATACATTCTCTATGTTGCCGATTGTTGCTACTTTTATGCCGTTGCTAGCAGGGCTTGGCGGAAATATAGGGACACAAAGTATTACACTTATGGTGAGAGGCTTGTCTACCGGGCAGGTTACTTTAAGCTCTGCTTTTCATCATATTCTAAGAGAATCCTTTGTTGGAGGTACAATAGGACTTTTATTTGGTATTCTTGTTATGATTGCAACATGGGGATGGCAGCATAATGCCGGATTAGGTATTGTTGTTGGACTTGCTATGGCTATTAATATGATGATGGCAACGATTATTGGTACTTTTACACCGTTTGCGCTTAAGGCAATTAAAGTTGATCCTGCTGTTGCGTCAGGTCCTGTTATTGCAACAACGATTGACGTAGTTGGGCTTGCCGTTTATTTTTCTTTAGTTACGATTTATCTTATGCATATTCTGGCTTAGCCAAACTGTTTGTCAAATATCTTGTTTGAGTTAAAATATTATAGCTGGTTGATTTATAAAAATGGGAAGAGGTATATGGCTGTTTATAAACAAACTAATAATCCGAATAATAAAAAAGTTTCAACAAAAAGAGACCGTAATAAAGCATATTTGAATGAGATAAAGAAAAAACAGCAAAAACAAGCTGTTTTTATCAGAATGTTTATTATTGTATTTCTCTTTGTCATTGCTTTGATTGCTAGTTTCTTTTTAGTTGCTCTTAATACTGATTTTTGTAAGGAACATTTCGGAGAAGATTCTCCCGTTACAAAGTTTTTTGTAGAATTGGCAAAGGATAATGAAAGTAAACCGGGACCTGAGTTTTCTTTACCATTCGGGCCTAAACGTCAGAACATTCTTCTACTTGGTGTTGATGTAAGCGAGAATCCAAATGATTTGTGGTCTGGTACAAGAACCGATACGATAATTCTTGTAAATATTGACCCAAGAACTAAGTCTGTTAATGCCCTTTCTATCCCTCGTGACAGCAAAGTCTATTTACCTGGAAATCATGGGATCCAGAAAATTAATGCGGCTCATGCGATTGGCGGAGTTGATATGACGATTAAAACAGTTGAGGATACGCTTGGTGTTAAAATTGACAGATATATTATGGTTCATGATAATGCCGTAAAAAGTATTGTTGAGGCTTTGGGTGGTGTTGATGTTTATGTAGAAAAAAATATGCATTATCATGACTATGCCGGACACCTTCATATCGATTTGAATAAAGGGTATCATCATCTCTCGCCTTCTGAGGCTGTCGGATATTTGCGATTCAGACACGATGCTCTTGGGGATATTGGAAGAACTCATCGTCAACAGTGGTTCCTTCGCGGAGTTTTAAATGAAATGAAAAAGCCGGAAGTTATTGGAAAAATTCCTGATATAGTTAGTGTTGCTCGTAAATATATCAAAACTAATATGTCTATATATGAATTAACGCAGTTTGCAATGATGACAAAACATCTTGACATGGATAAAGTTGAGATTGCAACATTGCCTGGTGCCCCTAATAAACGAGGATATATAAGCTACTGGATTTTAGATCCTGAAAAAACTCAGGAAGTTGTTAATAGATTGATTTATCGTGAAAAAATACAACCTGATGAAACAACCCAAATGTCTGCATCTGTTGTATATTCTGAGTCTAATTCCACTGAAGCTCAGACTATTATTAACGAATTAGCTGCTGCTGGAGTGAATGTTGCTTGTAAAAGTCATATTTCAAAGACACATTCTCAGTTTATAGCTCATTCTAAAAATGTTACAAATGAATATTTTAACTATTTGAAGAAGAGTGCTCCATCTATTGCAGGATTTCAGTTTGTATATGAACCGACAAGTTATTTATGTGGTGACACTGATTTTACAATAGTTGTTGCAGGTCGATAAATTTTAAGAGCTCTCATAAAATGAGAGCTCTTTTTTTATTAGAAAGGATTTGGGGAATTTTTATGCTTTTGTTTTTGGGGATCCGCCAAACATTCCGTATATCACGGCTAGGCCTGCGCCAATTATGGCCCCCCATTTACCGTATTTTTTTGCTTGTTGCCATTTAAAATCTTTGAATAATGCTTTTGTTGCTTCATCTGCGTTATCAAGTAGCTTGCCTTCTTTGTTTAAATTTTTGAAGATTTCCTCTTTTCTTTTAAGAATATAATCTTCGGCTTTATTAATAATGTTATTTGCCTTTTCTGCTACTTCTGTTTTCCCTTTGGCAGCTAAAGCTTCAGCTTGTTGTGCAATTTCTGCTTCGGTACCTTTTAGTCCGAAGAATTCCTTATTTTTTGTGATTAATGCTTTTAATTCATCGGTATCTTTTGCGTTATTTATTGCAGAAATAATTTGTCCGTCTGTACTTGCCTTTATTATATTATTGTAATATTGTGTTCCTTTAAAATTTTCGGTTGTTTTTTTGACAATATTTTCCAGTTCAAAATCTTCAACTTTATGTCCGGTTTTTTCAATTATTTCTTTTGCCTGTTCTGCCGTAACTTTATCTAAACCATTATTTTTTAAGTAGTTTTTGACGTCTTCAGGAAGTGCATCAAAACTTCCGAGTTTCGCAAGCTGTGCTAGATTGTAGCCTTTTGTGTTTTTGGCACTTTCAATAGCAGTTTTTGTTTTCGCAGCTAAATCTGCTTTGTCAATCGTCTTGTAAAAATCTGTTTTTAGAGTTTTTTCTTGTATATTTTCTATAGGATTGCTCATCAGATAGTAAGCTCCTAAACTCCCACCTGCTGCTCCAATCCCTGCAGTTGCTGCCGTTCCCATTAATCCAGGGCCTCCAGATTTTTCAAATCTATCACTCTCGGTATTTCCTTTGAATGCGGGGGAACCTGCAGTTTCAGTTAATCCAGGAATTTTTCCACTTTTTTCGATTTCATTAAAATGTAAATTTGCCATAAAATCATCATTCGCTGCTGCATATTGCTGCATTAAATAAGGATTATAATTGGCATTTCCAATACCTACTGTTTCTCCAGCCATAATTCTACCTTTCTAATTTATAAACCTAACCTTATATTTCTATAAAGTTTTGTTTGCAGTAAAAATTGACTGTAAAGTATAATATGTTAACAAATTGTTACATTAAAGATGCAAATAGCTCTTCAAACTCTGGAAAAGAAATTCCTGCCCACTCAAAACCGTTAATTGAAATTTCGTTTTGACAAATTAATCCGGCAACATACAAACTCATTGCCAATCTGTGGTCATGATATGTCTCAACCAGTGCTCCACCTTTAAGTGTCGTCTTCCCGCATATAATAAAACCGTCATTAAGTTCTTCAATATTTGCTCCAAGTTTTCTAAGTTCTGTTACCGTAGCATTTATTCTGTCACATTCTTTATTTCTTAAATCTGCGGCATCTTTTATAACGGTCTCTCCACGCGCCTGTGTCGCAAGCAATGCTATAACGGGTAATTCATCGATTAATCTAGGGATAATTTCCCCCAAAATCTCACAGGAATGTAATTCTGATGTTTTTATACGAATATCTCCTGTAAGTTCGCCAGATTTTATTTCCTCATTTAAAATCTCAATATCTCCGCCCATCATTTTTACGACATCGATAATTCCAGTGCGAGTTGGATTTAATCCAACATTTTTTAATATTATATCTGAGTCAGGAACTATTAAACCTGCAACAATGAAGTATGCAGCAGAAGATATATCCCCGCAAATTTCAATAGTTTTCGGCTGTAATTCGGATTTTTGTATACTTACGGTGTTCTTTTCAACCTTAATGTTTGCCCCCATATATTTGAGCATAAGTTCTGTATGATTTCTTGATATGTATGGTTCTGTGACAGATGTCACTCCTGTTGTATTTAACCCTGCGAGCAATATACTTGACTTTACCTGAGCAGAAGCAAGTTTTGATTTGTAATCTATTGCATGTAATTCTGTCCCGTTGATTTTCAGCGGGGCATGTCCTTCTGTTGAGTCAATTTTTCCTCCCATAAGTTCAATGGGTTCAATAATTCTCTTCATTGGGCGTTTTGAAAGGCTTGTATCCCCTATTAATGTTGAATTAAAGTTTTGTCCTGCAAGTATTCCACAGACAAGCCTCATGGTTGTTCCTGAATTCCCGCAGTCCAGTTCTTTTTCTGGTGCTGTTAGTTTGCCTGGATTATTAATTATAAGAGTTTTCTCATCTGCGAATTCAGGTTGAATTCCAAGCTGTTTAAAGATATTAAGTGTAGAACGGGGATCTTGTCCTTTGGAAAAATTTTTTATAGTGGACTTTCCTTTGGCAAGTGAGCTGAACATTACCGCTCTATGTGATATTGATTTATCCGAGGGAATAGAGACGGTTCCATGTAAACCTTGTTTTATTTGTGAAATTTTTTTTATCATAAACAGCTATTAATTATCATTAAAAAACAGAGAGGGTGGGATTCGAACCCACGGTGGAATTGCTCCCACACAACCTTTCCAAGATTGCACCTTAAGCCGCTCGGACACCTCTCCGTATATTCTATTTTCCTTACATTATTTTACAGTAATCATTTTTGAATGTAAATAGTTAATCTGGAATACAGAATTTTTCCTGCATTTTTCTTAAAAATAGCTGTGCTGCAGGTGAAAATACCTGATATTTTTTCCATACAATATCTAAACCTGATTCAAGTTTTGGCTTTAGGGGTCTAAAACATAGTTCACTTTCACTTGAGGTATCAACAAGTTTATCTAATGTTATGGCGTATCCAATTCCCGCTTTAACCATAACTGCTGCATTATATATAAGATTAATGGTTGCAACAGTATTTAGGCTGCTGAATTCTCCCTGAAACCATTCTATAAACTCATTTTTGGAAGAAGTTTTTCGCATTGCCTGTCTTGAGTTTATTAGTGGAAGTCCTCTTAAGTCGTCAAGTTCTATATAGCTTTTTTGTGCCAGAGCGCTGTCCTTTCTCATAACAACGCCCCATACATCTTTATCCGGAAGTGAAATATTATCATATTTAGACAAATCAACAGGCTGAATTAGAACTCCGAAATCTAAAAGTCCCTTATCAAGTTTTTCAGTTACATCCTCAGCATTCCCGCTAAAAATGTGAAATTTTATCTCAGGATAATCAGCCTGAATTTCTTTTATAACTTCTGCGATGTATTTCATACAATCGGATTCACCTCCGCCAATATAAATATCCCCGCTTATTGTCTCGGATAGTGCAAGAAATTCTGCTTCTGTTTTGTCAACCATGTCAACAATTTCTTCTGCTCTTTTGCGCAAAATCATTCCTTCCGGTGTCAGAGTAACTTTATACTTCCCACGAACCAGAAGTTTTTGATTTAATTCTTTTTCCAAATCCTGAAGCTGGCGTGTAAGTGTAGGCTGTGTCAAATGTAGAGAGTTTGCAGCTCCGGTTATACTACCTTCTCTTGCGACTGCCAAAAAATATTTTAATACTCTAAGTTCCATAGGGTTATAATAAAATTTTTAAATATGTCTGTCAAGTATATTTAATTATGTGATATAAGTATTTGCTATTTTTTATTAATGGTAAATAATAAAAATATATGTTTATAAATTTAATAGGAGAATCAAAATGGAAATAATAAGAGTAAATACACCCAGAGGTTTAGAGTTAAAGGGTGCTATGTGGGGTGACTGTTCTATGGACAGTGTTGTCATTATGATGAGTGGAATTTGTTCAAATGTTTTTCAAAATGATTTGCTTCCTGCGGCTGGTGAATTGTTAAGTAAGCATAATATCGCATTCATTGCCGGCCATGCAATGGATGCTTTTTCCTGTATTGCTTATTCTGATTTTTCTATAAATAAACAACGATACACTGGGGTTATTTTTGATGATTTTAGTTTGGTCTATGAAGATGTTGAGAGTTATGTTAAATATGCAAAAGAGCTCGGGTTTAAAAATGTTATTCTTGCTGGGCACTCTCTAGGTTCTAATAAGATAATTCATTATCTAGGAAATACTTCAGATAATTTTGTTAATTATTTTATAGTAACTTCTCCTGTTGATTTGGCATACTGGTTTAATGTTATGCCTAATATAAAAAAATGTATTAATCTTGCCCAAAAATTAGCTGAAGATGGAAGAGAAAAAGAAATATTACCTTATCTTTTTGGAGGTTTTTCTCCTATGTCAGCAGAGGCTGTATTAAGTTTTTATAATGCATTTAATCTCAAAAATTGTCCTGTCATCAGCGGGGATGGTGAAACAACTTCACTTTATAATATAAAAATTGATGGAGCCTTTGTAATTGGGGCAAAAGATAGTTTGACCGAAGGAGATCCAAAAGGTTTTATGGAAAGAATAAATTCATGCTGTAAGTATCCTGAACATAATACGGTCATAGTTGTTCCGGATGCTTCACACATTTTCTATGGGAAACATGAAGAATATGCTAAGACTATCTTGGATTGCATTGAACATAAATTCTGTTTTGATTCTGTATTGTAAAATTTAAACAAAATCTTAACATAATCCTAACAAATTTATATTAAGATATAATTATATTGGATAAGGATAGTAACATGACAAAAACTTTGGATATAATTGTACCCTTTTATAATGAGCAAGAATGTATTGATGAACTCTTTAAACGGCTTTTTAACGTCCGTGAGTTACTTGCTAGAGATTTAATCACTAATTTTATTTTTGTTAATGACGGTTCATCTGACAATAGTTTAGAAATTGTTGAAAGTTATGCAAAAAATTATAGTTTTATTAAAATTATAAGTTTTTCGCGAAATTTCGGACATGAAATTGCAGTGACAGCTGGGTTGGATTTTTCAACTGCTGATTATACTGCAATTATTGATTCTGATCTTCAGGATCCGCCAGAACTCCTAAGTGAAATGTATAAGAAAATTCAAGATGGTTATCAGGTCGCTTACGGTAAAAGGATGAAACGTAAATCTGAAACTGTGTTTAAAAAGGTTACGGCTTTCTTATTTTACAGATGTCTTAACAGTCTGTGTGATACGAAATTGCCTACAGATACTGGCGATTTCAGATTAATGACGGCGGAAGTTCGTGAAGCTGTAAAGCGCCTTAGAGAACATCAGCGTTTTATGAGGGGACTTTTAACCTGGGTTGGATTTAAGACTGTTCCGGTTTATTATAATAGGGATGAAAGAGTTGCCGGAGAGACTAAATATTCCCCAATATCATTAATTAAGCTTGCATTGAGTGCAATTTTTGAACTTTCAACAACACCTTTGAAATTAATTTGGGGACTAGCTCTTTTGCTTGCTCTGCTGGCTGGTATTTTGTTGCTGCTTCATAAAAATCTTTATTCTGTAATTATGTTTGCAGGATGTATTCCGACTTTTTCAATTGCTCTTGCAGCTGCTTATATCGGAAGAATTTATGATGAAACTAAAAACAGACCTCTTTATATAGTTGATAGAACTGTTAATCTTAATTAGCTTTCTTTTAAATGTTTGATATGTTTGTATACATACAGCCCGCCCAGAATTGCAAATATTGCAATAATCAGGATGTCAAACTTATGCCATATGTGTTTGAAAGCTTCCATATTTTGACCTAATTTGACACCTGCATAAATCAAAAGGTAACTCCATACCAGTGAGCCAAGAAATGTAAATGTAAAGAAAAATCTTTTTTTAGCTCTTAAAATTCCGGCCGGCAAAGAAATAAATGTTCTGACAACTGGAAGCATTCTGCATAAAAAGAATGCCCAATCTCCATATTTTTCGACCCACTTGTCAGCTTCTTCTAAATCCTTTTTTGATACAAGAAAATATTTCCCATACTTTTCAACAAAGGTGCGTCCGCCAAAATAGCCAATATAATATGATGGCAGTGAGCCCAAAACACAACCTATGGCACTTGCAAATGCTGCTACGTGAAAATTCATTTCTCCTTTTGATACAATATATCCAGCAAATGGTAAAACAGCTTCGCTCGGGAGTGGAATATTACATGACTCTATTGCCATTAAAAGTGCAACCCCCGCAGGGCCCATAAGAGTAATAACGTGTTCTATCCAGCTTATTAGATGTGCTAGTATTGCGTTTATAAATTCCATATCCCTCTCTCCTCAATTAAATTATATATAAATTTTATCAAAAACATAATAAAATAGTACATTTTGTTGTAAAATATATTTAGGAATTAAATAGAGGAGAGTTATATGTATAATTTCAATTTTTGTTGTCCGACTAGAGTGATTTTTGGCAAAGGTGCAATAGAGGAGCTTCCCAAATATATTGACCGGAATAAGAAAGTTCTTATGATATATGGAGGCGGTTCTATTAAAAGGAACGGAGTATACGAAAGAGTAAAAAAGGCTCTTGAAGGTTATAATTTATCAGAATTTGGTGGAATAGAACCTAATCCTAAATGTGAAACATGTATGCAGGCAGTAGAATTGATTAGACGGGAAGGCGTGGAGTTTTTGCTTGCTGTTGGTGGTGGTTCTACTCTGGACGGTACAAAATTTATTGCTGCTGCTGCCAAATATGAGGGTGAAAATCCTTATGATGATATTATGATTAAGGGTATTGAAGTTAAGGATGCACTACCTCTTGCAGATGTTATAACTCTTCCTGCAACGGGGTCTGAGATGAATGATGGGGCTGTTATTTCAAGAATCGCAACAAGCGAAAAACTACCTTTCCACAGTGAAAAAGTTTTTCCGCAATTCTCAATTATTGATCCTGAAACAACATTCTCTCTTCCGGCAAGACAGACAATAAATGGAATTGTTGATACATTTGTTCATGTTATGGAGCAGTATTGTACTTTTGACGTCAATGCTCCGCTACAAGATGACTGGGCCCTCGGGATTTTGAGAACTCTTATTAAAGAAGCTCCAAAGGTACTTTCGAATCCTGCAGATTACGATGCAAGAGCAAATATATTCTGGTGTGCCACCTGTGGGTTAAATAACTGGATATCTCAAGGTGTCCCTCAGGATTGGGCTACACATATGATTGGGCATGAACTTACTGCATTCTATGGAATTGATCATGCACAAAGTCTTGCAATAGTTCAGCCAAGACTACTTAAAAATCAAAAAGTTTCTAAGGCTAAAAAACTCGCCAAACTTGCAAGAGAAGTTTTTGGATACAATGAAGTCGTTGACTTAAAGGCTGCAGATCTTGCAATTGATGCGATTGAAAAATTTTATAATTCTATCGGGATGAAAACTAGACTTGCTGATTATGAAATTGATAGCAGTGAAGCTGCTGAAAAAATTCGTGAAAGATTCAAACTTCGAGATGTTCATCTTGGGGAAAAGGGGACGGTTAATGCGGATACTGCTTATGATATTTTAAAAGCTTGTTAACAAAAAAGGCCTCATAAAACATGAGGTCTTTTTTTATTTGTTTTTACAGCGTTCATCCGCGAAATCTATTTTCCCGTCAAAGTCATTGTCGATTCCGTCTGAGCATGAACCTATAGAGTATTTACTCTCGGCGCTGACAGTGTGTTTTAGATATCTATCGGGGATTTTGCTCCAGAAATATTCAAAGTATTGTCTGTAAAATTCTGCAAGTTTTTGGTTTTCAATAACAAGCATGTTTTCATCATTCTTGTTTTCTCCACTTGAAGAGAAATTTGCAGAACCTATTACCATATATTTATCATCTATAATTATAGATTTTGCGTGCATTTTCCCTGCATAATTTTCAACTTTAACAGGTATTCCGGCCATTCTTAATTCTTTGAATTTTGAGTGGGTAACTCCAGTACTTGTTGCATCAATAATTATTTTAACATTTACCCCTCTTTTGTGCGCATTAATAAGTTCGTTCGATAAATCTTTATGAGTAAGTATAAATGTTGGAATATAAATATATTTTTCGGCCTTCTTTACAATTGGAACTATATAATCACTTATGCCTTTGTCCTGCGGGGAAAAAAATACTGAAATTTTGCTATGCCCGCTTATAATATTTTTATTTCCTTCGGATTTTTCTTTTAGAGTATGAAATTTCCCTTCAAACATTTGATTGAATTCTTTTTCATATAATTGTGCAATTGGGGCTGAGTTAATTATTATAATACTATTGTGATTGAAGCCTGAAAAACCTGTTGAGCTGAAATTCATTGATCCCGTGTAGACTTTTTGATTATCAAATATCGCAAATTTATTGTGCATAAGCATATTTGTAAGCTTTTTGTTTCCATCTATGGCATCGGACTTTACATCTATGTATCTTTTGATAAAATTTTCAGTTTCAGTATAATAGTTAGGTTTATTTATTGCTGTGTCATAAACGAGTCTTATCTTTACTCCTCGTAATTTCGCCTTATCCAGAGCTTCATTTACTTTTGTGATATCTGCCCAGCCGTAAATGGCTATATCAATTGTTTGAGTTGCTTCACTAATGAGGTTTACAAATGTCTTACATGCCTGATGTGAACAATTTCTATCCGGCTTCAGTATTTTTGTGAAATCTGTTAATATAAATGTAATATTTTCGTCTGTAATAATACTTTGTGGTGTTGATACAGATTGATATTTCTCAACGTTTTTTTTCTCAATTTTTGAAAGATGGCAGAATTTGCATGGTTTTGCACTTTTGGGGAGTTCATTCTCTTTTATTACAACTGCATCACTTGCCACTTTCCCGTATTTGCAGTTTAGAGTATGGTATTTCAGGTTTTTATGGTTGAGGATTACAAGTTTTAAATTTTTTGCTTTGCTTAATATTTCATTGAATGCCTGTTTCTCGACTTCACCTTGTGTATTTGCTCCAAATCCGCCGCTATAGAGCATATCAGAGTAATTTTTTTCTTCAAGAAAAATTTTCCCATACCTGCACAGAGGAGTTGAACGGTTGCTTAACTCAACTTTTACAAATTTTCCTGCAAGAGTTTTTGCAGCGAATTCATCTGTAAGATATCCTATTTTAATTCCATCATCATAAGAAATTCCTAGTTTATCTGCGAGTTCAATGTTTTCGTTTTTAAAATCTGCACTGAATGTTTGGATCTCGTCGACGCAGATTGTCTCTCCGTTATCTGTAATATTATTCCCGTTCAAATCGATTTGTATGATATTTGGTGTGATAATTTTTAACACTTGAGGTTTATTTTGAAAAAATATTCGATAAAAACTGAATAATCCGAAAATCAAAAATAAGATTATGACAATTATTTTTTCTCTCATACATTACGCTTTAAAATTAGTAATTTCGTAACCCATTCTGTAAATGTTATCTTCAAGAAGTTTGTCCTGAGTAAGCTTAAATTCTTTTGCATACCAATCATTAATATTTCTTAGATAACTTCTTGGATGTATGAATGCTTCTACTGTAAAATCGTCTTCATCAGAGAGCGTTTTTAATCCTGCTTCAAGTGTTTTATTGTTCATCATACCTGAATATGTTATGCCTACAAGATAATCATTTGTATTTAAGTCGTATTTGTTAATTGTTTTTTTATTAATTTTTGTCAAAATGTTTAAGATAACTATTTTGCACAAATTAATAGGATATTTTAAATTTATATTTGATTTTGCATCCGGGACAATATAAAATTCTTCAAAATGAGTTCTTACGTAGGGAATATTGTATTCTTTTGCGAGCTTGCAGGTGATTTCAAAAATTTTTGGTATGGCATGAATGTGTGACATAGAATCAATATGCGTCGGCTTTACAATTGCTGCAACTTTTTCAATTTGAGCCCGAAATTCTTTTTCAATTTGTTGCAATACTTCCTTGTCAGAAGATCTGAACCATAGGAATAAGAAATCAAGATTGAAATTCCTGTTATCATCAGTTAAAAGATTTGCACGGGTTAATGCTTTTCCTGATGTTAAATTAAGATGTACTCCGATACTGATCTTCTGGCATTCTGGGAGAATTTCATTAACTGCAGAATCAAATGCCTCTCCATTTGCAGTAAGGCTTGTACTTTTTAGAAAACCGTTATTGTATCCGTTCAAAACGGCACGATTATCATCTTGGGAAAGACCAAAATTATCAGAATTTAAAATGAACTTTTTCACACCGTGTACCCCTGTTTTTATAAAAGCCGTGCCACTGTCTATCGAATTTAACAAATGCAGTTTCAAAATATACTTTCTATTTTTAAAAGAATAACACCCGCAAGGATTGTCTTAGTGCTGCTATGTTTCCATCCTGACACGGTTCGACAGCTTACGCCGCTATAGATTTAAACGTCAACAAAAATACATTTATCAACCTGTATCCGCCAAACCCTCACAACAGGCTCTGCACCCCGCCTAAACTTCGGGTCAAGAGATTGCAATTCCCCGTGGAGCACGGCTGTTATAATTGTAGCTTTAAAAAATAAATTTTTCAAGCTTTTTATCTCATGACTTTCTACCCGTTTATGTTATAATATATATCAGAAAGGAAGAGCTCTTATGGGTGATGAAGACAAACAGTTTGATGCCACCCCCAGAAAACTGGAACAAGCCAGAAAAGAAGGCCAGGTTGTTAAATCAAAAGATTTCTCAACTGCGGTATCGCTGCTTATCCTTTTTTCTGCCATAGTGGGACTTGCACCTTTTGTATGGAGTCAGATCGCTCAACTCTTTGATTTGATGTATGAACAGATTCCCAATGCCCATGTTGGCACAATTGGGATTGCTTATATTTTTACAATTACTGTTAAGACTGCTGTTCTTATTATCGGTCCTATTTTGTTTCTTGCTTGGCTCGTTGCTGTATTAGCCGATTTTATTCAGGTTGGCCCGCTTGTTGCAGTTGCCCCATTGATGCCCAAACTTGATAAATTGAATCCTACTAAGTATTTTAAAAATATTATGTCGATTAAAACCTTGTTTGAACTTTTTAAAAATATTTTGAAAGTTGCTCTTCTTGGTTATATTGGGTGGGTTGTTTATACTGCACATATTGAGCATATTCTTATGCTTGCAGCTATTGATAACCATTTTGCTATACTTAAAGAATTCGGAGAGCTTATTACAGAATTTATCTTTAAAGCCTGTATTGCATTTCTGGTTATTTCTGCTGCGGACTATGGTGTAACAAAATGGAAATTTTTAAAAGATCAAAAAATGTCTTTTAAGGAAATAAAAGATGAATATAAAAATACAGAAGGGGATCCAAATGTTAAAGCAGCATTGCGTCAACGTCGAATGCAGATGCTACAGAGAGGTATGATGGATGCTGTTCCTGATGCTGATTTTGTCGTTACAAATCCGACTCATGTTGCATGTGCTCTTAAATATAAATCTGAGGAAATGGAATCTCCTATGCTTATTGCGAAAGGTACAGAGTTAATAGCAAAAAAAATTATTGCTATTGCAAGGGAGCATGGGGTTCCTGTTATAGAAAATCCCCCAGTTGCGAGAGCTCTTTTTAAGATGGTTGACTTAAACCAGCAAATTCCACCGGAACTATATAAAGCGGTAGCTGAAATTTTACTTTTTGTTTACAACTTGAAAAATAAACAAAAACAAGGTAATATTGGTCATGGGCATAATTTGCCTAAATAGTATTTTAAACGATGATTATGCAAGATAAACAAGATAAAAACAAAATACAGGAATATATTGATATAGTTCAAAAGGTTGCACGCGTGGAGTATCACAGAATACCTTCTCACATGCTTGATTATGAAGAACTCCTTTCGATTGGTATCATTGCTATTCAAGTCTTAATTAAGAATAAAACACCAGAACAGCTTGAACGTTATAATGCAGCATATATCGCAACGGCTGTTAGATGGGCTATTAGAAATGAATTAAGAATAAGATATAAATGGTATTCTTTGAAGCATAAACCTGAAGAGGATGACGGTTTTACTGAAGGTGATGATGAAGAAACTAAAAAATCTAAAGTTAGAGAGGCAATTTACGAAACGGTCTTATCTATAGATGGTCTTGCGGATGCTGCAAGTGATAATGATTCTCCGTTTGATTTCTTGAAAGATAATCATGCTACTCCTGATGAAAGTGCAGAAATTTCTGAGCTCGGGCGCATGATTAGGGAAGCTATTTCTAAACTTCCACCGAAAGAGAGAACAGTTGTAGAATATAGATTTTATAGAAATATGCAGGTAAAAGATATTGCAACTCAAATTGGTTTGTCTCCGTCAAGAGTTACACGTATTGTTCAATCTTCACTTGTGCAGATTAAAGAGTATTTAAATAATAAAGAGCAATTTGGTTTTTAACTTTCTGACGGTATAATTTTGACTCTTTCGTCATTTATAATATTCATTGGTTGAGGTAATTTTTTTATATAATTGCATGTAAGCTTATTTTTATCGAAATCAAACTTTTTGATTATAAAGTCAGGATTATCATTTGTTGGTAAGTAATTGTCACCGCCCATTGCAAAGAAATCATCCATTGCAACAGTGAATTTTCGTTCAGTTCCCGGATTGTTGATATCTATCTGATGTTCCACTCCATTTTTATCAGTATATGTAAGTGATTTTAATTCCCCTTTATCAGTCATTGTATATTTCATCCCTGAAAGAAGAAGGATTCCTGGTTTGTGCCCTGTGCGTGTGAAGGATTTGCCTCCAACCTTTATTGCATCTACGATTTCTTTTTCACTTAATTTGCCTATTAATATTTTGTCTTCAAATGGAGTAACATCATTTACCAATCTTGAATCAATATTGCCTACTCCAAAGTGACCTCTGATATTTCCTGCATTAAGTATTGCAATGTCTGTTCCTAATTCATTTCTCATTGCGTCAACTACAATATTTCCGTCTGGATTATTTTCAATTAGTCTTTCTTTTGGCGGTTCTACTGTTGATGCGACCGTTCCAATAACTTCAGGTTTGCCTATAATACTTTCAACAGCGGCTCTAGAGGTAAGAGTTCTGTTGTATTCTCTTGTTTTAATAATGTTATTTTGTGCCTTTGTAATTACTCCGTTATTATCAAATTCCAGATTTAAAATTCCTACATTTTCTCCATCTTTGCCAGCCTGAGTTATAATTACAGGTTCTCCTGATTTTGAGTAGAAAAGATTTTTCCCTTTTTCGATGCCTGAAACTAAATCATGGGTATGTGCTCCGAGAATTACATCAATACCGTCTGTGTTCTGTGCAAGTTTTTTGTCATGTTTGAAACCACTATGCGAAAGTATGATTATTTTATTAATACCTTCATTTTTTAATCTGTTGACTTCATCCTGAACTTTTTTCATAGTTGTTTCAAAATCATCAATTTTGATGTCTCTCATAGAATCATTCAACTTAACTCTTTCTGCCATATCGGAAGGTGCAATCCCTATAATTCCATACTTCTGTCCGTTCCGTTCTTCTATTATTGATTTTCCGATTTTACCTGCCATAGGACTAGAAGGTGCAACGGTTGCGTTTATGGCAAGAAGTTTATAGTTCGCTTTATCCATTAGCTGTGCAAGTCTTTTAGGTATAACATCCAATTCGTGGTTGCCCAGTGCATTGGCCGATACCCCAATCCAGTTTAAAAAATTGTTTGCAACTTGGTTTGATATAAAGTTTGCTCCTAATATAACATCGCCGGAGGCCAATTTTAGCTTGCTTGTATTAGGAAGATTAGTATTATCAAATTGTTTTGCAACGGAATAGATTCGTTCCATATTTGTCATTTTTCCGTGAATATCATTGACATAAAGAATACTTGTTTTTACAGGCACACTTTCCAGTGTTTGTTTAGGTTCGGGATTTTTTACAGTTTTTTGCTGATTTTTAAGGCGTGCCTTTAAAAGATTTGTATTGTTATAAATATTTATATTATTTATCATTTAGTTTCCCTTTATGCTGCCTGTTGTAGTGTCATATTTGAATTCTTATTTTGTTGTTTGAGTTCATTATATGTTTTAATTCCTTCTACCCAGTTTTCGACAAGTTGAACATCTTTTTCAACTATTTCATGAGGAAGAGCTGCATGATGAATCTTAGGAAGAAGGTAGTCTTCGCTATACTCTATCGGTCTTGAAATATTATCGTCTGTGTCATTACAGATGAATGTTAATTTGCCGTTAGGGTTCTTCTTGTAACCGACAACAGTGATTTCATGACCATTAATAATTATATTATTATTATCTGTTTGAGTGTAACCGAGTATTACGTTTTCGCCGGAATCAATAGTACTTGTTAAGTGTCGTTTTAGAGTTTCCATATCAGTTTCATAGCCTATAAGTCGTGCATTTTCATCAACCGTCTGATAGGTCACTGAAATCTTATTTTTATCTTCAACGACTGATTCTGTAAATGTTTTTTCAAATTCAATTAAGCCTTTATCATTTTGATTGAATTTTCCTGTACGTTTATCTGTCAGCGAATTATAAGTCTGCTGAGAGCCTATTTGCATAAATGTTGATTGCATTAATACATCTATCGGAGAGCGTTCATTTGAGTCTTTGTTGGTTGTCTGAATTCTTGCTCTTGTTATCGCATCTTTATCAGGTTTGAATGTTAATTCTGCTGAATTAAAGTTATCCATTTTATAAGGGACTTCAAATGCATTTAAAAGCCAGATCGCATCTAGTGTATTATCTGCAAGTTTATCTATGTGAATATTTTTCTTAACTTCTATATTTGGAGAACTTAGCCCTTCTGCAAATCTTGTAAATTCAGCCGGTGAATTTTTCGCAAGATTAAATTCAATACTGGCCGCAACACATGTTCCGGAATGAGATACATCTGTTTCATTTATTGCCTGTTTTCTTGCTGCACTGTCTGATAAAGATAAGTTTTTGTCTTGTAAATATGTATCAATTACGGACTTTTGATAATTCGACGGAATATCGCCAAATTGCTGTGTTATTGAGTATGGATTAACAAGAATATTTATAACATCTTTTGTTAATGTACCAGAGTTTAGTCCATCTGCACGTTGAGTTGATGCTATCTTATACAAATTATCTAAAACACTTGATTTATCAGTTGACTCGTTATTTAAAAGTATTCCGCTTTTTAAGAGAGTTTCTAAATCTCTTTTAGAACGTTTATCCAGAATCTTTTGTAAATAATTATATTTGTTTTTTTCTTCATTTGAAATTAGTTGAGTTCTAAGACTAGAAGCAGAAAAAGCTGGATTAAATGGCACCGTACTCATTTGTTTGGGTAATTTATGCTTTACAGGTTCATTTTTCGGCTCATTGTTAACAGCAGATGCAATATTTCTGGTTTTAGTGCTGTTATTTAAGCCTATTGTGTTATAATATTGATTGTTATTAAAATATGTATTATACGAGAACACTATTATAACTCCACACTTGTTATATATATAAAAGAACAAAAATGATAAAAATTGCTAATTTAAATAAAAATTGTAAAGAATGTAACAAAATTGAGGATAAGCTTGGAAAATATTAAATTTAAACCGCTAAATATTGAGCAAATTATGATATCAGTAGACAGATTAACAAGATTTAAAGATCCGGAAACCAAATATTTGAGGGTTTTTAAAGATATAATTTGTTCACATCTTATTAGTCCTAAATATAAAAAAACAGACCTTGATAATTTTGATTACACAAAACTTAGGGATATTGCAGAATTTATAATTAATGAATCGATTAAAAATTTGGATTGTAACGATGCTTCTGATTCTCTGATAAACCAGAGACTTTTGGATTACGAAAATAATATATTTATTCTTAGCGAAGAAACAGAAGCTTTATTAAAAAATCGTATAAATTATAAGGCTATTATAAAACTTTTAGGTGAGGACGACTTACCTATAAATTTAAAATGGCTGAAACTTTTGCAGGTGTCCTCCAATCCTAGGATAGAAAGCCATATGAATGGATATCGTTTCCCGATAACAAAGTTAATAATTTGTGAAGGGATAACTGAAGAAATTTTATTGCCTGAATTTGCAAGACTTCTGGATTATGATTTTGACAAAAATGGTATACATATTATTTCTGCAGGTGGAAAAAATCAGGTGGTGAAAACTTTTTATAAATTTGCAGGAATTTTAAAAATACCAATTTTTGTTTTGCTTGATAACGATGCGAAAGAAAATTATAATGAAATTCTTCCCAAGTTGAGAGAAAATGATAAAATTCATATAATTAAACAGGGAGAATTTGAAGATATTTTGCCTCTAGCTCTTGTTGAAAAAACTCTTAAGTATGTGATTGAAAATATTTCTTTCCCAGAGACTCTAGATAATTCACATGGTATGGTTAATTTCCTTGAAGAATTTTTTAGGCACAGAGGTGCCCATGAATTTAAAAAAGCTGATTTTGCACATGCTGTTAAAGAAAATATATCAAGCATTGAAGATGTATCAGATGAATTTAGAGAAATTATAAAAGAGCTTAAAACAATTCCTTGTTTGACAAACTAAATAAAATCATTAATTTATATGATAACAATAGCTATAGTTAGGTCTATAATAGCAGCATCAAGACAAGGGTAGAGTAATGTTTTCAGAAATGATACAAAGCTTATTAAATTCAGGAGGTAAAACTGCGGCAATGCAGCGTTATGCCGCATTGACACGTCAGGTTAACAATATTAGAGAAAAGTTAGAGGGACCCGTTCAGCAGGTCGCTCAAAATCCTATTGATACTATTTATCCTGCTGATAGAAAAATAAATTCTTTTGAAAATATTCTTCAGTCTTCTACGCAGGCGAATTTCGGCAATCTTCTGCTTAATCCTCAGTCTATGAGTGTTAATGCAGATATTGTGAGGAATGATACTCAAACTGGCTTTGAGAATGCTGTAAGAGATTTGAGTAAAATTAATTCTGTTTCCCAGGCTGCTGCAATTTCTCAGGCGGCTCCTAGCGCCTCAAGAACTCAGCTTCTTACGATGATAGAAAAAATTTCAGATAAGCATGGTGTTGATGATAAATTGGTTAAGGCTCTGATTCGACAAGAATCTGGTTTTAATCCTAATGCGAAATCAAAGGCTGGTGCTATGGGATTAATGCAATTAATGCCACAAACAGCCAAACATCTTGGAGTTACGGATCCTTATAATCCGGTTCAAAATGTTGAAGGTGGTGTAAAATACTTGAAATCAATGTTAGACAAGTATAATGGGAACATTATTCTTGCTCTTGCAGCCTATAATGCGGGGCCTGGAGCTGTAGATAAGTTTTATGGAGTCCCGCCATATAAGGAAACTCAGAATTATGTTAAGAATATTTTAGCAAATTATCTGTAGATAGCAAAAAATATTTTTACGTGTTTTTATTTGAAAAAGTTAAGAAAAAGGAGAAATTGTATATGAGAATTTTACCTGTAATGAGTAAATTTAATCATAATGTTTCCAATCTTAGAAATTCAAATAAGTTATCTGTTCCAAATTTTGGAGACAATAATCCTTCTGAACAATATGTCTACATACCTCAAGAACCTTATAGTCCGGAGAGGCAAGCTATTGAAAATAATTATGGAAAAAAATTAGCACAACTTGCTAATCTTGCGGAAGAAATTTCAATGCCACATGAAGAATATATGCAGTTACGCGCAAAAATTGAGCGAGAAAGAGAACTGGAAATTAAATTGCTGAATAATAAATATATTTATTAATTTTTTGCAATGTCCTGTTGTTTTTGCTACAATATATTTGTTAGTTAGTAACAGGAAGGTTTGTAATGAAATTTTCATCATCTTTTAAAGTCGGACTTTTAACCCTATTGTCGCTTATTCTCTTGATAGGTGTTGTCTTAAAGGTTAAAGGACGTGCTTTTTCATCAGCTCCGCGTGTTGAAATTCAATTTAAGGATGTTAATGGCATGCGTCCGGGGGCTGGTGTTCAGATGATGGGTTTAAAAGTCGGACAGGTTGAGGAAATACGTCCAGTAATAGAAGGTGATGATAGCCATGTTACTGTTAAATTTGTTATTACTGAACCTAATATTTCTATTCCTAAGGCGTCAGTATTTTCAATTCAACAATCAGGATTAATTGGTGAATTGTTCTTGGAAATTACTCCGCCAAAAACAAGAACTCTTTATATTCCTATGGTCTCTAAGGATGTTCTTTACAAGGATGATCCTGTTGAAATGAAATTAAGTGATAAATATTATGATGTTGGTATTATTAGAGATATTGATGTAATCTCAAGAGAGGCTTTACCTTATTCTTTCAGAGATAAAATTAAAACTCAATATGCTTATAAAGTAAGTTATATAATTAATCTTCCTGGTTTAATAATGCCGGAATTTATTAAAGGTGAGGCTGTAAGCTACAAAAATGGCGATAAAAAATTAAGAATTTCATCTATTGATAATACTGTTTTACCTTATCCTAAACAGACTTCCCCTTATACAATAATTGAACCGATGAGAATTGCGGACTTTTTGGACTGGCAGTATAAGGCCGCTGAGAGTTTAACTGAAACAAACATGAAAGTTAATACTTTGCTTTCTGATAAGACTATAGCTGAACTTCAGATGACTGTTAACAATATTGATGAAATTACTAAGAAGGCATCTGTTACTGTTGATAAAGTTAACCAACTTATAGATGATTCCAGAGATGATATTGAAGAGTTAATGCAACTTCTTAATCATACTTCTGCTGATTTCAATGCTCTTGCCGGGAATATTAATAATATTGTCGGGGACCCGATGTTCAAGCGTAATATTAACTCTGCTGCAATGTCTGTTGAACAAATGGCAAATAATTTAAATAAAATTATGGGTAATGAGGAAGAATCCAAAAAAATGGCTGAAGACATCAGAACAATCGCTAATAACATGGCAGAAATATCAACTTCTGTTAATAAGATGACGAAGGATGAACAATTAAAGCAGGATTTAAAAAATACTATAGCTAATACTAATAAAGCTTTAAATAACGTTTCGACGGCATTGGCTGCTGTAAATAAAATGACTCCTGAAAATAAGACAGAGCTTGAAACAATTCTTGAAGATACTAAGGTTACCACATGTAATTTAAGAAAATTCTCTGAAAAATTGAATAAACGATTCTTATTTTTTAGATTATTATTCTAGCAGGGGTGAAATTTGAGTATTAAAACTTATATTACAAAAATTCATTATGACAAGAATGCCAAAGGTTTTCTGTTCAGCATACTTAAATTTGCTTCTTTTTTCTATGGTATTGGAAGTACCCTAAAAAATTTCTTGTATGACTGCGGTATTTTAAAACCTTATAAAGTTAATGCTTATGTTATTTCTGTTGGCAACTTAACTACAGGTGGAGTCGGAAAGACTCCGGTTGTTGCGGAAATTGCAAAATACTTAATTAATAAAGGTGAGACAGTCGCAATTGTTTCTCGAGGGTATGGCGGAAAACTTTCTAATAAGAATATTAATGTAATATCTGATGGTGAAAAAATTTATTACAGTGTTGATTTGTCCGGAGATGAACCTTATTGGCTTGCAGAAAATACAAAGGCCATAGTTATTACATCTAAAAATAGAATTTCGGCTTCTGAATTTGCAATAAAAAATTATGGAGTTACAAAAATTATATTGGATGATGGATTTCAACATCGAAAACTTTATAGAAATTTAGATATTGTTCTTAGCGACAGTGATAAAGGTTTCGGTAATGATAATCTTTTGCCTGCCGGTCCTCTAAGAGAGGGGGTTGAAGCTATTAAGCGTATTGACAGGTTGATTATAGTAAGTAAAAATCTTGATCACTCAAAGGCCGAAAAATTAGTAAAAATTATGGGGAAAAAGTTTAATATTCCATCATTTTTATGTAGAACGGAGCCTGATTATGTATATAATATTATGAACGGGCAAATTTTATCTGAGGGCGAAAAGGTTACTGCTTTGTGCGCAATTGGGCAACCGGATCAATTCTATAAATTTCTTGAAAATTTTGAAGTGATTGATAAAATAACGTTTGATGATCATCATCAATACTGTGAAAATGATATTGAATTTATTTCCACGCCAATTATTACTACTGAAAAAGATGCAGTTAAACTCAAAAAATTTAATCGCAAAAATATCTATGCATTAAAATTAAAATCTGTGGTTGACGTTGAAAAGCTTTTAGAGAGTTGATTCGTTAATTGTGTAGTAATTTATTTTCGTAAAAACTCTAAAAACTATCATTTATGAGTAAAACTGACGGGCATAAATAGTATTATAAAATAAAATTGGTATAGCTCTTATCTATTTGATCTTGCTCAATGCCAATGTACCTTAGAGTGATGAGCGGGCTTGAGTGGTTAAAAATTTTTTGCAGCATAGCAATATCTCTAAATTTTTTATAATGATGATACCCGAAAGTTTTTCTCATTGTGTGTGCCGAATTTGTCTTCTAGTTTTGCCTGATTACATGCATCCTTTATTGTATAGTAAGCGGTGACTCTTCCAAGTCTGTTTTTAAACTTTGTCATAAATAGTGGATCGTCCAACGGTTTATTTTTTGTAAAATTTTCAAGCATTGGTTTTAATTTTGCATTTATTGGAAATTTTTTAAATTTTCCTGTTTTCTTTTCTATTATTTGAATATAATTTTTGCCCTTTACATCTTCAACATTTAGCGCAAGGATATCTGAAATTCTTAGACCACAGTTGGTACCTATAGTAAAAAATAGTAAATCTCTTGGATTTTTTGATAAAATACTTTCGACTTTTCTTAAATCTTTTAATTTTCTAATTGGTTCCACACAACTCATAATAAACTCCTTTCTTTTTATATTAAAGGAATGCTATATTAATTTTGGGTGTATATTCAAGAGTAAGAACGTATTTGGAAGATTTTTTCGATCATAACGTAAAATAATTTAACAAATATTTATAAAATAATAGCAAAAACTTATATTTATAGCTTTAATTACAATATATAAAAGAAGGCAAGATGTTAAATTCTATATCATTAATTAAAAATAATTCTAATTTAAATTTTAAAGGTAAAATAATTGATGCACATGTACATTGTGGGCAATGGAATTATGATAAATTCCCTTGTGAAAATGTTATAGATTTTTTTAGAAAAAAATTTAATAATGGAAAAGATTATGTTGATAGAGTTATAATTTCAAATCTTGATTGCATTAAAACAGGGAAAGATAATAAACCGCTGAAAGATGAAATTAATGGCAATTTACTATTATTAGAAGCTGCAATAAAAAATAAAAAATTTATCCCTTTTCTTGTATGTCAGCCTGGACACGGTTCTGCAGAAAATATTGAATTTCTGCTAAATAAATATCCTGATATTATTAAAGGATTAAAATTTCACCCAGCCTGTCTGGACTTAGCTGCAAATGACGTACGATATATCCCATATATGAAACTTGCTGAAAAATATAACAAACCTTGTCTTTTTCACAGTGAAGTTTTATCTGATGAAGCAGGAAATATACTTAGAAATGGTGTTTCGGATCCTGGTTTTATCTATGAAACTGCAAAACAATTTCCAAATGTTTCGGTAATACTTGGACATATGGGGTTAGGCGGAGATAAAGCGCACAAAATCGGAATAAATACACTTCTTAAGTCTATTGAAAACGATGATGCTAAATTATATGCAGATTTAGCCTGGGTAGACTGGGACAATCCTATAAAACCTAATATTATAGAAGTAATTGATAAGCTTCTTCATACATCAAAGGGTGATATGACAAGCCGTCTTTTGTTTGGAACAGATGCGCCTTTGGGTGTCTTTGGAGAAAAAGCTCTTAAGCAACAAGGGGCTTATGATACTAACATAAGAAATATAAAAAATGCTATTAAAAACAATTTTGGTGATGACGCTAATAAATTAATCAGCAGAATTTTTTATAGAAATAGCAAGAAATTGCTTAATCAGAATTTTAATCAAATGGGTTAATATTGAAATAATCAAGCGGTTTCTGACACCCTAATCGCCCTAAATGTCTATATTTTGCGAAAATTAATCGAACTGTCTGTGATAATACACTTGGACATTAAAGTACATGTTTTAAGTAATGATTGTTTTGAATAAAAGCACGTCAGTAGTTCATTTTTTAATTTTATAACAAATATTTTGTTGAGGTAGATGAAATGTGCCCACTAAAACGTAATCGGTCAGTAGGACAGATTTCGCATATAATAAAAAAAGGAGGAAGAATGAGAAAACAAAAAAGCCTGACCGAAGAACAAATTCAAGGATTATTAAAGGAGAAAATGAAAATAAAAAAAATTCTAATTTAATTAGCAAAATTTATTTTGTTCATCTTTTATATAGATATGAAAATTCAAAATAAATATGTGACAACAAAAAATATATCATTTTCTTCGGCTAAAAATATACTTCAAAGTGCAAGAGATTGGGATAAATTTTATGCCACGAACATTCCTTCAAGTTTAGAATTAAATCCTGTGATTTTTAATTATATAGGGCAAGAAGATAAAATTTTAGATGTTGGTATGGGGTTTGGCAAAACAATTTTTGATTTAGTTAAAAGAGGTTATAGAAATTTATC
>CALVHA010000003.1 GCA_944327255.1 Candidatus Gastranaerophilales bacterium | reverse complement strand
CAAAACCCGCCCACTGCGGGCGGGTTTTCAAAATCTTATCTGCACTAATTCTCTTTATGCTGACTAAAAAACGGAGAGGGTGGGATTCGAACCCACGGCAAGTTATTCGCTCGCACAGACTTTCGAGATCCGCACCTTAAACCACTCGGACACCTCTCCATGTACTTTTTATTATATCATAAAAATTTTGTATGTTTGTATTATTTATGTTAATATTAAATAATATTATGTATAATTTGGAGCTATTATAAATGAGTGGTGATGATAATTTAGTAGTAGGTGCCGGTTTTTCAGGTGCAGTTATTGCAAGATTGCTGGCTGAAAAATCCAATGAAAAAGTTACGGTTATTGATAAAAGAGCGCATATTGCAGGTAACAGCTATGATTATCGTGATGAGAGCGCGATTATGATCCACAAGTATGGCTCGCATATTTTTCATACTTCTAACGAGAAAGTTTGGAAATTTTTGAGACAGTTCACTGATTTTAATCAATATATGCATAAAGTTGTTGCCGTAATTGATGGTATTCATACAACAATTCCGTTTAATTTTAATACTCTTTATGATATTTTTCCTCAAACGTTAGCAAGCCGCTTGGAAGATAAGCTGCTTAAATTTTTTGACTATAATCAAAAAGTGCCTATTTTAGAATTCCTAAAACAAAATGACAAAGATTTAAAATTTCTTGCTGATTATATTTATGAAAATGTTTTTCTCCATTATACAACAAAACAATGGGGTGTTGCGCCGATGGATGTTGACGGTGCGGTTACCGCAAGAGTTCCTGTTTATCTCAGTATGGATAACAGATATTTTCAGGATAAATATCAGGGAATTCCGCTGAATGGATATACTACGCTTATTCAAAATATCTTGAACCATAAAAATATTGAAGTCAGATTAAATACTGAGTTCGAACATGGTTTGATTGATAAATTTAAAAGAGTTTTTTATACGGGATCTATTGATGAATTTTTTAATTATAAATTCGGAGAACTTCCTTACAGAAGTGTAAGATTTAAAATGGAAACATATAATATGGAGTATTATCAGCAAAATTCGGTGGTTAATTATCCTTGTAATTACGATTTTACACGTATTCATGAGTATAAGTATTATTTGAATGACAAATCTGATAAAACAATAATTGCAAAGGAATATTCTGAAAGCTTTATATTGGGCAAAAATGACAGGTATTATCCTATACCGGCTCCTGAAAATAATGAATTATATAAAAAATATGCTCAAGAGGCTGAATTGTTGAAAAATATATACTTTTTGGGACGTTTGGGCGATTATAAATATTATAATATGGATAAGGCTGTGCTAAGAGCATTAGAATTATTTGAAGAGGTAGCAGGATGATATTAGTAACTGGCGGAGCAGGATACATAGGAAGTCATTGTGTGTTGACTTTATTAAAACAAGGGCATGAGGTTATTGTCTTTGACAGCTTAGAGACAGGACATATTGAAACTATAGAAACATTGAGGCAGTTTGGAAAACTTAGATTTATAAAGGGAAATCTGCAAAATTTGTCTGAAATTCAAACTGTATTTGAGGATAATAATATAGATAGTGTTGTTCATTTTGCAGCTTTTTCTCAGGTTGGAGAAAGTGTGAATAATCCTCAAAAATATTATTATAACAATGTATATGGAACATTAAACTTGTTGAATGCAATGATTAGCCATAATGTTAACAAAATTGTATTTTCATCTACGGCCGCAACTTATGGTGAACCTGAATATATTCCTATTGATGAAAAACATCCGCAAACCCCTATAAATCCTTATGGAAATTCTAAACTTATGGTTGAAAAAATCATGGATGATTATGATAGAGCCTATGGTTTAAAAAGTGTGAGATTAAGATATTTTAATGTTGCAGGCGCTGATATCGATACAAATATCGGAGAATGGCATGAGCCTGAAACTCATCTTATTCCGAATATTTTGAAATCAACTTTTGGTTCCGGTAAAATTTTTGAAATGTACGGAAATGATTATGAAACAAAGGATGGAACCTGTGTTAGAGATTATATTGATATAGGGGATCTTGTTGATGCTCATATTCTGGCATTAAAATATTTAAATAACGGTGGGGATACAAATTATTTTAATTTAGGTACTAATAGCGGAAGCACTGTTAAAGATGTCTTTTCGGCATGTGAAGACGTTACAGAAAAAGATATTCCAGTAAAAGTCATGCCGCGCAGAGCCGGAGATCCTGCTACTCTTGTTGCGGATAATAAAAAAGCTAAACAAATTCTGGGTTGGACTCCTGAAAAGTCTTTGACACAAAGTATTCAAACGGCATACCGTTGGGAATTAAAATGTCATAATTCTCTGTAATATTTTGTAATAAAATATCAAAAAAGTTTTTTTACAGTTATTATAATGTTATGTAAATGTAAAGAAAGGAGTTAATATGGCAATTCCAGCAATTAGTTCTATTTCATGTAGAGGTTTAAGTTTTGGTAATAAAAATTTAGATAAAGACGGTTATGAAAATCCTGTCAATCGCAAAACCGAAAGAAATTTAGCCGCATTAAGTACTGTTGGTTGGAGTGCTTTGATTGGTGTAACTGCCGGCGGATTAACTTCCTGTGTCTCAAGAGGTTGGAAAATTCCTACAGGGGCTGGAGTTGCTGCAACTGCTATAAGTCTTCTTCTTATGCTCCCTTCAAAACTTTATAACAGAAAGCTTTCAGCTTTTGCTAGAGAAAAAGAAATGGATGTTTTCTCAAGACAAAAAGATGCTCAGGCAAATATCTATAATGATATTAATAATGAAATAAAAAATGAAGATGTATCTCTTGATGAAAAAATAAATCATTATGCTACGGTAAAAATGGCTGATAACGGTAAAGGTTTAATGATTAAGGGTGCATAAATGAGTTTGTCTGTTATTCCTTTAAATTCATTTGCATTTAAAGCGAATTCCACAACTGCGAAAAAGTCCCAAAATAGTACCCAAAAAAGTAATCAAAATCCTGTTTCCAGAAAAGGCGAAACAATGAACCTTATTAAAGGAACTTTTATTGCAGGCTTAGCCCTTGGTGCACGTTTGTTGTGGGAAATTTTTGACAGTGAGTTTTTGTTTGAAACTGCTGGGAATAAGGCTGTAAAAATTGTGGATAAAACTAAAAAAAGTGCATCTGGAAATAAAAAAATGTTCCTCTATCTTGGGGCAACAGTGGCAATTATTGCTGCTGGGATAAGCGGGTTTGCTCTTTTATATACTATGTTTAATGCTCCTAAAATATCATATAATAGTAAGTTAAATACTTTTAAAAAGGGTAAAGAAATGGACGTGTATATTGGGGCTAATGAGGCCGAAAAGGAGATTTATACTCAATTGAGCAGTAAGGCAAAGCTAGCGGATAATGAAGAGAAAGATAAATTGAAAGAGCAGTATATGAAGATGAAAATGGCAAAAAATCATGTTCCTGATTTTATCAGATTAAATGGATAAATACATTCTTTTCATTTACTTGCAATATGTATTTATTTCAAGTAACATGTCAATAAAATATTAAGGGGAATGTATGAAAATTGAAGCAAAAAATCTTATAAAAATATATGGTGACAGAAGTGTTGTAAATGATGTTTCATTTTACGTAAATAAAGGTGAAGTTGTATGCCTTCTTGGACCAAACGGAGCAGGAAAAACTACAACATTTTATATGGTGGTAGGTCTTGTAAAACCTAATAAAGGACAAATTTTGCTGAATGATAGAGATATTTCTTCTCAGCCGATGAATATACGTGCAAAACTTGGAATAGGTTATTTGCCTCAAGAAGCTTCAATTTTTAGGAAATTATCGGTCGAAGATAATCTTAAACTTGTTTTAGAGATGAATGAAAAACTTACCGTAGATGAAAAGAAACGGAAGTTAGAAGAACTTTTAAGTGAATTTGGTATAACAAGACTTCGTTCTTATGCGGCTGTTTCATTATCAGGTGGTGAAAGAAGGCGTGTTGAAATTGCAAGGGCACTTGCTGCGAGTCCTGATTTCATGCTTTTGGATGAACCTTTTGCCGGTATTGACCCTATTGCTATCGGAGAAATTAAAGATAATATAAGAAAAATTTCTGAAGAAAAGGGCTTGGGTGTTTTAATTACAGACCACAACCCTAAGGCTACATTATCTATTACAGATAGAGCTTATGTAATATTTGATGGTAAGATTAAAATTCAAGGAAAAAGTCAGGATGTTGCGGTTGATCCGGTTGCGAAGGAGTTTTATTTAGGAAAGGATTTTGCACTGTAATGAAATTACTTCCTAAGATTTCTATTTATGATAAATATATTTTTAATCAGGTGTTGGTAACAACTTTCGTTGCAATTCTTTTATTTACTGTCGTGTGGATTGCTCCTGAAATGTTGTTAAATACAATAAAGAAAACCCTTGCGGGAGATTATACTGTTAAAACGGCAGTATTAGTTCTATTTTTTGAACTCCCGAAAATTTTGGGGAAGGCTTTCCCGGTAGGTTTGCTTTTGGGTTCATTGTTTACCTTTGATAAACTTTCAAAAGATTCAGAACTTACGATTTTTAGAGCTGTAGGTTTATCTTTTCAAAGAATATTAGCACCTGTGCTTGTTTTAAGTCTTATAGTGACCTGGATGTGTTTTGTAACCTGTGATAAATTAATCCCTTTATCTATTGCTAAATTGGATGCAATAAATGATAAACATCCGTCAACACAATATATTTATACTCAAAAAGATGAAAATGAAGCGCCCAAGCTTGCTGTTGTAGTCTCTGGGTATCGAGATGATATGATGTATAATATTATTGTTTTAGATTTTTCAAAGAAAATATATAGTGATGTTCAGCAGCTGTCTAATATTTATGCTGCTGAAACAGGAAAATATCTTGGAGATAAGTGGGCTTTATATAATATTACCTGTTATAAGATTTCAAATGATGGAATCTTTACTGACATTGGTACAATTCCACAGATGAATATTTTGAACGGTGAAGATGCTAAGAATGCCTATACGTTAATGACTTATTCTACTAAGAAGGAACGAGAAATAAATAATAAAGATTTGCATAATTATATTACATTATTAAAAAAAGAAGGATTGGACGAAGAATACCATTATATGCTTAATAAATATTTTCAGAGATTTTTCCATCCTTTTGTCTGTGTATTGCTTGCAATTATGGGAACTCTTTTGGGATTTAGTAAACCACGAGAACAACGTTTGGTCGGTTTTACTATTGCAATTGGTAGTATATTCTTGTATTATATTACTCTGCCGTTCTTTGATCTTCTGGCAGAAAAGGGAGTGCTTCCGCCTCTTGTGACGGCGTTATTCCCACCAGTCGCATTTTTAATTGCTATAATTGTTTTTTATAAATCAAAGGATTTGTAATGAAAAAATTAATTGTGTTTTTGACTCTCTTTATATTAATGGGTGGTGCTGTATATAGTGCAGAACCTATTGATGTGACATTTGATGATGGAATATATCATATTATTTTGAAGGGAGAGAAAGTAAAGAAAAAAATCAAAATGTATGCATCGCCTTCTCTTGTTACGAATGAAGAAGTTCATAAGCAAAGCGGTGCTATTTTGACAGTTAATGCAGGTTTTTTTGATCCTGATAACGGAAAAACTATATCCTATGTTACAATGGGCAGTCATACATCAGAGGATCCATTGTTAAATGAGAATATATTATCAAATCCGATTTTAAGACGAAATTTGCAGAAAATATTGAACAGAACTGAATTTAGAATTGTTGAATGTGATAATAAATATAAGTATGAAATAGTTCCTCATAATACCCCTGTTGATTTTGCCTGTACTGTGACGGAGGCTGTTCAGGGCGGCCCTTTGATTATTCCTGATTTAAGGTTGGAAGAGGAGTTTTTTATTGTAAAAGATGGCGATAAGATTATTAGAGAATCATGTTCGGTCCTTCATAAGGTGGCGAGAACAGTGCTTGGAATAAAGGATGGGGATTTGCATATTTTAATAATTACAGACGAACATCCTATGGATATGTATGAAGTTCAGGCTTTATGTAAACAATTGGGTTTTGAAAGGGCAATGGGCTTAGATGGTGGTAGTTCCACTTCAATGAATTATAAAGATATTTATAATGTCGTATCTGTAAAAGGTGATGGTACTGGACGAAAATTAAAATCATTTATAACTGTTTTTAAATAAAATAAAAAATCCCAATTTTTAAGAATTGGGATTTTTTATTTATTAAAATTTTCTTATTTTACAAAATAACTTGCGTTAAGATTTGCGTAAATTTTAATTATTCCGCCCTGAATAGGAGTGCTTGCTTCAGGGGCTGCGCCTGCTGCCGAATCCATTACGCTCATATTTTTTGCATAAAGTCTGTATTGAACTCTGTTAGTTGAATTTGTTGAACAGCTTATATCCATAGATTTTACACCTGTAATATAAGTTGAAGAAGCTTTCGCAACTAAATCCGCTCTTGTTCTTGCTTTTTTGGAGGCAATAGCCAGAAGATCATTGCATTGTTTTTCATAATCTGCTACTGAAAAGATTAAATCATTTACATTTGTAGCACCTAAACTTATGGCCTTATCAATTATCTCCCCGGTTTTTTCAATGTTTTTGGTGTGGACAATTATACTGTTAGAAACTTCATATTTATCGAAATTTCTTTTTCCGTTTGATGAATATGTATAAATTGGAGTAGCACTAAAATCAGCAGTTTTTACATAATCTCCATTTGAAGAATTTATCATCCCTTTAATTGCACTATAGACTTTATCTGAAATTTCTTTATTTTCAGTCGTTGCTTTTTGCATAGATTTCGTATCGCTTGTTTTTACTGCAATATTAATTTCAACAACATCAGGGAATACTTCGGTATTTGCATTTGTTGATACACTTACATATCCTCGTTCTGTTTCTGTCGCTGCAAATGATACTCCCGTAAAGCAAGTAATCAACCCTACAGCAAGAACTGCTGCGAAAATCTTCTTCATAAATGCTCCTTTCTGCTTAAAAGTGTTTTTCGTTAATATTACTTGAGGACTCTTGTTTTTCTTCATTTTTTTCTGTCTTTTCATTTTGTTGTAACATTTTATTGAAATCCTCAGCTTTTAAAATCATTGTATTTAGTTTTTGGGCTTGTTTTTGCATTTTAATTCTGTCCATAAGGATACGCATTTCTTCTTCATTCAATTCCATTGGTTGCTTAAAAGAAATAGCAAGTCTGTTATTATTAAATGTATAAATACTTAAAGCAATTATTGCCCATAATAATACGCCCTGCCAGAGTGAAATTTCAGGTACTGCAAAATAAGTTGATGCCATGTAATTCCATAGATACATAGCGACTTTCGCAGGGAAAAGAATAAACCCTGCAGCAAGACAGGTTACAATAAATCCTGCAAAAATTAAACCTCGAAGTCCTGATATTTGTATTATTTTGGGTCCTTTTTTCATTTTTATACCTCGTATATTATTCCTTTATCATTCCAAGAAAATCTTCTTCTGTCAATATTTTAATATTTAAAGCTTGAGCTTTTTCTAATTTTGAGCCTGCATTTTCTCCTGCAAGAACAAATGATGTGTTTTTCGATACTGAAGAGGATGTTTTCCCTCCGTGACTTTTTATTATTTCAGTTGCTTCGCTTCTTGTCAGATGCTGTAATGTTCCTGTAAGTACAATAGTTTGTCCTTTAAGAATATCAGATTTGCGAGCCTCAACTGGCGGAGGATTTACACCAAGTTCCTTCAACTCATTCAACATTATAACATTTTTTTCGTCGTGGAAAAATTCATAAATATCGTCTGCCATAACAAGACCTATCCCGTTAATTGCTTTTAATTCTTCGATTGTAGCGGTTTTTAATCTCTCAATACTTCCGAATTCGTTTGCAAGGATATCTGCTGTTTCTTTGCCAATGTTTTTTATTGTAAGAGCAGTAATAAGTCTTTTTAATGATCTTGTTTTACTTTCATTGATTGCATTATAGAAATTTGAAGCGGATTTTTCCTTAACTAAATCAAGTTTCATAAAGTCATCAATAGTTAATCTGTATAAATCAACAGGAGATGTAATAAATTTTTTATCGTAAAGCTGTTCAATAATTGATGGTCCGAGACTGTCAATATCCATTGCATCTTTTGATACCCAAAATTCAATTTTCGACTTCATTAATTCCGAGCAATTAGGATTTAAACAGTATAAATTAACTTCTCCGGTTTTTCCTCCTAATTTTCCTCCACATACTGGGCAAGTTTTTGGAGGCTTATATTTAGGAAGTGAACTATGCTCTGGAGTATCAATAACTTTTATTACTTTGGGGATAATTTCTGCTGCTTTTTTTATCAAGACAGTATCGCCGATTCTGACATCAAGTCGTTTTATTTCATCAAAATTATGAAGGCTTGCTCTTGAAACGGTACTTCCCGCAAGCTGTACCGGATCAAATATTGCAACTGGTGTTACTGCACCTGTTTTTCCCACCCCAAGTTCAATATCTTTGATTTTTGTCGTAACTTCTTCTGGAGGGAATTTAAAAGCTGTTGCCCATTTTGGTGCTCTTGAGGTGTAGCCTAATTCATCCTGTATTGCTATTTTATTTATTTTTATAACAACCCCATCTGTTGCATAGTCCAGTTCAAATCTTTTGTTTTCCCATTCTTTACAATATTCAATTGCCTCATGAACATTTTTACATAATTTTATATTCGGATTAACTTTAAACCCTAATTTTTTTAAATACATTAAACTTGCATAATGTGTTTGAGGAGGATTGTTTAATTTATCTGTGATTAGGGTATAGGTAAACATAGATAAATCTCTCTTAGCGGTAATTGTCCTATCCAACTGTCTTATTGAACCGGCTGCTGCATTTCGAGGATTTGCAAAAAGTTTCTCTCCGTTTTTGAGATTTTCTTCATTTAGTTTTTCAAATGAGGATTTCGGCATGTAAATTTCCCCTCTAACCTCAACATTAACATCTTCAAATAGTTTCAAGGGTATTGCATGAATTGTTTTTAAATTCTGGGTAATTTCTTCTCCTGTAACTCCGTCTCCTCTGGTAACACCTGTCGTAAATATCCCATTGTCATAGGACAGTGCAATAGCCAGTCCGTCAATTTTTAACTCACAAACAAGCTCTAAATTTTCACCGTATTGTTTTTCTATTTTTTTGTACCATTTGATTAAATCATCATAATTATATGTGTTATCTAGGCTGTAAAGTCTGTGTTTATGTGTGTAGGGTAAAAATTTTTCACTTACTCCTCCTAGTCTTTGTGTTGGGCTGTCAGGAGTGACAAGAAAAGGATTTTGCCCTTCCAGTTCTTTTAGTTCTGCAAATAATTTATCATATTCAAAATCGCTTATTGTCGGATTATCTAACACATAATAGTTATAATTATGCTTATTTATTTCATCTTTTAAATAGTTGATTCTATCTATAACCATATAATTTTATCCCTACATAATCATTAAAAGTTCTCTGATAACTTTTGTTGCAACTGCTGTAGATGCACCTGAGGCATCATAATCTGGCGCAAGTTCAACTACATCAGCCCCGACAATATCGAAGTTTTTCAAATATTCAAACCATCCCATTAGTTCGTTGAATTCTAATCCGCCAACTTCAGGCGTTCCTGTCCCCGGCATTATTGATGTATCTAAAACATCTAAATCTACTGTTACAAAGATTTTTTTATCTTTTAAAACATCTAAATCAGAATACTTATGAGCAAGAGTATTATGCTCCTTCATAAATTCAAATTCTTCTTTCATTCCGGAACGAATTCCTATCTGTTTGATATTTTTAGCTCCTACTATTTTTGAAGCGTGTCGTATAACAGCAGAATGTGACATTTCTTCACCGAGATATTCTTCTCTTAAATCGGTGTGTGCATCGAAATGCACTATAGCCAAATTGTTGAAAAACTTTGACACAGCTGTAATTTCAGGGAGTGTAACAAGGTGTTCTCCGCCTATCCCAAAAACTCTTTTCCCGTCTTTATAAATGTCTTCGACATTTTTTTCAATAACTTCAAGTGTTTTATATGTATTCCCGAGAGGAAACTCCAGATCTCCTGCATCATGAAAATTAACATCTCCCAAAAATTTATTGAATCTTGGGGAATATTCTTCCAATCCCCAGCTTGCCAATCTGATCTGTTCCGGCGCAAATCTGGATCCTGAACGATAAGAAACTGTGCCATCAAACGGAAGCCCGAGCATAATAATATCCGATTTATCATAATCAGGGTTTTGTCCCATCCAATTCCTGTCTAAAAAAGGTCCTCTAAGCATCTCCTCCTCCTTCAAAAATTATTATATCATAAAAGATTAAAATATTGCTGTTATAATAATTGTATGATTATAACTTCTTTAGCAGTATTTATAAGAATTTTCAGTAATTCTATGTCTAATGTTTATCAAAAACAGTTGACAAATCTTGGAATTTGTCCGTTTTTTATTAACTTTATTATGTATTTAGGGCTTAGTATTTGTTGTATTCCGTTTATAATCGGAATTGATTTGGTCAATATTAGCACTAATGTATGGTTGAGTGCAGGTTTCGGTGGCCTTTGCGGCGCATTGGGGAATTCTTATCTTGTGAAAGCTCTTGAAAACGGAGATTTATCGGTGCTTGGGCCGATTAATGCATATAAATCCATTGTTGCAATGATTGTTGGAATTGTCCTTCTTAAAGAGATCCCTTCAATATTAGGTGTTCTTGCTATAGTTTTGATAATTTATGGTAGTTATTTTATTTTTGACACCCTTCAGGAAGGCTTTTCTATTAAACTTTTGATGCGTAAAGATATAAGATATAGAATTTATGCGTTAATTTTTACTGCAATAGAGGCTGTATTTATAAAAAATGTTATAGTTCAAAGTGATGTAACTATATCATTTGTATTTTGGAGTTTTTTCGGTATGTTATTTACGGGGATTATAGTTTTATTTCGTAATAAAGTGTCTTTTGAAAAAAATGTTTTTGTCTTATCACGATTCCTTTTTGTTATAATTCTTATGGGTATTATGCAGTTAAGTACAAACTTTGTTTTTTCAAGGATAAATGTGAGTTATGCACTTGCATTGTTTCAGTTATCTGCCATATTAAGTGTTATTTTAGGATGGAGATTTTTTGGAGAAACTAAAATAAGTAAAAAGCTGCTTGGTAGTATAATTATGGTTGTCGGGGCTGTAATATTAATTTTATTTAATTAAGTTATGTATTAATATATTTGTTTGCTATATAATAAATTTATATGACACAGACAATTAAATATTATGCAAAGGAATTATTAAACATTGCCCTGCCTATAATTATGGGGAATCTGGGGTTTATACTGATTGGTGCCGGAGATGTATTTGTTGCTGGAAGACATTCAACGAACACGCTTGCTGCAATTAGCATTGCAACAGCTATTTTGAATTGTATATTTACATTCGGTATTGGTTTGATTTCAAGTGTGTCTCCAATTTTATCTAATTATCGGGGGGAGAGGAAGTCTGCAAAAAAATATTTTTATCCTACATTAAGGTTTGCGATTTTTCTTGCAGTGTTTGTAACGGTAATAGTTCTAGGCTTTTTGCCAGTTATAGATATGTTGCATTTTGATCCGGCTATCACTCCGGCAATAAAGGAATATATGTTTATTACCGCATTTTCATCATTTGCCGTATATATTCATGCAGCATTAAAAGAGTATTTGCAGGCATTTGAAATTGTATTTGTTCCAAATTTGGTGACAGTCCTTTGTGTGTTTTTGAATGTTATACTTGCATGGATTCTGGTATTTGGTTTTGGACCGATTCCTTCAATAGGGGTTGTAGGACTTGCAATTGCCGCTTTTGTTGTTAGATATGTAATGGCTATTTCTCTTCTTATTTATTGTTATATGATAATGAGCTTTCATAATTATGAAGATAAAAATTACTATAAACAAATGATTCATATAGGCATGCCTATTTCTGCCGCAGTGTTAGTAGAATTTATTGCATTTAACAGCATTGCGATTATTATGGGCCGTGTTTCCGGTGTTTATGCTGCCGCTCAGAACCTTGTATGTACATTGACGACAGTTTCATTTATGGTTCCTCTTGCAATTTCAAATGCAATTGCAGTAAAAGTGGGTTTCGCAAATGGTTCTAATAATTTTGAAGATTTAAAACGGTATGCAAAGGTCGGTATACTTATGTGTGTATCATTTATGATATGCAGTGCTGTTGTGTTTTCAACCTGCCCTCATTTGCTTGTCGGTATTTTTACAAATGATCCTGTGTTAATAAAAATCGGAATTCCTATAATGATTGTTTTGGCAGTATTTCAAATTTTCGATGGGCTTCAGGTTTCACTTGCCGGAATTTTTAAGGGTATTAAGAAAACTAAAATAGTTTTAATTGCGAATTTTCTCGGATATTGGCTCATATCGATTCCATTAGGTTATACTTTAGCATTTCACTTTAAACTGAATCTTATGGGATTTTGGTTTGGACTTTTGACAGCTGCAATTATTTTATGTTCGATTATGTTTTCAATGTTTATGAAATATATGAAAAAATTCGGACAAGAATAGCACTATTTTGAAATTCTTGTGTTTATGTTAATATAAAATCAAGGACTTGTGAAAGAATGGAGGAAAACTATATGTATACTGAAGAGAGAACATTCGTTGCGATTAAACCGGATGGGGTTAAAAGAGGTTTTATCGGTGAAATTATTGCAAGATTTGAAAAAAGAGGGTACAAAATTATTGCAATGAAGATGTTGCAGGTAACAGAAGAGTTGGCTGCAAAACATTATGCAGAACACGTTGGAAAACCTTTTTATCCAGAATTGGTTCGTTATATAACAAGCGGTCCGATTGTTGCAATGGTATTTCAAGGTTATAAGGCTGTTCAGGGTATACGTCACGTATTAGGTGCTACAGATCCATGTGAAGCTGATGTCGGGTCTATCAGGGCTGATTTTGGACAATTGAAAGCTTATAATGTTGTTCATGGTTCAGATAGTGTTGAAAGTGCAGAAAGAGAAATAAGTTTGTACTTTAAGCCTGAGGAACTTTGTCCAGATTATAAAAATATGATGGAACTTGTTATTGAAAGTGTAAACTAGTGCAAAAGACGGAAAAAGATTATTTTAATTACGAATTAGTTCATACGTGTAAACAGACCGGCGCAAGAGCCGGAGTATTTACTACTCCTCACGGGGTTATTTATACTCCGATTTTTATGCCGGTAGGAACTAATTCTGCTGTTAAAACTCTTGTTTCCGACCAGATTATGGATACCGGTGCTCAGATTATACTTGCAAATTCTTACCATCTGTATTTACGTGCAGGAACTAAACTTATCAGGCAGTTTGGTGGTATTCACGGATGGATGAATTGGCATAAGCCTGTTTTAACAGATTCCGGAGGTTTTCAGGTCTTTTCTTTGTCGCATTTAAGAAAAATTACTGAAGACGGCGTTGAATTCAGAGATCCGAAAGATGGTAACAAACATTTTATATCTCCTGAAGTTTCTATGGAAATTCAGCAGGATATAGGTGCTGATATAATTATGGCATTTGATGAATGTGCGCCTTATCCTTGTGACTATGATACGGCAAAAAAAGCAATGGAGAGGACTCACAGGTGGCTTGAACGATGTTTTAAAGCGAAAACTAATCCGCGACAAGCTTTGTTCCCGATTGTTCAAGGTGCTTTTTATGATGATTTAAGAAAAGAAAGTGCTAATGTTATTTCAGCTTATGACGCTGTTGGATATGCAATTGGTGGTGTTAGTGTCGGAGAGCCTGCTGATGTTAAAAACCATTTTGTAGAACTTACTGCTCCGCTGTTACCTCAAAATAAGCCTAGATATCTTATGGGAGTCGGTACTCCTGAAGATTTGCTTGATGGAATTAAACATGGAGTTGATATGTTTGATTGTGTTTTACCTACCAGAAACGCACGTCATGGTTCATTTTTTACATGGGATGGAAAACGTAATATTAAAAATAAAGAATTCTGGGATGATTCAGCTCCTTTGGTTGAAGGTTGCAATTGTTATGCTTGCAAAAATCATTCGAGGGCATATATCAGGCATTTGTTTAGATGTCAGGAAAGCACTGCTGCAACTCTGCTTTCTATTCATAATATTCAGTTTCTGGTTGATTTTTCGCAGCAATGTCGTCAGGCTATCTTAGAAGACCGGTTTGGAGATTTTTATAACGAACACTACAGCAGACTATTTAAGGGGTAAAAATGAAAAAGGGATTATTTATTACATTCGAAGGTGTTGATGGATGCGGTAAAACCACTCAAATGCATTTACTTGCAGACTATTTGAGAGAGCAGAAGGATTGTTGTGTTGTAGAAACAAGAGAACCTGGTGCTGTCGGGCTTGGAGAAAAAATTCGAGAAATCCTTTTGAACTATGACGGAGTTGTTTCTCCTCAGTGTGAAGCTTTTTTATTTTTAGCGGATAGAGCACAAAATATTGATGTAATTGTTAATCCTGCCATTGAATCCAGAAAAATTGTTTTATGTGACAGGCATACTGACAGTACAGTTGCTTATCAAGGGTATGGAAGAGGAATTGATATAGAGGAGATTAATGAATTAAACAGGATTGCTACTCGTCATAGAAAACCTGATTTGACTTTGGTATTTGATATTGATATTGAAACTGCCATGAAACGGGTTGGACAAGATAAAGATAGAATGGAAGGCGCAGGAGTTCAATTTTTTAATTCGGTTAGAAACGGTTATCTAACATTAGCACAGATGGAACCAAACAGAATTAAGGTGATTGATGCATCTCGATCTATTGAGGAAGTTCAACGTGATGTTGTAGAATTAGTAGAAGCATTATTATAGGTGACTTTTATATCTCTTTGCAGAAAACTGTTTTGATGTATAAGGATTTATTTTTCAAACAATAACAAGATTGTGAGAAAATAAATCCTTATTAGCTATTAAACTATTAAAAATATTTTATAAATTTGCACCGCAGCATTTTTTGAATTTTTTCCCGCTGCCGCAAGGACAAGGATCATTTCTTCCTATTTTTGACAGATCAATTCCTTCAGGAAGTTTTGGTTTTTCTTCCTCTTCTTCTATTAATCCCAATGTACTTGCAAAAGCCTTTGATTTATATAAAACAGTTGTAGAAGAAAATATTTTTTGTTCTAAATATCTTGATTTATATTTTTCTAAAAGTTCTTTCAAGGTGTAATCTGTTTTATATAAGCCGTTAACAATAGGTAAAAAATTCTTATGTTTCTTGGCAACTCTTTTAATAAGGTTTGCTGAGAATTTGTCATTTGTAAGGAAGTATTCAATACATTTATCATAATTTTCAATTTCTGCAGGATTTTTTGCTTCAAAAATTTTATTGAATGTTCCATAAAACGGTACAGCGTACATTCCTAAGTCTTTGTCATATACAATTCCTACATCATAAGTTTCTTTGTGTGAAGAAAAACCTCCAAGAGAATTTTCTAAGAAATTGTCATAGGAATTATTGAATTCTGAAACATTAAAGAATTTATATTCTTCTGGTTCCTGAAGTTTGTCTTTATATTCTTCTCTTGTGCCGTCTTCTGCAAAATCATTAAATAATCCAATTACTTCGTCTGCAAATTTATTAGTAGTAATAATTTCATCAGTCCCAAAGTAATCCATGAATTTTTCGTAAACATTTGCGACATCTTCTTCAATTTCAGCCTGCTTTTCAGGGTTATCAAGGTAAACTATTTCAGGGTTTTGAATTATTCTAGCTACCGAGAACCTATAAGCATCATCTCTTTTAGTTGTAGGTAAAACTCCGGAGATTTCAAGAAGATAATAAGAATTGTCAATGTTTACTATCCTTGCAACAACATATTGCCCGCTGCCTAAACCTCTAAAATTTGTCATTTTTATAAGAGAAGTTACATCATACTTTTTCTCGTTAATAATATTGTAAAGTTCAAATCCGTTTTTAAGAATTTTTTTAATCTCAAAAACTGAAGAGATAGATTTTATAAGAGCTTTTACAATTTTCTTTTCTACAGATTTTAATTCAGCTTTTTCCAGATATATATTTAAAATACTCTTGCGTTCTTCTCCAAGATTCCTTTCAAAAATATATGTGAAACAAGCACTCTGAAAATTTGCCCCCGATGCCTGTCGTGCACCTATTGTTTTTATATACTCCTGAAAATCAGGTCTGACGGTTTCGTCAGTTTGGATAAACAGTGCTATAGATTTTATAACGTCATTAATTTGTTGTAAGTTCTCTAATACCGGCATTTACTCTCTCCCCTAACTTCTAGTAATTTTAATAATATAAGTCTACTCTAAATAGGGAAAAAACTCAATACCTGATGAGCTAAAACATTCTACAAGCTAGGGAATAAGTTGTCATTAGTATATGGGGAATTGTTATGACATTAAGTGATAATATTTCATATAATCAGCCATAATCATTGAACTTGTTGCATTTGCGACAGTAGCTTTAATTTCTTGGTCTTTATCACTTTCAGATGTATCTTTAACTTGTTCCTGTTCTTGTTTTCTCTGGTCTGCAATTTGTTGTTCCTGCATTTCCTGAATAAAGTTTTCAACTTCCTGTTCAATTTGTTTTAATTTTGCTTTATCTCCTGCATATGATCCTGTAGACTCAACTCCGGCTTCTTGTAATGTTCCTAAAATATTTGCCCAATCCTGATAATTAGGAACAGATGCTCCTTGTGCTAGTGCTGCGGCCTGAGCTTTTTTTAAATCGTCCTCAGATTCGATACCGTTAACCTTAAAAGCCATCTTGAATACTCCTCTTATTACTTCTTATTTATATTAAGTATTTGGTTGGTACGATATTTCAATATTCGCTAAAATTGTAAAAAAACTTAATAAATACATTTTTTTGCTTGCATGGTTTTTTATATAAAAATATGATAATTAAAAATATTAAGAAAAATTTACAAATTAGTCTAAAAGTTTGAGAATAACGCACTTTTTTACATGTCTGTTTTTATTGTAAGTGTGGTAATATTAAAAAAATATTCACTAGGTGCTTTTAAACAAATGCATGGAAATACAATAATACCGCTTGCATTCAAATATTTTGCAAGTATGATAAATATATACACCAAATTGGGCGTATTATGCACATGTAAAAATCGGGGTGAACCCTTTATAATTTTTAGGAATTCACTTTGAAACTAATAAGCCGAAAATGAGGAAAATATGTCAAAAGACGTTATTGAAATAGAAGGTACTATTATAGAATCTATGCCAAACGCTATGTTCAGAGTAAAACTCGAAAATGATCATGAAATATTGGCTCACATCTCAGGGAAAATTAGAAAAAATTTCATAAGAATTTTGCCGGGTGATAAAGTAAAAGTTGAAATGACTCCGTATGATTTATCTAGAGGCAGAATTACCTTCAGGCTTAAATAAAAAAATCTCACGAACACATAAATATAAAGGAAAAAGAAATGAAAGTAAGATCATCAGTAAAGAAAATTTGCGATAAATGCAAATGTATTAAAAGAAAAGGCAGAATAGCCGTAATTTGTGAAAATCCAAAACACAAACAAAGACAGGGTTAGATTTTGTAAGAGTGAAGTTCATTTTAATGGCTAACCTCAAATAGACGCGTAGCTGGAATGTTTCCACCAAAGCGTAAAACACAATCTAATATAAATTAAGTTGAATTGACGGACTAAATCAGTCAATGGTGAGGAAGGATTTATGCCTCATACCCAAAAAAATCTAACAACAAGAAAAGGAGAAAATTTAAAATGGCAAGACTAGCAGGGGTAGATTTACCTCGTAACAAAAGAATGATTATCGCTTTAACATATATCTATGGTATCGGACCAAAAAGAAGCGAAAATATCCTTAAAGCAACAGGTATTTCACCTGATTTAAGAACAGATGACTTAACTGAAGAAGATATTAAAAATCTACGTAATGAATTAGCTAATTATCACATAGAAGGTGATTTGAGACGTGAAGTTTCTATGCACATTAAGCGTCTTCAGGAAATCGGTTCATATAGAGGACTTCGTCATAAACGTAACCTTCCATGCCGCGGTCAGAGAACTAAAACAAATGCAAGAACTCGTCGTGGGAAAAAGAATGGCGCAGTAGCTAAGAAAAAATAATGTATTAAAAAAAATTATATAAAGTAATTAAGATAAAGGATAAAAAAATGGCAAGACCACAAAAAACAAAGAAAAAAGAAAAGAAAAATGTATTGCAGGGTGTTGTTCACATTCAATCAACATTTAACAATACTATAGTAACTTCTACTGATACTCAAGGTAATGCTATCGCTTGGGCTACAGCTGGTGCAAGCGGATTTAAGGGTGCCAGAAAAGGTACTCCGTTCGCAGCTCAATCTGCAGCTGAAATGGTAGCTAAAAAATCAATTGATCAAGGTATGAAAAAAGTTGAAGTTCATATCAAAGGACCTGGTTCAGGAAGAGAAACTGCAATCAGAGCAATCCAGGCTGCAGGTTTGGAAATTACTTTAATTAGAGACGTAACTCCAATTCCTCACAATGGATGCCGTCCACCTAAAAAACGTAGAGTATAGAGATTTTGATCTGTTGACAAAATCCATAAAATAAAAATAAAAAGTAACAATCGGCGGGGGCTTGCGTCTAAGCCAAATCGCAAACCATAGATGCCCCGTCACAAGCAAAAGGAGAAATAAATAAAATGGCTAGATATACAGGACCTTCTAATAAATTATTTAGAAACAAAAAAGTAAAAGATTTGTCAAACAGAAAATTAACATCTTCTATGAGACAATCTGCTTCAGGTCAACATGGTGCAGTAAGAAAGAAACTTTCTGAATATGCTATCCATTTGGCTGAAAAACAAAAGATCAGATTTACTTATCTTGTAAGTGAAAAACAGTTTGCAAGATATTATAATGAAGCTGCAAGAAGAAAAGGTGTTACAGGTACGATCTTGTTGCAATTACTTGAATCAAGATTGGATAACATCTTATACAGAGCAGGTTTGGGTATTACCCGCAAGCAGGCAAGACAAATCGTTAACCACGGTCACGTTCTTGTTAATGATAAAAAAGTAGATATTCCATCATACTCAGTAAAAGCAGGTGATGTTATCACTATTAAGTCAAGAAGTGCACAATTCTTGAAATCAGTTACAGAAATGATTGATATGGCTTGTGCTCCGGCTTGGATGACAATTGATAAGGATGCTTTAAAAATCACTTTCGACAGAATTCCTGAAAGAGAAGAATTGGATCCTGAAATTAAAGAACAACTGGTAATTGAGTACTACTCAAAGTAGGCTGATATAATCTAACTCGATTTATCGGCAGGACGGATTAATAATCCAAGATAGTTATTTTTAAACTAGGAGATTAAAAGAATGGAATTAAAAATTAAATGCGTTAATACGACAACAAGTTCAGACGGTTCCCAATACGGTAAATTTGTAGTAGAACCTTTGGAAAAGGGTTTTGGTACAACTATAGGAAACTCTTTGAGACGTGTTTTATTATCAAGTCTTGAAGGTACAGCGGTAACTTCTGCAAGAATTGAAGGTATTACTCACGAATATACTGCTATTCCTGGTGTATTGGAAGACGTTATTGACGTAATGTTGAACCTTAAAGGTTTGGTTGTTAAAACTGATTCTAAAGAGCCTCAACATTTACGTATCGACGTTGATAAACCTGGTGCTGTTCTTGCAAGCGATATTCAATTACCTGCAGGTGTAAAAGTTGTAAATCCTGATTGGCTTATTTGTACAGTTGCTGAAGGCGGAAGCTTCCATGCAGATGTTATAGTTGAAACAGGAAAAGGGTATGTCGCTCACGATGTACCAAGAGATTCAAGAGGTATCTCTATTGATGTTTTACCGATTGATGCAACATTTATGCCTATTAAAAGAGTTAGTTACAATGTAGAAAATACCCGTGTAGGTGATTCTATTGATTTTGATAAATTAACTTTGGAAATTTGGTCTAACGGTTCAATTGAAGTTACAACTGCTTTGAGCCAGGCTGCAAACTTATTAATTGATCACTTTATGCAAATAGCTTCTATTACAGGTCAGCCTGTTGTAGCACCTATTTCAAGTGTTGAAGAAGAAGTTGAAGAAGACGAAAATGTTCCAAGTATGACTATTGAAGAACTTGAACTTTCTGTAAGAGCATATAACTGCTTGAAAAGAGCAAGCATAAACTCTATGGCAGAATTGTTGAAAAAATCAGAACATGATTTGTTAAATATCAAGAACTTCGGTAAAAAATCTTCAGATGAAGTAATTGAAAGATTACATCATTTTGGTTTAGACTTAGCTCCAAACCCTGAAGTGGAAGAAGAAATCGGCTAAATTATAGGCTGCGGGCCTTGCTCGCAATATCTTAAGCAATTAATAAATACTAAAATATAAGGAAAAATAAAAATGAGACACATGACGAAAAAACATACGCTTTCAAAAGCGAAAGACCAAAGAGATGCGCTATTGCGTGCTTTGGCTACTGAACTTTTTGTGCATGGTGAGATCAAAACAACAATGGCTCGTGCAAAAGCTTTAAGACCATATGCTGAAGCGATTATCACTCTTGCTAAAAAAGGTGATTTAAATGCTATTCGTCAGGCTGCAAGACATATTTATAATAAAGAAACAGGAAAATATATGGACTTGCAAACAGGCGAAGTGTTTGATGAAGCTGTAAAAGACAAAAAACTTGCACCTCAAACTGTTTTGAGAAAGTTATTTGTTATAATAGGAAAACAATACTCCGATCGTAAAGGTGGATATACAAGAATTTTCAGATTGCCTCCTAGACGCGGGGATGCTTCTGAAATGGCATTAATCCAATTGGTGTAACGTTATGCGTTACGCCTTTCGGGTTCAATATATCGGAAAAAACTATGCAGGCAGCCAATTGCAATTATGCAACGGAAAACCGATAGCAAATCCAACAATTCAAGGTGAACTCGAAAAAGCACTTTGTACTTTGATAAAAGTTAAAGAGTTTGATAACACACAAACTCAATATAAAAGACCGATAAAGACAATCTTTTCCGGAAGAACTGATAGAGGCGTAAATTCAAAAGGACAGGTCGTTCATTTTGATTGTAATGAATTGATTGTTGCTTCAAAATTCTTATATCAGATGAACGAAATTCTTCCTGTTGACATATCAGTTGATGAACTTAGAGAAGTTCCAGTGTCTTTTCATGCACAGAAGTCTGCCAAAAGCCGTCATTATCAATTCGAATTTATTAATCGAAGATGTAAAAATGCTTTTGACGGAGATTTAATGCGTGTTAAGTTCCCTGTAGATGAAATAAGAATGAAAAAGTCTCTTAGCTATTTGTTAGGAGAACATGATTTTTCGAGTTTCAAAAGTTCCGGAACGCTTAACCCGAGCAAAGTTTGTACTTTAACCTATGCAGATTGTAAAAAAATTGGTGACAGGTTTGTTGTTGATATTATTGGGAACAGGTTTCTGTATAATATGGTAAGAACAATAATCGGTACACTTCTTGAAATAGAAGGGCATAATTTGCCTCCAGAGCATATGAAAGATGTTTTGGAAGCAAAAGATCGGACAAAAGCCGGTCAGACTGTTAGTCCTTATGGATTAACTTTATTAGAAGTAACTTATTAAAAAATATAAACGGAGAAATTAGCATGAAAACTTATTCAGCAAAACCTCTACAAGTTGAAAGAAAATGGTATTTGATTGATGCCGAAGGCGAAGTTTTAGGACGCTTGGCATCAAGAATTGCTGATATCTTGAGAGGCAAAAATAAACCTGAATACACCCCTAACGTTGATACTGGCGATTTTGTAATCGTTATCAATGCAGAAAAGGTTCGTGTAACAGGTAATAAAGAAACTGATAAAATTTATTTACATCACACCGGATACCCTGGTGGTCTTAAGAGCGCAAGCTTTAAAGAATTGATGGAAAAAGACGGAACTTTGGCTTTGGAAAAAGCTGTAAAGGGTATGCTCCCTCACAACAGTTTAGGTGCTCAACAGTTAACGAAGCTTAAACTCTATGTTGGAAGTGAACATCCTCACGCTGCTCAAAAACCAATTGTTTTAGAAAAGGAGGCTAACTAATGGCAGATAAAGAAATTATGGCAACTGGCCGCAGAAAAACCTCTATAGCAGTTGTTAAGCTTGTAAAAGGCAAAGGAAGAATCTTTGTTAACGGAAAAACATTGAAAAATTATATTGGCAACAGACCTGCTGTTGAAATGTTAGTATACAGACCGCTTGTTTTAACAGATAATCAAGATAAGTATGATGTAAAAGTTAAGGCAGTAGGCGGCGGAGTTGTTGCTCAGTGTGGTGCTATCAGACACGGTATTTCAAGAGCATTGGTTAAGGCTAATGAGGAATACAGAAATGTATTGAGAATGGAAGGCCTTTTAACACGTGACCCACGCGTTAAAGAACGTAAAAAATATGGTAGAAAAAGAGCTCGTAAGAGATTCCAATTTTCAAAACGTTAATCAGAAAAATGCGGTTTCCCAAACCGCATTTTTTTATAGCAAAAAAAAATATTGATGGATTTTATTTATAACAAGATGATAGGAGGAATGAATGATAGAATCGGTAATTTTCAATAAAGCGGTAAAATCTGGCGGAAAACTTTTATCAAACGGTTGTGTATATACATCCAGATATTCAAAACATAATCCGAATAGGCTTATTCAACGAACAATCGCACCAAATGGTAGCTATGCAATAAGAGTGTCTGAGAACGGTAATGTTATAAAAAATGTTAATAAAATAATTTTAAAAAATAATTCAACAATTGTTGACAGCTGGAATTTTTCAACTGGTAGGGGCGTTCATTTAAGTACTGTCGAAACGCTTCCGGGAGAAGTTAAAATGAGCCGTGCTTTTGATAAGAACGGAGAACGTTCAATTAATTCAAATGGTTTAATATATGTCCTTAGAAAAGGAGATAAAACAAGGTATCAGACCCAGATTACTACGTTAGACGGTATTACTTCGACAGCGAAGCCTTTTAGCCCTATGGGATGGTTAAATAACGAGTTTTATAAGTTATTTAATAGGTAACATTTCGTAAATAAACTTGGAAAATTCGTATTTTTATGATAAACTCAACATACAAGTATGAGTATTATTTAAAATAGGGGAAACAATATGATTTCAGTAAACGACTTAAAAACCGGCTTAACTCTTGAATTGGATAACGGACTCTGGTCTGTTGTAGAGTTTTTACACGTTAAACCGGGGAAAGGCGCTGCTTTTGTAAGAACAAAATTAAAAAACGTTGAAACAGGTCAGGTAGTTGAAAAAACTTTCCGTGCAGGTGAAAAAGTTGGGAAGGCAATGCTTGACAGACGTGAAATGCAATATTTATATAAAGAAGGTTCTGAATTCGTAATGATGGATATGGAATCTTATGAACAACTTCAAGTAACAGCTGATCAAGTTGGTGATGGCGTTAAATACTTGAAAGAAAATATGGTTGTTCAAGTTTTAATGCATAACGGTAAAATTATTGGAGTAGATATTCCTGCTCACGTAGTATTGGAAGTAACTGATACCCCTCCTTCTGAAAAGGGAAATACAGCACAAGGTGGTACAAAACCTGCTACTTTGGAAACAGGAGCTGTTGTAAACGTTCCTTTCTTTATTTCTAACGGGGATAAGATCAGAGTAGATACGAGAACAAATGAATACCTCGATAGAGCGTAATCAAAATAAATTTTTTAAGAAAGGTCATAGAAGATGAAATTTGATATAGAATACATTGAAAAACTTTCAAAAATTATCGCAGATACCGGACTTACCGAAATCTCTTTAGAAGATGGCGAGCAGGCAATTACAATTAGAAAGGAAATTGTTGTTGCTCCCCAGGCAGTTGCTACTGCACCGATTGCTCAACCTAGTGCTGCAACTGTTGCTTCGACAGCTGAAACTCCTAAGGTAGAAACTAAAAAAGGTACTCCTGTCGTTTCTCCGATGGTTGGAACCTTTTATTCAGCACCATCTCCTGATGCGGAACCGTTTGTTTCAGTCGGTAAATCAATTAATAAAGGTGATAAAGTTTGTATCATTGAAGCTATGAAGTTAATGAATGAAATTGAGTCTGAAGTTACTGGTAAAGTTGTTGAAATTTGTGTTCAAGACGGTCAGCCTGTAGAATTCGGACAAGTTTTAATGTATATAGAAGAATAAGTTATGGAAGTATAAAGAGAAGAGTATTATACTCTTCTCTTATATATTAGGGATAGAGTAATTATGTTTAGAAAAGTATTAATCGCCAATAGAGGCGAAATTGCAGTAAGAATTATAAGAGCATGTCGTGAATTAGGGATACCTACTGTTGCAATTTATTCACAGGCTGATGCGAATTCTTTGCATGTAAGACTGGCTACAGAGGCATATTGTATAGGACCTGCTCAGAGTTCAAAGAGTTATTTAAGTATTCCGGCTATTATGGCTGCCGCTGATGTTTCTGGTGCTGATGCAATCCATCCGGGATATGGTTTTATGTCTGAGCGAGCAGATTTTGCAGAAATTTGTGCCAAGCAGGGTATAAAGTTTATAGGACCGACAGCTGATGCTATGAGAAAAATGGGGGATAAAGCGACGGCTCGTCAGACAATGATTGATAACGATGTCCCTGTAACTCCTGGTACTGGAATATTGAAGACTCCTGCTGAAGTAAAAGCTTTTGCAGTAAAAGTTGGGTATCCTATTATATTAAAGGCAACCGCAGGTGGCGGTGGTAAAGGTATGAGAATTTGTCGCTCAGATTCTGATGTAGAAGATAATATGAATTTGTGTCAATCAGAAGCTCAGAATTTCTTTGGAAATCCTGATGTGTATGCTGAAAAATATCTTGAAAATCCTCGTCATATTGAGGTTCAAATTCTTGCTGATCAGTATGGAAATGTTGTTCATTTAGGCGAGAGAGATTGTTCAATTCAAAGACGCCATCAAAAATTGCTTGAAGAAGCTCCATCTCCAGCAATTGATGAGAAAACCAGACAAGAAATGGGAGCGGCTGCAGTAAGAGCTGCTAAAGCTATAAAATATGAAGGTGCTGGGACTTGTGAATTCTTGCTTGACCATGACGGTAAGTGGTATTTTATGGAAATGAATACTCGTATACAAGTTGAACATTGTGTTACGGAGATGATTTCAAATATTGATTTGGTAAGAGAACAAATTCTTGTAGCATCTGGTGAACCTCTTGATTTTACACAAGAACAGATTGTGTTAAGAGGACATGCAATTGAGTGTCGTATTAATGCTGAAAATCCGGAAAAAGACTTTATGCCAAATCCAGGTCAGATAACTGGGTATGTAACACCTGGCGGGTTTGGAGTGAGAGTAGATTCTCATGCTTATCAGGATTATAAGATTCCGCCATATTATGATTCAATGATTGGAAAATTGATTTGTTGGGGAAGAACTAGAAACGAAGCCCGTAGAAGAATGTATAGAGCATTGAAAGAATATGTTATTACAGGTGTTGAGACTACAATTCCTTTTCATCAGGATATTATAGAAGATGAAGTCTTTATGAGTGGAAACTTTAATACAAGTTTTATTGAAGACTTTTATAAAAGAAAAGGTAAAAAATAAAAATTTAAAAGGTGGGTTTTAATCCCACCTTTTTTGTAATTTATCAAAACATTCTGTGTCACTTCTTCTGAAATAAAATGAGCAAGAAAAATGGTGAAACTTTATAAAACGTTTTACTTTGTGTTTAGTGATAAATTTAAACGATTTTGTGTCTCTGAAAAATGAAAATAATTATAAAAATATTAATAAATCCGTAATTTTATGACTTTTATATTATTATAATAATATAGATTAAATATAATTGGAGAAATTATGGAATACAAAGATTATTATGATATATTAGGCGTAAAACGTGACGCTACTGAGGCTGAAATTAAATCTGCATACAGAAAACTTGCAAGAAAATTTCATCCTGATGTAAATAAAACAAAAGAAGCTGAAGCTAAGTTTAAGGATATAAACGAGGCTTATGAAGTTTTGGGCGATAAGGCAAAACGTGAAAGATATGATAGTCTTGGTGCAAACTGGCAGGGCGGCCAAAGTTATACCCCTCCTCCGGGTTTTGAAAATTTTGGTTTTGGTGGAGGTCAAGGTGGAGCTTACCAAACGTTTAACTTCAACGGTCAAGATTTGGGAGGCTTTTCAGACTTCTTTAGTTCGCTGTTTGGTGATATGATGGGCGGAGCTACTCACAGAGGCGGCATGGGCGGAATGAATTTTGGAGGATTTGATTTTTCTGATGCCGGTACACAAAGAGCTTCCTCTAGAACAAGAAGAAAATCCCAAACTCCGCCACAGGAAGATCTTGATATTACAAAAACATTAAATATAACGGCAAAGGATGTTTTTAACCCAAAGCCTGTAAGTGTGAATTTTTCAGAAATGGAAAGATGTACTCAATGTCCTCCTGGTGGTGGATATTGCTCTGCCTGTGGAGGTACTGGTATAAAAAATATAACTAAATCTATTAAAGTTAAAATTCCCCCTGAAGTAAAAGACGGACAAAAAATTCGTCTAAAAGGTGAGGGGAAAACAGATAATTATGGTAGAGCAGGTGATTTGTATCTTATTTTGCATTATAAAGACAGCGAATATTCTGTTGATGGAGCTGATTTAACAAAAGAAGTTGAAATAACTCCACCTGAAGCAGTTTTAGGCTGTAAAAAAGATATAAAAACACTTCATGGTACAATAGGAATAAAAATTCCACCGAAAACTTCTTCAGGTCAGATGCTGAGATTAAAGAATCTTGGGTTGCCAAAGAAAGCTGGCGGTTATGGAAATCTTAACGCAAAGATAAAAATTGTGATTCCGAAAACACTCAGCGCAAAACAGATTGATCTATATAAACAATTAAGTGAGTTATAAAAAGTACATACTCCCTTGACAAATTTTATCATTACTAGCACAATGGAAAAATATTAGGGGAGAATGATTTATGACTAAAGAAACTTTTTTACATGATAAACACGTTCAGCTCGGTGCAAAAATGGTTGATTTTGCAGGTTGGCATATGCCTGTTCAATATACTTCTATAATTGAAGAACACAATACGGTCAGAAATGCTGTCGGTCTGTTTGATGTATCTCATATGGGAGAGGTGTTTGTTTCGGGGAAAGATTCTTTGGATTTTTTACAAAAAATTGTTCCTCAGGATATTTCAAAACTTGTTTATGAGAAAGCTGTTTATTGTCAGTTGCCGAACCTGAAAGGCGGTCTTATTGATGATTTGATTATTTATAAACTCGGTATAAATTATTATATGATTATTTGTAACGCTTCAAGAATTGATGAAGATTTAAATTGGATGGTAAGAAATAGCAAAGGTTTTGATGTTAAAATAGATAATCAGTCACATAATTATTCTTTATTGGCCGTGCAAGGTCCAAAGGCTGATGAATTGCTCAGAAAAATGGGTTTAGATACTATGCAGGAATCATTCACTATAAAACCTGCGAAACTTTGTAATCATAAGATTCTGATATCCCGCACAGGGTATACCGGGGAAGACGGTTATGAGATTCTGGTAGAAAATAGATACTCTGAGGAACTCTGGGATAAGATTCTAGAATATGGAAAAGAATTTGGGATAAAACCTATCGGACTTGGCGCCAGAGATACATTAAGACTGGAAGCGGCTCTTCATCTTTACGGAAATGATTTGGATGAAAATACAACTCCTGTAGAGGCAGGATTAAGCTGGTCAATTCCTAAAAATAAACAAGAAAATTATAACGGAAAAGATATTATTCTCGGGCAGCTCCAAAACGGTTGTGATAAAAAATTGATAGCTTTAAAAATGCTTGATAAAAATATAGCACGTCACGGGTATGATGTGTATTTTAACGGAGAAAAATCAGGAATTATTACCAGTGGTTGTATATCACCTTCTCTGGGTTGCAATATTGCCCTTGCTTATGTTAAAAATATTAAGGAAATTTGCAACGGTGCTACAGTTCAAGTTATGATAAGAGAAAAATTACATGACGCTGTTGTAGTTAAAAAGCCTTTTATTGAAAAAAGAAATAAAGTAAAAATAGGAGAATAAAATGAGTATAACAGAAAATATTTTATGTTCTAAATCACATGAATATCTTTTGAAAAATGACGATGAAACCTATACAATAGGGCTTACAGATTATGCTGTAGAACAATTAGGGGATATTGTCTTTTTGGAACTCCCTGATGTTGGGATTACTTTCTCAAAGGGAGACACTTTTGCAACAATTGAATCTGTTAAGGCTGCTTCTGAAATTTATATGCCTATAAGCGGTAAAATTTTGGAAGTTAATTCCAGCTTAGTAGATTCCCCTGAAACCTTAAACGAAGATGTTTACGAAAATGGCTGGCTCGTAAAGGTTAAGGCTACAGGTGATATTAGCGAGCAGGATGATTTATTGGAATACGAAGATTATAAAGAAGAATTGGAATAATGAAAAATTTTTTAGTACATAATGATGATAAAAGAGCTCAAATGCTTGAAAGTATCGGTGTAAAAGATATAGGAGAATTGTTTAAACAAATTCCTATAACTGCAAGAATGAACGGTTTGTCATTGGGTGAACCATTAAGTGAACTTGAGGTTCAGAGAAAAATTAAGGCACTTGCCGCACAAAATAAATCAGATTTTATTAATTTTGTGGGTGGAGGTGTTTATAATAAGTTTGTTCCTGCTTGTATTTCTCAAATTGCACAACGTTTTGAGTTTTTGACTGCTTATACTCCTTATCAGGCTGAAATTGCACAGGGTACTTTGCAGATTATGTATGAATTCCAAACTATGATTGCTCGATTAACAGGCATGGATATTGCAAATGCGACGGTTTATGATGGTGCTACTGCATGTGCAGAAGCAATATTGATGGCAGTAAGAATTAATAAAAAATCCCAAAAAGTGCTTGTCCATAAAAATATAAATCCTGAATATTTTAGGGTAATAAAAACTTATACGTGGGCGGCAGATATTGATGTTCATTTGTTTGAAAATTTGCCTGAAAATGTTTCTGACTATGCTGCAGTATTAATTCAAACTCCTGATTATTTTGGGGAAATACATAATGTGAAAGCAGTTGAAGATAGTCTTTTGATAGTTTGTACGGATCTTTCAACTTTATCTATTTTGAAACCTCCTTCAGAATATGGTGCTGATATTGTTGTTGGAGATGTCCAATCTTTGGGTATTCCTATGAGCTTTGGAGGTCCTCATGCTGGTGTTATTGCATGTAAAGAAAAATTTATGCGTCAAATGCCAGGTAGGCTAGCCGGTAGAACTATAGATAAAGATGGCAATCAGGCATTTACTTTAACAATCCAAACAAGAGAACAACATATAAAACGAGAGAAAGCTACTAGTAATATTTGTTCTAATCAGGCATTAATTGGATTGTGGGCAACAGTTTATTTAAGTGTTATGGGGGAAAAAGGTTTCCATCAGGCCGGTTACCTTTCTACTTCAAGGGCGCATAAACTGGCTGTTTTATTATCTCAAAGTGGATATAAAGTTTTGAATGAAAACTTTTTTAATGAATTTGTTCTTGAAGTTAATGATGCAGATGGTTTCTTGAAGAAACTGGAGAAAAATAATATTCTGGGCGGAATTAAACTAAATGATAATCAAATTCTTGTCGCTGTTACAGAAATGATATCTGATGAAGATATCGAATTGTATTTAACTTCTGTATGTAACAAAATGTAACTTTTTAAGCGGGTGGGTTAAAGTTTCCATGCCAATTCTCCGTAACTCCTTATATAGATGGTATACCCAGGTGCTAAAAAAGGAGTAAGGCGCTAATGAAAAATGAATTTGAATTTTCAGACTTTTATTTTCTCAATGACATTAATGTGAATAACAGAATGTCATCAGATGAACTTTCTGCATTGTATGATTCTATGGCTCAAGATAGTATTCCTGATGATCTTATTGAAATTTCTGATTCAACAGATAAAGGGAATTCGGTTATCTATACTTATGCAAAATTCTTAGAAATCCTTGATACAAAAGGTTTGTCAGGTCTTGTTAATGCTTAGTAATAATTTAGTCCTTTCAAAAATTTATATGATAAAATTTTTGTATGGGAAATTTTAATCATTATACGGTTATGAAGCATGAAGCGGTTGATGCGCTCGAATGTAAAAACGGTCTTATATATGTGGATTGTACTCTTGGTGGAGGCGGTCATAGCGAATTGATTTTACAAAGAATACAGCCGAATGGCAGATTGATAGCATTTGATGTGGATGATGATGCTATTAACGCAGCTCAAAATCGTTTGAAGGATTACAAAAATATAACAATTGTAAAGAGTTCTTATACTAATATTAAATCTGTCTTAGACGATTTGGGTATCGAAAAGATAACTGGCGGAATATTATTTGATTTGGGCGCATCATATCACCAGCTTACAAAAGGAGAAAGAGGATTTTCTTTCTCAAAAGAGGCTCCTCTTGATATGCGATTTAATCAGGATGCAGATTTTTCTGCGTATGATGTTGTGAATTCATATTCTGAGGCGGATTTGGTTAGAATTTTTTCAGAATATGGTGAGGAACGATTTTCTAAGAGAATTGCAAAAAGAATAGTTGAAGAAAGAAAGATAAAAAAAATAGAAACGACAACGACTTTAGCGGATTTAATAGTTAACTGTACTCCACATGTAAAAACATCTATCCACCCAGCGACACGTGTATTTCAGGCAATTCGTATAGAGGTGAATCAAGAGTTAACAAATGTAAAAAATACATTGAATGATGTGTTGGATTTATTAGCAGTTGGTGCTATAATAAGTGTAATAAGTTTTCATTCTCTGGAAGACAGAATTGTGAAACACTTATTCAAATACCATTCTCAGAGATGTCACTGTGAAAAAAATCAAATGATATGCACATGTCCTCCTCCGAGATTGGAGCTGGTAAATAAAAAACCTTTGATGGCAAGCGAGGAAGAAATAAGGGAGAATCCGCCGTCAAGGAGTGCGAAGCTAAGAGTTGCCAGATGTATTAACGGATAGTTATCAGAGAGTAAAAAAGATATTGGGGAAGAAAATTGAATATTTCAAGAGCGACATTAAGAAAAGATTATTACAATAATCTGTCACGAGAGGAATTAGAGAGCAGGCAGTTTACTAATGCTCCTGTAATCGAAGGGTATTTTTACAAGGAGAACCTGATGAAAGAGATGGCTATAAGAAAATTAAATATGTCTTTATGCTCTGTTCTGGGCTTTCTTGTTGTTGTTGCTTTTGTTAGTTATTATTTTGAAATGTCTAATGAAATAAAACTTAACACTCTTTCCCGTCAGGTAACTGTTTTGAATGATGAGAATGCAGAATTACAGAATAGTTTAGATAAATTAAAATCATTTAATAATGTTGATTCTAAAATGGCTCAGCAAAATCTTTTGCAAAAAGCCGCTAAAGTTATAGAAGTTCCTGCGGTTGCTTCAACTTTCAATGCGGAAACTAAAAGAGATTTGACAAGTTCGGTTGATTGGGCTATTGGTTATTAACATTTTTTAATATTTAATGAATTATTGGCAAAAAAAAATAGGAATATGTTTTATAAAAGATATGGGAAAAAGATTTTTATTAGTATTAATTTCGTTAGTGATGTTTGCAGGCTCTGCTTTTGCTTATAGTAATCCTCGTTGGTTCTCGCTGCCTATTAGTGTATATATTCCAAAGCAGGAAGAAGCAGCCATTGTTACTCAAGCTTTTAAGGAGTGGCAGCTTAATTCAAAATCTGCGGTGAGATTTTTATTTAGATATTCTGCAAATTTAGCATCGATATCAAATATTAACGTTGTTTTTGTAGATAATGTTAGTGGGGATCGCCCTTATCGTGTTAACCACAGCTTTTCACAGTTTGGAACATACAGCAGAGGTTGTAAAAATACAAATTATTTTTATAATACTGACGTAATTCTTCCTCTACAAAAAGAAGATGGAGAAAAATTATCTAAGGAACAGCTTAAGGCTATTGCTCTTCAGGCTGTTGGTGTTGCTGTTGGTGTTAATTTATCTGAAGATGCAAACAGTGTTATGTATAAAGAGTCCGACTTTACAAAAACAACTTTAAGTCCTATGGATATTCAGGCTGTAAACGGAGTTTACAGACCAACCCGTAAATAAAAAGTTCTCGTTTTTCTGGTTGATTTTTCTGATGTAGAGTTTGATTTTTGACTCGCATGTTGTATAATGGACAGGTCACATACGTTTATAATTATAGAGTTAAGAGGACATAATATATGAAAGATTCAAAAATACAAATGCAGATACTCATAGCCTTAGGTTTGGGGTTAAAGCGTAACTGGCATATATTTTTCGGTATTCTTGCCGGTGTCTTTGTCGGAATATTTTTGCATTCACATCCATATCCGATTGTTGCGACTCTATTAAATTTTATAGGTCAGGTTTTTATAAGACTGATTCAAATGATTGTAATTCCTTTGGTTGTTTCGGCTATAGTTATTGGGATTACTAGTATTGGGGATAATAAACAGCTCGGAAAATTTGGGACGAAGATGGTTGTTTATTACGGAATTATTACTGTTGCGGCGGTGATAATCGGTACTATTTTAGCATTAGTATTTAAACCTGGACTTGGAGCAGCACATCATATTGCTGCGACTACTGCAAGTAAGGTTCAGGCTTCTGTAGCGGCTGCTATGGCTCAACAACAGGGGCATCTTTTAAACATGTTCTTGGATTTTATTCCTAGCAATCCTTTGAATGCTCTGGCTCATGGGAATATGGTAGCTATTATCGTTTTCGTATTAATATTTGCAGTGGCTTTGTCCAAGGTCGGAGATGTCAGTAGACCAATAGTTTCCTTCTTTGAATCTGTGTTTGCAGCTACAATGAAGATTACAGATTGGATTATGTTTTTGGCCGCTCCGGGTGTATTTGCGTTGACGGCTTCTGCTGTTTCAAGTTTCGGAATGGATATTTTTGCAAGTATCTCTAAGTATTTGATGGTGCTTGCTATCGGATTTTTTATTCAGATGTTTGTGGTATATCCTATATTTTTAAAATGTTTTTCTAAAGTTTCAATTTGGATGTTATATTCGGCAATTGCGGAGGCAATGATGGTTGCATTTGGAACCGCAAGTTCTTCTGCAACTCTTCCTTTAACTATTGCTTGCTGTGAAAAACGTGGCATCTCTCATAAAATTTCAAGTTTTGTTCTTCCTCTCGGAGCAACTTTGAATATGGATGGAACTGCTTTATTGCAGGTTGTTGCGGTTATTTTCCTTGCACAGGCTTACGGAGTTCCTTTAGATCCATTCTTATTGATTCAAATAGGTCTTCTAGCAATTGTTGCATCAAGTACGAGTGCAGGAATTTCAGGTGCTGGGTTGATTACTATTGCATTAATCTTGAATGGTATGGGATTAAGCCCGGAACAACTTGTTGCAGGATTTGCATTCTTATTTACAATTGAAAGAGTTACAGATATGATGAGGACTCTTGTTAATGTTACTTCCGATGCGGTGGTTGTTGCGGCTATTGCAGATAATGAAAACGAAATTAATTATGATTTGTTTAATAACCCTGAAGCTTATGAAGAAATTGCTTAGGGCTAGATTTTATATTTATCATTATAAAAAGTGTCGATTTAGCGACACTTTTTTTATGTTAATATAGTGTGTAAAGAGGGATAAAGATGTTTGATAAAACAGAAGAAATTGCATCTAAATTTTTAGGGCAACAAACAAGGGGAAGTGAATTATATGATCCATCTTTGCTGGTTGCCGTTCCTAGATGCGAAAATAGAAGGCAGTATAGTATAGATAATAATAATTTACCGTTTTTAGGGGTTGATATATGGCATGCATATGAATTTTCTTGTATGACTGAAAATGGTATTCCTGTCACAAGATTAATTAAGATCAAGTATAATTGTAATAATGAATTCATTATTGAATCTAAATCCTTAAAATTATACTTAAATTCTTTTAATATGAGCAGATATGGTAAAAATATGGAAGAATGTTTAAGTATATGTCAAAGTATTATACAAAAAGACTTAAGTGATAAGCTTGAAACTGCTGTTGTCGTCAATTTTGTTAATGTTAATAGCGATAGAATCGAGATTTTTAAAAATTTTAAAAATATAATGGATTATGTGGATGAAGATAATTTGCTTATAAAGAAGTTTAAAGAGTCCCCTGAATTAATTGAGGTAGAACAAACTTGTGACATTAAAGAATATTATTTAACATTTGATTCTTTGCGTTCTAACTGTAGAGTGACCCACCAGCCTGATTTCGGAGATGTTTATATTTTCTATAAATCCGATAAACATATAAAAGAAGAGAGTCTTCTAAAGTATTTAATCTCTTTTCGTTCGGAGTATCATTTTCATGAGGAATGTTGTGAAATGATCTATAAAAGATTGCATGATGTGTTAAATCCCGATGATGAATTGTTTGTTAGTGCTTTATATACAAGAAGAGGGGGGATTGATATATGTCCTTCTCGTTGGAGCAAAAACTGTGTTGTCGATGACGTATATAAATTGACGGATGTTACACTATTTGCGCGAAGTGGGATTAAACAATAGGGATTTATATAATGAACAACAAAAAAACTGGTTCTGCCGGAGAAGATTTGGCTTGTCGTTATTTACAGGAAAATGGTTACGTAATACTTGAGAGAAACAAGCATTATTCTCGATTTTGTGAAATTGATATTATTGCAAAAATAAAAGATATAATTGTTTTTGTGGAAGTAAAAACACGTAAAACTAACTTATATGGAACTCCTTTTGAGGCAGTAACCAAAGCCAAACTCAGTAATATTCGTAAGGGGGTCCAATATTATTTAAGTGAGCATAAAATTAACAAATATAGAATAGATGTTGTCGGAATTACCTTAAAACCTGATATTAAAATTGAACATTTAAAAAATGTTATTCCTTAATTGTTCCATTATCAATTTTATAAATTTTTACATCTTTTAGAAACGCATCTTCAAACAATACTGTGTCAACAGATGTTATAATGGTTTGGGTTCTATTGTTAATAGATTTTAGAAGATAGTTTTGTCTTATATCGTCAAGTTCTGCCAATACATCGTCCAATAATAAAATAGGTTCATCGCCCGTTTTATTTGTAATAATATCTAATTCAGAGAGCTTAAGAGCAAGGACAACTGTTCTCTGTTGACCTTGTGAAGCGAATTTGGTTGCCTCATTGTTGTTTATAAAAAACAATATGTCATCCCTATGTGGACCTACACAAGATTGACCTCTTCTCATTTCTTCATTTTTTTTCTCTGACAATTCTTGTTTGAAATCAGCTACAATTGACTCTAAACTTTCAGTATTATTCAGAAACTGACAATCGTATTTGATAGTTAAATCTTCTGTTTCACTTATTATTCTATGTTTTTCTCTGGCAATTTTTTCTATTTCATTTAAAAATTTAATGCGTAAGTAAATAATATTACTGCCGGTTATAACAAGTTGTTCATTGTAAACATCTAGTAATGTTTCATTTAAATTCCCAGTTTTAAGATATTCTTTTAGAGTACTATTTTTTTGAATCCTTATTTTATCATATTTGGTAAGCCTCTCATCATATGCCGGATAAATTTGGGAAATTGCTCTATCCAGCCAGTCTCTTCTATCAGAAGGATTTCCGCGCAAAAGTAGAAGATCATTTGTGGAAAAAAGAACTGTTTTTAAGACTGATTTAAAATTTTTAGGTGTTGTTTTTACTTTATTAACTTTTAATTCTCGAGATTTTTCTCTGTTATATGTAAAATCAAGTTCAATATCAGTTTCGGCTTTAATTATATTAGCATTTATTGAAACTTTGTTTTCATCAAAGTTTATTAATTCCATATTTGTAGAAATTCTCGGACTTTTAAGAGTTGAGAGGAAATATATGCTTTCAAGAATATTAGTTTTGCCTTGTGCGTTTTTGCCGATAATAAGAATTTTATTAGAGCTTAAGTCTAATAATAAATTTTTACAATTTCTGTAATTTGTTAGTCCAAGATTTATTAAATTCATATACAAATTATACTTCAAACAAATGATTATTTTTTTTATGGATTGATGAAAATAGTAATATATCGTATAATTATGTCAAAATTACAAAATAAGAAGAGGTTATCATGTTACCTGTAATAACAGAAGAAGTTGCAGCATCTGTATTTTCTGAAGTATTTAAAGATATGCCTTCCTGGCGAAAAAAAATGATTCATTACATAAAAGAAGAAAATCCTGAAATTAATACTGCAATTATAGAAGCAGCTAATAATTCAGAGCTTGATCCCAAGGCAGTTGCATTAGGAGCTTATATGGCTTATAATTTAATTGAGCTTGCTTTTGTTGAAAATGAAAAAACTATGAATTTTACAGAATAGAATGAGAGGGTATAATGGTTGCAATTGAAGAACTTTTAGAAAAACTTGTTAAGAATAATGGTAGTGACTTACATATCTCAAGTGCATTGCCACCGGTAATGCGTGTTGATGGTAACTTAAAAAGAATGGATTACCCTCCCCTTTCTCCAGAAGAAGTAGAAACATTGTTGTTCCCGATGTTGTCTAATGAACAAAGAAGAAGGCTTGAACAGGAATGGGAACTAGATTTTTCATATGGTATAGAAGGTTTGAGCCGTTTCAGGGTTAACTTTTATAAAGATAAAGGAAACTATGCGGCGGCATTCAGAACGATTACCTCTACTGTTCCTTCATTTGATAAACTTGGATTACCGGAGATCGTAAGGACAACTGCAGAAAAACCTCGTGGCTTAATCCTTGTAACAGGTCCTACAGGGTCAGGTAAGTCTACAACCCTTGCTGCAATGATAGACTATATTAATACTACAAGGGCAGAACATATTTTGACTATTGAGGATCCGATAGAGTTCGTGCATACATCAAAATCAAGTATAATTCACCAGCGTGAGCTAGGTATGGATACAAGATCTTTTGCAAATGCGCTTAAATCCGCACTCCGTGAAGACCCTGATATTATTCTGGTAGGTGAGATGCGTGACCATGAAACTATTGCATTGGCACTGACAGCTGCTGAAACAGGTCACTTGGTATTTGGGACATTACATACGTCTTCTGCTTCTCAAACGGTTGACCGTATTATCGACGTATTTCCTGAGGGGCAGCAACAACAGATTCGTGTACAGCTTGCAAACTCTCTGGTCGCGGTATTTGCACAAACTTTGCTACCAAAAATCCAACCTGATGGAACTAAAAAGGGGCGTGTAATGGCTCAGGAAATTATGATTGTAATACCGGCTATTGCAAACCTTATTCGTGAAGCAAAAGCTGCGCAAATTTATTCTACAATTCAGATGAACCAAGGATTAGGTATGCAGACCTTAGAGATGGCTCTTGCAAGTCTATATAAACAAAAAATGATTACTCTGGAAGATGCATTGTCAAAAACATCAAGGCCGGATGAATTAAAACGTATGCTTTCATCTCAAGCGAAATAGAAGATAAAAGAAGAACTTTAAATAAAAAATACCGCTTTATTATAGCGGTATTTTTCGTCTAAACAGCAAATCTGAAATGGACAATATCACCGTCTTGTACGATATAGTCTTTCCCTTCCAATCTTGTTACACCGTTTTCTTTACAAGCAGCATATGAACCATATTTAACAAAATCATCATAAGATGTTACTTCTGCTCTGATAAAACCTTTTTCAAAATCAGTGTGAATTACACCGGCTGCTTGTGGGGCTTTTGCACCAGCCGGAATTGTCCAAGCGTGTACTTCTTTTTCTCCAGCAGTTATGAAGGTTCTTAGATCTAATAAATGATAAACAGTTTTTATCATTCTATTAATCCCGCTATCATCTATGCCGAGTTCTTTAAGATATGCAAGAGCTTCTGCTCCAAGTTCGGATAATTCTTCTTCTATTTTTGCTGAAATAATTACCATTTCAGCACTGTGATTTTTTGCATAATCATCAACCAGTTTTGTATACTCATTTCCGTCTTTCAAATCATATTCAGAAACATTTGCAGCATAAATAACAGGCTTCGTTGACATTAAGTTCAATTGTCTTACAAAAGGAATCTCTTCTTCATTAAAGATATCTTTTATATTTATAAAGGTACCTTGATTAAGTAAATCTTTTAAAGTATCTAATACTCCGGCTTCTATAACGGCATCTTTGTCACCGGCTTTAACTTGCTTGGCAATTCTTGCCTGCCTTTTTTCTACAGATGCCATATCTGCAAGTGCCAGTTCTGTATTAATCGTTTCAATATCATCTATAGGGTTTACTGTTCCTGATACATGAATTGTATTCGGATCATCAAAACATCTTACAACCTGAATAATCGCATCTACTTCTCTAATATTGTGTAAGAATTGGTTTCCTAACCCTTCTCCCCTGCTGGCGCCTTTTACAAGGCCTGCAATATCAACAAATTCAATTGCTGTTGGGATTATTTGTGTTGTTTTACATAATTTTGATAAAATTTCCAGACGTTCGTCAGGAACATTAACAACTCCAACATTTGGTTCAATTGTGCAAAAAGGATAATTTGCGCTTTGAGCATTTTTTGCACTTGTTAAAGCATTGAAAAGAGTTGATTTCCCAACATTTGGCAATCCGACAATACCTGTTCTTAACATTATACTCAATTCCTTTTTCTAAATATTTACTGTATATTCTTTATTTTATCGAAAAATTACGCTTTTGTAAAGAATATGAAAATTTAAACTGTTTTGTAAAAAAAACTTCATAATTTAACAAAATTTTTCTTGATGTTTTTTTATAAATAGTATATTATTAACTTTGTGCGTAAAGGTATGTGTATGGAAACGAATTTTATATCCCCTCAAAAAATTACATTAAGAAAGATAAAAGTAAGTGATATAGGCTCTTCTCTTCCTGATTTGAAAAATGCGGTAGAGTCAAAGTCTATAACTATTGCAAAGTGGCTTATTTCATGGATTGAAAAATCTTTGCAAGAAAATATAATTGAAGCGAATGATTTATTACCTGCTAAAAATGATCTTGCATATATGCTCGGTGTGAGTGCAGGTACAATTCAAAATTCTCTGAGGTATCTGGAAGATTGCGGATATGTTGAATCTAAGCAGCGTATCGGGACAATTATAAAAGATAGGTTTGCTCAAAATGTTAAAATGAGAAAATTAACATCAAAGCGTGAAATTGCAATCGTTGAAATTAAAAAATTTATAATACATAACAGATTAAAAGTAGGAGAATTTCTTCCGTCTTCAAGAACTATGTCTGAATTAACTGGATGTTCCTCAAATACTGCGCGTTTGGCCTTAGAGTATTTGTGTACTTGCGGAATTTTGGAACATCAGGCTAAAAGTTCTAAAGAACCAGCTTGGAAAGTAAAATCTATTGATTTTGAACATAATTTTGCAAAAGAGTCAATTTCTCATACAACTCTTGTTAAAAAGGTTGAACTTGAATTAAAAAAATATATAAATGACAACATGCAGATAGGGGAGAAACTTCCAGCTCATTCTGAATTAGCGGAAACTTTGAAGGTAAGTATAAAAACAGTCCATGATGCATTGAAAGTTTTAATTAATGAGGGGATATTGCTTCCTAGACGAGGACGTTATGGTACTACCGTAATTAGATTACCTAAAGAAACAGAAAATTCAGAAAAGATGGAAACATCTATATTTGCACCGGCAAAAGACACTGCTTTTTATTATTATGAAAAAACTCAAAACGCAATTAAGAATCTGATTGCAGAAAATTATGAAATCGGCTCAAAACTCCCTTCGATCCTTGAGCTGTCTAAGGAAATGGATTTGAGTCCTAACACTATCAGAAAAGCTTTTCATAACTTAGCCAAAGAAGGGTATCTTGTATTTTCACGTGGGCGTTACGGAGGTACATTTGTTATAGATATTCCTGAGACTGGAAGCGAAACATTTAAATGGTTGGCTGTTAATCCTAAATATGCAGAAATTTATAATAATTAAAAAAAATCGGGCTTCTTTCACAGATGCCCGTTATTTCATTTCTGAAACAAAAAGGATTTACATTAACTTAAGTCTTTAATATTCAATACCCTGTCTTGCCATAACACCCATATCAAAGTAATGTTTAATAGGTTTCATTTCTGTAACAAGATGAGCCATTGCCTTTAATTCAGGATGTGCATAGCGTCCTGTTAGAACTATTTCCAAATTTTCAGGTTTATGCATCAATACATCTTTAACATCACTAACTTTAATCATGTTCATTGCAGTACAAATATTAATTTCATCAAGAATAATTAATTGATACTCTCCAGAGTTAATAGCTTTTTTCGCGAATTCCCAACCTTTTTTAGCTTCTTTGAAATCGTCCATACAAACATTGTGAGAATAACAAACTCTATCCATACCAAATTGTACTACGTCCAAATTCGGCAAAAATTTAGATGAAGATATTATTTCGCCATAAGATGTAGCACTATCCCCTTTTGTAAACTGAATAATCAAAACTTTCCAGCCATGTCCTAGTGCTCGAAGTGCTAAACCTAAAGATGCTGTAGTTTTCCCCTTCCCGTCTCCTGTATAAATTTGAATATAACCATGCTCTAACACTTCTATCTACCTCCGAAATACAAAATATTAAATTCTTATCTTCATCACCATTTTAAACGATATTTGAAAAGAGTTAATCGTTCTATTGATTGATTCCCCCGAGACGGAATCTGTTAACTACCCCGCCTCCCAAGATTGATATCTTTATCATAAACCTAAAAGAACAAAATGACACATTTTTTATTGTCTCCATGCCAATCTCGTTACAATAAGTTTTGTTAACTGGTTGAATAAATAGTCTGCGTAACACTTTTTCAAAATCAGTTTTTTTTTCTAAAAATTTACAATTATTTTGTAAAATTCGCTTCATAAAGTCTTGCAAAATCTGAAAGAAATCTCTACAAGCTATTCTGTATCCTTTGTATAGTTTATATATTTGTAAACATATGTAATATTTAATGAAATTTTTTTTTAAAAGGAGGGTATATTATAATAAAGATTTTAATTTAATTTTTCATGTTAACAAATGTAACAAATAATCTTCGAGGTATCAATAATTGGGAATAAAAAAACTTTATATATATAAGATATTAAATCGAGAGAGAATACTGACATGAATGTTGAGTTAAAATACAGACCAGGAGTTCGAACACAGCTAAATTCGAACAACAATATCCGAGATAATTTTGGTTCAGGTTCCAAGTCATCTGTGACCAAGAGTACAAACTCGACAGCAAATGCTGCAACTGCGAACTTATCTAAAATGTCACTCTCAAGCGGAAATTGGAGCAGCAAAAGTGGTGCTATTTTAAATAATACTTCTGTTACATCAAGAACAATGAATAGCAGAAGCGGAAATGCTGCTACTTCAAAAACTTCTCCTCAACAAGGAACAATTCAGGATAGCAATTATGTTTCTGCGAGAAGAACAATTGATTATACACGACGAAACAGTGGTGGTATTGCAGACTATGGATTTAGCCGTAGTGATTTATATACAGGATATAGTGGGCGTAGCTTAGAAAGGCTTAAACAAAGAGCTTATAGTAATACTTATGCCCAGCTTAATGCTATGCAGGCTCAAGCACAGGCACAGACTCCAAAGACTTCAGGGTTTGAGGAGGGGGTAGCTGTAGCATCCGGAATTGTATCTCTTGCTTCTACAGTAAAAGATATATGGGGAACGTTCTCCTCATCTAAAAATAGCAGTGTTTCAACTTCTGGAGCTCCTTTATCCTCAAACATTGCAAAAATGCAGAATGCGACAAACTCAAGCGAATTAAGTTCTGCTTTAAATATTGCTAAACAGGAAAATACTAAAATTGATGATACTATTAGCGAAACAAATAAAAAATTAACATCTTTAAAATCTCAAACTAAAGAATTAAAATCAACATATGACACTGATAAATCAAACTTTGATAAATTGAACGAACAAATTAAAACGAAAGACGGTCAGGTTTCGCAATTAGCGCAAAATGTCGATAGCTCCAGAACAGCTTTGGATTCGGCTGAAAAGCGTTTAGGTATTGCAAATGAGAATGTAGCAAATCAAGAGCAAAATATTGCTAACTTAAAGAGCCAATTGTCAGCGGCAAGTACTCCTGAGCAAAAAGCAACAATTCAGGCACAAATTTCTAAAGCAGAAGCGCAGTTGGCTGGGTTAAAACAGGAACAATCTATTGCTCAACAACAGCAATCCCAAAAAGCACAACAATATGAAACAGCTTATAATAACCATCAAACTGCAAAAGCTGAATTAGATAAAATGAATTCAGATTTAAAACCTTTGCAGGATAAGATGAAAACGTCTCAAGAGGCTTATGAGAAAAACCTTGATGATATTAATAACGGTGAAGACGAGTTAAAAAAATTACAGAATACCAAAAAAGAATATTCAACTGAGATTCCAAGACAAGAAAAAAGACTTAAACAACTTCAAAGTAACGAAGATAAAGAATTAAAATCCTTAAATAATGATATTACTAAAACAGAAGACGATGTAATTAAATTAAAAGAAAAGGGTAAAACTGAAAAAGCAGAGAACAAAGAAAATGAAGTTGTCCAAATGAAAACTAAGCAGTCAAGGTTGCAGGAAATTAAAGATATGAGAAATTTACCTGTTGAATCAAATGCAAACGGACAGGAATTTAAGTCCGGTATGGATTCTAATGGAAATCAAATGTACGTAATTGATGGTAAAAAAGTTACTGCCGATGAGTATGAACAGCAGTTGGCAGATGCTAAACGAAAAGAAAGTGAAGTGCAGTCTTAATACTTTACTTTTCTTTACGTATGACTTTACTTTTAAATTCTATTAAGATAATATGTGTATGGACAGTATTGTCAAATTCAAAAAAGAACGGGATTCCCGTTCTTTTTTTCTCAATAAGAGAGTATATAATAGAAAGGTATGGCGTGTATGGCTAAACAAGATATTAACAGATACGAAATTATAGAAAAAATTACGCCGTTAATTGAAAATACTGCTATGCGTTTTGGCTATGTTCCTATTGAAATAGAGTTTGTTAAAGAAAATCATCGCTGGTTTTTGAGAATTTATCTCTATTCATCGGAAAAAGATGTAACTCTTGATGATTGTGAAAAGGTTACAAGAAGTCTAAGTGATTTTTTGGATGAACTTATTCCTGTTAAATATTATTTAGAAGTTTCTTCTCCTGGTTTGGAGAGAAAATTTAAATCTGATAAAGAATTTGTTATTTTTAGAGGTAGAAGAGTTTCTATCAAGCTTAAAGAGCCTCTTGAAGGAGAAAATGAGAAAATTTTTAAGGGAGAAATTTTAGACTTTAATAACAAAGAAGGTTTAAAGTTCTTACGTTTTGATGACGGAGAAGAACTTTGTATTCCAAGAAGCAATATACAATCAGCTAAATTATATATAGATTAAATAAATAAAGGAGAATCGTTATGATTAAAATCGGTGGTGGAAACTTGAATGAAGCACTGGAAGAATTAGAAAGAGAACGTGGAATTTCTAAAGAAGTTCTTGTAAATTCATTGTGCGATGCTATGGTTGCTGCATACAAAAAACATATGCGCAATAAAGATGCCACAAATATTGAAGCTATTTTGGACGAACAATCAGGTGAAATCGGTGTGTTCAGCACAAAGATTGTTGTCGAATCAGTTGAGGATGATGAAACAGAAATTTCTCTTGCAGAAGCAAAAGAGATTGACGAAGATGTTGAAGTCGGAGATGAAGTTAAATTAGAAGTTACACCAGAACAATTCGGCCGTATTGCTGCACAGGCTGCTAAACAGGTTTTGACACAGCGTATCAGAGAAGCTGAAAGAAATCTTGTATTGAATGAATTTCTTGAGAAAAAAGGCACTCTTACAACAGGTATTATTCAGCGAGTTGAAAACAGAAATGTTATTGTTAATATCGGGAAAACTGATGCGATTATGCCTCAAAAGGAACAAATTCCTGGGGAATATTATAAACCTGGTAACAGAATCAGAGTATTCGTTCTTAATGTTAAAGAGACTACAAGACTTCCGCAGGTAATAGTTTCTCATGCACATGCTGAAATTGTTCGTGAACTTTTTGAACTTGAAGTACCTGAAATTGAAGACGGAATTGTTGAAATTAAATCTATTTCCAGAGAAGCAGGGTTTAGAACAAAAATTGCAGTATGGTCTAACGATCCTGAAGTAGATAGTGTTGGGGCTTGTATCGGACCTCGCGGAAGCCGTATTCAGACTATTGTATCTGAACTTAAAAATGAAAAAATTGATATTGTAAGATATTCAGAGGATCCTGTAGAATATATTGTTAATGCATTGTCTCCTGCAAGGGTTGTATCAGTTGATATTATGGCTGATGATGAGTATGCACATGAAGCTATGGTTGTAGTACCTGATGACCAGCTTTCATTGGCTATAGGAAGAGAAGGTCAAAATGTTAGACTTGCTCATAAATTAACAGGTTGGAAAATAGATATCAAGAGTGTTTCTCAAATGGAAAAAGCTGAAGCTGCTCATATATATGAAGAACCTGAAGAAGTTGTTGAAGACGATTTTCAGCATGATGAAGAGGATGAGCTTCAACAGGAGATTGAAGAAGAAATGAGTCAGCAAGCTTATGATGAAGAAGATATTCAGCATGAGGAGCCTGTTGAAGATGAAGAATCTTCTGAAGATGAAGTGTAAACCGAGAGTGTTTAACTATAAAAACATCTGCTTATTTAAGCAGGTGTTTTTTGTTATTTTAGATTTATTTATGAAAGTTCTCTTATCATTTCATGAGCTTCTTCAAATTCCGGGAAAATATTGACGGCTTTTTCTAATACTTTCAATGCTTCATCTGTATTCCCTAGTTCTTTTTCACATTTTGCAATCCAGTATAAAAGGTTTATATTATCTGGATTTGTTTCCAGCAGATTGTTAAATATATTCTTTGCTTGGTCAAAGTTTTCTAATTCATAGTAGCACATACCAAGAAGATTTTTGACTTCAGGATTGTTTTCCAGCTCAAATGATTTTATAAGATACATTTTTGCATCTTCGTAATTTTTCATTAAAAACCTGATTTTCCCTGCAATATATAAGAAAAATGCGTTTTGTAAAGAATTCCCGATTGCTGTATCAATTTGTTCTAAGGCAATGTCATATTCTTTCATAAACATTTTATTTAGAGCAGAAAAAGCCATAGTTTCATATCCGTTAGGGTTAATTTTTAATGCTTTTGTATAATATTCATCTGCAGTTTTAAAATCTGCTGTTGCATGAAGATAATTTGCATATTCAGATAATATTGAAAAGTCTTCTGGAGCAAGCGAAAGAGCTTTATCAAACTCATCTTTTGCATAATCAAATAATCTTTTACTTAAATATATTACCCCAAGATCTTTGTGGGCATTTGCGTTATCAGGTTTAAGTTCTGTAACTTTTTTAAGGATTTTTTCTGCACGTTCAGTGTCATTTAAAAGCAAACAGATGTGGGCAAATTGGAAATAAACTTCATAGCCTACATTCCCTAATAATAAAAGCCTTTCATATATTTCTTTTGCCTGTAGCGGTTGATTCGTTAACAAAAATAAATCCGCAAGTTTTTGTGACATTGAAACGGATTTCGGATTCATTGCAACAAGCTTTGATAAAATGGCTATAGCATACTTATATTCACCTGTTTCTTCGTAACAACATGCAAGATTATATTGAAAAGTCTGTTTTTCAGGGTGATGTGTCGCTAAAATTTTATAATGTTTAATAGCATTTTCCCAATCTTGTATTTTTACTTCCGAGAGTGCAAGGGCAGATAAATAGCTTTCATTTTGTTCTATTGCATATGCTTTTTTAAAGTAATCGCATGCTTCTTTATGTTTGTTTTGAATCTGTAATATAGATGCAATATTAAAGTAAGTTATGGAGTTATCAGGATCCAGTTTACTTGCTTTCACAAAATTGGCATATGCTTTTTCAAGATTTCCTATAGTTATATAAGAAGTTCCAAGATTATTATACAACTGAGAATGATTAGGCTGTATTTCCAAGGCTTTTTCAAGATAATAAACACTTTCTTCGAATTTTTTTAATGCCATATAAGCAGTTCCGACAATATAATAAAGTGTATAGTCATTTTTTTCGAATTCAAGAGCTTTTTTCCCGTATTCTATTGCTTTTTCTTCTTGTTTGTTTTTTATGAAAATTACACTCAGGCATTTATAAGCTTCCACATAAGTTTCACGTAGTTTAATAACTTCTTCATAAGCCGAAATTGCATGAAGACTGTCATCAAGACTTTCATAGCAGCTGGCAAGATAAAACCAGCTTGTCGCATCTTCAGGTGTATATTTAATAACTGTTTCAAAATTACTTTTAGCCTCTTTGTAATTTTCAAGATTAATATTACAAAGTCCCAGAAGTTTTAATTCATCAATATGCTTCTCATCATGTGTGGCGATTTGATTAAGCATTTCTTTAGCTTCTTGAAATTTTTTTTCTTGTATAAGATTATTTATTTCATCTAAATTAATTTCGTTCATTATCAATATTCCTGATTAATTTTGTTATTCATATCTATTGTTTGTTGACGCATACGTTGAATATCTTCAACCTGCTTATTAACGTGTTCTTCAACGCTTTCTTTATTTAAAGAACTGTTTCCAATACCCAATCCTCCCATATCTTTAAGCATTGGCATCATAAAGATGTAAAGTATTGCAATGATTAACATTGCAAGTAGCATACTTATAGCACCGGAACCGCTTCTTTTCATATAGAATCTCCTACTTTAACCTGTTTTTCCGTATAAAAAATACTATAGCTTCATCAACTGTTTTAGGAGTTTGGGGCTCATCATAAAGTTTTTTTGAATTTATCACTGTTTTTTTTGTCCCAAACTCTTTTACCAGACTTAGTACCGCCCAGATTATAAGTAATGAGATTAGTACTCCGCCCATTGTGATTGAGAATTTACCTAAAACGTTTTTTAAAGAATCTGTTTTCATAGGGATATCCGCAGACAAGGCTGTTGTTTGAGGGATAGTTCCGTCAACGCACCAGCCTGCATGTACTGATAAAATTAATAAACCTATAAATAATATTGAAAATATAATAACTTTTTTATTCTTCAACATTTTCTTCTTTAACTGCCTTTTTAGTTCTTGTACGTTTTGAAGTCCCTCTGTTTGGTCTTCTTGTACGTTTTGGTTTTTCTTCTTTAGCTTCTTCTTCTACGGATGCTTCTTCTTTAGGTTGTTCTGGAGAAGCTTCTTCTTTTATGACTTCCGGAGTTCCTTCCTTAACAGGATCTTCTGTTTTGGTAATTATTTCAACATTTTCTATAATTTCAGGTTGGATTTCTTCATTCGGTTTAAGAACTGTTTGTGCCGTTTGAATATCCTCTGTCACGACAAGTGGAGTTTCAACCTGCTCTCCTTGTGGTTTTTCAAATTTATTTTTGCGACCTCGTTTTTTTGTTTTTTCACGTTTTTCGCTTTCCTGAGCCGCAACGGATGAAGGATTTTCAACTTCAACAGTCGTTACAGTTTGTTCAACCTGTTGTTCTGTTGCTTGAGGAGTTTCTTCCTGAGTTTTCGGTTGATTATTTTTATTGTTTTTCTTGAAGTTATTTGTTGGAAGTTTTAATTTTGCCGCTTTTGCACGATACTCTCCTTCTGCAGTAGGTGTTGCAAAATTAAAGTCTATCATTGAATATCCGCTTCCTTGACAGTGAGGGCATTTTTTCGTAAATATTTCGGACAAACTCTGGCCTTGTCTGTGACGTGTAAGCTCAACAAGCCCTAGGTCCGAAAGCTGACCGACTTGAGGTTTTGCCTTATCAGGTTCCAGTGCGATTTCAAGTTCTTCCATCATTGCAAGTTTATCGGCTCTTGACATCATATCAATAAAGTCAATGATAATCATTCCGCCGATATTTCTTAATCTTAGTTGTCTTGCTATTTCATGAACTGCTTCTATGTTTGTTTTCAAAATAGTTTCATCTTGAGTTGCAGAACTTACGAATTTACCACTGTTTACGTCTATTACGGTTAGAGCTTCTGTCTGCTGGATAAACAAATAACCTCCAGACGGCATATTGACTTTGACATTCAGAGCGGCTTTAATTTCCTTATGAATATCCATTGCAACCAAAAGCGGCTCTGTTCCCTTGTAAAGAGTTACATTAATGTTTTTATTTATATGCCAGTTTTGAAGTATATTTTGCACACGATTCATCGCAAAAGCTGTATCAACAATGATTTCTTTAGTTTCTTCCGTACAGGCCTCACGAATAACTCTGTATAATAAATCCTGATCCCTGTAGATTAGATTTGGAGGAGTCATTGTTTCTGCTGAAGTTATAATATTATTCCATTTTTCAAGAAGGATTTCCAAATCTTCCTGTAAATCGGCTTCAGATTGTCCTTCAGCTTCAGTTCTGATAATTACGCCGACACCAACCGGTTTTATTAAGTTCATAATAGCCTTTAATCGAGCTCTTTCTCTTGAACTTTCAATTTTTTTACTAACGCTTACACCCGGTTCGTTTGGCATAAGTACCAGAAATCTACCCGGTAAACTAATTTGTGTTGTAACTCTTGGCCCTTTATGCCCTGTAGGTTCTTTTACGACCTGCACGATTAATTTTTGTTTAGGAGAAAGTTTCTCTTTCAATGTTCCTTTCCCCATAACGTCCTGAGCGTGCAAAAATCCCATTTTATCCGTTCCTACATTCACGAATGCAGCATCTATACTCGGCAGAATGTTATCGACGGTTGCGAGGTATACATCACCTAGTAAAACCTCGCCTCTATGAATAAAGAAATCCGTTACTTTGCCGTTTTCAAGTACTGCTGCAATGTTATCACGTTCTGCAATAACAATTTTTTGACCTTGGTCTTTAAAATTCTTGTTTTTGTCGTTTGCCATTTCAAATCCTTTTTAAATCTTATAACTCTCTTAAATCTTCGTCAAAAAAACTAATTCTTGTTATATCAAAAGCAGTATCAGGTGCAATTTTATTCATTAATACATCTGCTCTTAATGCCGGTATATCATCAGTTTTTTGACCGGTTTTTAAAACTATGAATAAACATTCGCCGTCAAATCTAAATGATTTTATTGCAGGTTTTATGTTTATTTTTTGCGTTAAACCTTTTTTGTTTTTCTTCTCGATAAAAATTTCTTCAGAAGACAAAACTCTGTTTGTATTATACTTCAAATCTTCAAAATCGTAAAGATGCGGATTTAAAAGTTTAACCCGATACTCTGCCCAACAGACAGTTGTGTCAATCGATTTTGAGGATTTATCAATTTTAACAATCCTTATTATTTTGCATTCGGACGGTAAAACTTGGGATAATTTTTCTTCTAAAATTTTGACAGATAATTCTTCATTCAACTCTATGTCAACAAGTTCGCATTCGCTTTGTGCAAAAAGCGGAAGAGCTACTCCCATTGAAATTTTCATTGTAGGGTTAAACCCTTGGGAGTAAGCCACTTTTAAATTTGTTCTGGATATCGCTTTAAAGAATGTATTTTGCCAGTCAAGGTGTGAAAAATATCTTAAAATTCCTGTTTTTGTGAGTTTAATCCTATATTTATAAACAGGAAGCTGTTCGTGATTTCTTGAATCTGACGGATCAGGTCTTTCCTCGATTTTAAATTCGTGAGAGGACTTGAATTGTTTTGCCATAACTTTATGTGTTTTAAGATTAGGGCATACTCCACAGTTAACACATTGTTTTTCGCAGGTTGGAACAATATAATTTTCAGGCAGATTTTCAGAAGAAAAGGCCATATTATATTCGTTTACAAACCACTCTTTGTTAACTCCTATGTTAATAAAGTCCCATGGAAGATTACCTTCCCTTGAGTATTCTTTTTGTGCTAGTTCGGCAAGATTAATTCCTAGTTCTTCTGCTGTTTGATACCATACGTCTTTATTAAAATATTCTCCCCACGCATCGAGATAACAGCCTTTTTTATAAAGTTCCTCTATGTATTTGCAGAGAGAGTCCTCTCCTCTTGTCAAAACTGCCTCAATTTGCGAAACATATTGTTCGTGATAATTAATCTTAATTCCTTTTATGTTTTTTATTAAATCTTTCAGATAATGGATATGTTCACTAACTTTGTTTAAATCCATTTGCGGGCACCACTGGAAAGGTGTAAAAGGTTTTGGTACAAAAATAGAAAGAGTACAGGTTATTTCCATCCCGTGTTTTAAGCCTTTCTCCATTTTAATCCCGCGGCATCGGTAGCGGATTTTTCTGAATAATTCTGCCATTTCCTCCATATCTTGGAGCGTTTCTGTTGGAAGCCCGCATATAAAATAGAATTTAACCCTTGACCAGCCGTGTTCATAAAGAGTTGTTACTGCGTTAAGGATCATTTCTTCCGTTATATTCTTTTTTATTACGTCTCTCAATCTCTGAGAGCCTGCTTCAGGGGCAAGCGTCATTGTTGATTTTCTTACACTCTGGACAAGATTGGCAAGTTCAAGATTAAATCCATCAATCCGTTGACTCGGAAGTGATACTGACACTTTTTTCTTGTTGAAATCAACTGATAATTCTTTTATTGTTTCGTTAATGTTGGCATAATCATTAGATGAGAGAGATAATAAAGAATACTCGTCATAACCTGTATTTGTCACGAGTTCTTTTGCTATTTTAATTATGTCTTCCGCATTTCTTTCTCTTATCGGCAGTGTTACGTGTCCAGGCTGACAAAAACGGCACATTCTTCCGCATCCTCGTCTGATTTCAACGACAGCCCTGTCTTGAACGGAAGACGAAAACGGAATTGGGTATTCTTTTAGAGCAGTTTCATACGTTAATTGTGCTATGCGTTTTGTAACCTTGCCTCCCGTAAGTTTTGACCAGCGTCCAGAATTTTCTCCTTCACAAATCGCTTTGATTCTGTCGTGTCTTGGAAGATTTTTAGTTCGCTCAAGAATTTGGCAAACTTCAACAATACTGTCTTCTCCGTCTCCAATCATAAATACATCTATAAAATCTGCAAGCGGAAGCGGGTTAAAAGCACATGGCCCCCCTGCTATAATTATTGGATCGGAGTCAGAGCGCATATCATTTCTGTATGGAATTTGGGACATTTCAAGCATCTTTAAGACTGTAGGGTAAGCCATCTCGTATTGCAGAGAAAAGCCTACCGCATCAAATTCTTTAACCGGTCGTTTGCTTTCAAGTCCATATAGAGTTTCAGGCTTAAAATCAGGCTCGGGTGCGTATGCTCTATCGCACATATAATCTTTTTGATTGTTAATTATACCATACAGAACCCGCAATCCTAGATTACTGATACCTATTTCGTATTTGTCAGGGAAGCATAGTGCAAATCTGATTTTTGCGCTGTCAAAATCCTTATTTGCTGATAAAAATTCCCCTCCAACATATTGATAGGGTTTGTTACAATTAAATAGTGCTTCGTGATATTTTTTGAAAAAACTTTCCATACCTATTTTTACTCTCTCTTTAATTATAGAATAAAAATAAGAATTTACAAAAAACAGACATAGCAGCGAAGTCTAACTTAAAAAATTATTCCCAGTTATATTTTTTTCCGGTGCAAACATCTTCTACTTTTACATATTTTGAAAGTAAAATTTTTGCTTCTAAATCTGTGCAATGGCAAGGGAAAATGCGTTTAACATTTTGAGATTTTAAGTATTCGCCCAGTTCGTTAATTTCATCTTCCGTCCGATTGATTAAATATAGCCCGCCGATAATAGTATTAATCCTATTTTCACTTGTAACATACTTTGCGTGTTCCATTATATTCTTGACTCCGCTATGAGAACATCCCGAGAATATTACCAGACCATCTTTTGACTTATATGCCAAAGCGGTTTCATCCAATGGATAATCATTTTTTACTGTTCCGAATTTTATAGGAATTTCTCCTAAATATACAAGTTTTGATGTTATATATCTAGGGCTTTTTGTTAATATCAGGTTGAAAAATTTCTGAACTTCTTCCAAAGAGAGCTTAAAATTTTCTCCAGAATAAATCTCTCCATCTTCAGGTTTAAAGACATTTGGATGGGCTATTAATTTTTTTTCATCAAATTGAATTCCTGCAAACTTAAATTTTTGATATAAAGCCTGCAGTCTCAAAAATCCTCCAATATGGTCAAAATGACCGTGAGATAGGATTATATCCGTTACGTTTGCTAAATCAATCTGCATATTATAAGCATTTTTTATAAATGCATCACTTGAACCACAGTCAAATAATAATTTTGTATCGCCTTCTTCTATAAAAAAAGATAGACCATGTTCAGATATAAGGCAGTTCCCTGCAGATGTATGATTATCAACTAAAATCGTTAATTCCATATTTCTGGATTATATTCTATGTATTTATTTTTGTCAAGATTTTTTATGCGGATTCTTCAGGGAAATACTTGTCTATTTCTATGATTTTTCCGTCAAGTGTATTTTCTTCAAAGGTCTTTATAAATTTAAATAAATCTTTGTTAGGAACATCATAGTTATATAATACAGTTTCTCCTTTATAATCTCTCATTACACGCACAATATAATGGCAGCCCTCTGCGTATTTCAAAAGGTGTTCTTTGTTGAACTTATTTCCATTTGTATCTTTATCTATACGGACATAATTAAATCCTGCGTAAAATTTTACTCTCTCTCCGGTTGGAGAAGGTAAATCTTTATTATGTCTTGAGAATATATTTGTAACCTTTTTATTAATTTCGTCACTCATAATGAAAATCCTTATTTTTTTCTTATTATAACTAGAGTTTTATCTTTTTGTCTAAATGTTAAGAATTTTCTTTTAAGTGTGCAAAAGTAGTAATTAAAAATAAATGTAACGAAATGTAAAATTAGATTTAAAAAAGCCCCAAACACAGTTATAATGCCTCATAGGATAGGATAGGATAGGATAGGTGGGTGTATACTGTCATAAAGTTTTTCATAAAGAAATCCGTCTAAATAAGTGTACGTATAAAGAGAAGTCGGGAAAAAGATATGGGCTTATCGGCATCACAAGCAAAACTATTAAGTATAACGGCACGATTGTCAGATAATGAATTGCGCACTCAAACAATAACCAGTGCAAAGATGTCATTATCTAGCCAAACAAGTGCAGCAAGTAAAGCCTATATAAACGCCCTAAACGAAACGGAACTAATCTATTCAACATACGATATAAATGGCAATAAAACGTATGTAGACTTAACCGGCGCCCAGTTAAGTACATATGCCCCATTAAAAAATCAATATGGTCTAATAAATAATGAAGGTCAGATATTAGTCTCCGAATTAGATGCCGAAAATTATAAGAATAGTGCCAACATAGTAGAATTTTTAGAGAAGTATGGCTTTGAGAATGCGTTTACGGAAACCATAACAACAATAGATAAAGAAGGCTATCTGGAAGCGAGTGAAGAATATGAAAAAGAATTAGAGGAATGGGAAGCAAAAGAACCAGACCCGACAGATCCAATATACGAGATCCCCGGTTCTTCAACAACCGACTATGATTTATATGATAGCTTCCTATGGGCAACAGCAGCTTGTTATGCTGGTGCAATAGGAGCATTACGCGGCTATATGGCCGAGGTAGAAGGTACAGAATTCCCGGATGAAACAATCTATGATAGCAAGGGCAATAAAGTAGTAGAGATATACTTGGATCACAAACAAGGTTCAACGTACCATTATTACGGTAAGATATATGATGATGGTCTAGGTAATGGAAATGTGCCGCCTCCTGAGGATACAGAGCATCATTTTGATTGTTACACCCATGTATTCTCCCATTTATTAAATGCCGGAGACTATACAACTAGTCATGGCGAGAGCATTACAATAATTGATGGAGTGGTTCATCCAGAATTCGGTGTTTCAGATAGCTATACTCATTGGTGGAAGCAAGATTCGCAAAGATTCCCAGAATTAGACACAAACAACCGTTATGAACGTTCACAGGAACTTGCCGCCATCCTGTCAGAGGATGCCGAAACAGTGTTGTATGCATGCGGTGAAACTGGTGCAGATATAACCCCTGAGTCTTCTGATGCAGAAAAGTTATTAAGTGATTATTACATTGACGAAAACGGCGAAAAAAAACTAAAAACTTTACAGCAAAAGATTGTAGATTTAAATTATTTGTCAACTGAAGGTAATTTAGGATATCCTGAAGGATATCCTAACGCAGTTAGTTATAGACAACTTTATGATGCAATTTTGCACTTTGTAAACCATGATTTAAAGAAAGTACTCCAGAACAGCGGCACAGAGTTTGATCAGGAAGCTTATGATAAGGACTATGAAGAGTGGCTTTCTCAACGTCCAACCGCCCCGAGCGAAGGGGATTATACCTATACCGAAACAATAGTAAATATAGATCAGGAAAGCGAAGAAGGTCAGTGGTATATAAACCTGTGGCATAGAATGAACGGCGCAAGTATCTATAAAACAACAATAGACGGATTTGACAACGGCATTCATGACGAAGAGAATGACGGAGTAATCGAAGGCGATAACATAACCTCCCCCGGGAATGGCTTAACCGAAGACGGAAAACCATTATGGGATATATTGGAAGACGGCTTAATGAATAGTTCAGACTGGTTAAAATATGCACTGGAAACCGGCACAATAACGTTAGAACGGGTAAACTATTCAAACCCTACAGAAATGAATACCGGCTTGAAGCATTATGAATGGAGCTCAATAATCTATACAAATGCGTTAGACATCTCCGAACAAACGAATGAGGAAGCGATAGCAAAAGCGGAAGCGATTTATGAATCAACGACTAAAGATATAGAAGCTAAAGACAAACAGTATGATAATATGTTAAAACTTTTAGATACAGAACACAATGCTTTGCAAACGGAATATGACTCGGTAAAATCCATAATATCTAAAAACCTTGAAAGAACCTTAAAGATCTATTCAGCTTAAAACTCATAATCCCTCTAAAGCAAATTATTGTATTAAACTGAAGTTACTTCAGGTTGACTCTATGTGTATTTATTACTGTATTTCTCATATAAATCAGGGCGTTTTTTCTTTGTTCTCTCTATAGACTGCTGATGTCTGAATTCGTTTATCTCTTTATGATTTCCGTTAAGAAGAACTTCAGGCACCTTATATCCCCGAAAATCTCTCGGGCGTGTATACTGCGGATACTCTAATAGCCCGTTTGAAAAACTATCCTCATCCGCCGATTCTATTCTGCCCAATGTTCCTTCTATTTTACGACTCACTGCATCAATAAGGCATAAAGCCGGAAGCTCTCCGCCTGTTAGAACAAAATCCCCGATAGAAATTTCTCTCGGCTTAATTATCTCTCTTATTCTTTCGTCAAATCCCTCGTAATGTCCGCACAACATAATTATTTGTTTATATCCAGCAAGTTCATTGACAATATTATCTGTTAAAGGTTCCCCTTGAGGAGAAAGCATTACTGTAACAGAACTCTCAAGTTTGTTGACGGCGGAATACGCATCAACATAAGGCTGTGGCATCAATACCATTCCCGCTCCACCACCGTATGGGATATCATCAACTTTCTTATGCTTATTCTCAGTGTAATCTCTTGGGTTGATAGTATTCACCGAGACAACTCCACCCTCAACCGCACGTTTAAGAATGCTGAATTGAAAGTAATTTTCAACCATTTCGGGAAATAAAGTTAGAACGTCAAACCTCATTCCACTAAGCCCTCTATATTGTTGATTACAATTTTTTTATCTTTAATACTTACTTCTCTTATGATTGCCTGTACAAAAGGAATTAGACAAATCTGTTTAGAATTTGTTTTAACTGAAAGTAAATCGCTTGCCCCGTTATTTGATACCCCGATTACAAACCCGAGCTTTTTATCATGTTCATCAAAAATACTCAAGCCTACAAGCTCATCAATAAGGAATTCATCCTCTTCAAGTTTTTCCCGTATAACACCTTCACTGACAAATAAAAGCATTCCTTTATATTCAATTAAATCATTAATTGAGTCTATTCCTTTAAATTTAAAAATCGCAAAATTTTTATTAAGCCTTACACGTTCTACCTGTAAAGGTATATATTCCGAATTTTCTTTAATAAAAACTTCCTTCAGACCAAGAATAAATTCTTCTTGGTTTCTGGTGAATCCGACTTTTGCTTCCCCGCGAACACCATGAAAGTTTAAAATTTTTCCTACGGAAATATATTTTTCCATTATTCTTCAGCCGGTTCTTCCACTTTTTTAGGTTTTCTGCCGCGTTTAGGTTTTTCTTCAACCACAGGTGCTTCTTCAACAGCTACTGCAACTGTTTCATCTTTAGTTTCTTCCTGTGCTTTCTGATTTTGATTTTTAAATTCTTCAGGAGCATCTTCCCTTTCCTGATTCCAACGCTGCAAGCCCATTTGAGAACGAATTAAACCAATGCCAACGTGAACACGCCATTCATCCATTTTTAACTGTGCTGCAATGATTTTATGACAACCGATTGGCGGTAAAGGCAACAATGGTTCGTATAAATTCTTGATAGCAAATAATTGATCTGGTGTGATTGCCAATTTACGTTTAGGGAACGGTAATTTTGGCAACATCATCTTTTGTCTTACAAGATTTATACCAAAGAAAACTTTTCTAGGTTCCAAACCAATTTTTTCACCGATAACTTCATGAGCATCCGGATTTGGAAGCGGTAACATTGTCTTATATAACAATTCTATTTGTTCTAATTGCTCTTTACTTACCAAAAGTTGTTTAGGAGCTTTATTTCTGTTCATCGGACGTCTGTTGTTAAATCCGCCGCGATTAAAGTTTCCGCCTTGAGGTCTTTGATTATACCTGCTATCACGTCTCTGATAATTCCCCTGAGATCTGTTCTGACTATAACCGCCTCTGTTATCACGTCTCTGGTAATTCCCTTGCGGTCTACTCTGATTGTATCCTCTATTATCACGTCTCTGATAACCGCCCTGAGCATTATTATAGCTTCTTTGAGGACGTGGACGCCCTTCGCCTGCGCTATAACTGCTGTAAAATTGCGGTTGGGTTTCCGTGCTGTATCCTCCGAGTTGTTCCTGTGGCTGTTGAGCCGGAGCTTGTTCTACAGTTCCTTCTGCAGTACTTCCAGATTCAGGAGGGTTAATCATCATCTTTTTATCAGGGTATAAGCAATCTGGACAAATAACTCTTTTGGGGTTCTTTGTTTCAAATTCTCGACCGCACTTGACGCATTTGTTTACATACATAATTAAAAGCCTCTTAATTGTTAAAAAATAATCTCATAAACTAAAAAATATAACTGGTTTCTTAAAATAAAAAAATCCTCTAAAATAAATCAATGATATATCAACTATACTGAAATTATAACATAAGTCATGAATATAATCAAGAGGTGATTAATAATTATTTTTCAATTATAAAGGTTACGGGGCCATTATTTATGAGTTCAACGTCCATCATTGCACGAAATTTGCCTGTTTTTACAGGAATATTATAGGCCTCAACAATTTTAATAAATTTTTCATAAAGCTCTTCGGCAATTTCCGGTGGGGCGGATTTATCAAAACTTGGCCTGGTCCCTTTTTTACAGTCTCCGCATAGTGTAAATTGTGATACAATAAGCATTTCTCCGTTTACATCCATGAGAGATTTATTCATTTTTTTATTTTCATCTTCAAATATTCTTAGGGTAACAATTTTTTTTGCTAGCTTTTCTGCATTTTCTTGAGTGTCGCCTTTTTCAACTCCTAGTAGAACAAGTATTCCAACGCCTATTTTAGAATATAGCTTTGAGTCTATTGTCACGGAGGCTGAATTTACTCTTTGAATTATTGCTTTCATGATTTTAATATAGCATAGTGGCTAATAATTGTAAACTTATGTAAAATTTATACTATGTAAGTAGCATATTTGCTCTTTCAGAGGATATAATTCATGCACATAAAGGGGGAAAAAATGAAAGTTCAGGCAATTAAAACATATACTCCATCTGTTAATAATACAAATAAATTAAACAATAATAACAAACATGTCTCTTTTGGATTTAGTGAAGATTATGGAGATGATAGTTTTTTATATGATTCAGACCATAAATCCGGCAATCTTTTCGAATATCTTTATTGCCTTGTTATGTTCCCTATTGTTTGTATCCAAGAGTATATTGATTCTCGCAGGGAACCGAAATATACGGATGATGAAGATGATGATTTTGAAATAAGACCAAATCCTAGTATTGATAATGACGATGATATTTTTGATGACCTATATTAGTATTTGTTGATTGTATAGAGTTTTTAATGTATTATTAGATTATGTTTGACAGTTTAAGCGAAAAATTACAAAATATAATCAATAAAACCCGTTCTCAAGAGTTAACTCAGGAAAATATGCAGGAGGCAATGAGGGAAATCCGCAGAGCACTTCTTGAAGCTGACGTTAACCTGAGAGTTGTGAAAGCTTTTATTTCATCTGTAAAAGATAAAGCTGAAGGTGAAAATATTATCGAAGGTGTGAATCCTGCACAACAACTTGTAAAAATAGTACATGATGAGCTGGTTGAACTTCTTGGAAAAGAGTTGAAACCTCTGGACTTATCTTCAAATCCGAGTTTAATCATGATGCTTGGACTTCAGGGTTCTGGAAAAACAACTTCTTCTGCAAAGCTTGCCGTTAAACTGAAAAAGGAAGGTAAAAATCCACTTCTTGTTGCCTGTGACGTTTACAGACCTGCTGCTGTTACACAGCTTCAAACTTTGGGGGCTGAAATCGGTGTCGAAGTGTTTACAATTCCTGATTCTAAAGATGTACAGGCAATTGTACAAAATGCAATCAACTATGCTAAAGAAAATAATTTTAATGTTCTGATTCTTGATACGGCTGGACGTCTTCAAATTGATGTTGATATGATGGCTGAGTTACTCCTGATTGATAGAATATTTAACCCGCAGGAAAAACTTCTGGTAATTGATGCTATGACAGGTCAAGAAGCCGTTAATGTTGCGGAAAATTTTGACGCTCAATTAGGACTTACCGGACTTGTACTTACAAAACTTGATGGCGATTCCAGAGGTGGTTCTGCTCTTAGTGTTGTTTATTGTACTGGAAAACCGATTAAACTTACTGGGACGGGGGAAAAGCTTAATGCTTTAGAGGATTTTTATCCTGAGAGAATGGCTACAAGAATCCTCGGGATGGGAGATATTGTTTCTCTTGTAGAACGTGCTCAGGAAGTTTTTGATGAAAAACAGGCTCTTGAGCTTGAAGAAAAGATGAGTAAAGATAATTTCTCATTTAATGATTTTTTGAAAATGCAAAAACAAATGCAGATGTTTGGTTCTATGGGGAATATTCTCGGTATGATTCCGGGATTAAATATCGGGCGAGATGATCGAGATAAGATTACTCATGAGAGTGAAAAACAATTTAAGAAAATGGAAGTTTTTATTCAGAGTATGACCCCTGAAGAGAGAAATAAGCCTGATATTATTAATACAAGCAGAAAAAAACGTATTGCAAAAGGTTGTGGTATGGAGCTGGCAGAGGTTAACCAATTTATTAAACAGTTCGACCAGATGCGTATGATGATGAAGGGTATGACAAGCTTAAAGGGTATGTTTTCACATATGGGTGGCGGAATGCCGAATCCACATAGCAAACAGGGAAAGCATGCCATGAAAAAAGCTATGTCTATGATGAGAAGGTTTAAGTAATTTTCTTATGGTTAAAATTTTAGACTGTACAATTCGTGATGGCGGTTATGCCAATAGTTGGGATTTTTCTGATGAGTGTGTTCTTGCAACTTTTTTGACTGCTCAAAGAAGTAATGTTGATTATTTTGAAGTTGGATATCGTAAGAAAAATGCTGTTAGAAAGTTTGAACGAATTACTGATGATAAATTAGATTTTTTATCATGTTATAAAAACAACAGAACAAAGCTTCTTGTTATGGTAAATGAACTTGAGTATGATGCCCGTATGTTTAATGATGCGGAGAATTCTCCTGTTGATGGTGTAAGAGTTGCTTGTCATGTGCCTGAAATTAAAATTGGAATTAATATTTGTGAGGAATTGAAAGATAAAGGATATGAAGTTTTCCTTAATATTATGAATATTCCACAGATTGAAGAAAAATATTATAAAATTTTATCTGATTGGAAAAGAAAGGATATAATAACTTCATTATGTTTTGCTGATAGTTTCGGAGTTCTTGTTCCGAGTAGAATTCCTGAATATTTTGAGAAATTACGTGCATGTGGATTTGAGAAAATCAGCATACATACTCACAACAATCTTCAGATGGCATTTGCAAATTCTCTTAAAGCTATTGAATGTGGAGCCTATTCTGTTGATGCAACAGTTTACGGTATGGGAAGAGGAGGCGGAAATCTGCCTATTGAGCTTATTATTGGTTATTTACGTGAGACCTCACCGGAGTATTATCTGAATTTAATAGAAAAATATTATTTACCAATTTACAAACAACATGATTGGGGCTATTCTGTCCCTGCGTTAATCAGCGGGTTAAAGAATATTCATCCTAATAAAACTCATGATATTAATATGAATTTTAGCCGTATGTGGAATGAATTAGGCTGATATTAATAGGTTTAAATTATGGATTGGAAACATTTTCAGTCTTGTTTTTTAAGAATTTTTTATCCCATCTTTTGACTGCTCCCCAATGCAGGAAAGATGTTATTGCAGCAATATAGGCACTATACTTGTGAACTTTCATTTTATGAGGGAATTTAATTTGTCGAAAACCTGTAACACCACATAATGTTCCTGACGCAATTGCTATATACCCGCTGTCTCGAATGACCTGATGACGCCCGTATTTTGACTGTGTTTGTGTTCCCGTTATTTTATCAATCATAACGGTATTATAAAACGATAAAAATTTATAATGTAATACAATGTTAATAAAAATTTACTTAGTAATAGAGTCTGTTTCCATAAACATGACCATATAAAAATCAGCACTTGTAAGGGTCGGATTTTTCTTCATAAATTTTTTTACGTCGAATTTTTCCAACCACTTATCTGCTTTCTTCTGAATTTTTTCATCTCCTTCATGTTCAGCTTTTATATTTGAGATATATTGCTTAACCATAAATATAACATCGTCTTCTGTCAAGAGAGGGAGTCCGCCTATTCTAACTTCATCCTGCTCGTTTTCTTCAAGCAGTTTTCTTTCTTTCTCCTGATGTTCCTGACCTTTTTGTTTATTACTGTTTGTATCCGAAGATGTTGAAGATTCAATGCGTCTGCCAAAAGGATTGTTCACTGAATTAAACATAGGATGCCTCTTTCTGTCACTAAAAGTACCTGATAATATTACGGCATCTTTATACTAATTCTTTAATCGCTGGTATAAATGTAGGAGAATTATAATGTTTCATAATAAGTTTTTAAAAGCTTTGCGTCATCTTCAATGTTTGGACTTTCGCATACAAGCGCTCCTTTTATACCGAATTTTTTCATTGCTTTTAATAAATCCTTATAATTCATATCGGATTCTTCAAAGTTAAGATGTTTCTTTTCCCCTTTTGAGCCATAATCAATTCCGGCAAGATGCCCATGAAAATTTTCAATAGCATATTCCCCTATTTCTTGCCCTATTGTTTCAAGAATTTTTGAAAATTCGTCATAAGTGTTGTATTCCCCGCCGCTTCTGGCATGGAGGTGGGAAAAATCAATACATGGCAGAACATTATCAAACTCTTTTGACAAACGTACTATTTCTTCTAAATCACCCCATTGAGTTGATTTACCTGTAGTTTCAGGCCTTATCCATACATTAATCTTTTCCTTTTTTAATAATTCAGAAATTTGTGTTACTTTGGACTTTACCTGATTATAAACTTCCTCTTTATCTTTGCCCATATAAAATGCGGCATGGAATGTAATGCTGAATGCTCCTGCTTCATATGCTGTCTGTGCAGTTTCAATAATTCTTGTAACACTAGCTTCAACCTTATCTTCTTCTTTTGAATTAAGATTTATATAAAAAGGTGCGTGTGCAGTGATTACATAATGGTTTTCTTCTCTGACTTTTTTTACGAATTCTCTGTGTTCTGGACTCATTCTTACGCCATGAACAAATTCAAGCTCCATTCCGTCTAAGTTCATTTCTTTTATAACATCAAATGCAGCTGGATAACTTCCTTTCCCTGTTCTTAAAGGCATTCCGGCTGTGATAAAATTCAGTTTTTCAAATTTATAAGTACTTTGCAAAATACGCTCCTGTTGCTACTGCTATCAAACATATAATAACACTTATAAATGCATAAGTAAATGCGTTTATAAACTGATGATTTCCTATCATCTCGAACATCTCAAGCGAAAATGTACTGAATGTAGTCAGTCCTCCACAGAAACCGACAGTTAGAGCTAATTTTAAAGCTATATTTATTTCTGTTTTATCAATAAAAAATACATATAAAAAGCCTATGATAAAACCGCCTGCTATATTAACAAATAATGTGGCTAATGGAAAATTAAGGTGTAAATACTTTAAAGCAGTAATCCCTGTTAAATATCTTAAAACAGCGCCTGTTCCTCCGCCTATAAAAATTGAGATTATATTTAGCATTTCAATCCTATTTTTTCTGCTGAAATGATTATAACAGAAACTTCCCTGAAAGTTTCAGTTTCACTCTATATTTTGTGTTAGAATAATAGTAAAATTAAGGGGAAAAAATAATGACAGAAGTATTACAATATAGAACTTCAGGTACTTGTTGCCAGATGATGCAGGTTAAAGTTACAGACGGCATAATTGATGATGTAGATTTTTTTGGTGGTTGTAACGGGAATTTGAAAGGTATAAAAAGCCTTGTCAAGGGTATGAAAATAGACGATGTGATTGAAAAACTGCAAGGGATTCAGTGCGGAGCAAAAACTACAAGTTGTCCTGACCAACTTGCACAATGTTTAATTGCTTATAAGTCAAATGTTATGGCTAAACATTAATCAAATTTAGATTCGGATTTTTAATTACGTCAATAACTTTTTGACCTTTAAATTCTGCTATTTGTTTAATGTTATCAGGATTTTTAGAATTTTCTCTTGCCAAAATTGCACCAACAATAGCTTCTAATTGTGACATTGGCATCATATTTTGAGGTAGGTCAATTCCCCATTCATTTGTAAGGGTTTGCTGAAGGAATTTACAATCGGCAGGGGATCGTTCTTTAAAACACGAATTAAGATGCATACTCTGGCGTGTTAAATATATTTCAAAGCGATTTACCGGAATATCTTTTTCAATTAATGATCTGAAAAATTCATTCCCTCTTGTTGCATAACGTTGAGTCCAATTATCTTGATTAGGGAAAAGAGGATTTGTCGATACAAGCTGATAAGGCTTTGATAGAATTCTCCATTTACCATTTAACATTGTCTTGTCCCAAGCAAGGGAAGCGCAGATTTCAGAGTCCTTTAATGAAGAAAAATTTTCAAAGAAAAATATGATATCATTCATCTTATAAAGCTTATCAACAAGAATGAAATCACCGTTTTCTTCCATAACGGCTACTCCGGAATCCATGCTTGAGCCTGAGCTTAGTGATAGTCCTATGTAATATTTCATATATCTATTCCATTAATTTTGTCATAATTTGCGGACCGTCGTCTGTCGCAACAACAGTATGTTCAAAGTGTGCTGAAGGTTTTTTATCAACCGTGCTTACTGTCCAATCGTCAGCGCCGACAGAAACTTCATCGACTCCCATATTTAACATAGGTTCTATTGCAATTGCGTATCCCTGTTTAATAAGGGTTTTGTCTCCCACTCTATAGTTATATAGAAATGGTTCTTCATGCATAACATGACCGACTCCGTGTCCGCCATATTGTCTGACAATTCCGTAACCATATTTGACGGCAACATCTTCTACAGCTCCGGAAATATCATCCAAAACATTTCCTACACGCATTTGTTCTATGCCTGCATACAAAGCTTCTTCCGTTGCCTTCATTAATCTTTTTATATCATCACTGACATTACCTACCGCATAAGACCAAGCACTGTCTCCAACAAGTCCGTGGAAAGTTGCCCCTACATCAATGCTTATGATGTCTCCATCTTTAACTTTAACATCTTCCGATGGGATACCATGTACGACTTGTTCATTAATTGAAGTACAAATACAAGCCGGAAAACCGCTGTAACCTAAGAATGTAGGTATAGCATGGTTTTCTTTGATAATTTTCATTGCGATATTATCAAGTTCTTTTGTGCTTATACCAGGTTCAACTACTTTTTTCATTTCCTGATGCACCAATGCAACAATATGACCTGCATGGCGCATTAATTTAATTTCTTCTCTTGATTTCCTCTTAATCATTTACGACCTTCAATAATCTTTCCCATACTTCTGAGATTTCACCGTTTGCGTCAATTGTTTTTAGAACGCCTTTGTTCTTATAATAATCAATCAAAGGAGCCGTTTCTTTGAAGTATGTATCAAATCTTGATTGAGCGACTTCTCTTGTGTCATCTTTTCTTTGAGTCAATTCTGTTCCGCATTTGTCGCAGATTCCGTCTTTTTTAGGTGCTTTAAATGCAAGGTTATAAATTTCTCCGCATTTTGGGCAAGAACGACGGTTAACAATTCTTTCTACAAGAACGCTTGTATCGATATCAAAATATATTGCCTTGAATTCAGCTTCTGTATCTTTATCAATTTCAGCATTCATTTTTGTAAGTTCATCTGCTTGTTCAACGCTTCTTGGAAAACCGTCCAAAATGTAGCCGTTTTTGCAGTCATCTTGAGATAATCTGTTTTTGATAATTCTTGTAACCAATTCTACAGGCACAAGTTGTCCTTTATCAATATAAGATTTAGCTTCTTTTCCTGCTTCTGTTTCACCTTTAATTTCTGCTCTTAAAAGAGAACCGGTATCAACGTGCGGAAAGTTTAAATATTCTGATAACTTTGCTGTTTGTGTACCTTTACCGCAAGCCGGTGGTCCTAAAAATATTAATTCTTTTTTCATAATAAAAGTTCTCCTCTTTTACTCTCTTATATTCTGTTTTTATATTACATCAACCAATACTTAAATTCAACAGCGTACTTGTTTTTAAAATTTGTTAACGTATGAAGCAATTTTTTAGATCAAATTGTTTTTAAAGAAGTATAGGGGAAATATGTAAAAGGAAAATATTAAATGGGAATTACAAGGTTATCAAAAGTTATTTTTGACTTTGTCAGAAAAGGTGACATGTCTGCACGTGAAGTTGCCACATTAACAAGCAGATTTTGTACCAGAAACGGCAGATACAGAGAAGTTTTATCTGCAGACATGCTTCCGAAATATTTAAGGTCTAAGCTTAGTGAACTTGGAGTATCCAACCCAACTTTAGTAACGGGGTATAATTCACGCGTAGGGTCCGTAGTCGCAGGTGTTGCGGTAAAAGATGGCAGGAAAACTGTCGGACATATTGCCGTTGGGTTTGATAAAACAAAGGGTTCTTCTCCGATTCTTCAGTTTAGGGGGAAGCTTTTCGATGATAAAAAAAGTGAATTAGCAAAATTACAGATGACTATGAATCCTAATTCACCAATAGATGATACAGTAGATTTTGCAACATCTATGAGCAAAAGAAATGGAAATCTTACGCTGCACTCTGAGATTGGGAATGCACATTATTATGACTTAACGGTTAACCCTGAGCAGTTGCGTAATTCTGCATTTAACAGCGCTTTCCCTGGTTTAGATAATAGTGAAAATCAGCTTAAAAAATTCTATAAAAGTTTTCAGCAAGCTAATTATATACCTAGTATTAAAAGGGCTGGGAAAAAATTCTCGGAATTGTTTTCGCAAGAACAAAAGCAACAAAAAGTTTCAGCTAAAGCGCATTTAAGAGAAACTTTTGCTAAAAAAGACATTCCTGCAAATCCCGGAAATATTCAATTTGACAAATCTGATTTGGAAAGTAGCAAATTTGCTACAAAAATAGTGGGAACGAAAAGTTTAGTAAAAACAATAAAGGCAAAGCCTTTGAAGCTGCATAAAGTAGATAAATTGCGAGTATCCAAAAACGTAAGTGCTCAAATAGATGAACTTACTAAAAAAGTTTCGACCATTGGTCCAAAACGCGTTCAAGTATCAAAAAACAGAGCTCATTATGGTAAACATAAGATAAAACGATACTTATATCATATGACATCAGAAGAAAACTACAAAAAAATGCTTGAGACAGGAAGAATTCAACTTTCATCCGATAGTACTCTGGACTATGGCGGGGTATTTATGACTGAGCTTGAAAATCTTGCAAAACGTTGGCGAGTCTCTAAAGACTGGAATATTGTAATGCCTGAAAATAAGGACGGAGTCTTTTTGTCAATGGCTCTGATTCAACAAGTTGCTAAAGATTCGAAAAGAGTTGTATGTTTGCGTATTCCTACAAAATATCTGGATCACAATGCTCTAAAAGTAAGAAGTCAAAATAAATTGATTGGTTCGGAAGCGACGAATAAATATAAAAGTCACGTTGCTCAAGGTGCACCTGCTAAAGATGCTAATTTGTTTAAGCAGAGAAAAGAAGCGATAGAATATATTTATCAAGACGAAATTCCAATGAGTCAAGTTGAACTGGCAGGAATAGCTGATGTCCCTCAGCTTAGCGAAGCTTCTTTTAAGACCTGGTCTGCTGCAAGACAAAAAGATACTACTAAAAACTTCTTCTTGAACCTTTTTAAAGGTCAACCGGAAGCTAAAGGCATCGAGGCTATGATGTAGTTTTTGTAAAGTTTCTGTTAAAATTATCCTAAAATAGATGTTTGTGCTATTATATAGCTAAGAGATAGCACACATGGAGGGAGAAAATTGAGTCAACAGAACATGTTTGAGGACGGCAAAATCGTTCAGGTTAATATTAGAGAAGAAATGAAACGCTCATATATAGATTATGCGATGAGTGTAATTGTAGGTCGTGCTCTTCCTGATGTACGTGATGGCTTGAAACCTGTTCATAGACGTATTTTATATGCAATGAATGAACTAGGTATGACTCCTGATAAACCATTTAAAAAATGTGCTCGTATCGTTGGGGAGGTTCTTGGTAAATACCACCCTCATGGTGATACTGCTGTTTATGAAGCTCTTGTTCGTATGGCTCAGGATTTTTCAACAAGATATCTGACGGTTGACGGGCATGGAAATTTTGGTTCCGTTGACGGTGACGGGGCGGCTGCTATGCGTTATACAGAAGCCCGTATGCATAAAATTACTCAGTCCATGCTTGCTGATATTGATTGTGAAACAGTAGAATTTGAACCTAACTTTGACGGTTCATTACAAGAACCGTCCGTATTACCTGTAAGGCTACCTATGTTGCTTTTAAATGGTTGTTCAGGTATTGCTGTTGGTATGGCAACGAATGTTCCTCCACATAACTTGTCTGAAATCGTTGATGGTACAATTGCTTTAATTGATAATCCTAATATTACTGTATCAGAATTAATGGAATATATTAAAGGACCTGATTTCCCAACTGCTGCAACAATTATAGGTTTAAATGATATTAAACAGGCTTATGAAACGGGCAGAGGTTCAATAAAAATGCAGGCAGTTGCAGGTTTTGAAGAAATCGCAGGTGGTGGTGGAAGACAGGCTCGTACTGCAATTGTCATTACAGAAATCCCTTATCAGGTTAATAAGGCAATGCTTATTGAAAAAATTGCAGAACTTGTTAAGGATCAGAGAATTAATGGAATTTCTGATATTCGTGATGAATCTGATAGAGAAGGTATGCGTATCGTTATTGAATTGAAACGTGATGCAAAACCTGATGTTGTTAAAAATAATTTATTTAAATATACCCAGCTTTCAACAACTTTTGGTGTAAATATGCTTGCGCTTTGCGGAAAGCAACCTAGATTGATGAATTTATATGAAGTTTTAAGTGAATTTGTTGAACACAGGGTTGAAATTGTTACAAGAAGAACTATCTTCTTCCTTAAAAAAGCTAAAGTTCGTGCTCACATTTTAGCAGGTTTAATTATTGCATTGGGCTCAATTGATGAAGTTATTGAACTTATTAAAAAATCTAAAACAACTGATGATGCCCGTGAGGGTTTAATGAGCAGATTTGGTCTTGATGCAGATCAGGCTAATGCAATCCTTGAAATGCAATTAAGAAGATTGACAGGATTGGAACAAGATAAAGTTAAGGCAGAATATGATGAATTATTGAAAAAAATTGCGGAATACGAAGATATTCTGGCCAGTCGTCAAAAAATCCTTGATATTATCAAAGCTGAACTTCTTGAAGATAAAGAAAAATATGGAGATGACAGAAAAACTCAAATTCTTCCTGAACAGGGTGAAGTGACGATTGAAGATTTGACTCCAAATACTCCAATGGCTGTATTTATTACACATCAAGGATATTTAAAACGTATTTCTCTTGATACTTTTGAACGCCAAAACCGTGCAACAAGAGGTAAGTCAGGTATTAAGACAAAAGAGGATGATGATATTCAGCACTTCTTCACTGCGATGATGCATGATAAAGTTCTATTCTTCTCATCTAAGGGAACAGTTTACAGTCTGAATGTCTATGACTTCCCTGAAGGCGGGCGTCAGGCAAAAGGTTTGCCTATTATTAATGTTCTTCCTATCGATCAGGATGAAACCATTACGGCTGTTGTTCCTGTAAGTTCGTTCTCTAAAGATTTGAATCTTATTATGCTTACTAAAAAAGGTTATATCAAACGTATTGAGCTTGATAACTTCTCTAATATCAGACGTAACGGTATTATTGCAATCGGTTTGGATGAAGGTGACAGCTTGTGCTGGGTAAAACTTGCAACAGCAAGAGATGAAATAATTATCGGTACATCCTGTGGTATGGCAATTAGATTCCCGATTGAAGATTTAAGACCGCTTGGCAGAAGCGCAAGAGGTGTAACTTCTATGAAACTTAGATCAGGGGATGAAATTATTGGCTGTGATATTGTTCCTAGAGATTATGACGCAGATTTGCTTGTTGTAACGTCGGATGGTTTTGGAAAACGTACTAAACTTTCTGAATTCAGAACCCAAAACAGAGGCGGTTTGGGACTTATTGCAACAAAATTTAAATCGGCATCATCAAGACTTGTTGCATTAACAATCGTGAAAGAAACTGATGATATCATGATGGTTACTGCAAGCGGAGTTGTAACAAGATTGAATGCCGGGTCAATTTCCCGTCAAGGCAGACCTGCTACAGGCGTTAGAGCTCAAAATCTAACAGAGAATGATACTGTTTGTTCGGTTAACAAAATTGTAAATCCTGATAATGATGAAACAATTATAAAGGATGATATGAAAGCTCAGGCTGAGGCTAACGCAAATGTTGAACAGACAAGCCTGTTAGATAGTAATTCTGAAGAATAAGCGGGTTCAGTAGAAAAAAACACTTTATTTATAACTATGAATCAACTTCTTTAAACCATATTGGCAGCTTTATAAGAACTTCTTACAAGCGGATTAATCTGGTAGTTCTTGAAGCCAATTTTGTGTGCAAGATTTTGGAGCTGTTCGAATTCTTCTAAAGTATAATATTTTGAAACTTCAAGATGTTCTTTTGACGGCTGAATATATTGTCCTATAGTTAAAATATCACACCCTGCATTTTTTAAATCATTTAAAGTTTCTTCTATTTGTTTTTGGTTTTCTCCGAGTCCGACCATTAACCCTGATTTGATCGGAATCTCGCTGTTAGCTTTAATATATTTTAAAACATTTAATGAGCGCTCATAATTGCCTTGTGGCCGTGCAGTTTTAAATAAATCCCTCACGGTTTCAATGTTATGATTAAAAACATCAGGTTTTGCGTTAATTATTATATTTAAATTATTTGCGTTTCCTTTAAAATCTGGTGTTAAGATTTCAATTTTTGTTTGCGGTATTATTTTTCTGATTTCATAAATACAATTTGCAAAATGCTCTGCTCCACCGTCTTCTAAGTCATCTCTTGTAACTGATGTTATCACGGCATATTTTAAACCTAAATCTTTAACGGCCTGTGCTATATGTAAGGGCTCTTCCATATCAAGCGGTAATGGTTTTTGGCATGAAATATTACAATAACGGCAGTTTCTTGTACAAATGTTTCCCATAATTAAAAACGTTGCCGTGTTGTTTGTATAACATTCGTTTTTATTAGGACATCTTGCATTTTCACAAACCGTGTTAAGACAGTGTTGCTTTAAAATATGTCTGACATTTTTTGTTGTTTCTGTATTTATTATTGGTCTTTTGAGATAATCAGGTAATCTTTTTTGCATATTTGTATTATAAAACCTCATGGAATAAAAATACAAATGTTACGATTTAGTAACATGTTAGCAATTCTCAGTCTTGAAAATCGTTTAAATAATTGTATAATATAAATACGAAGGAGAATTAAAATATGAAAAAAATAGCAATCCTTATGAGTATATTATTTTTTGCACAAGCCGCATATGCAGGTGGAACCCTGTTATATACTTCTTCTGTAGCAGATGGTCAGTATTATGATGCTGAAGCTGCCAATGGAGCACAAGAAGCTTCTTCAAAAACCACAAGAGAGGGTAAAGTTAGAGTCGGAAGAGAACATAATGATCCTAATTCTTATTGGAATTATGGAGCTGTTAACTTTGGTTCAGGCTTCTCCTCAAGCGGTGCAAGCGTTAAACGATATTAATAGGACTTTTTAATGGAATACAAATATAATCTTGGAATTGTCGGTGCTGGGCCTGCAGGATATACTGCCGCATTGCATGCTGCTAAAAAAGGGTTAAGCGTTGTGATGTTTGAAAAGGACTGTATAGGCGGAATTTGCTTAAATCGTGGTTGTATTCCTACAAAGTCAATTTTGCATTGTGCAGAATTTTATAAAGAATTGAAATGCGCACAAAGTCTGGGAATTGTTATCCCAGACTTTACTTATGATTTTGCAAAAGTTGTTGAAAGAAAAAATCAAATTGTTCAAAAATTGCGTAAATCCTTAGAACTTGCCGTAAAAAATAGCAAGATTACTATGATTAAAGCAAAAGCTGATGTTATTAATACAAATACGATTTCAACAACAGATGATTGTTATAGATGTGACAAAATTATTATTGCATCGGGTTCTCAATCAGTTGCTTTGCCGGGTATTGAATTTGACCACAAAAGGATTCTAAATTCAGATGATGTTTTAGATTTGCAATATTTGCCTGAAAGTATTGCAATCATTGGTTCTGGTGCAATTGGTATAGAATGGGCAAGAATCTTTTCTGCCTTTGATGTAGATGTTACTGTTATTGAAATGGCTGAGAATCTGTTGCCGGTTGCGGATATTGAGGTTTCAAAGCGTATTGAGCGTATTTTTAAAGCTAATGGTATAAAATTTTATAAAAGTACTAAAGTTGAAGATATTCAATGTAATGAAAAATGTCTTTTAAGATATTCATCAGGAAATGTCACTGAGGTTGATAAAGTTCTTGTTGCAATTGGACGCAAACCTGTTCCTTATAGAAAAATTGACGGGGTAACTTATTTGGGCGATATCTGTGGAGAAATTCAGCTTGCCCATTATGCGATAAAGCAGGCAATTGCAGAAATCGATGGAATTCATTTCGATAAATCTCTTGTGCCGTCTGTGGTATATGGTAATCCTGAAATTGCGTGGATAGGGAAAAGAGAACAGGATTTGGAAAAAGGCAGTTACAAAAAATCAATGCTTTTGATTTCTGCTCTTGGCAAATCACAGTGTGATAATGCTGTTGATGGTTTTATAAAAATTCTTTCGCAAGATGGTATAATTGTTGGTGCACATATCGTTTCCAAGGAGGCCTCTTCTCTTATTCAACAGGTATCAATTGCAATGCAGAATAATGTTACAGTTGAAAAATTAAAAGAAGTTTGCTTTGCTCATCCTACATATTCTGAAGGCATTTTCGAGTCATTATTTAATCTTGAATAAACCAGTTAATAAGCGGTCTTATTTCTCCGCATTCGAGTTCATATTTTTCAGCAAGCGGACTTCTTAAGATGCTGTCTATATGTAGATTATCTTTTATTGGATTAGGTAATGTAATTTCTTTTGTTTTTGTATTAAATACTTCATTGTAATTTAAACCAAGATTTGTACAATTTGGTAGTTTGATATTGTCATTGTCTAAGTATGCAAGTCCGAATACTCTACAGGTAATTCCCCTAAAATCGTATAAAGTGCAGGCTTTATTAATTAAAAATGGACAGCAATATTCAAATCGTTTTGATATATTTTGAAATTTTTCTTTTTTAAGTGTGATGATATTTTCTTTAATTTTTTTCTGTATATCTGGTGGTAAAGTCTGAAACCCTTTCATTAAATATTCTGCTTCAAGTCTTGAGAAAGGATATTCTCCAATTTCACAGCAATCAGTACATCCTTTACGGCATCTGATGTATTTTTGTTGTGATGCAAAGTATTCTTCAATTTTTTTATCAAATTCATTTAAAAATAATTTATATCGTTTTAACATTTTACCCAATTCTGGTATTTATTTTAACATGAATTCTTATTATAATCTAGTTATTGACAATTATCTTTGTTGTATAATATAATACCTGTTGCAAATGCTACCGTGCAACATTACCCAGAAACCTAATATTAAAATATTGACAGGTTCAAAATTCGCGGTACGATTGATTATATACCGTTCAGATAAGGGGATATACTATGAAGAAAAAAATAATTATTATTATAACTATAATTATAGCCGCAGTTGCGTTTAGATATGGCTATTCAATGTTTAAACAATTTCTTGCAGCCAAAGCTATGAAGAGTCAAAAAGCTCCGACTGTTGAAGTTGCTTATGTTCAAAATGCTGATATCATCAGAAGTTTTGAAGCTCCGGGCAGGGTAACCTCAAAATATCGTGTTGATGTTCTTGCACGTATAACAGGATATTTGCAAAAAAGTTTTTTTAAAGAAGGTGATTTCGTAAAGGCCGGACAGACTTTATTTGAGATTGAACCTGCCGAATATTCAAATGCTGCAAAAGTTGCGCAGGCGGATGTTGCTAATTTAAAGGCTCAGTTGGAATACGCAGAAAAACAATTGGCTCGTGCTCAGGAGCTTGTCAAAAAGGATTATATTGCAAAATCACAATATGATAATTTGCTTTCTCAAAGAGATTCTTTAAAAGCTCAACTTGCATCTGCTCAGGCAAGATACAGCGATACTAACAGAAGTTTAGGTTATACACTTGTGAAATCTCCTGTAGACGGACGTGTAGGGATTATAAGTGTTACGCTCGGGAACTATGTAACACCTACATCAGGTCCGCTTACAACTATTAATAGTATGGATCCTATATATGTTACTTTTCCGATTGATTCGGAAGATTTTGCTTCTCTTTCAAATGCGGATCAGAGTAATAACAAAAATAGAAAAGTTGAACTTTATTTTTCAAATGGTGAAAAATATCCATTTAATGGGGTTCAAGATTTTCAAGATAATAAAATTGATCAGTCTACAGGTACAGTAACAATGAGAGCAACCTTTAAAAATCCTAATAATCAGTTACTTCATGGAGAATTTGTTACGGCAAAATTATACTCCAATAATCCTGTGGAGACCCCTATAGTACCTGTTACTGCTGTATTGGAAAATCAGGCTGGAAAATATGTATATAAAATTGATGATAATGACTTACCACAACTTGTATATGTAAAAGTTAACGGTCAGTATGGCGATAACTGGATTATAAAAAGCGGAATAAAGGCTGGAGACAGAATCGTTGTAAACGGATTACAGAAAGTAACTCCAAATCAGCCTGTAACAATTGAGATGACTGATAATGCAGATGTTTCTGCTAAAAAGTAACCCCTAACAATTTATAAAAGGATATGTAAATGGAACAAAAACAAGGTAATTTATTCATAAAAAGGCCAAAGCTTGCAATAGTAATCTCTCTGGTTATAATGCTTGCTGGGATGTTATTAATGACGCAGCTTCCTCTGGAAGAGTATCCGTCAATTACTCCACCTCAGGTTGTCGTCAGTGCAACTTACGCGGGGGCGAGTTCTGATGTAATAGAATCAACTATTGCGGCTCCTGTTGAAGCTCAATTAAACGGTGTTGAGGATATGATTTATATGTCATCAACATCTCAAAATGGTAGTTATAAATTAACCTTGTATTTTGATATCGGTTCAGATCCGGATATGGCTGTTGTAAACGTCCAAAACCAATTACAATTAGTAACTCCACGTTTGCCGGAAGAGGTCAGACGTTATGGTTTATCTGTTAAAAAGTCAACAGGTGGTCCGGGACTTATTATGATTTCAATTAATTCTCCGTCCGGAACTTATGACTCATTATATATTGCAAACTATGCCTCAATTTATATTAAAGATGAACTTGCTCGTATTAAGGGTGTTGGTACGGTTTCCGTATTCGGATCTTCGGATTATTCAATGCGTATATGGCTTGATGCTACCAAAATGGCGAACCTTGGAGTTTCAATAAGTGAGGTAAGTTCTGCAATTCAGTCACAAAATACCCAGACCCCTGCCGGAGACTTAGGTGTTGAACCTATGATTGATAAACAGATGGTAAAATTAACGCTCAGAACTAAAGGTCGTCTGCAATCTCCTGAAGAATTTGAAGATATTATTATTCGTTCAAAACCGGATGGTTCTAATATAAAAATAAAAGATATTGCTAAAGTGGAGCTTGGAGCTGAAAGTTATTCATACTTTTCACGTATAGGCGGAAGGAATTCTGCAATTATTTCTGTGCAACAACTTCCTGAAGCAAATGCCATTGATTTGTCAAATAAAATTCAGGCTAAGATGGCAGAATTAAGTAAAGGCTTTCCTCAAGGGATTGAATATAAAATTCAACACGATGAAACAGAATTCGTAAGAGAATCAATTGCGGAGGTTATTAACGCTATAGCATTGGCAATTTTGCTTGTAGGTATTGTAACTTATTTATTTCTCGGGACTGCACGAGCTGCTTTTATTCCAATATGCGCAATCCCTGTTTCATTAATCGGTGTATTTATATTTATGAATATACTCGGGTTTTCTATCAATTTGTTAATTTTGTTCGGATTGGTTCTGGCTGTTGGGCTTGTTGTTGACGATGCGATTGTAGTACTTGAGAATACCCAACGTCATATTCAGGAAGGGAAAGAGCCGAGAGAAGCGACGGAAGTTACGATGAAAGAGGTATTTGGCGCAGTTCTTGCGACTTCTCTTGTTTTGATGGCGGTATTCGTTCCGGTGTCATTTATGGCAGGGATTACAGGGCAAATGTTTAGGCAATTTGCTCTTTGTATTGCTTCTTCTATAGGGCTTTCTACTGTCGTTGCTCTTACTTTGTCTCCTGCATTATGTACTTTAATTTTGAAATCTGGAGAAGAGAAAGCAGATTTTGCTTTTATCCAAAAGTTTGACGACTGGTTTAATAATGTACGTGATAAATATTTGGATGGTGCAAAAGTATTTATTAATTCTCCAAAAATTACATTTGCAACTTTTACTATAATTATTTTGTTTATTATCGGAATGTTTCATATTATTCCAACTGGTTTTTTACCTACAGAAGATAAAGGTTCAATTTTTACCCAAATACAGCTTCCAGACGGTGCTTCTGCTTCAAGAACAGATGTTGTCGCTTCTGAAGTTGAAGACAGATTGTTAAAAATTCCTGGAATAGAAAATACTATTACATTAGTAGGTTTCTCAGGGGAAAATACGGCTTTTATAGTATCTGAACTTGAACCATGGTCTAAACGTACCAAAAAAGATGTATCGTTAAACGCCATTTTAAGTAATATTAAAAAAGAATTTGCAAATTATCCGTCAGCAACAGTTGCTTCATTTGTACCTCCATCAATTTCTGGTTTAGGTATGTTTGGTGGTGTTGAATATCAGCTTTTGGATAAGGGTGACAGAACCCCTCAGGAATTGTATGATGAAGCTGTTAAATTTATTGATGCCGCAAATAAAGATTCAACATTCTCTATGGTGTATACATCATATACTGCAAACTTGCCTCAAATGCTGATAGACGTGGATGCCGCAAAAGCAATGGCTCAAGGTGTAAGTATTGCAGATATATATAATTCTCTTGCTGCATATTTCGGGAAAACTTATATAAACGACTTTAACAAATACGGCCGTGTTTATCGTGTATATTTGCAAGCTTATGCTCCTTTCCGTGAAAAACCTTCAGACTTAGATAAAATATATGTAAAAAACAGTGCCGGTTCTATGGTGCCTTTATCTTCTGTTGTGAAAATAAAAAATATTGTTGGACCATATAGTTTAACAAGGTTTAATATGTATCCTGCAATAACTATCAATGCTATGGCAAGAGAAGGTGTAAGTTCCGGTCAGGCAATGGCAAAGATGGTAGAATTATCCGATAAAGTTCTTCCAAAAGATATGGGATATGCGTGGTCTGGAAGTGCTTTGCAAGAGCAGGAGTCAAGCGGACAGATAGGACCTATTCTTGCAATGTCTTTAGTATTTGTATATTTATTCCTTGTCGCATTATATGAAAGCTGGATGCTTCCTGTTGCGGTATTGTTAATTTCACCTGTTGCTTTGATAGGGGCTTTATTCTTTCAGTATATTGCGGGATACGCTCTTGATATTTATGCACAGATTGGTCTTGTAATGCTGATTGGTTTGAGTACTAAACAGGCAATTCTTATTATCGAATTTGCAAAAGATGCGCATGAAGCCGGAATGCCTATTAAAGAAGCGGCTTTGCAAGCTGCTAAATTAAGATTTAGGGCTGTAATGATGACAAATATAGCTTTTATCTTAGGGTTATTACCTTTAATATTTGCAAAAGGAGCAGGAGCTGCCAGTCGTAATTCTGTTGGTATGACAGTATTTGGCGGGATGATTGCCGTAGCATTTGTAGGAACGTTTTTGGTTCCGGCATTTTATGTTATGATTGAGGAATTTAAAATATTTACTGCCCGCAAATTTGGCAAAAAGAAGGATAAAGAATAATGTTTAAGAAAATAATTATTACGAGTTTCATATTAGGATTAATTAATCTTCCGACTATTGCTAAACAGGATATCGGGAATAAGATTAATGAAAAGGAGTATCCTTCTCCAGAAAAGGTTTTACCGCAAAAACCAAAGGATGATACAATAACTATTGAGGGTTCTGTCCAAAAAAATGTGGATATGACTTTGGATAAGTGTTTAGAAATTGCATTGGGAAATAATCCTCAGATTAACGCTGCATTTCAGGATATTCTTGCTTCGGATTCAAGAATTAAGCAGGTTTGGTCAAACTATTTCCCGCAATTTAGCTGGCAGACTGGTTATACTAGAATTAAACAGCTACAATTGTCGGATGTATTCGGCAGAAATTTGACTTTTAACTACTATGTTTTAGGCCAAGTTACTTTGCAACAAATGCTTTATGACTTCGGGATTACACAAAATCAGGCAACTATCAGAAAATTAGATTATGAAAGTTATAAGGCTACTCTTACTGGAACAATTAATACAGTAATTTATCAGACAAAAGATGCATATTATGCTCTGCTTTTAGCATTAGAAAATCAACGTGTTGCACAAGATACTGTAAAAAAGTTTGAACTTTTTTACGATCAGGCGAAAGCATTTTATAAAATCGGTATGAATCCGAAAGTTGATGTAACTATTGCTGAAGCCAATCTGAGTAATTCAAAATTACAGCTTATTCAGGCTGATAATCAGGTTAACCTTGCAATTGCAAAGCTAAATAATGTAATGGGTGTTCCTTTTATTGATAAATATAATGTTCAGGAACGTCTTGATTATGTGCCGGTTGATATTACGTTAAATCAGGCAGTTGATATTGCAAGAGAAGCACGACCGGAGCTTAAAGTCGCTGAACTTAAAGTAGAAAGTGCTAAGCAGACCGTAAAACTTGTTAAAAAATCATACTTCCCTACAATTTCAATTGAAGCCCAATATCAGCGAGGAGGCAGAAGCTGGAATTCAAATTATGGTTATAATTTGGGAGGTTATTTGAATTTTCCTACCATTAACGGGATGTTAATTCGTAATGAAATAAAAGAAGCAAGATATTTATATGATAAAGAACTGGCAAACGCTGTAAATACTCAAAACCAAATTTATCTTGAAATTCAAAATGCATTTTTGACACTGAATGAAAAAAAATCTCAAATCCCTGTAGCTATTTTACAAGTAAAGCAGGCTAAAGAAAATTATGAGTTGTCATACGGCAGATATCGTGTGGGGGAGGCAAGCCCTGTAGAGTTAAAGGATGCGCAGATTCTTTATCAGGAAGCCCAATTAGCATATTACAATACGCTCTATGAATATAATTCATCAAAGGCGGCATTGGAACAAGCAATTGGCAAAAATTTAGTAAATGATTCAGAAGTTGTAGAATTAAATAATACTAAAGCTCAGAAAAAATAACCTCTGGTATACATAAAATTTTCATTGTAGGACTGTTCTGAACAATCAAAATTTATACTTTATAGATTAATTGTTCTAAAGATAGTGTAATATCTGTAATCCCCCCAATAAATTACAATAGAGAGAAAATTATTATCTAAATCAGTTGTCTCCAAATAAGTTTGAGGTGTAGGTTCTCTTTTTGCGCTTGGCACAAATTTCCCCATAATATCAAGTAACTTGAGGTGAACTTTTTGGGAAGGCGCAAGCTTTGCCTGTGGAAGATTATCATCATAAAACGTTAATGGCACAATCTCACGTTCATATACTGGTATTATGTATTTAACTTTTCCGGCTTCCTTAAAAAGCATATACCAATTTCCCTTATATTCTCTTGGAGTTAGCAGATAATATCCGGGTTCTATTGTGATTGTTTTAAAGTATAGAGGACTTGTAAGTCTGAATAGAGGATAAGGTGACCAGGTCGAATTTTGTGTATCATAGTATTCTCCCGGATCAATATTGTGGACAAACTTAACACTTGGAACTTCAAGGTCACGATAAATCTGCTGATAATCAATGTCCTTTGAATTTGCAGTTGTTCCCAGTGTTAATAGAATTACAAGTAATAAAAATTTTTTCATAGAACTATTTTAATAATTCATCATTGAAAATCAATCAACTGATTAAATTAAATATTTTGCTTTTAACGAAAAAATCATTAATTAAAGATTGATGCTAGGTAGTATATATTAAATTTTGAATTTTGTATACAACAAACGGAGGATTTTTGTATGATAACCTGAACATATTAATAAAAATCAGTTAGAATATAAACAGGAGGGCATAATTATGGCAAGCTTTTATCCTAACATTAATTTGGCAGATAGGATACAACATACAAAATTAGCTCCGGGTATAGGCGGAATGCCGTCTGCTCGTATGGAGAGGGTTGAAACACCTGCAACCGGTGATTTTAAAACAGTTTTTTCGGGACTTGTGGAAAATTTTAATAATGAATTAAACGCTCCGGATGATATGTTGAAGGATGTAATGTCAGGGAATACTAATATCGATATTCATGACGTTATGATTGCTATGTCAAAGTCTGAAATTACAGTAAACGTTGCAACTCAAGCTGTCGGTAAAGTTATTCAGGCTTACGATAAAATTATGCAAATTCAAGTATAAAAGCAGTTAAAAATTTAGACAGACGGGGAAGAAATGGATTTTCAAAAGATACTGGAAAATAAACCTTTATTATATGGAATTATTGGCGGTTTAGTGCTTGTTTTGGCGCTATTTATTGTAATAGGTGTTGTTGCAAGTTCAAACTCCAATGGTAAAAATGCTCAAACAGTTACGGAAGAGCCGTTAAAAGAAGATGTAGATTTGCTTACAACCGATAATCTCGGAAAAGCTATTGAAATTCAGGCCCTTCTTGCAAGATATAACATTGCGGTTTCCCGTGCTCTGGATGGTACAAAATCCAGACTATATCTTAAAAAAGGCGACTGTACAACAGGGATGAAGAAATGTACAACAGCACAAAGAGATGAAGCATTAATTCAAATTGTCCAAAGTGGTTTAATGGATCAAAATGTCGGATTAGAGATATTTGATAAGGGGGATTTTACTTCTACTAAGGAAGATAAGAAAATCAGACTTACCCGTGCTATTAACGGAGAGCTTTCACGCTTAATAAGAAAGATAAAACCTATAGAAAATGCTTCTGTTTTTATTTCTATTCCGGAACAGACAATGTTCACATCTATGCAAAAACCTGTGACAGCGACAGTACAGATAGTTCTTTCTCCTGGAGAGAAACTTGATCAGTTAAAGGTAAAAGCTATTTCAAACCTTTTACTTGGCAGTGTTTCTGGGTTGGAAGCTGAAAATATTTCAATTACTGATACTAACGGAAATGTTTATCATAGTATTTTGAATGCTTCAGATGAAATGCTTGCAAAACTTGAAGAAAATGATAAATATATGCAGCAAAAAGTTATGCTTCAGTTAGACAGACTGCTTGGTAAAGGAAATTATGTTGCAACTGTAAGTACTTTCTTGCGTCAGGCTCCTGCTGAAAAATACAGTACAACTTATGATCCTGAAAATAAAGCTTCTGTAAGCGAACAGTCATTTAGAGAAGGTTTGGGAGATCAAACAAGCGACAGTAATACAAATATAAATGCTGTCAGTGTATATTTACCGAACGGTTTGGGTAATGCTTCCGGACAGTCAAGTCAGAACAGAAGTTATTCCCGTTCTGCAACAGAAACTCAATATGGCGTAAGTAAAACTCAGTTAAATGAATATTTGAAACCAGGTATTGTTGAGGAGATTTCAGTAGCAGTTACATTGGAAAGAAGCGCTATACCTCCTGAGACATCACTTGATGAATTAAAAGAACTCATAGCGCATGCTGCAAGCCCTAAAGCTGATCCTGAAAATGTATCAATAGCATTTTCTGATTCTGTTGATCCTTATCTGGCATCGGACAGACCTGTTAATCTCCCTAAACCTGATGAAAGCGGTAATCCATGGTGGCTTGCTGTTGCATTAAGTGCTGTAGGTTTAATAATTGTGTTTAAAGCCGTGTCTAGCAAAGTTCGTCAAATTCAGGAAGAAAATGCAATTGAAGTTGAACGTTTAAGACAAAAAGAAGCAGAACAGGATAGAGAATTAAGTGATATTAACGGGCGCGCTGCACAATTGGCTGACAGACAGTCAGAACTTGCTCAAGGATTATTAGAGCAGCAGCAACGTGAATATCTTGGAGTTCGTTCTCCTGAAGAGCTTGTCGGGGCTCTGGAAAACTTATCTTCCAACCTTGAAAACAGCGATGGTATAGAATCTGGAGATAAGATAAAGAGCTGGATTGAACAATCATAAGAGGAAGTAAAAGAATATGGCAATAGAAGGTTTCGATTATAACGCATTTGCACAAAATCTTGCAAGTCAGGCTGTGGAACTTGTTCCTCAGGATTTTAATAATGACCAGAAGGCTTACGTTACGAATACTCTTTTGAACTTCTCGACTCTTGCCGGTGAAGCTCTTTATAATGATACGGAACTTGGTTTTAATGCTGACCAGGCTGCAATGATTACACAAATTATTGCGGAATGGGCGTTCCATAAATCTGTAGACTTAATCCGTTCCGGAATTCCACAGCAATTCTGGGATCCTGTAATGCAAAAGATTGCATTTACAATTTTTGAAATTGCTAAACAGACTTTTAAGCAGGGATTGCCACAGGATCAGATTTTACAATTGATTGAACATCATGTAAAAAAGACTTATCTGGACAGTATTGCGGAATTAAAAGAAAAGGGATTTATTGATGATGGTTTGATGGAGAAAGCATCAAAACAGTCAAATATAGATAATATGATGCAGCAGATGCAGGAAGAAGGAGAGGTTGCGCCTCCTGAACCACAGCATACAGTTCCTCAAAACAATGAGGTTCCATCTCCGCAGGTTCAGTCAAATGTTCCTGCTGTTAAAACTAATACGGGGACTTCTGTTTCTTCCACTACAGGAAGGTATGAGCCACCTAAACTTCTTAAACTTGTGACTGTAGCATTGCTTCTTAAAAGAATGGATGATGAAGAGCAGGTTCAATCTATTCTGGAACGCTTTGAACAGGAGGATGCAGGAACTGTTATTAAATACATGTATGTTGATAATCTTGAAGAACAGGTTGACCCGACTGTTACTATGAAATTTTTAGATGAAATCGCTGAAAGTTTTCCGCAAGCAACAGAAGTTAACAAAAAGAAGATTATGCAACGAGTTCAGGCTGTTGTAAAAACTGTCGGAAGAAACAGGATGGAACGCAAGCTACAGCTTGAAAGACAGAAAGTTCGCCAGTTTGTTTTTAATGCTGTAGAAAATGAATATTATAATAACATTTCTCCTAAAATTGCCAATATTATTGCCACATATCTTGAGAATGGTGTATAATAAAATTAAATCATGATTATAAAAAAGAAACGATTAAATAAGATTAGCGGATTAGGGGATATTCCGGAAGAGCAAGCTGTTGTTGATGTTCAGGAAAATAATGATAATTATTCTGAAAATTTTCAACAGGAAGTGGTGCCGGAAATTTCTTATTCCATCGATAGCGGTGAACAATTACAGCAGGATTATTCCCCTCAACCTGCTGCACCTGTGCAGAATTTGCAGGATGATGTTGACTTGTTTAATCTTGACAATATTGATTTTTCTCAGCGACAGGAGCGACGGAAAGGAGATAGAAGACGCGGATTCAGGAGAGTTGATGACAGAAATCTTGTTTCCCGTGCAAGAGAAGAAGCTGATGCAATCAGAGAGGCTGCGATGAAAGAAGGATATCAAGTCGGGCTTGAGCAAGCTCAGGCTGATATTGAGCAGTTTAAAAATTCTATGGCAGGATTTCTTAATGCTCCAAATGAGATTTATGAATATATTGCCCCGGATATATTGGAAATTAGTGTTGATATTGCCCAAAAGATTATTAAAAAAGAAATAGAACAAGACCCTCAGGTTCTGTTTAATACTATTGTAGATGTATTAAAAACTTTATCCAAAGAAGAACCGAAAGTAACAATTCAGGTTAACCCAGCGGAAGTTAATGAATTGAAACAGGCTGTTCCGGAATTGTTAAATATTGCAGGTATCGATACTAAGGTTATAATTCTTGCGGATGAAGAAATAAGTGAGGGAGGTTGTCTTGTTACAACCGATAACGGTGTAGTTGATGCGACAATTGAAACTCGTATTAATGTAATCAGCGAAGCATTGAGGGAATTGTAATGGCTCAAGGTGCTGGAAATGCAAATCCTATAAGTGAATTATTTTTAGCAGTATTTGTATTAACACTGTTATTAATTTTGCTTGTTGAAATGCCGAATTGGGTTATTAACTTTTCAATAAGTTTGAATATTACTCTCGGAATTGTTCTTTTGATGTTTGCCTTATATGTACAAAGACCTCTGGAATTATCATCCTTCCCTTCAATTATTCTTTTGGGAACAATGTTCCGTCTTGTATTGTCCATTGCATCTACAAGGTTAATTCTCGCAAAAGGTGAGGCTGGAGAAGTTATTCACGCTTTCGGAACTTTCGTTACTGGCGGAAACATGGTTGTCGGAGGTGTTATATTCCTTATTATTACTGTTGTACAGTTCATGGTAATTACAAAAGGTGCCGAACGTATTGCTGAAGTATCTGCAAGGTTTGCTTTGGATGCGATGCCCGGAAAACAAATGACTATTGATGCAGATTTTAATGCTGGATTAATTTCTCCTGAAGAAGCTACCAAAAAGAGAGAAGACTTACAGAGAGAATCAAATTTATTCGGTAGTATGGATGGTGCAATGAAATTTGTTAAAGGGGATACGATTGCAGGTATTATCATTGTACTTATCAATATTATCGGAGGTTTGTGTGTTGGTTGTTTGATGAACCAGATGCCTATTGCCGATGCGGTTTCTAAATACACAATATTAACAATAGGTGATGGTCTTGCGTCTCAGGTCCCATCACTTTTAATGTCAATTGCGGCAGGTATTTTTATGACACGCTCTTCTGCTCAAAGCTCTTCATTAGGTGCAGATGTTGCAGGTCAGATTATGACAAAACCTTATGCATTATTCTTTGCTGCTGGGTTCTTGCTTTTGTTGGCCGTAACAGGACCTATTACCGGTTTGCCTTGGTTCCCGTTTACATTATTTGCGGTAGCAATTGCAATCGCGGGCTTCTCTGTATTGATTAATGCTGATGTTCAATCTCAATTGGGGCAATTAGAAAATGTTCGTCAAAATATGCAGGATCTTGTTAACCCTAACAGAATGTATGAACGTTTGGGGGTTGATGTATTAAGCTTGCAGGTTGGTTCAAATCTTCTTGTAATTGCAGATCCTGATCAGGAAGGTCAATTGCTTGCTAAAATTGCTGCTTTGCGTCAGAGAGTTACTGATGAACTGGGTTATATTCTTCCTAATATAAGAATTATGGATTCTTCCGCTCTGGATGCGAATGAATATTTGATTGCAATTCGTGGGAATACCGTTGCAACGGGGTACGTTTATCCTGGTAAACTAATGGTTATTGCTGACCAGTGGGATTCTGTAAAAAAAGAAGTTCCAGAGGATGCTATTATTGGTATTGACCCAACTTATCAAACTCAAGCTTATTGGATTAAACCGGAAGATGCTAAAACTGCACGTTCTGTTACGGCTGTTGACAGTACGGACGTAATTGTTACGCACTTACAGGAGTGTGTCAGAAAACATGTTGATGAAGTTATGACAAAGACGGATGTGCTGAAGCTGATGGAACTTGTCCGCTCTCAGGATCCTACTCTTGTTAATGATCTTGTTCCGACTATTATTTCTACAAGTGATTTAAGGAAAATCTTCGTTAACCTTATTAGAGAAAAGGTTTCTATTAAAGATATTATTTTTGTATTTGAGAGGTTGTGCGACTATGCAAGATTTTCTAAAGAACCTGATATTTTATCAGAACGTTTAAGGGCTGCTCTCGGGCGTCAGATATGTTTGTCAAATGTTAGTGATGATAAGGTTCTCTATGCGCTTACTCTTTCTCCAGATTGGGAAAAGACGCTTGATGACAGCTGTCAGAGAACAGAGCTTGGAACTATGTTTTTGCTTAATCCTATGCAGGTTCAGGAACTTATCGAAACTACTGCTACAACATTGATGAGAGCCCATCAGGCATGCGGCACCCAACCTGTTATTCTTTGTTCCCCAAGAATAAGACTGCCTTTATATCAATTGCTTGAACGTCATATCCCGACGATTGTCGTAATTTCTTATTCTGAATTGATTACTGATATTAAAGTTGAAGCGGTTGATACTATTGGTGAAAGCTATACGGTAAGCTAAAATGGTAAAAAAAATTATATTATTTTTAATTAAAATTTATCAGTTCTTTTCAAAATATACTCCGCCTGTGTGCAGGTTTACTCCAACCTGCTCCGAATACACACGTCAGGCAATAGAAAAATACGGAGTTTTAAAAGGCGGATGGCTTGGAATAAAAAGAATTTCTAAATGCCACCCCTGGCATGAAGGCGGATATGATCCAGTGCCGTAAACGGAAATATTATTAATATTTATAGACAAATATTAGGGGATATGATACTATAATTTACAAGGGTAAGTGCCCGCCACTTCCACCGCACACGCATTTTTGCTAAGAAATCGGCGGAAAGGAGGTGAGATTATGAAAAGACAAGTAATTAAAAGTGCCATCAAGGTACTGATAGCACTTTTAAATTTAATCTATTGTCTTTTATAGGGTACTAAGTGAAGTCCTAAGGAAACTCTACTTCTTTAGGGCTTCCCCCTATATTTACATTATTTACGATTTTATCCGGTTTGTCAAGTCTTATCTGTTTGTTCTCCGGCTTTTTTAAACACTCCGCAATCTACAACTTTGGGTTTGTATGGTTAAAGAGTGTCGACTTTTATTTTTCCTCCAGATTCATGCCATCTGTTGTAAAAATGCAATGAAAGGATGAACATGCTTTTTCCCGCAATACGAATTTGTTGGAAGCCCTGTCTTGAATTCTCCATTAACGACAATCGGACCTTCCATTTTTGTAGCCGTTTTTGGGGTTTTATGTTTTCTTAAGTTTTTGGCTGCGAGTTTTATTTCATCTTTTAAAACAGCACTTGTTCTTTTATAAATATCTGAAACTAATCCATCAGGAGTTATGCTGGTATCTCCAGTTGCATATCTTCTTACGTTATCACTTACGCTATATGCTCTTGCTTCGTCATCAAGAGTTGTTTTAGAAAGCAGTAGTTTTGAGAGGCTTTTTCGATCTTTAGGGTGCATTATGTTTCGTGTTATGGCTCTTATATAAGCGTTTACACGTTTTTCATTGGTTAAGCCTATGAAGTTTTCACCTTGTAATAATTCATTTACTCCGTCACGAGTCGGTTTGACTCCTTTTAAGTTCCCGCATAATGTCAAATTTCTTATGCCGAAAAATTCTCTAAGATTCCTTTGAAGGTCAAATTCTGTCGCAATTTGTTCGTGTTCATTTGGAGGCTGCATTGGTTTTGTTTTTGGTGGTTTTATTCTATCCGCAATATTAGTTATTTTTTTGACGATTTTTAGTAGTAATTTCCTTTTAGGCGTACGTTCATTATACATATAATGTTCAAATTCATGTGCAAAGTTTGCCATTTCATTTGGAGTTTGTAGTTCTGGAATAAAAATTCCTTTTGCTTTTCCTTGTAAATTGAAGTATATTGCGGTGGCTCCACTTGTAACTGCATCTACGGCTTCAGGATTTTCACCGGCGTTGCGTAATACTGTTGCAAATTCGTTTTTATCCGTAATTATATTTACCTTAGCTTTTGGGACATGTTTTTTTATAACTGATTGTATCATTTCCTTTGTGACGGGAGTGTCGCTTTTGGATAAGTCTACCAGTTCTTTACCGATATTAGTCGCAACTTCGACGGATTGCTTTTTCGAATACAGACCAACGCGATTGCCGGCTTTGCGCACGGCGATCCCTACAAGTTTAGAAATTCCCATACCGTATTTCCTCCATTTTCCCCTTTTTTTAATTTATATTTATATAAAGAGTTTTGGAGTTAGAGAATTGCTATTTTGTTAAGTTATTTTAAATCTTTATGATGGAATTGTTTTTCTCCACTCACATAGTCTGCCACAATCTGTCCGCTTCCGAAAAGTTTATATTTATAAATAGTAAGTCCTTCTAAGCCGACAGGTCCTCTTGCGTGAGTCTTATTTGTAGAAATTCCGACTTCTGCACCAAAACCGTATCTGAATCCGTCGGCAAACCTTGTTGATGCGTTCCAATAAACGCCTGCGGAATCAACTTTGTTCATAAATTTTTCGGCATTAATTTTATCTTCAGTAATGATTGCATCTGTATGTCCGGAGCCGTATGTATTTATGTGTTCTATTGCTTCATCAACATTATTCACAAATTTGAATGCAAGAATTTTGTCGCCGTATTCAAACGACCAGCTGTCCGGATTTGGCACAAGTTTAATTTCAGACAATTCCAGTGAGCCCAACAACGCTTCTGTTTGAGGAAATTCATTATGTATAAGTAGAGTCTCTACGGCATTACAAGCACTAGGGTATTGTGTTTTAGCATCTGTTACAACTTTTTGTGCCATTGCCAAATCAGCAGTTTTGTCTACAAAAATATGACAAATTCCGTCTGCATGACCGAGAACAGGAATTTTTGTATTTTCTTTTATAAATTTAACGAGTTTGTTGCCTCCTCTAGGGATTATAAGGTTAATATATTGGTCGCATTTTAACATTTCAGCTACATCATCCCGTGAGAAAACCTGATTTAATACATTTTTAGGAAATTCTTCAATTTCATCTAATACGGAGGTAATAATTGACATAATTTTCTTGTTCGTATTAATTGATTCTTTTCCGCCTTTGAGAATAACTGCATTCGCTGATTTGATTGCAAGAGAAGAAATTTGTGCAATGACATCAGGTCGTGCTTCAAAGATTATCCCGAGCACCCCGATAGGACATGATATTTTATAGAGAGTTAAACCTTCGTCGAGTTCTCTTACCAGTAATTTTTTATTTATTGGATCGGGTAATTTCGCGATATCACGAATCCCTTGTATCATATCCCTAAGTTTATTGTCATCAAGCTTAAGTCTGTTAAATGTAGATTTTGTAATCTCGCCTGATTTAACCAGAGATTCTGCATCTTTTAGATCCTGTTTATTTGCTTCAAAAATTTCTTCTTTTGCTTCTTCAATTTTATCTGCAATTTTCAGCAAAGCTGTATTCTTAATATCATCAGACAAATCAGCTATTTTAAGACTTGCTTCTTTGGCTGTTCTGGCAATTTCTTTAAAATCCATAATTTCTCCTACAAAATAGTAATATTGTCTCGAGTAATAATAGCATCATAATTTTTGAAGCCAAGAATATCAATGATGTTATCTGAATGAGAACCTATAAGTTTTTCACAGGCTTCGGAATTGTAGTTTACAATCCCTCTTGCGAATTCTTCATTGTTTTCATCAACAATTGAGACAACGTCTCCTTTATTAAATTCATTGATAATTTTTATAACTCCTATAGGAAGCAGGCTTTTAGTTTCTTTAATAAGAGCTTTTTTGGCTCCGTTATTAACCATTATCCCACCGAGAATATTTGTGGCATATCCTATCCAGCGTTTTTTGTCAGGTAAATCTTCATTTTGTGGAAGGAACATTGTTCCGTAATCTTCTCCATTAAAAATTTTCTTAATAATATAAGGAACTTTCCCGTTTGCAATTAGTACTTTTCCACCAAAGCGCGTTACGAGCTGAGCTGCTTTAAGTTTAGTCCTCATTCCGCCTCTTCCGCCTTCTGAAGCATCTGTTCCGAGTGAATAAATCTCTTCCGTAACTTCAGGAACTTCTCTAATGATTTTTGCATCAGGGTTGTTCTTTGGGTTTTTATCGAATAATCCGTCTACATCTGACAGTATAATAAGCAAATCAGCATCCAACTCACTTGCTACAAGAGCAGAAAGTTTGTCATTATCGCTGAAACAAACCTGCATATTGGCATACCTCGGGAAAATTTCTATTGTTGATACTGTATCATTTTGGTTTATGACAGGAATTACGCCGAGTTCCAAAAGTTTATTTAAAGTTGTTCTGAGGCTTAAATATCTCGTACGGATAGAAAAATCGTCTTCGGTCAAAAGAATTTGTGCTGCAACAAGGCCGTATGTATCAAAGCCTGATTCGTAAATAGACATTAATTTACTTTGTCCTATTGCGGCGCAGGCTTGTTTTAATGCTGTCCCTTCAGTACTATCTAATCCGAGTCGTTTTTTCCCTAGTCCTACAGCTCCTGAGGTTATTACAATAACTTCCTTCCCACTGTGAACTAAGTTTGATATATCTTCAATAAATGAAAATACTCTCGGAAGTGATACATGGCCGTCATCGCCTCTCAGGACATTTGTTCCTAACTTTATTACAATTCTTTTTGCCTGTATAAATTTCTCTCTATCCATATTTAAATTTTACTACAAAAAAATAAAATATTTTTATAAGCTTGTGTCTAACCTGACATAATATTATTCCCTTATCGGGGAATTTATTATTCTATATTTTGGCTGTTATACTTTCCTTGTGTTAACTTAATTTAAAGGAGGACAGATGGGGAATTCTGTTATAGATGAAAATGCTAAAGAAGAGATGAAGTTTGGGATTGTTGTAAACTCTAAGTTTCTTGGAAATTTCAAAGATGGGTCTAATAATCAAAAAGAAAACCTTAAAGAAACTTTTTATCGTCACGATGGGGTTTCAGTTGAAAAAATTGTTGAATATCATCCTGATACAAAAATGAAAGTTAAGGTGACTAATTATGATTACTTTAATGATAAAAAGGTGAAATCAATAGAAGAATTTGATACTGAAACAGGATTGAAAGTTCGTATAACAAGTTTTTCTTTATTCAAGTCCGTAACAGAATTCGATATTAAAACAGGTAAAAAAACGAAAACTACAAATTATGATATAAAAAATGTTTCTAAAAAGACATCTGTTTATGATTTTGATATAGAAACAGAAAAAATTAGTCGTGTAACTTTATTTCGTCCGGACGGTGTGTCGGTCAGTATGGTAAAGGAACTTGATATAAAGACAGGCATGGTTGCAAGATCTATTAATTATAAAAAAGATTCTACTGCAATAAGTTCTGTTTCAAAATATGATTTTCAGGGAGACAAAACGATAAAGACAACATTTTATTATAATACTCCAATATTTTTTACGGGACCTGCAATGTTTGATAAGAAAATTATTGCTGATTCACTGAACAAAAAAGTCCTTGATGATTTTGAAAAAAAACGTATGACAAAGTTGATAGATAACTTATATAAAAATAAGTTAAATTTCTCGTCAATATGTATATCATAATGTTTTCTTAATTAAAATTAACAGATCACTTGCAAATATGCTACAAAAGTAGTATAATAACATCAAGAGTTAGGAGTGTGCAGGATGATTAATGTTAAGTATAATTATGATAGTCTCTATATGAATTCAATGAATCAGCAAAAACAGGCACTCATTGATAAAAATTATAGTGAAATATATTCCCATGAACTTGCGCATAAAACAGCGGGTGGAAATCTTGCAGGACCTATTGTTATCGAACGTAACGCTGACGGTATTCCTGTAGGTGGGCATGTTGCTATAAAAATGCCGGCATTGGATAAAAATAATCCTCAAAAAACAATTAATGATGCAGAGACTGTAATTCGTTCTGCTATGGCCCCTTCTGACCCTTCCTCTCAGGATTATAAAGTCGCAAATCAAGCAAGAATGATTAAGCAGCAGGCTGTAAATTTTAAAAACAATAATCCTAATCTCGGGAAAAAACTGGATATTCAGGCATAGTTATATTTTTTGAATTATTACAAGATTCCTTGTATGATTTTCTTCAAGCGGTAGCTGATATTCTATAATATCTGTAACTTTTGCCCTGTATTTTTTTAAAATTTCCTTAGCTTCTTGAAGTTCTTCTTCAGCTTTTATTGATTTGTAAGCAATAAAATATCCTTCAGGTTTTATTAAAGGTATTGCATAGGGAATGAGTTTTTTCATTGAAGCAACGGCTCTTGATGTTATAAAATCAAAATTCTTTTTTATATTTTCTGCTCTGTCACAAAGTGGGTACAAATTTTTTAAATCAAGTGAGTTTTTAATTTCATATATTGCATTAATTTTTTTCTGAATACTATCAAGTGCCGTTACCGCAAGTTCAGGGTACATTATTGCAATTGGAATTGACGGAAATCCACCACCTGTTCCAATATCAAGGAGTTCTTTCCCTGAAAAATTTTCTATTTTATATTTATCAATAAAATATTTTATTGATAAACTGTCATAGATATGTTTTTCCCATAGAAATTTTTCATCATTTTTGGAAATAAGATTTAATTTCCCGTTTTGTTCAAGGAATATTGTAATATAGTCGTTAAATTGTTCTTTGTTCATTGGTAATCTCGTTTTTCAGGTTCTCAAATGTTTCAAAACCAAGGCGAACTTTCAGGTCTTGGATTCTTCTTTCAATTTTTTCTTTATCCTCCAAAACCATTTTGTCATTTGAATTCATTGCGGTTAAGTATGATTTTAGAGCAGCTTTGAAATCTCTGTTTAATATGTGGAAATCTCCAAGTTTTATATTTGAATCCATAATATAATATGGTTCTTTAAGTTTTTTTGCGGTTTGAACAGATTGTTCTAGATATTTAATGGAGGCTTCACGATTTTTTATTCTGAATAATTGAGCAAGTTTTATTGATGATATATAAATTCCGTTATTGTTATTGTTTGTTTCATCAATTTTCAGACTTTCTTTGTAATATTTGACTGCCAATTCTTCTGCCCCTGTTTCTTCAAATATTTCGGCAAGATTAAACATCGCCGACGCCTGATATGGATTATCTTTTGTGATATCAAGACATCTTTTGTATAATCTTATTGAAGCTTCAGGTTCGTCAATGTCATCACAGACTACTGCAAATTTAAAGTATAATTCTGCAAGAATTTTTTTATCAGTTGTTGGTCTGCTTAATTCAAGTGCACTTTTATAGTTATTGTAAGCTGTTTTGATATCATCATTACATATATTGGCCATTGCGATATGCGCTTTGATTTTTACTTCGTCAGAGATATTTTCCTTACTGTTAAGAATGTCTTCCAGCAATAGTTTCGCCTTATCATGTTTGAATGTTATATAAAATATATTTGCAATTGCAAGTCGAATTTCATTTAGTTTTTCCATATCTGCGGCATTTGTATAATATTCAAATGCCATATCATAGTATTTTAAAGCGTTAAACCAATCAGAAAGATTTTCGTAACATATCGCCATTTGAGTATAAATTCTGGATACCATTGTTGGAAAATTCGTATCATCCTTTAATGTCAAAGCCATTTGATAATATGCAAGTGCTTTTTTAAAGTTAAATTCATTTTCAGCTCTGTTCGCTTTGTTCATAAGTTCTAATACAGGAAGTTTAGTTTCTTCAGGTGTTAAAATTTTATTTGAATAATCAATAAATTTGTTTATTGAATCCGCAATCCCTGACATAATTTTATTTTCATCTTCTTCCGAGTCGAAGATAAATGAAATATTTTTGATTTGTTCATCCTTATTTTCAGGCTGATATTTATCTATAAGTGGTTGTGGAATATTGTCCGATTCTGGCAACTGATAATTACAATTTGAATCTGCAGAATATTCCATAGCTTCCATGGTGGTTTCATTTAGTGGCTTAAACTGTGCTTTTTTCGGTATGAACAATGAATGATATTCTATTTCCGAGCGCATTGTCTGTCGTGAAATTAATAAATCTCTTTCAAACGGTTTCAGCGGAAGCTGGGTTGTATATAAGTCAACACAAGCTTTATGGAGTTTTATTGCAACATTTTCCGGAATAGAATTCATTGATATATCTTTATAGTAATCTTGGAGATAGATCATATCTTTTTCTTTTGAAAGTATCAAATTATCTATGAAAAAGTTAATTTTGTCTTCATTATAAAGATTAATCGTTTTAAGAAGATTAAGACTGACTGGATGTCTTAATATTGTTAATAATCTGAATAAATGCCCGCTTACAGGATCTACAAGAGCCAAAGCTTCACGTAAAATAAAATCACTATATGATAAAAAACTTTTTGTAAACCCGTTTAAGAAATCAAATAAAGTTAGATGATGGGTATTTATAATTTTTGTCGAGAGCTTTGTATAAAAATAATAGCCTCTTGTATGTTTGTATAGTTCATCAGATACAGGTCCTATCATTTTAATCCCTTCCGAGCGGAGAAATTTTTCAAAAAGATTTTTCTCAAGTGCAAGAATTGTTATTCTTTCAAAACTTACTTTGTCGATAAAATCTTCGTAATTAAAGGTTCTTCCGATAATAATGATTTTTATATTTTCTTTTTTGGTCAAATGGAAAATAAAATCTAAAATTTCCTGCTTATTATCTTTTAAAATACTTTCAAAGGAATTTATAACTATAGTGACTGGCTTATTTATCGTATTAAAATATGAAGCTATTTTTTGTGTAAAATTTTCTGTTTTAATTTTTGGCTGTTGAATAATATTTTTCATTGTAAGATTTTTGAAATCTTCAAAAAACGAAAGCAAAATATCATCCAGGATAGTTGTTTCAAAACAATTATACTTCAATATAATGGATTCATTGGATAAAAAATGCAAAAAATGGTTTATAATTTGTGTTTTACCTGTCCCTAAAAATCCGTTAACAAGCATAAGCGGGGGTTTATTACAATAAAATTCAAAGAGTTTTTCCAGTTGTTTTTTATTATTTTCTAATAAAAATTGATTGATTCCGCTTAAATCTGTTCCAGTTAAATTCTTAATATCGACATTCTCATCAAGAAACCTTACTTCCATATCGTAATATTACCTGATTTTTATATATTTTGCAAATTTTATTTAAGAAAATTGCCAAATCAAATATTTTTATAGTAGAATACTGGTAGTGATACAAGGGGAATTTATGGAATTTTTTAGAAAACATCAAAAAGCAATTGTTGCAATAATCGCAGTAACATTCATTGCCTGGACAGTGGGTTTAATGATGCTGCCTCTTGTTCTTAGATAGGGAAACAGTGAATATAAGCAAGTTTGTAAAGAAATTATCTATATATACTCTGTCGGCATTTGTCCTCTTTTTTGGAATGTCGCAGGTTGCTTATTGTTCCAATCCTTCATTGACACAAAAATTACAGCGTAATCAAGTTAAAATGAAGAATACCCGTGATAAAATTCATACATTAAAGATTAAAGAACAACAGGAAAAAAGCAAACTGGTCAGAAATCAGAGACGTCTTGAAACAACAGCCTCTAACCTGGAAGCTTCAAAACAGAAATACTCCACTATGGATGCCCAATTACAGGATATGGAACATAAATATGCGGTTGCAAGCAGAGAATTTAATAATGTTGATGCTCTGATGAAAAATCGTATTAGGCAGGTTTTTAAAAGCCAAAGAACAGGAATGTTTGATTTGATTTTTAAGGCAAAAGACCTGAATGCAATGCTTGATGCTATATATTTTGAAAGAATTGTTATAAAAAATGATTATAAACATATGATGGCTTTAAAAATGAGGGCTGTTAAGCTGGCAAAGATGAAAGCCGATATTGAAGCACAGAAGAGAGCTCTTGCTCAATCTATTGAAGATATTAATTCACAACAGCGTTCTATTCAACGTGCTATTGCACAAAATCATGACATGATAAACAGGTTAAAAACTGACAGAAGAGCTTATGAACGTTCCGAAGAAGAGTTAAAAAGGCAGTCTGCTCAACTCCAATCAATGATTAGTAGTAATTATAGTCATTCTACAGTGAAGATTACTTCAACAGGTTTTATGAAGCCTATCGGTGGCAGAATTACTTCGCCTTTTGGCTGGCGAACTCACCCTATATTTAAAAGTCGTACATTCCATTCTGGTGTTGATATTGGTGGACCTAATTACGGTAATATTCATGCATCAAATTCAGGAAAAGTTATATATACTGGTTGGTATGGAGGATATGGAAAAGTCGTTATTATCGACCACGGACTTGTTAATAATCATCCGACAACAACTTTATATGCTCATATGTCTTCAATAACCGTTAAAAACGGACAAAATGTTAATAAGGGACAAGTGATAGGTCATGAGGGTACTACAGGATATAGTACAGGACCTCATTGCCACTTTGAAGTGAGAATTAACGGAAAACCTAATAATCCGTTAAATTATATTTAAATAAGGAATTTCTATTGAAAAAGTTAGCTTTTATATCTTTAATATCACTTATGTTGCTTGGTTCTTGCGCAAATGCTGAAATTGTGAGAAACAGGAATTTTTATGATCCTAATACTCTTGAAGCTGCACAGGAGGAGTTTTTTGAAAACGGTGTTATAAGTCCGCAAAATCAACCACAGCTCCAACCTGAAGTCATTCATTCCGTTGACGATTATTCAAGCCCTATTTATCAGTATACTCAGGCTCCTTTAGAATCCAGTGAGTCAAAAGGAACCCCGCTTTTTAAAAAGTATCGTATAAAAATTACAAATTATTATCGTAAAAAGGCATACGAAGAGGCACAGCGTGTTTTACAAGAAGAAAAACTCCGCTATGAAAAAATGATGAATTCACCTGCGGATGCTGACATTGATGAGGATGAACTTGAGGAATTGACGGAACGTAGTCTTAAAAAGATTTATGAAGATGACTCTGAAAATGAAGCAGAAGTTTCTGTATTTGAAAAAGTAAAAAATGTTTTTAAGCGTGATAAAAACACGGCGGAAGATAAAAAAGCTGTGGTTAAAGATAATAAAAAAGAAGTCGATTCTTCTGATGGAAATATAGAGTTATCTGGTGGAGTTAAGCAGGTTGTTGCCCAAAATGATGTTATTCTCGACTGTGATAAAATGAATTATGACGATGAGACTCAGGAGCTGATAGCAACAGGTAGTCCTGTATTATCTTTCCCTCCTCAAGGGGTTACAATTAAGGCAGATAAACTTGTTTATAATACGGCCAGTAATGTGATAAAGGCTTATGATAATGTCGAAATCATAAAAGATGGTTCCCCAATTTACGGGGATTATATTCAAATTAATATGAATGAAGAAACAGCTCTTGTAACAAACATGAAAGCTGATAAAATGAATATGTTGATTAACGCAAAAAATGTTACGGCTTCTGAAGATACAATTGTATTAGAAGATGGTAATATGAAGGGGAATAAGCATTATATATTATACTTACGTTCCCGTATGCTTGGACCTAATCTGGATGAAATGCTTATAGATGAACGTGACAGATCTGCTATTTCCGGTGATGACGGATTAAAAGTTAAAGTTAAAGCCGAAGAGATTTATGTTACTGCTAAAAAAGATCATGATATTGTTACCGTAAAAAATGCGGATTTGTATCTTTTTGATAATTATATAACTCGTTTTAGATCCTTTACGGCACATACAAATAAAAAACACGAGTATTTTGAAGCAAATTATCCTGAATTAGGGTCAAAACCTCGTGTAGGTATGTTTATAGGTCCAGGTTTTGTTTTCGATTCTCCTTATGGAGGAGGTACATTTAAATTAGTTCCATTTTTAAACTATAAGGACGGAATAGGAGTCGGTGGTGCTGTAAAATATAGAAGCGGAACAAATTTTACGGAAGCATATTACGGATCTGCTGCGGATATTTTTGTTTTAAAAGGAAAACAATATCTGGATGATCGTCTTTATTTGCAATATGGTATTAATTCTTACTTAAATGATTGGTTTATGGGTAGCGGGATGTCAAAATATCAGGTTGAGGCAGTATATAGGGATGCCGTAACGATCCCGAATACTCTTGGAGAAGGTCGTTCTGCTACATACAGTCAGAGAATTACTGCCGGTTATATTCAGGATTCTGAATATAACAGACGCCGGGAAAGTATTAATTCCAATCAGATGGGAACGACAAGATTTAAGTATATGGCTCAATTAAGTCAAAACTTATACCATTATAAAGATCCGAAAAATTTGCTTAGTGCTAACTTATCCTGGGTATTTCAAGGTAGTGCCGCATTATATGGGACTGGTGATACCCAATTTATAGGACGAACAGGTCCTATGCTTCATACTCAGTATAAACGATGGATGCAGGATATTGGTTATTTCTTATCTGCTTATGATGATAATACTCCATTGCCTATTTTTGATACTTATCGTTACGGGCGATCGAATATTTATGCACGTGAGTCGTTCCGTGTAAATAAATACTTAACTCTGTCTTGGTTAACATCTGCAACTTTATCAAATGATTCACCTAATAAGGAAATATTTCAGGAAAACGGATTCTATTTAACTATTGGCCCTGATGATTTAAGATTTTCTTTAGGTTATGATTTCTTCCGTGAGCAAACAGTATTTTTGTTTACTACCGCTTTAGATATGAAAGGTACAAATGTTGATTACAAAAAGATGGTAATTAAAAATCCTGATAGGCTTGCAAGAGACGATTCAGAGGAAGTTAAATTGATTGATTATTATCAGCCTGAACCTAAAAAAGTTAAAAGGACTTATGCTGAAGTTATAAATATAGAAGATCCGAATAGAGAACAATTATAATGAAAACAGTAAAAGAACTTAAAAATGAAATAATTAAATACGGACAGCTTGCTGAAGCAAAAAATTTAACTCCAGGTGTTTCAGGGAATATGTCTGCCAGATTTGAAGATAAAATTCTTATAACATCATCCGGTTCTGCAAATGGTTATCTGAATGAAGATGATTTTGTCATAATTGATTTTGACGGTAATGTTGTTGATGGGCATAAAAAGCCTTCGAGTGAGAAAATGCTTCACTGTGAATTCTATAGGATGCGTCCTGACGTGAATTATATAATTCATATGCACAGTCCTTTCTTAAGTTCATTTGCGTCTGCCGGGATTGCACTTGATAAACCGATTATGGCTGAAAATGTATTTTATTTTGGTAAAATTCCGCTTGCTGAATATGGATTGCCTTCATCGAGAGATTTGGTAGATAAGACTTCACAATATTTCAGTGAATACGATGCTGTGTTAATGGCTAATCATGGTTTTATTGTCGGGGATAAAACTATTAAGGATGCATTTTTAAAATTAACTTTGGCCGAATCTTATGCACAGGTGGTTTTGAATACATATTTACTTGGCGGTGCAAAAATTTTGAATGAAGAACAGGTAAACGAGATTTACGGATTAAGAAAGAAATTATAGTAGAAAGAGGAAGATAAAAGTGTCAATAGAGTTAGAACATAAACAGGGATTAATAGCAGGCGACGGGACTTTACCGGTAAAAATGGCCCAGTATGCAAAAGAAAACGGATTTGAAGTTGTTTGTATTTCTCTGGCAAAAGATAATGTATCACAATTAAAAAAATATTGTTCAAAAGTATATTCTTGCCATCCTGGAGAAATCAACAGAATAGAAAAAATTATTAAGGATGAAGAATTAAAACAAATGACCTTTTTAGGAAAAGTCCATAAAAGAGTTTTGCTTCAACTTCATAAGTTTGATTCAAGAGCAATCGAAATTTTAAAATCTGTTAAAAGACTTAATGATGATGAAGTTATGCTTTTGATTGTTAACGAGTTTGAAAAGAATAACATTACTGTCTTAGACCAAACAATTTTTATAAAGAATCTTATGATTCCTGCTGGTGTTCTTGGAAAACACAAACCTACAGAGGCCCAAATGGAAGATGTTAATTACGGATTTTGGCTGGCAAAAGAAATGGGTAAAGTTGATGTCGGACAGTCTGTAGTTATAAAGGATAAGATGGCTATGGCTGTAGAAGCTATTGAAGGAACGGATAATTGTATCAAACGTGGAGCTAAATTTGCGCATAAAGGAGCTTCTGTTGTAAAAGTTGCAAAACCTAAACAGGATAAACGTTTTGATATCCCGACAGTAGGCTTGAAAACTTTAAAAACTATGAAAAGATATAAGGCTTCTTTACTAGCAGTAGAGGCTAATGAGACAATTATCGTGGATCAGGAAAAAGTTATTAAATATGCGGATGATAATAATATAGTACTGATGGCAGTGTAGGTTATGAAAAAAATTTTTATAATAACAGGTGAATATTCTGGGGATATGCATGCTGGTTGTGTAGTTAATGCTCTTCGCAGTAAATATTCTGATATTGAGATTGAAGGAATTGGTGGAGAAAATCTTCGGAGTGCAGGAGTAAAATTATTTTCTGACCAGAAGAAAATGGGTGCAATGGGGATTTCACCTAAGATTCTTATTGACCATCTTTCTTTAGGAAAAAGGGTTGTTGATTATATAACAAAAGAATATAAACCTGATTTGGTTCTTCTGATTGACTATGGAGCTTTTAATCTTAATGTTTCAAAGTTCTTGAAACGTGCAGGTATAAAAGTATATTATTATATCCCGCCTCAGGTTTGGGCAAGTCGTAAGTGGCGGATAAATACGATAAAGAAAAATATTGATAAAGTTTTATGTATTTTCCCATTCGAAAAAAGTCTATATGAAAGTATAGGAGTGAAAACTCATTATTGCGGTCATCCTCTTGTATCACAGTTACCCCCTAAGGTTGACCGCTGTGAGTTTTTCAAAAAACACGGGCTTGATCCAGATAGAAAACTTGTATCAATTTTCCCTGGCTCAAGGGAATTTGAGTTGAAAAATCTTGCAAAAGTATTTGTAAAGTCTGCTAAATTGCTTCAGGATAAACATCCTGAACTTCAGTTCTGTATATCACATGCCCCGAATTTGTCAGATGATGTTTATAATAAATATTTTGATGGTGAAGATTTTAAAATAATTAAAGGTGAAAATCAGGCCTTATTAAGTGTATCTGATGCATTAATTTTAGCATCCGGAACAGTTGCGCTTGAGGCTGCTCTTTATCAGACCCCAATGATAATTGCCTATAGAGGACCTTATTTATTCTATCTGATATATTTATTGGTAAGATGTATTGATAAGGTTTGTTTGCCAAATATTATATGCGGAAAATTTATTGTTCCTGAAATTTTAGAGCACAATGTTACTGTTCAGAATATTTCTTATAATATTGAAAGATTGCTTTATGACAAACAGGCTCGTGAAACTCAAATTGCTGAATTAGAAAATGTTAAGCATCTTTTGTCAGATAAAATTTCAAGTAAAGAAGTTGCAGAGGATATTGCCAGAGAGTTAAATTTAAAATAACTTAACAATAAATTTTTCATGCGCAAATAATTGTATATCTTTGTTTTTATAATATTAGAAGGTTTTTCGCATGATTAGTTCGGTAGGAAATAACAGTTATAATAACAATGTATTTCGTGATTTTGGTGTAAATCAGAACAGAAACTTTTTTCTGACAAAACCACAGGTTGAGGAAAAGTCCTCAAATAAACGGGGATTGGTTTATGCTGTTGGAAGTTCTGCTCTGCTGGTGGGTTTAGGTGTTCTTGTTTTAATGCGAGGCTTACCGAAAAGTACAAATAAATATATTGAAAAAATTACATCTTTTATTGAAAAACAATTGGAAAAAGCTTCTTTAAAAGGTTCAAGCAGCTGGCAGGAATTTTATATATATACTTTAAGAAAACTTAATTCTTTCAAAGATAAGGCTCAAAGTATTAACAATTTTACATCTCTAAAAGACATTTTGTTTAAAAATATAATGATTAAGAATAAGTATACTTCTAAAATTCATAAAGACATATCTAATTTATTTGAAAAAATTTCCAGAAGGACTGTTATAACTTCTTATAATACGACAGGTAAGAAATTTGATGCTTTGTATGAAGCATTTGATAATTTGGATAAATCTATCTTAAAAAATAACCCGAATGAAAAAATTATTTATAATGGCAAGGAATATTCCAAATCGGAACTTGTACGTCTGGCACGTGCACACAGATATCACATCAAACGTTCAGTAAGTAATTTTATGTCTGATTCCGAATTGAATAAACGTTATAAGTATATTAAATCAGTCACTTCAAACTTATACCAACAATTCTGGGATGAAAGTTTTAAAGATTTCTGGTCTAAAAATAACAAATTTAGAAGAAAGGAAATGTGGCAGACGTTTATTCCTGAAGAAAAAATTCTTGCTGGTAAAACATCCCTTGCCGATCAGGTTGCTGATGTTAGAAATAAGATATCATTTAACGATGCGGATAAACGAAACCTTATCGGAAAACAGATTCAAATATTGGAAAATTTAATTTCTCCTTCTGATAAAGAAGGATTAGATATTATAAAGAAATTAAAATGGTTCTTGAAGAATCCTGATGGTTTTAATTCCAATAGTGATGTATTTTTAAGAGAACTTGCTAAAGTTAAGGAAAGACCTTTTGAAAAAGGTTTAAGCGAAGCTGTAATTGAAAATCAGAAAAAACTCAGAAATTCTTATATAAAATCAATAAATGATTTGATTGGTGATAAGCGTAACGGTGAGCTCCAAGAAATGCTTGCAATTTATGAAAAAATTGCCCCGTATGACCTTGTTCACATAAAACCACAGGTTACAAAGGCAGTTCATTCATTCGATAAATCATTGAATTTAGAAACAATAGAATTTTTTGATAAGGTTAGGGATTTAGAACTTGGCTCTGCTCCTACGGATATTTTATCAATCCTTGCCTCTGGAGGAATGATTGCATATGGTCTCACAAAAGCGAAAGATCATGATGAACGGATGTCTGTAACATTAAAAGCAGGAATCCCTATTGTAGGAGCAATTGCAACATCATTATACGGAACTGCGAAATTAATTTCTGGCGGGAAGGCAATGTTATTCGGTCTAATATCAGGCGCTATCCTGAATCAGGCCGGCGGAATTGCTGATAACCTCAGAAAAAAATACTCTAAAAATCCTACAAACAGTCAGGTTGCCTAGTAAAATTTGTATGTTACAATTATTTTGCAATTGATTTTTAATATAAGGATATATATTTATGCCTCAATTTACGGATGTGGAAAAAATAAGAGAAAATTTAGAAAATAGAGAATTTGAGATTCTAAGCGATATTGCAACAAAAGCTAAAAATTCTAAAGGACGGAAGCGTGAGGAAGAAGAATGTTCTATTAGAACATGTTTTCAAAGGGACAGGGATAGAATTCTTCATTCTAAAGCGTTCAGACGCCTGAAGCATAAAACACAAGTGTTTTTATCTCCGTTTGATGATCACTTTAGAACCAGATTAACTCATACTTTAGAAGTTTCACAAATCGCAAGAACTCTCTCACGTTCTCTGAATTTAAATGAAGATTTAACAGAAGCAATTGCTCTCGGACATGATTTAGGACATACTCCTTTTGGTCATTGCGGTGAAGGGGTTTTAAACGAACTTGTAAATGGAGGTTTCCATCATAATATTCAAAGTGTTCGTGTTGTTGAAGTTTTAGAGGACTTGAACTTATGCGCTGAAACTATTGACGGAATTTTGACACATACATGGGGATATACTCCAAGAACCCCTGAGGCGCAGGTTGTACAGCTTGCGGATAAAATAGCTTATATAAACCATGATATAGAAGATTCCATAAGGGCAGGTTTGATAGCTGAAAGTGATTTGCCAAAGGATTGTATAAATTATTTCTCATCTGTTCAAAGCAAAAGATTGAATAAAATGATAATGGAGGTTATTACCAATTCAATAGGCAAATCTCAAATTGCAATGAGCGAAGAAGGCTGGCATTATACAACAAAACTCAGACAGTGGATGTTTGATAATGTTTATACTGATGATTCTCCTGCAAAAAATGAAGAGAAAAAAGCCCGCAGAGTGATTAGAGAACTTTTCTTCCATTACTGTGAAATGTTAAAACCGATTTGCGAAGAAAGTAAAATTGAAAGAGTCGTAACAGACTATATTTCTGGCATGACTGACAGATATGCAGTTGAAAAATTTAAGGAAAATTTTATTCCTATAGGATTGCAATGCGGAGCAAAAGAAGATTATCTTTTCAAATTAGCAAAAGTTATTGATTAATTTTCGCTCTTATAACCGAAATTATTTAAAGAATTTTGTTTTTTTCTCCAATCCTTTTCGACTTTTACCTCAAGAGAGAGAAAAACTTTTTTCTCTACAATTTTTTCTAGCTCAAGTCGAGCTTCTGTGCCGATTTTTTTCAGAAGAGAACCGCCTTTGCCGATAAGTATTCCCTTCTGGCTTTTTTGTTCACAGAAGATTGTTGCATAAATTCTGTCAATATCATCACTTTCAGAATACTTATCAACTTTTACTGCAACTGAATGCGGGATTTCATCAGATGTATTAATAAGGATTTTTTCTCTAATAACTTCTTCCGTTACATCCCTCATTGTTTCTTCTGTTACGATATCTTCTGGATAAAGCAGATCACCTTCAGGCAGTTCTTTAAAGATATTTTTCATTAAAGTATCTATATTTCTCCCTGTTTTGGCCGAAATCTTAACAACAGGATAATTCTTATCAAATAAAGTTTTATAAGACAAAAGATTTTCATCAATTTTTCCTAATTTTTTTACCTTATCGACTTTATTCATAACAATAATTACTGGAATATCTGTCTGTAAAATATTTTGAGCAATCCACCTATCACCTTTTCCGGCGGGCTCTGAACCATCAACAAGAAATAAAATTAAATCTGCATCTGGCACTGCAACTTTAGCTTCGTCAAGTAGAAATTCGCCGAGCTTATTAAGCGGTTTGTGAACTCCAGGTGTGTCAATAAAAACAATTTGCCCTTGTTCGTTTGTGTAAATTCCTTTAATTCTTTTTCTCGTCGTCTGGGCTTTATCTGTAGTAATAACTATCTTTTGCCCTAAAATGCAATTGAGGAGAGTAGATTTGCCCACATTGGGACGCCCGATTATCGCTGTAAAACCACTTTTCATAAAGATATATTAACATAAAAGTTTCAATTTTTTAACAAAGTGGCAATTTTTTTTGACTCAATGTATTATATAATATATATAGTGGGAAAATACTAGACAGGTTTTAAATGGTAAAAGTTACACGCAAAATAGCAATATGCTTGATTCTCGGGCTGAGTTTAATGCCTCTATGTTCAAGTGCAAATAATTTAACACAGCTCGATATAAAAAAGAGTACAATATCTCCTTCAACTCTAAATGTAACAATCTATACAAATTCACCTTATGATGATAATGTTGCGGTAACTAAAAAGGCCGATAATAAGTATGTAATCTTAATGCCAAATCTTTCTGGCATAGGTGCGACAAATCCAGATTTATCAGGGCTTCAGGATATGGTATCAAATATAGATGTCAAGTCAATTCCTGACGGAGAGAATGGCTATACGAAAGTTACACTTACTACTACCCAGCCTGTGACAATAAGAACAACCACTAAAAAAAGCACTCCTTTAACGGCCGAACAAAAAGCTTATAAGAACTTAATTGCCCAGTCAAGGGTTAATAAAACTATAAAGACGGCTAATACAAGTAATTCATTTGAAAAACCTGCTGTCCCGAAAACGACTATTAAATTTTCAAATCCTGAACCGGTTAAAGTTAGTACTTCTGTGAAAAAAGAGCCAGAAACTCTGTTGGCGTCAAAACCTATAGGCTTTGAGGTTATAAATAAATCTGAAAACATTGTTAAGGCTGCACAGAACAAAATTAAAGATACGGTCCAGAAGAAAGCTTCAGATAAACAACAGGATGTGCCGGCGAATTTGCCTGTTATTGACGACATTGATAAGCACGTTCCAGCTGTATCTGATATAGATTTGAAAATTAATGAAAGTGAAGATTTAAAACCTGTTGAAAATATTGAAAAAGTAGCTTCTTCTGCTTCTTCTGTTACCGATGAAAAAGATCTTTCATCAAATCCGTTTTTGGTATATTGTATAAATTTAAAAAACAATATTGCTGATAAGTTGCTAAATAGAGGAATTCCTGCACATATGATTACTACATTGGCTATATTATTGTGTTCTGTTTTGGGTTTAACTCTCTTGTTTAAGCTTATTAAAAAATCATTGGAACATTCAATGGCACTTAAGGAATCTTTTAAGGAAAATTTGCTTTCAAAACCTGTTCAGGTAAAGGATTATGAAGAGATTGTTAATGATTCTGCTCTTAACTGGCAGGAAAAATATCAAAAATATATTGATAATTCAAAAGCTAAAAATACAGGCAGAAAAATTTTGAAACATATCGGTAATGGCGAATATAAATTTGTTAATGAGGTAAAGAAACCTTCTGTCAAAAAAGCTGAAAGAGTAAAACAGAATACTCAAACAGGTTATACGGAAATTTTTGATGACAGTATTGAAAATGGTATTCAGTCCGCTCAATTGCAACCGAAAAAGGCTAATAGACTGAAATCTTATAATAAATCTTCCAACAATATATCTCCTGATAATATTCTTCCTATTAAGAAGGTTAAAAATCAAGATTTGAAATCAGTTAAAACTCCGAAACTTTATATTGTTGAAGATGAAGCTCAATTAGAACTTGATTATAAAGATTTGGAAGAGTCTCTTGAGAAAACATTGCACCAGTCACCTAGTGTTGAAAAATTAAAGTTTGATGAAGATATAATTTTCAAGCAACTTGAAGACAGTTTTACTACAGCTCCTGTTTTTAGTGAGGGAGACCAGATTTCTCATGAAATGCAGAAGAATAAAAGAAAACTTAAATCTTTTGCAAATAAAATAGCTCTTGAAGAAACTAAGAGAAATGTTCCGCTTCCGAAAAGACGTTCGGAAATTTTAAGATCGCGTAGTTCGGAATCAAAACATGTTGAATTAAGCAATCCGACACTTCATTCCACATTCAGGAAATTGGATGGTGGCAATTTGAGTGTTGGGGATTTAATTGCAAAAAGTGACAGAGTCCTAAACTCTCCTATTGCTCACAACAAACCTTTAGCAAATACTGCGAAACAGGAAACTTATTCAACAATATCCGTTGATGAATATTTTGATAAAGTCGACTCCTCAAGTTCAATTACGGCATCTGCTTCATTGGCAAGCAGAGTTGCAGACAGCTTAGGTAAGATTACAGAAGAGATTAACGCTAAAAAACTAGGTCAACAGCTTAAAAAGAATCCGTTTGATGGAATGATTGTTAAATCCGGTTATACTATAGATGACAATAGTGGATTTTTTGTTGTAACAAACAGTGAGGGTAATACTTCTTTAATCGGCAGAATTAATAATGATGTGACACTCATAAAGGATTTTGGCGGCGAATCTGATGTTAAATTGCAGGTAAGAGTTGATAATCCGAATGTTTATATGGTAAAAGCAAACGGATACCGTTACCTTGTTGAAGTTAACAACAACAAAATGGGTGTATTGCTTGAGTTATAAAAATTAAGCTGAAAGAAGAAGTGCCGGTGTGAGAAAATTTTTTGGAAGTTTTTTTGTGTGTCTGTCGTTGATATGTTTTTTATGCGGCTGTACAACAAAAGATGATAGAGTAACAATTCAGTTTGCAAGCTGGGGATCTAAATCTGAAATTGATATTTTGAAGCCTGTTCTTAGGGATTTTGAGACTGACAACCCTGATATTAAAATTGATTTTATGCACATCCCGCAAAATTATTTTCAAAAAATACATCTTCTTTTTGCTTCAAATACTCCTCCTGATGTTATTTTTATAAATAACCTGTATCTTCCTGTTTATGCAAATGCCGGAGTTTTGGAACCTGTTGAAAATAAAGTAGTGATAGATGAGTATGATAAAAATATTTTAAAATCTCTTAGCTGGAAGGATACTCTATATGCCGTTCCAAGGGATGTTTCTAATCTTGTAATTTTCTATAATAAAGATTTATTTGATAAATATCATGTTCCTTATCCTCAAAAAGAATGGGCATTTGAAGATTTTCTTAAAACAGCAGAACAACTTACACATGATGGTAATTTCGGGATAAGTTTTGAAGAAGATTCATTATTTTTTCTTCCATACCTGATGAGTGAGGGTGGCGGAATATTGTCAGATGACTTATCTAATATTATAATTGATACCCCACAAACCCAAAAAGGACTCCGGTTTTATTCGGATTTAAGAAAAAAATATCATGTTGCGCCTCTTGCGGAGGAAAGTGCAAGTGCAACAATGGCACAATTGTTTTTACAGGGGAAACTCGGAATGCATCTTTCCGGCAGATGGCTTGTTCCAAAATACAGAGAAGAAGCCGAATTTCGATGGGATGTTGCACGGTTTCCTAATGGTGATGCAGGGAGTATTGTGCCTCTTGATTCTTCAGGATGGGCTGTTTCGAAAAATTCTAAGCATAAAGAGGAGGCTTTCAGGCTTGTAAATTATTTGTCATCTAAAACTGTTATTGAAAAGTTTACACAGAGTGGTCTAATTGTTCCTGCAAGACGTGATGTGCAAAATTCCAAATACTTTTTAGACGGCAAGACTCCTGAAGATGCTGAGGTTTTTATTGAAACTATAAAAACCTCTAAGCCAACGCCTGTAAATATAAATTATAAAGAAATTCTTGATAAATACAGTGCAATGTTTGAACGTATTTTTAATTAGCAATATTTAGTAGATTTTCGGTGGAAAAGTTTTATTATGGTCTCTAAAAGATATTACATGTAAAATCCAGATTTTACAAGACTTTCCGTGTTTGTTTTTTTTATTTATTACGAAATGTTAATTTAATATTAAAAAAAAAGCAATTTTAAATTTCAAAAATACTTTATAAGAGCATAGGGAAAAATTTTAGTTATTACACACAACACGGAGGAATGAAAATGGGATTAGAAATTTCTGGGGTACAGTTTATGTCAACAGAGGCTGCAAAGAAACGTAGTAATTTGGCAGCAAGCGGAAAAAATACAAACTTATATGCACAGAGTTTGTATATGAAAGATTTACAGGCAAAAGCCGAAAATGCAAAAAGTGAAAATATGTATGAAACAATGGGATTATCTATTAAATCCAAACAGCAACAACAAGATAAGCTTAAACCAACATTAAATGCCAATATTTTTTATGATGAAACTACAAAGAAATATTATCAGAAAGATGTTACAGGGAATTTAGTAGAAATGAAGTCTGCTAACGGTGGACAGATTACCAGTGTTGCAAGTGATGGTGCATACTGGGAAACACTTGTTAATGAAGATGGAAGTACAAGAGAAATAAGAGTAAATTCTAAAGGATTAAATATTCAGGAGTTATTAACTGGAGCCGATGGAAAATCTACAGGTAAGATTGCATACAAATATGACTCAAATGATAAGCTGGTATCCAAGGATACTTATGATGAAAATGGTAATTTTAAAAATGTAACACATTATGATGTAGAGACTGGGAATAAAACTCAATATACTGAATTTGATGGAAACGGAAACAGTACTTTAATTGAACAATATGATCGAAATACTGGGAAAATTATTGCTTCACACTCAGCTAATAATGGTGTGACTATTTCGTCAGTAAGTTACGATGAAGTTACTGGAAATAAAGTATCAAATACAAAATATGATGAAAATGGTGTTGTTACTGAAATGGAGCAATTTGATTCAAAAACTGGTAAACTTGTTGCAACTTATATGTTTGAAAATGGTGTAAACAGTGGAACTTATTACTATGATCCTGAAACAGGGAAAAAAGCTGAATATACTCATTTTGCTGATGGTAAAAATGATTATACCATATTATATTCTCCTGAAACAGGTAAGAAGAGAATATATATGGAATTTGATAATACAGGTAAAAGTTCCTTGATAAACAGATATAATCCTGAAACCGAACAATTGCAGGAAAGTTCTGTTTTTAAAGATGGTCAAAATACTGAAATTCACTATTATGACGATACAACAGGTAATAAAATTAAATCAGTTTATGCAAAAGATCAATTAAATGGTTATACAGTGATTTATGATCCAGAAACAGGAAAAAGAACTGAGTACATACATAAAAAAGATGGAATAAATGATGTGACTACTTATTTTGATCGAATTACTGGTAAAAGAACTAAAGTATCATATTTTGATGAAAATGGTCAGATAATTGATTATATTGAACTGAAATGGGAAAATGGCAAACTTAAGAGCATGTTTGAGTTAAATGTCGGCGCTAATGATATAAAGGAATTAGACAATGGTACTTATGTACGAGAATATGCTAAACATAAATATCAATTACTTGATGCTGACGGAAATCCTTTATATGACTGTGATAAAGACGGCAATAAAATAGAAGAATAGTAATTTAATATAAAGTATTATAAAACCGATATTGGTTAAAACCGGTATCGGTTTTATATATTGTAACGAAATGTAAAATCAAATTTAAAAAAGGCTAAAACGCAGTTATAATGCCTCATAGGATAGGATAGGATAGGATAGGATAGGAGGGAGTATTGTCAATTATTTTCGAACATTTCCGTTTATATATTAGTAAGTATTAACAGAGGAGGTATAAACTATGTATAATGGCGACGTCGGTGGAGTTTCCGGAGGAAACAATACCCAATGGAACCGTAAATTAGCAGAACAGCTTGATTCTGCTGATGGTAAAAAAGACGGGAAAATAAGTGCCAGTGTTTGGAATGGTTTTATAAACCATACTGGTAGTAACGGAAATAAAATTAAATGGAATATTAGTGTTGATAATGCGGCAAAAAGCTTCCGTTATTACGATACTAAAAAAGATACTGGTAAAGTTGACTGGAATAATTGGGAAAACATGTACAAATCTTTTACAGGTAACGAGGAAAGTGCTAAGCCACAGGATGTAACAGCTAAACCAACGCTTCCTATACCAGCAGCAGATGAAGAATTCTATACTACGACTATAACAGATCAGACCAATGAAACACAGAAGCAGGCTATCCAGCATAAACAGACAGATTTGGAACAAGCTATGAAAGATGTAAAATTTACAGAGTCTGTTCCTACTGCGGATGATTTAAAATCAGGCGGTTTTGGGTTGAAAGCAGATGCTGCTCAAACTTTGCCGGGTGGACAAAAAATAACTATTGGTAAGCAAGATGAAAATGGGCTGACTTATATAATGGATATGAATGGTGGCAGAACTTACCAGAATGAAAAAGGTGAAACTGTAAGGATTTCTGATTTCGATGCACAATTTATAGTCTCTGGTGGAACAGCGGTTCAATATTCAGATGGAAAAGGCAAATCAAGTGAAGTTATATATGATAAGGATGGAAACCCTGTTCAAGGCAGTATAAGCTTAATACAGGATGATGGCAGTTCAATACAATATAAGTATAAATATGAAGCTGGTAAACCTGTTTTACAGTCAAGTGAAACAACTAAGGTTGTACAGCAAATTATACAAGATGCAGGTTTCAAGCCTGCAGCGGAGGCAGATGAACAGAGATTAGAGCATGTTGCCCAAATGACGATGAGTGATTCGGTTGACTCATTCTTGCAATCGACCGGTCATGGGAATATGCTTGAAAACATTATGAGTACTGTTGAGAACGAAACTCCTCTTAAAAGAAATTTCCATATAACAAATCAAACAACAACAATTAATGATGATGGAAGTAAAACCATCACGTATATGTACAATATTGATGGTAAGACTGTCACTGACACACGTACTATAAAAGAAAATCAGGATGGGTCGTTTACTGTTATTGATGGCATAGAGTCTATTTCTGGAAATGTCGGAAAAGAACAGTATATGTACAAACAAAATTCTGATGGAACTATAACAAAGACAGATTTTCGTGAAGATGGAAAACCTGGTTTTACACGGACAGTCGACAGTCAAGGACATGTTATAAGTGAATCTACATTTAAACTTGGTGTTAATACGGGTAAAGAAATTGAAATACGTAGGAATTATTTTGCTGACGGCTCTATAGAAAAAATAGCGTTTGTTGACGGTGAAAGATTTGATGATTTTTATGATGGAGATATGGCAAAACCTGGAGAATTACAGTTTAAATTTGTTAAGGATTCTCCTATGAAAATTGTAGATTCCAAAATGCCGGCAGAAGCAGATTTATTAAAAGCAGGATTTAAGAAAGATCCTGATACTATGACAATGAACGGCGGAGTATTATACTACAATGAACAAACTGGCGAGTCTTTTGTTCTTGATGAATATTCAAAGACATGTGAATACAGAAAGGGCAATATTACTCAAAAACATTCATATGATGCTGACGGAAACTTGGCATACGGTACAATTGAAGTCAAAGGTGAAAACGGTGCTTTCGAAACTTATACATATCAGCAAAATGAGGATTATAAGGAGCTTACAGTTACTTCTGAGAATTCCCATGATGCACCAACGACGCCGGAAGCATTTGCGGCAGATGCACTCGGTGGCCATTGGAGAAATATTGATGAATTCAGAGAAGAACTTAAGCTTCCGAAAGATTTGACAAGCGATATAACTGAGGGAACCGGTGAAAAAATTTCCGATGACGGCAATTATAAAATGAAAGTTACGCTTGGTTCAGACGGCAATTTAATGGTTGTTTATTCACAAAAACAAGACGATGGTTCTTTTAAAGAAGTCGGCTCATATAAGCTTACCAAATACGATGCTTCTGGAACTTTAAGAGGATATGATTTTATATTTGAAGCATTCAATAATTTGACCGGTTCTCATCGGACTGTTTCTGCCGGAGATTGGCGCGGAGACTATTAATTAATACACAAAAAAAAATGAAAGGAGATGTATATGACGATAGACAAGATTAAAATAGGCAATGTACAATTTGATTCGGCAGATGTTGCAAAATCATCAGTGGTTTATAAAAATGGTGAAAAATTAAACTGTGTATTCTTAAAAGATGGTACGAAATTAACTTTTAAAGATCAGGATAATCCGCGTGCTTCTGTCCGCACGGGACGTGACATGGGAACGGGGCGTGACGGTACAGGTTTTTCAAATATCAAAGGCCTGACTATAGAAGGAACAGAAAAATCGGAATATTATCACCTGTTTAACTGCGATGAGCCTACGGTAAATGTTGAATCTGGCGGAGATGATATTGTGAGGGTTGCACACAAAACTCCTGAGCAAAAAGGAACTATTACGACTGACCCAAATGACAAAGTCGAATTTGTAGATGTAAGCAGAGTAATGTCTATGGATGAAGGCTGGTTTACTAAAATGAAAGAAGATAAATAATGTAGCTTCAAAGTTATCTCAAGAGTGAAGCCAAAATATTAATTATTAAATGATATACTTTTTTGCATGATGCCTGTCGGTATTCCAAGTGAAGTGATACTGATCGTCATAATGAACAATAAAAGCTAAAAAACAAGGCCAGATAATTTATCCGGTCTTGTTTTTTTTTATATTATTTATTATAAACGGTTTATTACATCATACCGCCCATGCCGCCCATACCAGGCATAGCAGGTTCAGGTTTTTCTTCTGGAATATCGACAACAGCAGCTTCTGTTGTTAATAACATAGAACCTACTGATGCTGCATTAATCAAAGCTGAACGTGTAACTTTTGCAGGGTCTACAATTCCAGCTTGGAACATATCAACATATTTGTCGTCCAATGCATCATAACCGTATGCATTTTCGTGAGAAAGAACTGTATCAACTACAACATCGGCTTTAGCACCTGCGTTGCGGGCAATTGCTCTCAAAGGTACATCAAGAGCTGATGTTAAAATCTTGAATCCGATTTTTTCATCATCAGATGAGAATGTCATAGTTGCAAGCTGTTTTTCAAGTTCCTGTTGAACTCTTACCAATGCAACACCACCGCCAGGAACAATTCCTTCTTCATTAGCTGCTCTTGTTGCATTAAGTGCATCTTCTATTCTTAATTTTCTTTCTTTTAATTCAACTTCAGAAGCAGCACCAACTTCGATAACTGCAACCCCGCCTGAAAGTTTTGCAACACGTTCTTGAAGTTTTTCTTTATCATATTCTGAATCAGAAGCTTCAATTTGACGTTTAATAAGTTTAATTCTTTCTTGAACAGCAGCTTTAGTTTCATCTCCTACTACAATAGTTGTTTCATCTTTTGTAACGGTAACACGTTTAGCTCTTCCCATCATCTGAGTTGTAACGTTTTCTAATTTAATACCAAGTTCTTCAGTAAACATTTCGCCACCTGTCAAGATTGCGATATCTTCAAGCATAGCTTTTCTTCTATCGCCAAAACCAGGAGCTTTAACTGCAACTGCTCTTAAAACTTTTCTCATAGTGTTGACAACTAATGTTGCAAGAGCTTCACCCTCAACGTCTTCTGCAATTAACAACAATGATCTGCCGTCACGTGCAACTTGTTCCAAAACAGGAACCAAATCAGAAATTAAGTTGATTTTCTTGTTTACACAAAGAACGTAAGCATCTTCAAGAACTGCTTCCATTCTTTCTGCATCAGTTACAAAGTAAGGTGAAAGATATCCTTTATCAAATTGCATACCTTCAACAACTTTAAGGTTAGTACCGAAGGATTTAGATTCTTCAACAGTTATAACTCCTTCTGCACCAACTTTTTCCATTGCTTCAGCTATAAGTTCACCGATTTCTTTATTATTACCAGCTGAAATAGCTGCAACTTGTGCAATTTCTTCTTTTGTATTTACAGGTTTTGACATGTCTTTAACTTTTTTTACGGCCATGTCAACAGCTTTATCAATACCGCGTTTCATAGACATAGGGTTTGCACCTGCTGTAAGGTTTTTTAAACCTTCTCTAACAATAGCTTGAGCTAAAACTGAAGCTGTTGTAGTCCCGTCCCCTGCAACATCATTTGTTTTAGAAGAAACTTCTTTCAACAACTGAGCTCCTGCATTTTCTAAGCCGTCTTTAAGTTCAATTTCCTTAGCAATAGTAACACCATCATTAACAATTTGAGGTGCACCGAATTTTTTTTCTAAAATAACGTTTCTGCCTTTAGGTCCGAGCGTAACTTTTACGGCATCGGCTACGGCATCTATACCTTTAAGAAGTGATTTTCTTGCTTCTTCATCAAAAACTATACGTTTTGCCATTTTTATTTCTCCTTTTTTATAAATTTTAAATAATGTCTGGTTAATTATTCAATAACTGCTAATGCATCTTTAATAGAAAGAATTTTATATTCTACTCCGTCCATTTTTACATCAGTTCCTGCGTATTTGGCATATAAAACTGTTTCTCCTACTTTAACATCAAGCGGTTCTCTTTCCCCTTTATCGTTCATTTTTCCGAGACCGATTGCAACAACTTCCCCTTTTTGAGGTTTTTCTTTTGCACTTTCAGGAATAAAAATTCCGCCTGAAGTTTGTTCGGTATCTTCAATAACTTTTACAACAATTCTGTCGCCTAATGGTTTTAACATATTTTTTCTCCTTCTTTTTATAAACTTTTATTTACAATATTATTTATATAACAGTTTTAACAAATTTAAGAATTCCTTAAGGAAAAATTAAGAATTCAGTTTATAAAAATTAACCCCGTCTTATGTTAAAATAATAAATCCTTAAAGAAATGAGATCCCATAGTGTTTAAATAAATAAAAACAAATTTTACAAATCGACATGATATATTGAAATCAAAATGTGCTCGTGCTAACCTGAAAAATGCAAGAGGAATTTATAAAAAATATTTAAAATCTTATACCCTTAAACACTCTTGCTGAAAAGTACAACGCTGAAATATTCGGCAAAAACTTACATCTTAAAAAAGAAAGAAGGAATTATGTCAGAAGTAAGAGTGAGAATAGCACCGTCACCAAGCGGGAACTTACATATCGGTACAGCAAGAACGGCTTTGTTTAATTATTTGTATGCTAAAAAAAATAACGGCAAATTTATATTAAGAATTGAAGACACAGATGCCGAGCGTACAAGTCAGGCTTATATTGATAATATTTTTGACAGTTTGAAAGCTTTGGGATTAAATTGGGATGAAGGTCCGGATGTCGGCGGAGAATACGGTCCTTATACACAATCCGAAAGGTTTGATATTTATCCTAAATACGCTCAAATTCTTTTGGATAAAGGATTCGCTTACGAATGTTTCTGCACCCCTGAAGAATTAGAAGCTGAAAAAGAATTGGCAACCCAAAATAAAAAACCGTATGTTTATTCTAAAAAATGTGAAAATTTAACAGACGCAGAAAAGGAAAAATTAAGAGCAGAAGGCAGAAAACCTGCTATCAGATTTAATATTGCAAAAGCTCAAAAGGCATTTCATGATACTTCTATTTTGAAATTCAATGATATGGTAAAGGGTGAACTCCATATGGATACAAGTCTGCTTGGAGATTTTGTTATTATGAAATCCAATGGCAGCCCGACATATAATTTTGCGGTTGTAATTGATGATATGTTAATGAAAATTTCTCATATTATACGTGGAGAAGACCATATTTCAAATACATTTAAACAAATTTTGATTTATGAGGCTCTTGGGGCTGAGGTTCCTGAATTTGGACATCTTGGAATGATACTGGCACCTGATAGAAGTAAATTATCAAAACGTCATGGGGCAACAGCTGTATCTGAATTCGTTGAAAAAGGATATTTAACAGAAGCCTTGATTAATTTTGTTGCACTTTTGGGTTGGTCTCCTTCAGATGGTGTTGAAATTAAAACTGTTGATGAAATTGCTAAAGATTTCAGAATTCATGATGTTTCGTCTTCAAACTCAATTTTTGAATATGATAAATTAAATTGGATGAACAGTCATTATATTAAAATGTTGGATATAGAAGATTTAAAAGAAAGGTTAAAACCGTATTTAACAAAATACGATTTAACAGAATTAACAGATGCTCAATATACAAGAATGGTGGAAGTAACAAGAGAACCGCTTACTATATTATCAGATATTACAGATGCAGTTCCTTACTTCTTTGGGGAAGATGTTGAAATTGAGCCTAAAGTTCAGACAGATGTAATAGATACGGAGGTTTCACAGGATGTTTTGGAAGAGTTTGCACGACAAGCTCAAGGATGGGAATTTGAAGAAGAAAACTTGCACCACAAGTTGGAAGTATTTAGAGGAGAATATAAAGAAAAAGGAATTAAACCAAAAGTTACGATGTGGGCAGTCCGCGCAGCAGTAACAGGAAGAACCTGTGGTGCAGATATGACTGCTATCTTGGCAATTCTTGGGAAAGAAAGAACCTTAAGAAGAGTGAAAAAAGCTCTAAAATCTCCGAATAAAATTTAACAAATTCTTATAGTTATAGCTGGAAGAAGAACAAAAAGAACTGCTATTGTGGTTCTTTTTGTGTTATAGTAGAGATTGTTATAATTAAAATAATAGAAAGGTAAAATGTAAATATGCGCATTCACAATATTAACAATATCGCTTTTAAAAGTATCTATAGCAATTTGAAATATATGACAACTGATGACAAGTTAAATTTTATCTGTAATAAACTTGAAGAAATTGAAAGCAATCAAAGAGAAAGTCTTAAAATAATAACAACAAACCAAAACAATATAAACAATTTTAATAAGCATGGTCTTGATCTAATTATCGTGTCATCTGCAAAAACTAAAAATATAGCAGAATCTTCACTTGAAAATATGGAATATCAATACAAAAAAAATCAAGTTGACATATATGGTTAAATCAATAAAAAAATATACATAAAAAAAGCACCCCATTTAAGGGTGCTTTTTTATCTTCTTACAAACTTATTTAAGGCTGATGCTAACAGAAGTACCTTTTTTAGAGATATTAACTTTGTCTTCTCTAGCTAACCAACCAAGACCTAAATCAGCAAAGTTACCTTTTAAGTCCAAGTCTTTTTTCATTTTTGAAAAAGTTGTTGTGCCGTTGCTGTTTAAATAATTATAAATTTCACCAGCAGATGCCCCGATTTGATCTAATAATTCTTGCATTTCTACCTCCTACTTTCTTTGTGTTTTTATGCTACCTTACTGATCTTTTATTTATGGTTTTATATTAGACTAAATTTTTGAAAAATGCAATAGTATATTAGGATTAGTTTATATGTATAAATTACACTTATTTTCGTGATAAAATACATCATAAGGAGTATTGCTTCATTGATTATTAATGGAACCATATCGTCAGGAAAGACAAGGGTTTTGATAGAGAAGTATGTATCTTTGCTTAATTCAGGAATAGATGCATCAAAAATACTCGTGCTTGTTGCTAATTCGAATGTAAAAAATCAATTTGTTAACAAAACTTTAGAAAAATTAGAGATTAATTACTTTGAAAAACTTCAGGTTTATTCATTTTCGTCTCTTGTATACAACACAATTAATGATAATTGGGCTTTTATTGAAAATAAAAACCCGTATCCTAATCCTAAAATTTTACCTAATCTTACAGGATTGGAAGTTTCACAATTTATCCTGAAAGATATTTTGAAAACAGTTCCTTTTAAGGGATATAATTCCAAAAAATCTCTTCTTCATCAATTATTCAGAAGGTATTCTCTTATTGTGCAGAATAACCTATCAGATGATGAAGTGGAATTAAGAACAAGAATTCTTGACGAAAGTTTTGCAGAAGATGCAAATTATGCACTAAAAAAATTATTGAAAGAAACTTTAATCTTAAGAGAGTTTGATTATCTGAGACAAATTCTTATATTTAATCATACTTGTAAAAATACTGAATATTTTAAAAATATTGAATATCTTATTCTTGATGATGGCGATGAAATTACGCCTGCATGTTTTAATTTTATAGAATACCTCCGTCCGCAATTGAAAGATTTTTATATTGCATTTGATGAAAAAGGCGGAAGCCGGATAGGATACTTAAGTGCTGACAGAACAGCCGTTTGGGAATTTGAAAAATTATTTTCAGAACCTGTTCTAACAATAGATACTGAGACAAAACTGAAATTTGATGCAGAAAACTTATATAAAAATATTACGGAAAATAAATCGGAATTTTTAGAAAATTTTTCTATGCAATCCCCTTCAAAACGTTCAAAAATGATCGAGCTTGCATCTTCGAAAATTAATGAACTTTTAAAGAAAAAAATACATCCGTCAGATATTTCAATAGTTACTCCAGTAATAGATGAAGTCTTAAAATTCGGGTTGAAAGAAAACATCAATCGTCAGGCAAATTTGATTTATCTGTCAGGGAACGAAAAACTTATTCAAAATAAATTTGTACTATCTGCAATTACAATTTTAAAATTAAATACAAAATTAAAAGATAAAATCGGAGAATTTGAAATTCGCCCTGTTCTGTCTGAAACGCTTGGAATACCACTTAAATATTGTAGGGAAATTTTAGATAATTTTGAAAAAAACAAAACTTTTATTTCATATAAATTTGAAGATGAAATTTTTTCTCAGAAGTATCAAACACTTCTTGATATAATAAATAATATTTTACCTTCAAATGAAAAACTTTCCGAACAGGTTTATGAGATATACTCAAGGCTTATGAAATTTTCGGAGGAAGATGAGAATCAGATTACAAAATTTAATTTCTTTATAAAACAACTGCAGGATTTTGAAAATGTTTTTGGGAAGGATTTTGTTAAACGAAAAGAAGAAATAATAACACAGATAGAAAATTCAATTATCGCAGAAAATCCATATGTGACTTTAGAAATTTCTCCTCAAGATTTGGTGATAAGTACACCGCAAAAATTGATAGATAATCAAATCAGGACAAAGTATCAAATTTGGCTTGATATATCAAATAATGACTGGGTAAAATCTGATACTGGACCTTTATATAATGCATGGGTTTTTCAAAAAGGCTGGGAAAAGGATAAATATACAATTGAAGATAATATAGAGCTTAGTAAAGAGAAAACAGCAAGAATTTTAAGAAAATTGACTCTTCTTGCGGATGAGCATATTTATACATATTCCAGTTTGTTTGATAGTAACGGGGTTGAAAATTTTGGTGGGATTGAGGAGTATTTGTACTTAAAACAAGTAACGGAAGAAGTAAAAGCTCCAACATTTAAAATTGTTCCTCGTCCGGATCAGATCCCTGTACTTGATTATGAGAAAGGGCGTATGGCAATTTCTGCTGTTCCTGGCGCAGGAAAAACCACAATTTTACTTGCTTTAATCATCAAGCTTCTTGATAGAGGCATATCTCCAGATAACATTTTTGTAATGACTTATATGGAATCTGCTGCAAGAAATTTCCGTGAAAGAATTAAATCAATAAGGGAAAATTCTTCACAGCTTCCTTATATCAGTACAATTCATGGGCTTGCTTTAAGAATTCTGAAAGAGAATAGTAATTTTGAAAGACTCGGGCTTGCGTCTGATTTTGATATTTGTGATGACACTCAGAAATCAAAGATTATTAAAGAGGCAATGCAAAATATTAAATTAACAAAGGATGAGATAGAAGAATTTACACGTGGAATTTCTGTTTTTAAAATTGGTGAAGGGGATTTTAAAAACATTGTGCAGTCAAATAAAAAGCTTTTACAGTTTCGACAGTTTTTTGAAAAGTATCAAATGATTTTAAAAGAAAATAATCTTATAGATTATGATGATATTTTAATTAATTCAGTGAAACTTCTTGAGAGAAATGATGATATCAGGGATTATTATCAAAATATTTGCGGGTATATAATTGAGGATGAGGCACAAGATTCTTCCTCAATCCAGCAGAAATTAATTGATATTTTAAGTGGAAAACATAAAAATCTTATCAGATGCGGAGATATTAATCAGGCGATCACAACAACTTTTTCTAATGCTGATGTTAAAGGGTTTAGAAGATTTATAGAAACAAGCAATCCTGTGAGTATGAATTGTTCCCAAAGGTGTACAAAAGATGTTTGGGAACTTGCCAATAAAGTCCTTTTGAATTCCGAAACAAAAAATGAGACAAAAGATGCATTTTATCATATTTTAATGAGTCCGGTTAAAGGTAAAAATCCTGAGGAAGAAAATGCTATTTATACAGAAATTTTCGACAAGCAATTTGAAGAACAAAATTATATACTTAAAGAAATTCGAAATGCAATAAGAAAAAATCCTAAAACAACAATTGGTATACTTGTTCGTTATAACACCCAGGTGAATATGTGGGCTTCATACTTGAATAACAATGGACTTAAGAGTATTACCAGAAGCGAATGTCTTGAACAAAAATCTATTTTCAGAGTGATTTTTTCAGTCCTTAAAATGATACTTACACCTTTTGATAACGAACTTATTTCAACAGGATACGAAATTCTATCTGAATTGGGTTTTTACAAAACAGGAATGGCTGATGAAATCCGAAAATTTGAGAACCCCTTTATTCAAATAAATTGTGATATTTTAAACAGTGTATCTCTCAAACAATTCCATTGGGATTTAAATTATTGGCTTGGTTTATCATATCTTACTCCTGATGAACTTGCAATCAAAATAGGGCTTTATTATTTTAATAGTGAAATAGAAAAATCTAATATATATTTGATTGCAACGTTAATAAAAAGATTGTCCTATGATACAAAAAGTTTTTCTATAATTGTAGAAAGGTTATACGAGCTTTCCAAGAAAAATTCTTTGAGTGGATTTAAATTTTTCTCGGAGGAAGATGAAAATAACAAAGAATTTTTTGAAGGGAAAGTTCAGATAATGACACTTCATAAATCAAAGGGAGATGAATTCGATTACGTATTTCTGCCTGAGATGACAGAAAGAAATCTACCAATAAATATTTCAAAAATGAAACTTCGTCCTGCTGATTTTATAGAACAGGTAAAAGCTCTAAATAATAATTACAAAAAGAAAACGGAATTTGAACTTAAACAGGAAACAGTGGAAGAAAATCTTCGTCTTTTATATGTTGCAATTACAAGAGCAAAGAGAAGGTTGTATATAACTGTATCAAAGAAGTATAAATATAGTGCAGAACCTAATGAAGTCTTTAATATAATAAATAAGGAGTGCGTTGATGCAAATATACTCGCCTAATATGCTAAAAACATTTTCAGAATGCGAAAAAAAATACGAATTAAAATATATAAAAAAAATAAATATTCCTCAACCGGCTTTAGTTTTTGAAAAAGGGAAAAAAATTCATGCACTTGCAAATTATTATTTAAGAGGCGACTGCATTGATAAATTTTTATCATCTCTTTCTGCAGAAGAGTATTCTTTATGGCAAAAACTTCTTAATAATGAATATTTTCAGAAAACTTATGTTAATTCGGAATATAATTTAACTGCCAAACTTGAAGATTTTTGGTATGGCGGAAGGTTGGATGCATTTATGAAATCAGGTAATAACTATTTTATTCTTGATTATAAAACAGGAGCTATTCCTAAGAATCCGGAAACTGATTTCCAAACAATGGTGTATCTGATATGTGCAGAAAGAATTCTTGAGAAGGGGTGGGGTAAAAATTTTGCTCTCAGCTTTATTTATATTGATTTGAAAAATGATAAAAATCATTTGATAGAATTTACCCCTGAAAGAAAACTATTATATGAAGATGAATTGATAAAAACATGCAAAAAAATTGCAGCGGTACAAATTTTTTCAAAAAATCCGAACCGCTGTAATTTCTGTGAGTATAATAAACTTTGTAATTAATAGCCTAATAATTTATTAAATAATTTTTTAACAGGCGAAGCTTTTTCCAAATCATTTTCAATACTATTATTGGTAAGTCCAACTTGAGAATATAAGTATTGAACATCAACTGGTTCTTTTTCAGACTTTGGAACCTTTTTTTCATGTTTAAATTTTTCTAACTCACCATGATCAAGGAATTTCCCACCACAGTTGTAACATTCATCAATAACAATGAAATCGTTTTCGTTGGTGTCCTTGTTATTAACTTTATTTTTGATCATAGTTGCGCCGCAGGCCGGGCAGATTCTCTCAAGAGAATCATCTGTTTTGGTAAAAGTTTTTCCTTCAATTGATTTAATTATTTCATCAACCTTATCTGCATCTTTATTTAATAATTTCAACTCGCGATTATCGAAAAAAATCCCTCCGCATCCATCAGCACAAATGTCAATATTAACATTAATTTCAGGGATAAAAATCTTTTTCATTTCCTTTCCGCAGGCCGGGCAGGAAATAATTTCTTTTGTATCAGCCATATAACCTCCAATAGATATAACAAAGGGATTTTAACATATCTTTATAAAACTGTCAATAAAAAGACCTGGAGTTCCAGGTCTTTTTTTAATTAAATATTAATTTACTCATTTTCCGGTTCTGTAATTGATTTTAACAGTTCATAAGAAACATTCCAGCTTGATAATCCTCCGGTTGCTTTGTATTTAGAAAGCTGCTTATCACGTTCTGACTTAAGTTTTTTCTGTTCCTTATTAAATTTGTTCAATTTACTTTTACTTGAATTTCTTTCTTCTACAATCGGATTTGCATAAGTAAGAAAGGCTCTGTATTCATTACATCCATATCCGGCTTGAACCTTTGTTGGGAAGTTGTAAGTCAGGTAATCGTAAATATACATAGCTCTTTCACTGTTTGCAGGTTTCCCTTGAAGAATTTCCCAACTGCTTCCGGGCATTTTAGTGATAACAACGATTCCTGCAAGCGGGTTATAACCTGCATTAATCATTAAATCTGTCCCCATAATATCCGCATTTTTATTGTCGGACATTGATTGTTTGTTAGAAACATAATCACTATTTACTGCAGTGCTTATAACATTGTCAGAACTCAAATTGCTTGTCAGTGCATTTTTCAAAAAATTTCTGACTTTTTTCTTCCCGATATTATCGCAAATTATTCCTCCGAGTTCATGTGCTACAACGTAGGCAACTTCATTATCATTGCCTGTATATGATAAGTCAGTAGAACTTATCTGAATAGTATTATTAGTTGTTGCATAAGTATTATCGGCTGTCCCATCGACTACTTTAAACGTAATGGTTGATGGTAAACTGTTTGCCGTAATAATTTTTTTGCCGACTGTAGGAACTCTGTCTGCTGCGACCCATGTTGCAGCAGATGAAGGAAGAGTAATTGCTATAATCATAAACAAAGATAACAATAATTTTTTCATATTTTCTCCTTTCTAACACACTTATTCTTAATCCGTAAATCTGAACTTAATCAAAGCCCAAATTGCGTGAAAACCATCTTTCCAGGTAATTTTTTTCCCTTCTGAAAACTCTCTGCCAAAATATGAAACAGGAAGTTCATATAATCTTGCTCCACGTTTTAATACTTTGGCTGTTATTTCAGGCTCAAAATCAAAACGATTAGATTTAATCTGTATGCCTTTAATAAAATCAGCTTTGAATGCTTTATAACATGTTTCCATATCAGTCAGAGTCGAGCCGTATAATATATTTGTTAATAAAGACAAGAACTTATTACCCAACCAGTGAGTAAACATAAATGATCTTGAAGGTTTACCCCCTGCAAGCCTTGTTCCGTAACAAACGTCGGCTTTTCCATCAAGTATCAATTTTACAAGTGGTTCATAATCTGTAGGATCATATTCCAGATCCGCATCCTGTATAACAATTATATCCCCTGTAGCATTGGCTAAGCCGGTTCGTAAAGCAGCACCTTTGCCCTGATTGTATTCGTGATAAAAAATTTTATATTGTGAATATTTAGGATAAAGATCCTTTGTGCCGTCTGTTGAGTAATCATCTATTAGAATAATTTCTTTTTCTAATCCACAAAAATTCGTCTCCTCAACTTTTTTTAATATTAAATCAAGAGTTGCTACTTCGTTGTACACAGGTATTAATATTGTAATCTTTTTCATTAGCCCTTTCTCCTTTAAAGCAGACTTTTCAAACATAAAAATATTTTGTATTATTAATAAAAATATTGTATAATAAAAACATAAAGTTGTAAAAGGGTTAAAAATGGATCAAATGGAATTAAGAAGTAATCAAAAAATTTTACAAGAAATCCTCGGGTTAATAGAATCAAAAAAATATAAAAATGCACACAAAAAGCTTATTGAAGCTCAAAATACATTTAAATCAGAAAATTTAAATGGAGAAGTTTCAATTTGTATGAGCCTTATGGCTTTATCGGATTACCTATCAGATAAAAGCAATTATAAAAATTCTTTAGAGTTGTTAAAGGATTCCGGAAATTTGGCAAAAATAATCCGTCATAATTCTGCAAAAATGTTTAACGAACTTGTGCTTGGAAATATATATTATAGTGAAAATGATTTAAAGCTGGCTCTCTTGCATTATAATAATGCAAAAGATTACGGCTTACTTGGTGATGAATATGAAATGCTCGGTTTTATTGTAAGCAGAATAAAACAAATTAAAAACGGAATGGAATACACATTCCCTACCAAAAGTGATCCTCTTGTTTCACTTGTAAAAATAGGAAGATCCATTACAGCCCAAACAGATATTAATGTTTTGTTACGTGTTATCGCGGAAGAAACTAAAATTGCAATGCAAGCTGACAGATGTACTGTATTTCTCTTTGATAAAGATAAAAATGAGCTCTGGTCTAAAATTGCGCTTGGGATAGATAGTGAAGAAATTCGTTTCCCTGTAGACAAAGGTTTGGCGGGATATGTAGTTAGAACTGGAGAAACAGTAAATATTACCGATGCATATAATGATGACCGTTTTAATCCTGATGTTGACAAAACCACAGGCTATAAGACAACGACTATTCTCTGCATGCCAATAAAAAATAATAATCAGGAAATTATCGGAGCTTTTCAGGTATTAAATAAGCTTAACGGCGTGTTTACAAAGAATGATGAAGATTTACTGATTGCAATTGGCGGGAGTGCGAGTATTGCCCTTGAAAATGCACAGCTATTTGAACAGCAAAAAGAACTTTATAAGGAACAGAAGTTACTCTTTGAGAGTTTTATAAATACGCTTGCTGTCTCTATAGATGCCAGAGATAAAATTACTGCAGGTCATTCAACACGTGTGAAATTATATTCAATGTTGATAGTTGATACTTTAAATCTTGATACAAAGACAAAAGAAATAATTGAAAAAGCTGCAACACTGCATGATATCGGGAAAATAGGTATAAGAGATTCCGTTCTTCAAAAGGAAGGAAAGCTAACTGATGAAGAATATAAACACATTCAAGAACATGTAAAAATAACCCATAATATTCTTGAACAAATCTGCACAAATGAAGACTTTAAGCAGATTAGCGAAATTGCTTGTTCTCATCACGAAAAATATGATGGTACAGGTTATTATAGGCATCTTAAGGGAGAGGAGATTCCATACGGGGGTAGAATACTGGCTGTTTCGGATGTTTTTGATGCAATAACTTCAAAAAGACATTATCGTGATAAAATGCCTATAGTTAATGTTATTGATATTTTGCTTAAAGGTTCAGGTTCGCATTTTGATAAAAATCTTGTTGATGTGTTTTTGAGTATTCCTACAAACAAAATAGTCAATGTATTTCTGACTGAAAGCCATATTAAATTTAAAGCTAAAGATGATAAAATACTAAGTAAGTATAATTTGCTAGATATATATAACCTAGCAACTAAAGAAAATCCGTCGGAAGATGAAAAAAATATTGTTTCGTTGTTTAATTATTATTATGAAGGGAAACAGGAATAAAATATAGATGATTTTAAAAAACAGGATTATATACATAAGCATACTAACTTTATTAGCCTGCTGCCCCGTTGGAGCATCTATGCTGGAAAATCTGACGCCGGTAGATCCTGCTTCTGTTCCTATGCAAAATAATATAGATGAGATCCTTATTCCTAAGAAAGCCAAATTAACTCAAAATGATATTCATAATCATTATGCGATTGCAATGCAGCGTTTTATGCAATGTAATGTGAAATCGGCTTATATGGATTTTAAAATATTAATTCAAACAATTGTCCCAAATGATTACGCTTACTTAAAAATGGCGGATGAAATGGCGGAGATTGGTTTTTTCAGATTAAGTCTTGATGCATTAGAAAAAACTTCGGATAAAGATATTGCATTTGTACAAGGAGAAGATATAAAAAAATTCTATTTCCCTAAAAATATGCTTAGTGCAGAAGATGAAATATATCTTGCCGAAATTTATTCAAATATAATGTATAATGCACAGGTTAAAGAAGCAACTTCAGAATTAATTAAAAATACTGATTTATTGCAAAAATCTGATTATGCAAATTACCTTGTCGCTTTGGGATCATTGAAAGGCGGAGATTTAAATACTGCTGAGATATATGTTAATAATGCAATAAAAACTAATCCGCAAAATTTAAACTATGAAAAATTAAAGATTGAAATAATTCTACAGGGTAATAAGCCTAAAAATGCTCTAAAACTCCTCTCTGAGCTTAAAGCAAATAAACTGTATACTAAAGCTTATATAAATAAAATTAATACGCTGGAACAATATACTTTGTATAAAACTGCAAAAAATGATACCTTAAGAAAATATCATCTTGGTTATTATTATTACTATCAGGGAGAACTCACAAAAGCTGCAAGAACTCTCCAAAGTGCAATCTCTTCTAAAAAGAATATAAACAGAGACGTATATGCATTGCTTGCTCAAGTTTACTTTGACCAAAAAGAATATGAAAAAGCAGAAAACTTTGCCGATAAATCATTAAAACTTGGAGGAAAAAATTCGCAAGCCTTAATGGTTATGGGTAAAATAAAATATCATAACAAAGAATATAAAGAGGCATTACGATACTTTAAAGATGCAGAATCAAAGACAGAAACACTTCCTTCTGCATGGGTGGCAATGACATACTCTGCAATGGGTGAGAATAAAAAGGCAAAGGAGATAAATACAAAGATCCTAAAAGAACATTCTGATTGTGCATTAGTATATTATAACGTTGCGCTTCAGGATAGTAATAGAGAATATGAATACTTAAAAAAAGCCGTATCTATTAATATCGGATTTATTGATGCTTGGGTCGGACTTACAAGGAATGCCCTTAATAAGGGGAAATTAAATGATGCAAGAAAATACTTAGCTATTGTAAAATATATTGACGAAAATGATTTTAGATATTATTATTATCAAGGATTACTCTGCAAGGCAAAAGGGCAAACTCAAGATGCCAAATATTATTTTAACAAAAGCCTTTTAATAAATCCTGAAAATGAACTTGTTAAAAAGGAACTGGGTATATGAGCAAAAACATTCTGATAGTAGAAGATCATGAACTAACGAGATTTGGTTTAAAAACTGCCTTTGAAGGTGTAGATTTTGTAGGAACTTTATATGAAGCAGATTCTGCCGAAACTGCACTCGAAATTTTCAATAACAACCATATAGATATTGTTATTATGGATTTGGGGCTGCCTGTTATGAATGGTATTGAGGCAACAAAACATATCAGAGCCGCTGACAAGGATGTTAAAATTATAATCTTGACTTCCCATAATGATGAAAAAGAAGTTTTAAACAGTCTGAAAGCTGGTGCAAACGCATATTGCTCAAAAGAAATAAATCCGCAAAGATTAATACAGGTTGTACAATCGGTAGCTGACGGAGCGGCTTGGTTTGACCCTAGTATCGCACATATTGTCTTAAAAGCAACAACAAATTCTCCGGTTATAGATAGCGATAATAACAGTAAAGAATATGATCTTACAGCAAGAGAATCTCAGATTTTAAAACTTATGACTGAAGGATACAGTAACATGGAAATCGCACAAATTCTAGTTATAAGTATTAATACTACCAAAGCTCACGTTGCAAATATTTTACAAAAACTAGAGGTAGATGACCGTCTACAGGCCGCATTGAAAGCATTAAAGTATAAGATTGTATAACAAACATTAAAGGGAAATTAATGGCAGAAGCAAATATTCTTCTTGTAGATGACAATCCAAAATATTTAAAAGATGCATTGCCGTTTTATGGTTATAAAGTAACTACTGCAACGGATGGTGCTCAAGCTTTAAAGCTTATAGAGAATGCCAAAGAAAATTTTGACTTAATATTACTTGATATAATGATGCCTAATATGAATGGGTGGGAAACATTAAAAAATATCAGAAAAAATTACAAAACTAATTATATTCCTGTTATAATAATTACAGCAATAAGTGAAGAACAAAAAATGGTATCTGGTCTAAAAAACGGAGCAGATGATTATATAGTAAAACCTTTTATTTTACCAAATCTGTTAGCTCGTATGGAGGCTGTTTTAAGACGCTCAAGCTGGCAGCAACAAAAAAAGTCATATGTTACAAACAATTTTGAAAATAAAAATATGACCACCCCCCTGACAGCAAGAGAAAAAGAAGTTCTTGCATTAGCCGCAAAGGGAGCCAATAATAAAGAAATTGCAGAAGAACTTGTATTAAGAGAAGTAACAGTAAAAACTCATTTAAATAGTATATTTAAAAAACTAAAAGTGGCTAATAGAACTCAGGCAGTATTATTGGCGTTGGAAACAAGCTTAATAAATTAAAATTATACAAGGAGAAATTATAAATGATAGATTATACTAAAGAAGAATTAGTTGAATTATTAAACAGACATCCTGAAAAATTTAATGAATGGAAACTTGAGCAGGAAGAAGTTGACTTGAGCGAAGTTGATTTTTCTGCAATGAGCTTTAATGAAATTGACTTTTCAAATGTTGACTTAAATTCAAGCTCATTTGCCGATTGTAATATATCATTAGTAAACTTTAACGGTGCAGATTTAACATCAGTAGACTTTACACGAGCAAAAATTATTGAAAGTGACTTTTCTGAAAGCTTATTAAACGGTGCAGATTGTAGCTATGCGGAAATGACATATTGCAATTTTACGGATGCGGATCTTGCCGGGTGTATTTTTTCTGAGACAAATTTAAGTAATTCGGATTTAACAAGCTCCTATAATCTTCACGCTTGCAGATTTGACAGTGATACAATTTGGCCTGAACCTGAATTAATGCCTGATGATTTTGATGCTGTCTATAAAGATGACCTTTCTGCGATGAAAGATGATGAAGATTATGCTCAAAACAGTGATTATTAAATACTTATTTGGATATTACAAAAAGGAAACGCTTAAGCGTTTCCTTTTTTTTCAAATATTCTTTTAAAATTGATTTTATTATGGGGTAACTCTGCAACACTTTGGTTTGATTTAGAATCGTTAGCATTTGCAGTAAATGTATCTTTCTTTGGACTTCTGACCAAATTCTCAGTCGTATCATTTTCGTTTTTCTTAACTCTTGAGATTTCACCAGGAGCCAATTTGTCATTTGCACAGAATTTTAATCCTATGCTTGCAGGAACAAGCCTATTAATCATTTTCTCCCCCTATCCATAGCTATAATAAATTTAATGATTTATGTTTTTCATATATTTTTTCAACTATTTCATCTAATTTGTCATAATCTTCTTTTTTAGGCTTCCCTTTAACCAGTAAAGGTTCAATAATGTCAAGTTTTAGTCCAGACAATAGTTCACCTAGTTTCCCAAAAAGGTTTCCGCCCCATCCGTAAGAACCAACAAAAGTAGCGCATTTAGCTTTAGGTTTTAAAATATTTGCAAGGTAAGCGATGTTAAAGGCCATAGGGTGAGGACCTGAAAGCACCATGGAACTGCCCAAAACAATAGTGGTAGCATCAACAAGTCCCATCGCTAAATCACCAAGATCTCCTGTAACAATATCAAATTTTTCGGTTTTAATCCCTTTAGCCTCAAGTTTTTCAACAAGATAATCTATCATTTCTTCTGTGCTTCCATACATAGAAACATAAGGCATTAATACCAGATTTTTCCCCTCATCGGCAGACCAATCTGCATAAAGATCCAAAATAAACGATGGATTTTTATAAACTGGACCGTGGCTAGGCAAAATCATATCAGGATTTAAATCTCTGATAAGTTTTGTATATTTCTTACATAAAATTCTGAACGGCATCATAATTTCTGCATAATAACGCTTTGCACTATGTTCTAACTCCTTAGAATCATTTGCAAAAATATCTTCAAAAGTATAATGAGCCCCTAAAAAGTCACAAGTACAAATAACATTATCTTCAATAATATAAGTGAACATAGTATCAGGCCAGTGTACTCCTGGAGCAAGGATAAATTTCAATGTTTTATCACCCAAAGATATTTCTTCCTGATCGCTTATAACACGAATTTTCTCATCTGGAACAAGGAGCATTTCTTTAATATTTTCTTTACATTTTGCATTAGTTAAAACAACAGCATCAGGATATTTTTTCAATAATGCAGGTATAGATCCTGAGTGATCTTGTTCCCCATGATTTGCAATAATATAATCAACTTTGGTAACATTATTTTCGTCTAAATTTTTCAGATAAATATCTGTCTTAGGCGGATACATAGTATCTATAATAGCCGTTTTTTCACTGCCGGCAATAAGATAAGAATTATAACTTGTGCCGTGTTCCAATGGTATTAATTCATCAAAAATTTTTCTTTCGCAGTCATTTAAACCGCAATAATATATATTATTTTTTACTTCTTTAAACTTCATTATACATCTCCCTACTTTACAATTATATAACATAAAAATATTATGAAAAGACTTTTATAAAAATTAACACAAACAATAAAATCGGGAGGGATTAGCTCCCGATTAATAAATTTAATAATTTTTAGACTTTACAAAGAAATAAGCCTGCGGGTGTTTACAAACTGGACAAAGCATAGGAGCATTTTCCCCTTTAAAAACATGTCCGCAATTTCCGCATTCCCAAATTACCTCTTCATCTTTCACAAAAACCTTATTGTCCTTAAGATTTTGGAGTAATTTTCTATATCTTTCTTCGTGTTCTTTTTCTATATTACCAACAAGTCTAAATAAGGCAGCGAGCTCTTCAAAACCTTCCTCTTCTGCGTCCTTTGCAAATCCGGCATACATATCTGTCCATTCATAATTTTCACCGTTTGCTGCGTCTTCCAAATTCTTAATAGTTTCAGGAATTTTCCCATCATGCAAGTACTTAAACCATATTTTTGCATGTTCTTTTTCGTTATTAGCTGTTTCTTCAAAAATCCTGCTAATTTGAACAAAACCTTCTTTCTTAGCCTGAGAAGCATAATAAGTATATTTATTTCTGGCTTCAGATTCTCCAGCAAAAGCTGTCATTAAATTTTTTTCAGTTTTAGAGCCTCTTAATTCTGCCATATAGTTCTCCTTTTCATTTCAAAAAGGCTGAAGTAGATATTCCTTCAGCCAAATAATATCCTTCTATTCCTTTTCAAATAAATCTTTGCCGACTCCGCAGATAGGGCAAACATAATCCTCAGGTAAATCTTCAAATTTAACACCGTCATTTTCAGCCGGGTCATAGATGTAATTACATACAGTGCATACGTATTTGTCCATAACTTTCTCCTTTACTTTGCATTCACGGCAAATACCGTGAAAAATAATATCACAATTAGTAATATCTGCTCCTAACTCCTCTCCTGCTTTTTGGGCAAGATATGGAGCAACATCAGAACTGACATCATATATTTTTTTACATTTATCACACATAAAATGATAATGTTCATGCACGTTATGGTCAAAATGTGAGGATGATTCAAGTCCGTCAATCTTTTTTATAATTCCCTTGGCCGCCAAAAGATTGAGATTTCTGTATAAGGTCGCTAAACTTATTGAACCATGCTCCTCTTTTAAAGCAGAATAAAGATACTCCGCAGTTGGATGAACTACATTGTTTTTTAACGCATCTAATATAACTTCACGCTGCTTTGAATAATTCATTTAGACCTCATAATTGATAACAATTATCATTTTATAGATAATCTTCTCAGTTGTCAAGTATTTAAGGCTTTTTATTCGATAATTTTAGCTTTATATGCAATATAAGTTATGTGAGTCCTATTTGTGGCGTTTAATGTTTTCAAAAGTTTTGCGATATGAGCTTTAACTGTATGAGGACTCATATACAATTTTTCCGCTATGGTTTGATTATTTAAGCCTAAGGCAATCAATTGTAATATTTTTGTTTCGGTGTCAGTTATAGAATATTTTCGCATTTATTATTCCCTTTCATATTGCACATATACTATCGGATTAGCCTGAATTTCAGAGATAAGTATGTGGCATGAGTTCTGTTTGTTGCGTTTAGCTTTTTAAGGATTATAGCAATATGCGATTTTACGGTATGGTGACTTACATAAAGTTCTTTTGCGATTTGTTTATTGTCCATTCCCTGTGCTACTAATCGCATTATTGCCTTCTCTTGCTTGTTTAATGTATACTTCTTTGCACTCATTCCGATTCCTCCTTTAAACCTTTTTCCTCCTTCCATACTATTATCTTACGAATTTTCTATTTGAAAAGTAAATGAATTAATAATAATTCCGTCAGTTATAATTTGTTACAAATTTCAGCCGATTTATACACTCTTTTTCTGTATCCCTTGTATAATCATAGTTTTTGTCTAATATACCTGATAGCTTATTTATAACTTTTTTACCCGTCTGGCTATTTACGTATCTTAGTATTTCTTTCTCTACGTAACATTTCTTTATAAAATGTAGAGAGTATTTAAATAAATACAACAAAACGCAAAAAGAGGAAACCTTGAAAAAGATTTCCTCTTTGAAAATTAGGTGTCGGCAACGAGTTATCTT
>CALVHA010000002.1 GCA_944327255.1 Candidatus Gastranaerophilales bacterium | reverse complement strand
TATCCTATCCTATCCTATGAGGCATTATAACTGTGTTTCAGGCTTTTTTAAATCTAATTTTACATTTCGTTACATTTATTTTTAATTACTATCTTTGCACACTATATGAGAAGGTCAAGTCGAAATTAATACTTAATACATAGGTAATAAATTATTAATAAGGAGGATTTAACCTGTCAGCCTTGCCGAAACCAAAACCTTCACGCAAAATTTGATAACCATAATAAACAGCTATACCGAGAGCAGATGTCCTTGGGATAGCCTTTCCCTTCCCAAATAATGCCAACGCACCAAGCCCTACTGGAATACAATTTGTAACCAACATAGATGCAAACCCTTTTATATAGCCGGTAACTGAGTTTATAGGCTGTAAAAAGTTATGTTCCAGCTGAAAATCAAAGATTTTCTTTTTAATAGCACCGGTAATAGCACTAGGTTGTTCTAAATATAGAGTATTTTGAGCTGCATGTGTAACTCTGTCAGCTTCTTTTGACTGGGAATATGTATCAGCTTCAAGTTTTGCCAGAACATGCGCATCATACATTGATGCACCAATTGCAGCAACACCTGTTGCTTTCACTAACCCTGTCATTGCTGTTGATTTTATTGCTGATATAACACCCATAACCTAACCGCCTATTTTTTATCTTTTGATTTATTGTCTTCTACAGGAACTTCCTTTTCGACTGTTTTTCCAGCCATTTTCAGAAGTGCATTGGTTGCCTGTACCGCATCCTGCCCAAAACCTTCTTTAGAATTTTGCATATTCTTTAACACTGTTACCGTATAATCATCACCCAAAATTGTCCTTGATTCAACAAGACTTAAGGCAATTGCTCTTATTGTTGCTGACGGATCCTGTAACATTTTATTTACTAATGCCGTTAATGCAGGATCATCATTTCTTGACGGATCCTCCATCAAACGATTAACTACTTCTTTGGCACCCATTTGCCGAACTTCAACATCTTGACTATTCAAATAGTTTTCAAGAGTTTTAATATAGTCATCAGTTAATTCTACAACTTTACGTTTTTCAGTTTTACTTCCTGTTTTATCGTCAGAAGAGTTTCCATCAGTCTTTTGATTATTCTTGCTTGAGTCTACCTGCCCATCCGCCGAATTTACACCGGCAGAATTTTTATCTGAATTAGTTTGTTCTGAATTACTTGTCTTACTTGTGTCCAAAGATGAAGTATTTTGTGCATTAGAAGTATCAGAGTTTTGTCCATCAGAATTTACCGATTTCTGTTCCGGACTCATCCCTGACTGGGCCATTTGCGGATTTTGCATGGTTGTTCCATCATTCCATGATTGCCCTTGTGCAGTTGTTTGTAAATTTGGTATAGTATTGTTCCCTTGTCCAACAGGAGAAGAATTGTTCATACCATTTGGTCCTGCATAAACTGTAGGCTGAGAAGGACCATATTGACCGGTATAGTAATTTGAAGGATAACATCCACCATTAACTCCCGGACCATATGCTGAAGTAGTTTGCTGAGGATAAATATAACCATTAGGACTTCCCACCATAGGATTAAATATTTGAATATTAACTCCTGCATAATTAGGATTCGCAGTCTGAACAGGAGGAGCATTCAATACTGGAGCCGTACCATAATTTAATGAAGGTTGAGCCGTTTGTATAGGATTTGGGATTTGCCCTTGAGGAATTGGATTATGCATGATTAATAACCTTTTAAACTACCTAATTTATTAAAGTATTCTGATTCCAAATAATTGCTATAAAAGTTAAAATTTTAAGAAATATTAACTTTTTTTATTAAATATAATAAAATGCCTATAATAAATAATATGAGCAGTTACGAAGAAAATTATCTTAAGAAGCGTCCTCAAAGTCTTTGCAAAATGTGTGGAAAATGCTGCAGAGTCGTAACAAATACAAAATATACATATGAAGAAATAAAAAAACTAGCCCGTGAAGGTAATGAATTTGCACTTGATTTTTTAAAAATTTTTGAACCCTACCCATCAATTGAAGCGGCCAGAGAAGTTGATGCCGGAATTGTTGATAATATAAAAAAATATTTAGAAATGGACGGAAATTACCATGAAGAAAAAATGACATTCTACAAATGCAAGTATCTTCTTGATAATAATATGTGCTCTATATATGAAGAACGTCCTACACTGTGTATTCATTGCCCGTCAAGCGGATGGGTTGTAGTTCCTCCAGGTTGCGGATTTGAAGCTTGGCTTTTCCTTCAAAGAGAAGAGGACAAACAAAAAGTTCGCCGAGCAAAGGAAGAGTATCTTGAACTACAGCTGTTAAAAAGAAAAACAAAAGATGCTGCTATTTTAGAAAAAATAACATCTGTTGAAAAGAAAATCCAACATACCATAGATATATTTAAAGCCTATGGTTCGGACAACTGGTGATTAAACTCCGATTTTATCAAGCTTTGAACGATAAAAATCTGTATTAATATTCAACTTATCACCAATATCCAGAAGCATCTGTGCAAAACGTCTTTCACTTGAACGTTTAGATTTTTGACTAAGTTCGATAATTTCTCCTATACGATGATATATTCTTGTATAATAGGTATTTTGTGCCTCAGAAATATCAATTTCCAATTCCAATTTTTCAACATAATCAAATAATTCCATCAGAACATCCGCCTGCTGAACTTCTAAACTGTATGCAAGACGATTAATATTTTGTTCAATTTTCTTAGCAAAAATCTTATTTGCCGGAGATCTGTCAAGCTTTATACCTATAGCTCTGGCCTCATAATTTATAGCCATTATATCCTGTATGCCAGAAGGTTCAACAAACCCACCGGATGAAACTATTAAATCATTAAACTTCTTACTCAGAGCATATCTTGCTGCAATCTTAAATTCTTCTGCAACAGCAAGTCCGAGACTTTGCATATGATATATAGCCCCCTTGCCTTCGTCATACATTTCCTGATAATTTCTAGCAAATTTTTCCATTTTATCTTTAAGAAGAATTTGCAAGATTTTCCTTCTTTCCTCAATAAAGATATCTTTTAAAGTAAAGTATTCTTTACCAAAATACTCATCAATAGCTCTGATGATTTCCGTAAGCGGATTGAGCATAAATATCTTAGTCAAATTTTGTTTCATTTTTGAATACTCTTCATCATCGGAATATTCTTTAATTGCGCAATGGAAGTCCCCCCCTGCATACTGCATTAAGGCAAACATCAAGTTAGATTTTTGTAAAGTAATACGTGATTGAACTTCAATATGTCCAATTATCAATGAAGAATTACCCTTTGGAGTTCTTTGATAATCTTCTCGTGTTACAATATAACAATAAACATTTTCCTCATCTTCAAAATCCTGATATAAAGAAGAAATGGCCCACAAACTCGCAATCTGTTTTAATGTAACAACAGAAGGTTTTACGAATTTTTCAAATATTTGCTGACCGTTCCCATGTTCAGGTAAATTACTCTTAGCCTCGGATAAAATTTCCAAAAATCGTTTTTCTAGGTTCTTTTTGGAAAATTTGGCTGCAAGCTGCATAGCACGTGCCGCATATTTCATAATCTGAACGGTCTCAATCCCCGAAATTTCAGAGAAAAACCAACCGCAGCTTGTATACATCAACATAGCCTGACGTTGGATTTCCAATAATTCCATAGCACGAACTCTATCTTCTTCTGAGAGATTCGGTAAAAAGTTTTCATGCTGAAATTTTTCAACATTAATTCTGCTTCTATCCAGAATCACAGAAATATATTTATTTCTAACAGCCCAGACATCTTCAAAATAATTTACACCTTCTTTTTCAAATATTTTTACAAGCTCATCTCTTAAATAATCAAGAGCATCTCTTAAAGGTTTTCTCCACTTTTGATTCCAGCCAGGATGTCCACCAGTAGAACACCCGCAATCCTCTTTCCATCGCCCGACACCATGGAAACAACTCCATGAAGAAGCCTGTTTTATATCAACTTCATAATCACTTCTGTATTTTTCTAAATATTCACCGTAATTAGTGATAGTAAATCCCTCAGATTCCGCACGAACCTTCAGCACATAAGCAAGAGCCATATCTCCGAATTTAGTATGGTGTCCATAGCTTTCACCGTCTGTTGCAATGTGTATTAACTGTGGATAATCCCGTATATCCGATATACCTTCTTTTAATCTTTTAATAAATTTATTACCGTCTTTCAGCAATTCATCAAAAGCAACCGATTGTGATATCGCACCGTCATAGAAGAATAAATCCATATATTTTCCAGGTGCAGATTTAATATAATACCTGTATGAACGTGCAGGATCGATATTACCCCAGCTTACGTCCTGCCAATCATTAGAACCTTCTTTTCTAATTCTGGCAGCCTGATATGGAGATAAAATTATAAATTTTATCCCATTCGCCTCACAGATACGTAATGTATCATCATCAACAGCAGTTTCGGCAAGCCATATTCCCTCAGGCTTACGTCCAAATCTATATTCAAAATCACTTATACCCCATTTAATCTGGGTTTCTTTATCCCGTTCATTTGCAAGAGGCATAATAATGTGATTATAAACCTGAGCAATAGCATTCCCGTGTCCGTTATGTTCAGCACGGCTTTCTATATCAGCTTTTATAATACGTTCATATGTATGCGGAGCAAACTTTTCCATCCAAGAAAGTAAAGTTGGACCAAAGTTGAAACTAATATATTCATAGTTATTAACAACATCAAGAATACGATTTCTGCTGTCAACAACTTTCGAAACAGAGTTAGGATTATAGCATTCTTTATTAATTCTTTCATTCCAATCATGGAAAGGCTGAGCACTATCTTGAAGCTCTATAGCTTCAAGCCATGGGTTTTCACGTGGAGGCTGGTAAAAGTGCCCGTGAATAGTAAGAAAAACTTCCCTTTTATCTTTTTTATCTTTAATATCAGTTTCTGCCATTTCTTAACTCCGTATTCAATTAAATTATTTATTTTCCGGTTTAGGAACAGTTTTCAGAACAGTAAACTTGTCAACGTCCATCCAGGCATCACCCAATGCAGATGAAAAAACTCTTCCACAAACTTCTATTTCATCTCCCGAATTCAAATCAATATGTTTTTCTGCTTCCGTACGATTAAGAAACAATTTCAATTCTGACAACGGAATATCATGATCTCTCACATCATCTCTTTGAATCAGGAAAGAAATATATTTTTCAGAACTTCTGAATGCAGGCTTATAATCTAAACCAAGAGTGGCAAATTTATCAAACTTAGCTTTAAATTTAACATTTTTACCTACATAAGCATCAGGATTTGCTACTATAGCCAAAGGCAGTGCATATACATATGTTTTCGAACTTTGAGCAGTTTTAGCAGCTGGTTTCGCAGCAGAATCAATTGCAGAAATAGTTTTAATCGGATCAATTGTGACATTCTGTGCATTACTAAATCCATGTATACCTAATACTACAGCTAATATTAATACTGGAGTAATTATTTTTGACTTGTTCATAAAAAACACTTTCCTCTTCTTTTTTTAACAATAAATATATTAGCACAATAAATATATTTTTGTAACTACCCGATTAAATGATTTGTATTTTTGTGTTATGCTTGGTTTATATAGAATAGAAAAAGAGGAATACAAATGAGTTTAACAGTATATTTAGGGATTGATGTAGGCTCAGTTACAACAAAACTGGCACTGGTAGATGAAAACGGCAAATATGTAGATAGCTACATGTTAAGAACATCAGGAAAACCTGTACTTGCGGTACAAAACGGTTTAAAAGAATTATATAAGAAAAAACTGACTGATTATAACGTTATGGGAGTTGGGACAACAGGGTCAGGCAGAAATCTTGCGGGAGCTCTTGTTGGCGCTGATATTATTAAAAACGAAATTACAGCGCATGCAGTTGCTGCAAGCACTAATGTTCCTGGTGTTCAAACCATTCTTGAAATCGGTGGTCAGGATAGTAAAATTATTATCCTTAGAGATGGTATTGTTACAGATTTTGCAATGAATACAGTTTGTGCAGCAGGAACAGGAAGTTTCCTTGATCAACAGGCAAACCGTCTAAATGTTCCAATTGAAATTTTTGGCGAAACGGCTCTTAAATCTACAAATCCTGCTAGAATTGCAGGAAGATGCGGAGTTTTTGCAGAAAGTGATCTTATTCACAAACAACAGCTCGGATATCCTGTAGAAGACTTGTTATACGGTCTTTGTCAGGCTCTTGTAAGAAATTATCTGAGTAATCTGGCTCTCGGCAAAGAACTTCTTCCAATAATTACATTCCAAGGTGGAGTCGCAACAAATTCAGGGATGGTTAAAGCTTTCGAGGAGGCTCTTGGGCAAAAAGTAGTTGTGCCTGACAACCACCAGACAATGGGAGCTATAGGAGCAGCTCTGCTAGCTATGGAAAACCACCAGTATACAGACGCAACAACTAAGTTCAAAGGCTGGGAAGTGGGAGATATGCATTTCCATTCAATAACATGTGACTGTAACGGATGTTCAAACAATTGTGAGGTCATAACGATTCTTGAGGGAGAAGGAGAAATCCCGCATTACGATAAAATTAAAGATATTAAAGGAAACATTATCGCACGCTGGGGCGGTACTTGTGGACGTTGGGATATTTCATAGCTAATAATATTAATATGACGGATTTAAATTATACAATTGACAGTTTAAGAAAAGAATACAGGGAAATATTTATCCAATCTGCTGAAGAAATAAAAAAACGGGTTGAAAATATTCGTCCCGATAATCTTGAAGGAGAAATTTTTGATAAATTCCCAGAGAACTCTTCAGGTAAAAAATGGCAGGAGGAGACTCTTAAACTCTTAAGTAATGATATATCCAAAGAAATTTACAGAAAGCTAAATGAAATTTTGGCTTACCGAACAAAATTTAATTGTGTCGGCTGCGCTACATGTTGTAATTTAGCTTGTAGTGAATTTTCTCCTGAAGAATTAAAACAGAAAGCACAAAATGGGGATAATTTTGCAAAACAATTTTTAAGTGTTTTCGTTCCGTACAACTCAAAAGAAGAAGCAAGGAAAGTGTATCCAGAATATATAGAACTTCTGGAGAAAAATAAAGAATATGATGTATATTTTTATCATTGCCCCAAATTAACCGAAGATAAAAGATGCTCGGATTATGAAAACCGGCCTCAAATATGCAGGGATTTTCCTGATAATCCGTTGAGTATTCTCCCAGAAGCATGCGGGTATAAAAAGTGGAAAGAAGAAGTTGAACCTGTTGCCTTAATGCTCCATGCCATGATTGAAATTATAGATTTTTATACTATAAAAATTAAAGAGGCATCATAAATAAAATGTATACTTTATCTGGATTAACACAAAAAGAATTTGAAAATATCACAAATGAATTAAAAGCTTCAAAATTCAGAGCGAGACAAATTCATAATTGGATTTACCTGAAGTCAGTTTCATCAATTGATGAAATGACCGACTTATCAGTTAAATTCAGAGAAGAATTGAAAAAAGTTGCAAAAGTTTCTGATACAAAAATCAAGGTAAAACAGGTAAGTTCTGACGGAACAATTAAATATTTACTTGAATATCCTGATGGAGAATGCGTTGAAACCGTATTGATGCGTTTTGATAATCGTGCGAATTTGACAGCCTGTGTAAGTTCTCAGGTAGGCTGTGCCGTTAATTGTTCTTTCTGTGCAACAGGGAAAAGAGGGTTTATAAGAAATCTTACTTATAAAGAAATAATTGAGCAGGTTTTAACAATTCAGCGAGATACCGGATTAAAAGTTACAAATGTCGTATTTATGGGACAGGGAGAGCCTCTTTTAAACCTTGATAACGTGCTAAAAGCAATGGAAATATTTAACGAAGATTTTCAAATAGGTGCAAGACGGCTTACTGTTTCTACAAGCGGAATAATTCCTCAAATAAATAAACTCGCAGAACTTGATATGCAATCTACACTTGCTATCTCTCTGCATGCACCAAACCATAATATAAGAAAACAATTGATGCAGATTGAAGATAAATACAATATGACGAACCTGAAAAAAGCATTAAAGAATTATGTAGATAAAACAGGAAGACGAATAACCATTGAATATCTTTTGATAAAGGATCTAAATGATACAATCGACTCTGCAAAAGAGCTTGCTCAATATTTACATGACATAAAATGTAATATTAATCTTATACCATATAATCCTACGGCAGAAAATGATTACCAGCGTCCGAGCAATAATTCCATAATGAAGTTCAAATATCTTCTTGAACATTCAGGCAAAAAAGTTACTGTAAGACTTGAGCGTGGTGCCGATATTGATGCAGCCTGCGGACAATTAAGAGGAAAGATAGATTAATCAAACATTCGCTCTGCCCAGCGGTTAGGTAAAACAGAAACTTTTCCTATAACCTTTTTTAAATTCCCGTTTTCTTTCTTAATGTATAAATCAAAACTACCGTATCCTACAGCTGCGGGGGTAATTCTAAGACGGGTCATGTCAATATAGGATATTTTATTTATATCAAAATCTTTATTTGTTTCATTATATAAAAGAGTATTGTGGATGTCAGTAGCCACAAATCTTATCCCTGCCCTTTGAAGCTCCGCAGCAGTAATCTTCAAATTATCTCCATCACTTTCCAGATCTCTCAAAGGAGTAAAAAAGTCAATTTTCCTCTGTCCAGAACACCCCAGCAAATTTTGCATGCTGGGATTGTTCGCACCTGCGTACATCATAAAATACTTAGTTCCATCAATTTTCACCATAAAGGGATCGCAACTTGAGGAGGCAACAAAATTTCCAGTAGGGGTTGTACCGTGAAAACTCGGAATTCCCTGCTGAATTGTATAAAAACGACTACCAGCATAAACCGCTGTATTTGCCAATAATAATATAAATATTACTAAAACAAAGTTTTTCATGCTTAACCCTTTATATGTAAAACGATATTATCATAAAAAAGTTCAAAAAGTCGGAACATATTAAAATATGTTCCGACTTTTACAATTTATTGTTGCTTATGCTTTAGCAAAAGATTCTCCGCTTCGTGATTTAATTTCTTCTTCAACTTTAGATATGAAATCATCAATAGCGAATGTACCTATTTGTCCGATTCCTCTTGCACGGACAGCAACAGAGTTTGTTTCAATTTCTTTATCACCTATTACACAAACGTAAGGGATTTTCTTATCCTGAAGACTTTCTCTGATTTTATAATTCATACTTTCAGATCTGTCATCAAGATGAGCTCTAATTCCTGCATTACGCATTTTTTTGTATACCTGCTCTGCAAATTCAGTATGTTTATCGTTGCTTATAGGAACGATTGCAACCTGAGTTGGCGCAAGCCAAGTCGGGAAAGCACCAGCATAGTGCTCAATCAAAATACCATGAAAACGCTCCATTGAACCAAAGACAACTCTGTGGAGCATAACAGGGGTTTTCATCTGCCCGTCTTTATCCTGATATTTTATACCAAATCTTTCAGGAAGGTTAAAATCTAATTGAATTGTAGCACATTGCCAAGTTCTACCGATTGCGTCTTTAACTTTAAAATCAATCTTAGGCCCGTAAAACGCACCATCCCCTTCATTGATTTCATAAGTCATACCACGTCTATTCATAGCTTCTTTTAAACCGGCTTCTGCCCTGTCCCAATTCTCAATTTCTCCGACAAAACTTTCAGGTCTTGTTGACAATTCAACTTCAAATTTCATATTGAAAATTGCCATAGTATCTGCTACAAAATCAATAATTTCATTAATTTCATCCACAAGTTGTTCAGGAGTACAGAAAATGTGTGCATCATCCTGAGTAAAGCCCTGCACACGGGTCAAACCAGACAAAGCCCCTGATTTTTCTTTTCTGTAAACCGTACCGAGTTCAGCCATTCTTAACGGTAATGAACGATAAGAATATCTGTTTGCCTGATAAATTAAAATATGGAAAGGACAATTCATCGGTTTTAAAACAAACTGATCATCGCTATCTTCATCTTTTTGAATAAAGAACATATTTTCTTTATAATGATCAGCATGTCCGGAAATTTCCCACAATTTAGATTTAGCTATATGCGGAGTATTAACAATTACATAACCGCGTTTTCTATGTTCCGTTCTCCAGTAATTCTCGATTTCTTCTCTGACAACAGCGAGGTTCGGGTGCCATAACACAAGGCCTCCACCCAGTTCTTCTCTTGTCGAAAACAAATCAAGTTTTGCTCCAAGTTTCCTGTGATCACGTTTTTCAGCTTCTTCAAGGAAATTTAAATAATCAGCCAAATCTTCTTTGCTCCAAAATGCGGTAGCATAAATTCTTTGAAGCATTTTATTATTCTCGTTACCGCGCCAGTATGCCCCTGCAACTTTCAATAATTTGATTGCATTTCCTTTAATATAAGAAGTATTTGGGATATGAGGTCCTGCACAAAGATCGTTAAATAGAACATTTCCATCTTTATCCTTTGTCAAATATAATGTAGGATTGTCATTTCTATGTTCTTCCAACAATTCTGCTTTGTAAATTTCGCCCTCATTTTTGAACTCTTCAATTTGAGCATCAACATCAGGAATAACATACTTTTCAAATGTAAGATTCTGTTTAATGATGTTTTTCATTTCTTCTTCGATTCTAGCAAGATCTTCTGTTGTAAAAGCATGCCCATCCGTTAAATCAAAATCATAGTAAAATCCAGTATCAGTAGCCGGTCCGATAGCCAACTTTGCTGACGGAAACAGTTTCTGTACAGCCTGTGCCATGATGTGTGAAGTTGAGTGTCTCAACACGTGGAGAGTTTCGTTGTTTTTTTCCATTTTAATATCCTTTCCTTATCCTTTTGGGTTATTCGGCAAATATACGTTTAATTAACAACACTTAAATAAACATTTACCCCCGGGGTGGATCCCCCTAACTATCTCTACAATGAAGGTTATACCACCCGCATAAGGAAAAAACAAGAAAATGTTAAATTTAATAATATTTAATCTGCCAAGAGTCCTCTATAATTCTTGCGAGGCAACCATTACCAGCAATTGAACTCGGTCCGACTTCAGGGTTACAAGTTTTAGCAGTATTCCACGCATTAGTATAATACCATGAGGAACCGCCTCCTTCAAAAACAAAAGCTCCATTAGGATAAACTCTCTCCGAATTCATAACAAATGCAATAAAAATATTTTTTCCCATAGTAGCTCGCGGAGATGCATTCCAGTATCCTCGATACAAATCATAAAATTTATTACTATCAACAAACATTAAAATTTTTGCCCTGAATTTATCCCCATTAAGATGATAGTAATTATCATTCTGATGTACATCTATACAATACATATAAAGTCCAGATTTCGCAACAATACATTTAGGCAGTCCACTCTCATAAATATCTTTAGGGTACACCGCAACCCAGGCAGAATTACTACCGAATTGCAAATATTTAAAATCTTCAGCCTTAATATTAATAAACCCCTGTTTTTCTACCAGATATCTGGCAAAGCTAGTTGCAAATTCACCCCAATCTGGGACACAGTAAGTCAAGTTCCCGGCACAATCCATATCCCTATCATATGCGGATACGAACTGATGTAAATCTGAATAAGCCCGTTTCAATACTGTAAGATTTTTTTGCTTTTCTATACGGGTTATAACGATAGGCATAACAATTGAGGAAACAACCCCAATAATTCCTAAAGTAATTAAAACTTCTGCTAGGGTAAATGCTATTCTTTTTTTTATTCCAAAAAATCTATTAGCGACACCGGGAAATCCTCGTCCCAACTTAGATAGAGTTGCCCCCCCCCCCCGTTTTCCTTACTATACTTAACTTTTGCATATATTATCCCTCCATTTCTTCTTTAGTATAAACTATTTTCAATCACTTTGCAAGATAAATAAGTAATAAAAAAATAATAGAAAGGATCTCTTCAGCGTAATAATAAAACAACAATTGTATGATTCACACTAAATTAAAGTTTTTCAAAATAAAAAAAAACCACTCATTACTGAGTGGGTCGTTTTCTGCATCCTAATGGTCTCTTTTAGTGTTTATTATTTAGGAGTTTATATGTTTTTGGGGTTAATGAATCTATTTATATTTAGTGTTTCGACTACACTTAAATCTTATGTACTTATTATTGCATGGAAGATTTTAAATGTCAACAAGATGTTTTTATTAATTTTAAATTTTCTTATAAAAAATATTGAAAAGTACTAATATAGTGTAGTTTTTACACTTTACAAAACTTAATATTTTGTTTTGTTAGGATTCTTTATGGGCATGATATACATTAGATTATCAGAAAAAATAATATTAAATTTTCTTAACATTTCCCCCTGACAAAAGCAATTTTTTAACAATTATATACTTTATATATATAAGTTATACAATAGGAATCAAAGGAAAAATATTATGGCATCGCAAAATCAGGCAATTGGCGCTGTAGGCAGCATAAAATATACAGATTCAAAAGATGTATCTTCAATGTATATGACCGGACAAATTCACATACAGAACTTTGATGCAAGAGCAAACGGCATGGCAAATATTGCGCTGAAAGTAAACGATGCAATGGGTGTTTCTAAAGGAATGGATGGCATTATAAAAAATTACGATTTGGTCGATGATTATAATAAAGGCGGAAATTCTCGCTTCTTTAGTTATAATGCCCCGCAAAATGTATCTTTCTTTTCAATAGGATAAGGAGCATATATGTTACAATTCAACGGAATAACAATACAACCGAAAATAGGAGCAGATTTTACAACACAGTATGGAGAAAGCAATACTGTCAATGCCGGCTCTACAATGGTTAATGCTTCTAATCCAGCATCAATGAGATATAATACCGGAAAGGTTACACCTAATATGGATTCTTCAAAAATTGCGGAGCAACTTGCAAAATACGACACAGCACAACCAACACCGCTTCCTAAAAGTGCAACACGTGAATGGATAGGTTAATCTAACAATTTTGTATGCAAATCAGTTCCACCGGTCTTTATCAAATTATACTTATCCGCAATTTTTTCAACATGATGTGCAGTTCTGAATTTTATAATCCCTCTGTGTCTTTTATAAGGATAGTAAACTTCCAAACCATCAAGACCATATGACATAAGCTTTTTTACAAACCTGTCAAGACTTAATGCCCAACAACATGCAGGATGTGCAAGAACAGCAATTCCGCCCGCATTATGGATTGCAGATATAAGTTTCTTTATATCACGGGTAGAAATAATTCTCACAATATCAGCCTCTGTTTCTTTTTTTGTTTTTGCATAGAAACTTTGTAGCTCTTTATTATTCACATCTATCCCGTAACCTAAAAGATGCATAAATACATATCCGCACCAAACATCAAATTCTACGGCAGGAATAATAATATCATTGTTTAAAATATCGGTTTTCAAATATGCGTCTACGGTATTATGGTCACATATTGAAATTTTCTTATATCCCTTTTTTATTGCCTGCTCTATTATATTACGGGCATCTGCCTCCCCATCTGAATAAGTTGTATGGATATGGAGGTTTACACATTTATTCTTGTAATCATCTTTAGTGAATGATTGAATAATATCTTTATAATTAGTCATTGTTTTTTTAACTTTATTTGTAATAAAATAATTATACAACAAACTCTTTTAACGGAGGTAGTATGACAAAAATTAAAGTTGAAGATAATATGGTCTGGGTATTATTGGCCGCTATAAGGATGTATAGCGCAAATTTTCTTAAATTCTGTTGGTATATGTTATTCCCTGTTCTAGGTCAGGTACTTGGTTTAACTATTGTTTTCGGATTTGTAAGCCTCTATACATATTACCTGCCGGAACTAGCATTAAAATATGATGTATTAAAAGACTTTTCTACGGCTATTTTATTTATAATTATAATAACAATTCCGGGTTTACTGATATTCATGAAAGCATTCTGGGATTATCTTGTTGCTTACGGAGCATTAAATTCAATTACGGAAGGATTTTTGAGCTCAGGAAAAATATATGATTTCCCTGCACATAATGAAACAATTACAGGAAGATCTTTTAAATATATCGGATTATGGCTATTATATTCTATTTTCTGGATAATTGCCATTAATCCACTATTCTGGGTTGTAGGGGCATTTTTCTTTATATACTTCATCCTGATATTCCAAGTATTTTCTTTTGAACCTGAGACATCCATAGGAGGCTGCTTCAAAAGAAGTTTCGGAATTATTAGAGGAAACGCGTTCAGAACATTATTGATTTTAATTGTTATAGCCATATTTACATTATTATTTATCCAAGGGGTATCTGTAATATTTGATTTTTGTAAACTTACAGAACTTTTATCAAAATTCTTTGAAAATACTCTGGTAAACTACGTACCTATAGATACAATAAACGATATAATGTTAAAAATAAATTCATCATTTGACTTGATAACCCCTGCCAAAGTTGCGAACAATTTTGTATATCAAATCGTTTCATTTATAGTAATGGGCTTTACACTTCCCCTCAGAAGTATCTGCTGGGCGCTGTGGTACAAAGCATTAACAAATAACGGAGGCTCAGTCAAAAATTACAGAAAAAGACAATCGAAACAATTAGATCCTGAAATTCTCGATAGGGCAAAAAGAAAATATCGTGATTAATACCGGTTGGAGTGTAGTATGTTTATTTGCAAAAACTGCAAATCAGTTGACAAATTTGAATTAATGTTTTCGCCGGAATATCACGGTCCGAAAAGATATGAACAGACATATAATAAAAAAAATGAATTGCAAATTTCTGTAGACGGTTATACATTTATACCGGATTTACAATTTATGAATGAGCATGCCGTATGCAGATATTGTGGACAAATTTACATATGGGATTATGATTATAAGGAATAAAAGATGAGAAAAGACAGAAAAAACAACGAATTAAGACAGATTAAATTTACGAAAGATTACACAAAACATGCTTTGGGTTCGGTACTTGTAGAATTTGGAGACACAAAAGTTATAACAACAGCCTCAGTTGAAGAAGGAAAACCAAAATGGATGGATAAAGAAGATTCTAGAGGCTGGTTAACAGCAGAATACTCCCTTTTACCATCTTCCACAAATACAAGATGTCAGCGAGAACGAAATAAAATTTCAGGAAGAACTCAGGAAATTCAAAGACTTATCGGAAGAAGCCTCAGGGCCTGTATTGATTTAGAAAAAATCCCCGATTTAACAATAACAATAGATGCAGACGTAATTCAAGCAGACGGGGGAACAAGAACTGCAAGTATTTGCGGAGGATTTATTGCATTAGAAATTGCAATAGAAAAACTTTTAAAAGAAGGAAAGATTAAAGAAAACCCTATTATTGAACCAATTGCTGCAATCTCCGCAGGAATAATCGACAACGAAATCCGCCTGGATTTGAATTACGAAGAAGATTCTCATGCCAGCGTTGACAGCAATATTGTACTAACAAAAAGCGGGAAAATAATTGAATTTCAAACAACAGCTGAAGGTGAACCTTACAATTATGAACAAATGCTTGAAATATTTAATCTCGCACAAAGCGGAATAAATAAAATTATTGAAATGTATGAATTAATATAGTATAGTAAAATCACTTAGAAAGAAAGGAGAAAATATGAAAAAAGTATTATTAGCATCAATGGTATTTGCAATTATGTTTGCACCTGCAACATTTGCAGCAACTACAAGCAACGACACAACTTACACAGAAAAGTTTATCCAAAAACATACACAAAAATTAATTGATACTGAAAAGAAATTACAGGAACAACAACAAGCAAATCAAGAAGCTGCAGAAGCTAGACAAAAGGCAAGACAAGAAGCTTGGGATCAAAAAAAACAAGAACTAAAAGACAGACAAGAAGCAAGGCAAGAAGCTCTTGAAAAAAAACGACAGGAAAATGAAAAGGCAAAACAAGAATTTCAACAAAAACTTGAAAAGAAAAAACAAGCCTGGCAAGAATTAATGTCTGAATAATAAAAGGAGAAATGTTTATGAAAAAATTTGTTGTACTTTTAATGGCAGCATCAATAATATCAATGGGAGCGGCACAAGCTGAAGACGGTCCTATTACAAAATGGCTGAACAATACAACATCTAATATTTCTAAGAAGGAACAAACTGCTTATCAGAAAGCTCAAGCTAAAAAACAAAAAGCTGCAAAGAAAAAGGCGGAAGCTAAGAAGAAACAGATCGAAAGAGAAAAGAAAATAGCCCAGAAAAAAGCTGAACGCCAAAAGAAACAAGCTGAAAGAAAAAAAAGGGTAGAAACAAAGAAAAAACAATGGAAAGAATTATTTTCAACTGACTAAATAAAAAACGGTACCAAATATTTGGTACCGTTTTTTATTTATGCTAATATTTACGTACAACTAAAATAACAGGAGTTAATATGTCTGTATTAAATTTAGCAAAAACGAATGCATTAACAGGAGCTAAAATTATTATAGAAACATTAAAAGAGCTGAATATTGATACAATTTTCGGCTATCCTGGTGGGATTGTGTTGAGTATTTATGATGAACTTTTTAAACAGAACGATATTAAACACTATTTGGTAAGACATGAACAAGCTGCTGTTCATGCGGCAGAAGGATATGCGCGAGTTTCAGGAAAATGCGGTGTTGTTCTTGTGACATCAGGTCCCGGAGCCGCAAATACTGTATCAGGAATTGCTAATGCATATTTAGACGGATTTCCTCTTATTATACTAACTGGACAAGTATTTACTCCTCTGATAGGAAAAGATGCTTTTCAGGAAGTAAATATTATTGAGATGACGAAAACCTGTACTAAAGCAAATTATCAGGTGACAGATGTAAATATGTTGGAAGAAACACTCATTAAAGCTTACAATTGTGCAATGTCTGGGAAGCAAGGACCGGTTGTCGTTGATATGGCTAAAAATATATTTACAGAATCCTGTAAATATATTTCAAATATAGAACCCAAAATCGAAAGAAAAACATTTGCAAATGCGGATGATATAAAATGTGTTCTGGAAGAAATTTGTAAAGCACAAAAGCCTGTCATAGTTGCAGGCGGAGGCATAGTACATTCAGAAGCATCCGAAGAATTATTCCGACTTGTAAAACTTTTAAATTTACCTGTTGTAAATACAATGATGGCACTTGGAACGTATCCACAGGATGATAAAAATTACCTCGGGATGATAGGAATATTCGGGCAGGCTTCTGCTAATCAGGTTTTAAGAGAATCAGATCTGATTTTTTCAGTCGGCGCAAGGTTTAATGATAGAATTACCTGTTGTTTTTCGAATGGAGAATTACACAGAAAATTTATCCAGCTGGATATAAATAAAAATGAGATTTCAAGAATTATACCTTCATACAAGGCACTTATCGGGGATGCCAAACATATTCTGCAATTAATGATTAAAGAATTAGATAATAATAAATTTTCGTGTAAAAAAACAGATTGGTTGGAAAAAGCGATTTTACTAAAAAGTCAAAATCCTTCCCATAAAAAACTTTCAGAAAAACTTCACTCATTCGAAGTTATAAATAAAATTTATGAATACACAAAAGGAATGACGCCGTTAGTTACAACTGAAGTCGGACAACATCAGCTATGGACAGCCCAAAATTTTAAATTTTCTCATCCTAGACAATTTATAACTTCTGGCGGTTCCGGAACTATGGGGTTTGGATTTCCAGCAGCAATAGGAGCCTGTATTGCTTCTGACAAACATCCTGTTATATGCATTTCAGGTGACGGTTCAATTCAGATGAATGAACAGGAATTAGCAACTTGTGTGGATTATAAACTTCCAGTAAAAATCTTTATCTTAAATAACGGGTATCTTGGAATGGTAAGACAACTCCAACAAAAATGTTGTGAAGGAAGATATTCCGAAACAAAAATATCTAATCCAGATTTTTTAAAACTTGGCGACGCATATGGAATTGAAGGTATAAGGGTTACAAAAGCAGACAAAATTGAAGACGCTTTAGAAAGAGCATTCAGTATAAACGCTCCATTTATTATAGATTTTATGGTAGAACAAATGGAAGTAGTATAAACTACTTAATTTTTTTCCGGAACAAGAATTGAAAGAACCGAATTATTTATACCCAAATATGTTCTTATTGTTTTATTTAAATCATCCACAGTTATATCATCTAAATCTTTAAGATATTCCTCAATAAGTTTCAAATCTTCGCAAACTGTCATATAATAACCTATCGTTTCTCCGATTTCCGAAACAGTTTCAGCTGAAAATGCAAACCGTGATTTAATTTTTTTCTTAGCCTTTTGCAATTCAGCTTCACTGATAGGTTTATCTGTCAGATTTTTAAGCTCTTTTTCAACAAGTTCAATTGCCAAATCTTTTTTATCAGGTTTACAATTTGCTTGTATAAAGAAATTATTCCCGTCTTTAAACTGATAATGCTCAGAATTTACCATGTTAAATATAGGTTCTGTCTGTTTTTCTATAAGATTCTGGTATAGTCGTGAGCTGATGCCGTCGCCCAAAATTATGCTTATCATATCAAGACAAATTGTTTCCTTTATATTACAAGCCTTAGGCCCTAACCAGCCGTACATAAAATAAACAGTATTTACATGAGCGGTATCCGAAATAACTTTTTGTTGTTTCACCGGCTCATCAATTTCATTAATCCGTTTAGGCGAATTTTTTCTACCTTTAAAATCGAATTCTTTTTCAACTTTTTTAAGAATTTCATCTTTATCAAAATCTCCAACAATAATTGTTGTCATATTTTCAGGAGAATAAAAAGTTTTATAATAATTCATAATATCGTCACGTGTAACTCGTGATATAATTTCCGGAGTTCCGATAACATCACGTTTATATGGATGTTTTGTATACATATTATAGTTACATGCGTTATAAATCTTTGTCCAATTTTGATCCTTGCGCATTCTAATTTCTTCAATAACAACATGACGTTCTCGTTTATCAGTTACTGTTGTATCATTTAAATCAAAAGGCGCCCCTATTTCCTCTTCAGGCAATATAGGATCGAGCATCATATCCGCATGAAGTTCTATTGCAAGATTCAAGTCTTTATTATTTTCTCCCTTTGGCAAAGTAACATAATAAAAAGTATAATCTTTCCATGTGGCAGCATTAACAATTGCCCCCTTCGACTCAAGAGTTTTATCAAAATACCCAGCAGGATGTTTATTTGTCCCTTTAAACATAAGGTGTTCCAGAAAATGGGAGATCCCATTATTATTATCGTCCTCGTTAATAGAACCTGTTTTCACCCATGTACTGACGTTTGCAATATCACCCTCTTTATGTGCTAGAACTATCTTATGCCCGTTTTCACGCTCATAAATTTCGACATCTTCTGTTAAAAACGGATATTTAACTATACTTTTATTCATATGCAAACCTCATTACTCGCTCAAATTGTGACAAAAATATTAATTTTCATAATTATTATACACCAAATAAAATTTTTTATAATATAATGGAAATATGGATATGATTAACCGTTTGGAACATAAGGTTGTGGTTTCTGTACAGGCAATGCCAAGTGAGCCTTTGTATTTAGAAAAATGCATGGTTGCAATGATGAAATCAGTTGTTAAAGGCGGAGCGGGTGGACTTCGAGTTGCAGGTGCCCGAGATGTTACAAACGCTAAAAGACTTTTTGATGTTCCGATAATAGGTCTTACAAAACCGGATATTATTCCTAAAAACTGGCAAGAAATCGTATATATTACCCCTACGCTGAAAGAAGTAATATCTCTTGTAGATGCTGGAGCAGATATTATTGCATTTGATGGAACAAGAAGGCAGAGAGAAGGCGGCTGTAAGCTAGAGGAGATTATAAAGTACATAAAAATCAACAAACGAATTTCTATGGCAGATGTTTCTACTATAGAAGAAGGGGTTAATGCCGCAAAACTTGGAGCAAATATTCTATCAACAACACTATCCGGTTACACAATGGAATCACTTGGAGTTTCACAATCCGAACCTGATTTTAAATTACTCGAAGCACTTGTTAAAGAAACGGATAAACCTGTTGTACTCGAAGGAAGAATATGGGAACCATGGCAGGTTGATAAAGCTTTTGAGCTAGGAGCCCATTGTGTTGTAATAGGTTCCGCAATTACACGACCACAATTAATAACAAAACGATTTGTTCAAAGAACTAATTAAGGAGAAAATATGAAAATAAGACTTATGTCAAATTATGATGTTTGGCAAAATCTTCTTAGAATAATAAGAAATCAGGAGCAATATCCAAAAATACAGAACGAAATACAGGCTACAAAAAAAACAATTATAAAAGACTGTTTTGTAAAAAGTAAGGATACTCAATATGAAAAAAGCATTAACAATTGATATCGGTGGAACTAAAATTTATAATACCATTGTCAATGAAAACGGTGAAATTATAGCAGAAATTGAAAAACGTCCTACCCCAAAAACTTTTGAAGAGATAAAAGCTATATTTAATAATATAATAAAAAAGGATGAAGATAAGGTTGATATAATTGCTTTTTCTACTTGTGGAGCAGTAAACAAGAGCAATAACAAAATTTTAGGCTCTACAGGCAATATAGTAAAAGAATATCCTACAATGGACTTTACATCTTTAAGCCAAAAGCCTGTTTATGTAGAAAATGATGCAAATTGTGCGGCATGGGCAGAACATATTATTGGTGCATCAAAAGGTATGCCATATTCAATTATGTTGACATTAGGTACCGGAGTCGGCGGTGGCATTATTTTAGATAATAAACTTTATAAGGGTAAAAGCGGTGCCGCAGGCGAGATGCATTTTAAAATGGAACGTACACCCAAACGTCATTGCACCTGCGGAAGCTGGGATTGTTTTGAAGCATATGCATCCGGCTCCGGACTAAAACTTACGGCAGAAGAGATAAGCGGGAAAATGGATATCACAACTTATGATGTAATAGACGGATTTAAAAAAAATGATAAATCAATGACAGAAATTTTTAACCGCTGGCAGGAAGATATCCTAAACGGAATAATCGGACTTGCAAATATATTTGATCCTGATGTTTTTGTTCTCTCCGGTTCAATGGCAGAGTTCGTTGATACAGAGTATCTTACCCGAAAAGTTAATACCGAAATTGTAACACAGCCTACAAAGGTTGTAAAAGCCTCTGCGGGGAATTACTCTGGTATGATTGGTGCAGGACTTTTAGCTATGGGAGTCGGAATTAATGGGTAAAGCAAAAAAAAGAAGTTTTCACCTTGGGATTAACGATAGAATAACAAATCTCTCGAGAGAAGATGCGGTATTAGCAGCGATAGACCATCTGAGACACCGTAACGGAAGGAATGAAGCGTGTAATTTAATAACACTTTTTGGACTTTCTGCCGAAGAACTTCTGGAAGCCGGTGCAAGCTACGAAACAGTTATGAGCCTGCAAGGAATTGTACAATATTAAAAAAGACCGATTTTTAAAACCGGTCTTTTTTTTTATCTATTTTGCAATGATGATATCAGTTAATCTCTGAACCGCATCATCAGGTTTAAGAGTTAAAGATTCACCAGTTTCACGGATTTTATATTCAACAACTCCTTCATTAATCGTCTTCCCGACAGTAACTCTGAACGGAAAACCTATTAAATCAGCATCTTTAAACTTAACACCTGCACGCTCGTCTCTATCATCAAGAACAACTTCCACACCTGATTTAAGGAGCTTTTCATACATATCATTTGCGACTTTCATTTGGAGCTCATCTTTAATATTAACAGGTACAATTACAACGTGATATGGAGCAATAGAAACAGGCCATTTAATCCCGTGTTCATCATGATGTGCTTCTACAGCGGCAGCTGCAGTTCGGGAAATTCCAATACCGTAACAACCCATAATATAAGGTTTTGTTTTTCCATTTTCATCAAGATAAACAGCTTTCATAGGTTCTGAGTATTTTGTCCCAAGCTGGAAAATATTTCCAACTTCAATCCCTCTTGTAACCTTCAACGGCTTACCGCATTGAGGACATAAATCCCCAGCTTCAACAAGTCTTATATCAACATAATTTTCAATTGCAGGAATGTCTGATAAATTAGCACCAACAAGATGTTTATCAGTTTGGTTAATCCCCACAACAAAATTCTTCATATCACGTACGGTTTCATCTGCAATAATTCTAATTCCATCCATACCATTCGGCCCAATAAATCCAGGGACAGCATCAAAACCCTTTTCCGCCATAAGTTCTGCAATCTCAGCAGAAGAAGCAATTCTGACCTCAATTCCACCGACAGCATTCATTAATTTAGTTTCTTCTACAGCCTTATCAGCTCTAATAAGCGCAAGAACAGGTTTCTTATCAATAATATAAACAAGAGTTTTTAAGATAAGAGTGGATGGAATCTTCAAAAACTTTGATAACTCCTCTATTGAGTGAGTATTCGGGGTATCAAGAATTTCTGCTTTTGCAAAATATTTTGCACCGTCAGTTTCAGCAGATACCAGTTTTGATACAGCGTGATTGGAATTTGCTGAGTAATCGCAATCATCGCAGTAGAATACATCATTTTCACCCGCATCAGTATCCGTGATTACCATAAATTCATGGCTCACACTCCCACCAATTGCCCCGGAATCAGACTGAACCATTTTAGTAGGAAGACCGCATCTGTTAAAAATTTTTGTATAAGCCTGCGCCATATTTTCATATTCTTTATCAAGGCCTTCCTGAGATGTATCAAAGCTATAGGCATCTTTCATAATAAATTCACGACCTCTCAAAAGCCCGTATCTCGGACGAACTTCATCACGAAATTTTGATTGAATCTGGTATAAATTAACAGGAAGCTGTTTATAAGACTTCAAGACATCACGTCCCAGAGCTGTAATTATTTCCTCATGAGTCGGTCCAAGACACATAACTCTGTCATGCCTGTCTTTTAATCTCATTAATTCCTTGCCGTAAGCTTCCCATCTACCTGATTCTTCCCAGAGTTCTTTAGGTTGCACGAAAGGCATTAAGAGTTCCTGAGCCCCAGCATTATCCATTTCTTCTCGCACAATATTTTCGATTTTTTTCAAAACTCTCCACATCAAAGGCATATAATTATATACACCGCTTGTAAGTTTTTTTATATAACCTGCACGAGCAAGCATTTTATGAGAAACGACTTCCGCATCAGACGGAAATTCCCTTAATGTTTGCACAAATAATTTTGACATTTTCATAATATAAAACTTCCTTATCCTTTTAATATCACTGTCAAAATTTTATCATGCACAAAAAAATATTAAAAGCAGAACAGAATTAAGAACTCTTCTTACCGGAATTTTTATTTGACTTGCCAGATTTATTTGAACGGTTATTTCTCGAATTATTTTGATGCCCTCCAGGCGAATAAGAAGTTTGGATACGTTTCACGCTGAAAACATCAGGTATTGCCTGAATACAGTTTATAACTTTTTTCAAAGTTTCCACATTATCCAGTTCCATCCCGAGTTCAATAATTCCGACTTTATTATTTTTAGATTTTACATTTGCATAAGTAATATTTGTATTATTATCGGATACTGCTGCAACAATATCTTTGAGAAGCCCCATTTTCTCACCGGTTTCAATACGTATTGTTGTAGTGTAAGTCTTATTGGTATTATCTCCCGACCAGTGAATATCCATCAATCTCTCTGGCTGAATATTTTCCAAAGTCTTACAATCAATTCTATGAACACTTACACCTTTTGAGCGTGTAACAACACCCACAATAGGTTCCCCGGGTATAGGAGAACAGCATTTAGCAAATGAATACAACAAGCCTTCAAGTCCGACAATATCTTTTTCGGATTTTTTACGGTTAGAAGAATGAAAGTTACTTCCAGGAGTTTTTTGCTGAGGTTTTCTTAGCTTATTTATAATCTTATTGACAGTAGTTTCACCATAGCCGAGAGCTGCAAATAAATCTTCCGCACTCTGATAGTTCATCTGTTTTGCAACTTTTTCAAATTCACCTTGTTTAGCATATTCATCAAAAACTGCCTTTGTAAGTTCATGCTCAAGGTTTGCTCTGCCAACATCAATATGGCTTTCACGATTATTCTTTTTAAACCACTGCTTAATTTTAGAAGATGCCTGCTTTGTAACAACAAAATTCAACCAATCAAGACGTGGAGCCGGAGTTTTAGAGGTTAAAATTTCAACAATATCCCCGTTATTTAATTTTGTATCAAGTTGCGCAATTCTTCCATTGATAAGTGCTCCAACTGTTCTGTTACCGACATCAGAGTGAATACGATAAGCAAAGTCAACAGGAGTTGCATTTATAGGCAAATCCAAAACATCTCCGTTTGGAGTAAACGCAAAAACCTGGTCTGAAAATAAATCTAATTTTACTGAATTAACATAATCTTCTGCCGATGTCATATCGTTATCATATTCGGCCATTTTACGCATCCACGAAAAGCGCATATCAGCTGGATTATTTGCCTTTTGAGAACCCTTTTCTTTATATCTCCAGTGAGCCGCAACCCCATATTCAGCAACTTCATGCATTTCCCATGTTCTAATCTGTACTTCAAGAGGTTTAGAGCGCGGACCGATAACGGATGTATGCAAAGACTGATACATATTACCTTTCGGCATTGCTATATAATCCTTAAATCTTCCAGGAATAGGCTTAAACTGTGAATGAATAAGCCCCAGAACTTCATAACATTCTTTTTCGGTATCAACAATTACACGGACAGCAGTAATATCATATAAATCGTGAAAAGCAATATTTAATCTTTTCATTTTGGAATAAATACTGTAATAATGTTTAGCTCTACCTGTAATTTGAGCATTTATTCCATTTTTTTTAACATCTTTTGAAATCTGATCAATAAGAAGTTGTACAGTCATCTCACGTTCCGCTTTTGTCTGGGAAACAAGCTGTGCAATTTCAAAATATTTATCAGGTTCCAGATACCTTAAAGATAAATCTTCAAGTTCAGCCTTAATTTTTCCGATACCTAAACGGTTTGCCAGCGGGGCAAAAATATCAAGAGTTTCTCTTGCAATTTTCTGCTGCTTTTGCGTTGCCATAAAATTAAGTGTACGCATATTATGAAGCCTGTCCGCAAGTTTAAGAAAAATTATTCTAATATCATTTGCCATTGCAATAAACAGGCGTCTGAAATTTTCAGCCTGACGTTCTTCATTTGATTTAAATTGAAGTTTTCCTAGTTTTGTGACACCCTGTACAAGAGTAAGAACATCTTTCCCAAATTTTTGTTCGATTTCTTCCGGCTTTGTATCAGTATCTTCAAGAATATCATGCAAAAAAGCAGCCATAAGAGTATGGGAATCGGCCTTTAAATCAACAAGAATTTTCGCAACTTCAACAGGATGAATAATATATGGTTCTTCTGAAATTCTATACTGCCCCTCGTGAAGACGCTTTGCGAATTCAAATGCTTCTTCTATTTTATCTATCTCATCCTTATCACGATGTTGTGCAATAAGTGTTTGTTTAATTTCTTCAAAAAGTGGTTTTTCTGACATGATATAATTATAATAATTATTTAACATGCGATTTTCAAGCAAAAATAACAAATTTCATACATAAGGATTACTGATAATGCTTAAACATACAAAAGACGGATTGCTATTACAAATAAAAATATCTCCGAATTCAAGCAAAAATTTGATTATAAAAGATGAAGCTGGAATTAAAATAAAACTTACGGCACAGCCAATTGAGGGGAAGGCAAATAAGGCACTGATTGAATTCTTATCAAAACAGTTAAAAATTCCGAAAACATCTATAGAAATTCTTAAGGGTGAAACTTCAAAAGAAAAAACTTTATTGCTTAAAATTTTTGATGATGATAAAATATCTTTTATAGAAAATATTTTGGATTAAAGAAAGGAGTTAGAGAATGAAAAAATCGCTGGCACTATTGTTAGCAGGACTTCTGATTTTGTGCGGACTTTCGGCATCAGCATTCGGAAAAAAGAAAGCTGATCTTGAAATTCTTCCGACGATGGAATCACAATCAGAAGCAGTTAATCAGGTATGGGTTGGAACATTCCAGCTTGTATGGAATGATCTGGTTAACGAAATCGTAAAACATCCCATAGAATTTATAGGCTATAAATCAATTATGGCTGAAGAATTAAATAAACAATCTTTCACTACTGAAGATTTATCAGACAGTGCTTATTACAAAAAATGGGGACTTACTTCACCTGAATTAAAAGCTGAAATTGAAAAGGGTATTATGGAAAAATTCAATGAAAAAAGTGATATCCTTAACAGCTTTGACTGGACACCTGATAACGGGAAATATATTCTTTACGCAATGCTCAAAAAAGATTTTGAATACTTAAAGCCGTTTGCCAAGCTTGATTCCGGTAAATTCAAAGGAAGTAAAGGAAAAGTTCAATACTTTGGTATAGACAAAAATACTAAAGGTGATGTAAGAGAAACCATTCAGGTACTTTTCTATAACGGTAAAAAAGATTTTGCTCTTGCTATAAGAACAAGACAAAATGACACTGTTTACCTTTATAGAACAGATGATGATAAAACGTTAGACAAACTTTATATTGATATGATGAAAAAATACAGAATATCTACAAGTAACCCTAGATTTACAAAATCAGACGAGTTCAAAGCTCCGAATATTGATTTTAAATCAGAACGTTCATTTGATGAAGTTTGCCATAAAGCAATCAAAGATTCTGATCTGATGATTGACAAAGCAGTCGAAACAGTAGAATTCAAAATGGATAATGAAGGTGTAAAGCTCAAATCAGAAGCAGGAATTGCAACAATGAAAGCGATGTTTGAGCCAGAAACAGAACCAAGAAAATTCTACTTTAATGATAATTATGTAATCTTCTTGCAAGAAAAAGATAAACCTTACTTTGCAATGAAAGTTACTGATGCAAAAAAATTGCAAAAATAATTATAATTCAAAATATAATGGGTGTGGTAAAATTCCACATCCATTTTTTATTATGTTAATCGTAAAACTTTGAGATTTCTGAACAACGCGCCCCGCGAAATCCATAATATTTACCGAGTTCGTCCGATAAAGTATGAGTTTTTTCATATAATAATTTTATAAAAGGATACATATAATAAGCATGTTGGCTATTTTGTGTCGAATCCATCAAAACTCATACACAATAATTGACTTCGGCACTCTAATTGTATAACTCTTCAACTCTGTCCATATCGTCTTCAGAGATTTTACATCCTTAACAATATAAAACTTATTTATTGAATAATTCCTATTATAGGTATAGAATAAAATTTTTCAATAGTATAATATCTATTTATGAAGAAAAATAAAGATTTAGTAAAACTTGGGGATGCAATTAGGCTTGAAAGACTCAGAAGAAGATGGTCTCAAGAAGTGCTTGCGGAAAAAGCGGAGATTCCACAATACCAGCAAGTCAGTCGTTTTGAAAGAGCAGAGGTAGACATGCGAGTGACAAAACTGTTCGCAATCCTTCGTGCATTAAACCTTAAATTAGAAGATTTAATTGATATATATGAGGCAGACAATGGCGAAAGTTAAGTCAAAGTGGATTTGTCAGGAATGCGGATATGAAACGGCTGGATATTTAGGCAAATGTCCCGAATGCGGAAGCTGGGGCTCACTTGTTGAAGAAGTTCAGTTCGATTCAAAAATGCCAAACGCTGCGGCAAATGAATTTGTTAATACTGAAAAACCTATTCTGCTGAAAGACATTCACATCGGCGAAGAAGTTCGCATAAGTACAAACATATCAGAATTTGACAGAATTCTTGGGGGAGGATTTGTTCAAGGATCCTTAATTCTTCTTGCCGGAGATCCAGGAATCGGAAAATCCACAATTACACTCCAAACTTGCGGAGAACTTTGTAAATCTGGGAAAAAAGTGCTCTATATTTCGGCAGAAGAAAGTGCTTCTCAATTAAAACTACGTGCCGAAAGGCTAGGGATAAGTTCAGAGAATTTATATATTTATCCCCAGACAAACATGGAAAATATTAAGTCGCAAATTGAAGGAATCTCACCTGATTTTGTAATTATTGATAGTATTCAGGCAATTTACTCCAATAATGTTGCAAGTTCTGCCGGAAGTGTTTCTCAAATAAGAGAATGTACAAATATTTTAATGCATATTGCAAAAAGCAAAAATATTACAACAATTGTTATAGGACATGTTACAAAAGACGGAAACATCGCAGGCCCAAAAGTTCTCGAACATATGGTAGACACCGTTATTTACTTTGAGGGAGACAAATATAAATCATACAGAATGCTTCGCTCTATGAAAAATCGTTTCGGCAACACATCTGAAGTCGGTATTTTTGACATGCAGGCAGACGGCTTGCATGAAATTAAGAACCCTAATGAGTTATTCCTAAACGAACGCTCTCAAGTCGCGACTCCTGGAAGTGCAATTATTGTCACGAATGAAGGAACACGACCTTTACTTGTAGAAATTCAGGCACTTGTAGGAACAACATCATATCCCGCACCGAGAAGAGTAACAAACGGAGTTGATTTAAGCAGACTGCACCAGATTCTTGCCGTCCTGGAAAAACGTGTCGGTTTAAACTTCTCCAAACAGGACGTCTACGTAAATGTTATGGGAGGGATTGAAGTTGATGAACCGAGTGCAGATTTAGGAATAGCACTTGCTGTTGCGACATGTGCAAGGGATGTTGTCGTTGATCCGCAAACTGTTATAATAGGTGAAATTGGACTTTCCGGGGAAATACACCCAGTTAATAACATTGAAAAAAGACTTAATGAAGCTATTGCTACAGGATTCAAGAAAGCAATAATACCTTATTCAAATAAAATTCCAAAAGACTTTAACAAAATTGAAATCGTAAAAGTTAAGCGTCTTGTAGATGCAATTGTAGCTTGTGTCTCATCAATATAAGATAAAAATTATTTTATATATGCACCTTTTTTAATTTTTTCAATACCTTTCTTAAGTTGAGCTACTTTTTGTCTTTCAAATCTGACAAAAGTTTTCCGGTTATTATCTTTCTCAGAATCTTCATTTTGTTTTTTGTCACTTGCCTTTATTAATGCATTATTTGCAACATTAAGTCCGGCAGATGCAGCCGCAAAAGCAGCACTTGTCGCTACAATTGTAGCCGTACTTTGACCAGCTGCGACAACTGGAGTCAGCACAGCAGCCCCTCCAGTAATAACGGCAGCACTTGAAACTACTGCAGCTCCTAATGAAGCAAATGCACCCTTCCAGTTGCCATCAGCGATATTCAATGCAGCATTTGTTACGTGACATGCTGCCTGCCCATAAAAACCGACTTGCAACATTGCAGTTCCAACAGCCTGCATAAATGGAACAAGAAGTAATGCAGCACCTGTCATAGCAGTATATCCAAACATCTTTGACATGTCATTTATTTTACCTATAGTAGTTTGAGTCTTACCTTGCTCCTCGGTTGCATTTTTCTGTTTTGCCTGAGATGTTTCTATTTTACTTTTATATGTTTTTTCAAGTTTTACCTGATTCTTTTTACTGGTTGACGTTATAGTATTTATTCTTGTGCCATTAGTAGTAATACGCTGTCCTAAAGCTGCAGATCTTGAAGTAACTTCTGCTAATTTTGTGGTCTTTTCATTTAACAGAGAAGAATTATCACTACTACCGGAACTATTACTTACACTTGCAGTACTGTTCATTCTTTTTGTTGTATTGCTGCTTGATTGTAATTTAGTACGTGAAGCACGTGTAACAGAAGAATCTACTGGATCGGTTTGCGCAACAGAATTCATATTTCTTTGTATAGAAGAAGAATCCGGATATGGCACAGATGAAGGGATCATATCAGATCTTACACCATTTTTCTGCTGATATGAGAGGACCTGTTGAGATACAGGTGGTTCAACTTCAACAGCTGGTTCTTCGGCCTGATATTCTTCAAGAGCATTAAGCTGATTATCTTCCTGAACAACATTAGGAACTGCTTCTTCCTGACTTGTCATTTCTTGTTCCCCTTCTGTCTGCTCATCTTCAGAAGTCTGTGACAATTCTTCTATCTCTTTATTATACTGTTCTGCCTCTTGATTTAACTGTTCAAGTTCTGCTCTATCAGTGAGTATTTCCGAATTCAAACCTTTGATTTCATTCTGACTTTTCTTTAAATTTTTAGTATTATTTTTATTCTCTTTATCTGCATCTTTTGAGTCTTTAACGGCTTCATTATCCTCTTTTTTGGCATCACTTGCACTTTTATTTGCATTTACACCTTCTTTTTCAGCATCGCCTATATCTTCAGCAGTAGCTTCTCTGTTTTCATAATTATCAGATGATGTTTTTGCAGTATTAGATGTATTATTAAAACCTTCTCCCTCAGTGGCTACCTGTCTTACTGCAAGGAAGTTGGAAAAATCTTGAGATAACGGTGTATATTTTTCTTTATATGTATTCATTTGTTCAGTCAGTTGAGAAGAATATTGAGAAGAAAAATCACTAAGACTTCCGGACAAAACAAATTGTCTTTGTGCAGCTTGTGTCTTAGTTTCAAGCCCCTCACCAGTATCAATAAGATCTCTGCCAAGAGATTCTCCTGATTTACCGTAAAGCATATCGTAAATCTTTTCTTTACCCTTAACAGCAAAAAGATAAGCATTAATATGAGAGTCAACATTTGAATCTTGTAAAGCATATGATTTGCCAAATTCAATTGCAGTATTAGCATATTCTATATTTTTAGAACATAAAGATAAACCATTTTCGACAGTTGAAGAGAATTCATTTAATACGGTAATTTTAGATTGCATATCTTGAGCTATCGTGCCTGTCTCAGATTTCAAAATATTATCTAAACGTCTATATTCAGCCATATCAGCATCAGAAATTTCATCCTGACTTTGCATTCTGGATAAAAGTTCTTCATATTTAGTAATTGCAGAATTAAATTCAGCAGCTCGTTGGGCATTATCTCTTGATTGACTACTTTTTAAATCTCGAATTTGCCCTCTTAAAGTATTTAAATTTTGTGACTGAAATTCCATTTCAGAAGATCTGGAAGAACATCCGTTCATATACTCGTCAACTATTGCTTCCAAACTATTTTCAGCCTCTGCAGTTGACGGTTCGTCTTCAGTTTCTTCTACATTCTGCGTTTCTTCTGTGGTATTTACAGCAGAAGGCTCCTCTGTATTGTTAACAGATGTAGCGGAAACAGAAGAATTCGAGATTATAGAATCTGAAACATTTGGATCTGCATCAGGAACCAATGTTAATCCTCCTGCTGCAATATCTGGAGATTCTACAGGGGATTCCGACTGATTTACAACTTGTTGCATATTCTCTTCTTCTGGATCAGGAACTAAGGTTAAACCACCAGTTGCGATATCTTGAGTTTCTTCTGTTTGGGTCTGTGAAGAATTCTGAATATTTGAAGGAGTTTTTTCTGAGGCAGAGATATTGTCAGAAAAAATATCCTCGTCTGCAATATCAGAAACATCGTTAGAAGCAACTTCATCTTCATCGGATTGAATTGTTGGATCTTCTTCCTGCGTAGTATCAGCAGGAGTTTTTTCCGTCCCATTATTTTCTTCAGCAACTCTTGCAATTTGAGTTTGCTTAGGTGACATATCTCTTTTGGAAGAATTAATATTTTCAACTTCTTTTAATGTATCATCTGCGATAGCTTTATTTAAATTCATACTAGCCAACAAGTCATCCGAATCAAAGTCTAAGTTAATTCCAATGATACCGGCGGTCAAAGCTACAGACTTACTTTGAGCTGCATATGCATACCCTGACATAGGACCAAAAGTGTTCATACTAATCTGAGATGGAACATATGAATAATTTTTTCCACCTTCAGATTCTGCGAAAGGAACATTCAACCTTTCAATAGTATCACTTATAGATTTATTTATATCTACAATTGCATTAACTTCATCCACCTGTGACATAAATTCATTTAAATCAGCCTCAATATTTTTTGATTGAGCAACTAATTCCTGCCCCTGCGTGTTAAGAATTGAGCCATATTCTTTAAATTTGCTCATTTCAGTAGCACTTAATGTTTCACCGCTTTTAATTCTTGCATTTAAGTTATTGAATTCATTAGCGATTTGGTTAATCTTATCAATCGTGAGTTTTTGATTAATCTTTAACTCATTTTTCATGCTTTCAATATCGCTATTTTGCTGCTGAAGTTCCACAGACTTTTCATTAAGCAATTCATTTTGATATTCAGCTTGAGATGAAAATCTTTGCAATTTCTTCTGTATCCCGAGTCTTGTATTTTCATCAGTTTCAGCCTCAAGATTTACAGCAATATTACTGTCGCTAGAGGAATCATCTGCTAACTCATAAGAAGTAGTATCTGAGTCAGACATTGCATTTGCCCAATCAAGAAATTCCTGCGGTACATTTACACCATCATTTGCCATCCCTAAAATTTCTTCATATGTAAATTGGCTCCAAAGAGGATCTACCGGTTTCCCGTTTGCAGCAAGCATATTAGCTAATCCTCTCCCGGCATATTCCACAAAATTATTTGCAATCATATTCATTGCAATACTTCTTAAATCATCTTCCGTACATTTGCTATATTGTGGATTCGTCTTCAACTGCGTAATAATGGATAATATTCTATCCTCTATAGAACCGCTTTCATTATGCTCAAATTTTTTAGTATAATCTAATTTTTTTATTAATTCTTCTATTCCCGGTACCATATTATGTATATGCCTTTCTCTAAGCCATTATATACAACTGTAGTCGGCATATTTACAGAAAAACTTCAACAAAAATGCATAATTGTAAACTGATTGTAACAAAAAAGGCGGACATAAATTCTGCCCGCCCCTTAAGATTTATTTATTAAATTTTTACATATGTTTCTCAATGTTAGAAATAATTGCAGATTTTGGCATTAAACCAACCAATCTTTCTACGGCCTTACCGTCTTTAAAAACCAAAAGGCTAGGGAGTCCGCTTATCGCATAATCTTTTGCCGTTTTTAAGTTTTCATCAGTATTTACTTTTACAAATTTTACCTTATCACCAAACTCCTGAGCAACTTCATCCAAGATAGGACCTAATTTTCTACAAGGTCCGCACCAGGTCGCCCAAAAATCCACAACAACAGGTTTGTCACAGTTTAAAACTTCTGTGTCAAAATTCGAATCATTAATATCAATTGCATTAGACATGAAATCTCTCCTTTTATTAAATTTCCTGAATGTATTCTACCACAGATTTTTTTTTTGTGCTATTATCTGATTAGAATACAATAAGGTAAGAAAATGGGAAGAAAAAAGATAATTGAAATCGTCCTTGATACAGAAACAACAGGACTTGATTACACTAAAGAAAGAATGGTCGAATTTGCAGCTGTAAGACTTGAAAACGGAAAGATAAAAGATGAGTTTCAAACTCTTATAAATCCGCAGCAACATATAAGAAAATCAAGTATTGCAATTCACGGAATTACTCAGGAAATGGTAGAAGATGCCCCGACAGAAGAAGAAGTAATGCCTAAAATAATGGAATTTATTCAGGATTATCCTATAGTCGCTCATAATGCAATATTTGATTATTCGTTTATTAATGAAGCAAGCAAGCGAGTTTTCGGAAAAGAAATAGAAAATGCAAGAATTGATTCCCAGCAAATGTTTAAAGAAATTTATCCGGAATTAGAATCACATGGACTTGAAGCTTTAACAACAAAATTTAATATTCCGCTCACAAATCACCATAGAGCGATGGCAGATACAATGGGATTGGCTCTGGCCTATCCTAAGTTAAAAAAATTATACCTGCAAAAATATGATTGGGAAAACAAACAACTGGATAATATAGAATATTTATTTGAAAGATATTTAAGAATTCAACAAACAGTTAATACTCTTCAATCAGAATTACAGGACTTAAAATCCGTATTCAAACTATACTTTGAACAAGGCGGCACACCTATTGTATCCCAATCAGGTGAAACTTTAGTATATAATTCAAAACAAACTTTTGGGTATGATTTTCACCAGATTAAAAATGTACTTGAAGAAGTAGGGGCTTTTGAAAAAGCAGTAAAAGTTAATACAGGATTTATAGACAGACTTGTCGGCGGATGCAGACTTGATGAAGAAAAGAAAGAGATCATTAAAGATGCACGTCAGGAAATTACCGAAACTCGAAACATACAAATAATTAAAGCAGGGAAGTAACAATGTTAAAAGAATTAGCTAATTTTTTTAAGGAACCTCCGGTAAAAGAAACAATTAAGGATGAACAAGAAGTTAAATCTATGTATTCGCATTGGAGATTGAGAATTTTTTATGCGTGTTTTATCGGATATACCATATTTTATTTATGTAAGAAAAATATTGCAGTAGCACTTCCTGGAATTTCTCAGGAGTTTGGATATTCTATGACTGAACTCGGGATTTTGGGAAGCTCACTATATTTAACATACGGAATAGGAAAATTTGTAAATGGAGTATTGGCTGACGGCTCAGATGTAAGGAAATTTTTACCGACAGCTCTTATAATGACATCACTCGCAAACATTGCATTTGCATTGTCTCCATCTACAATTCAACTGTTGGGATTAAGTACTAAAACGTCTGCAATGCTGCTTCTTTGGACTTTGACTTTCTTGTGGGGGATAAGCGGTTGGTTTCAATCAGCAGGATTTCCGGCAGTTGCAAAAAGCTTAACTTATTGGTATTCAAACACTGAACGTGGAACTAAATGGTCTTTATGGTCTTGTTCCCATCAAACAGGTACGTTTTTGAGTTTTATTATAGCAGGGCACATTGCATCAGCTTACGGGTGGCGTGCCGCATTTATAGGGCCTGGAGTACTGGCTTTAATTACCGCATTATGGCTGTTTAACAGATTACGTGACAGACCTCAGTCGCTAGGACTTCCTGATGTTGAAACTTACAGAAACGAACCTGCGGCAAAAAATAATACAAGCTGTGATGATGATATGTCCTATGTGCAAATTTTTAAAAAATATATTCTTTGCAATAAGACTATATGGATGCTTGCAATTGCATATATCTTTGTTTATATAATAAGATTTGGGGCCGAAGACTGGATGATTATGTATCTAAACAAAGCAAAAGGAGATTCTCTTGCTCTTGCAACAAACAAAATTTCGTCCTTACCGCTTGTAGGAATTGTGGGGACAATATGTGCAGGTTTAGTCTCCGATAAATTATTTAAAAGCAAACGCGCTCCGGTAAATTTAATTTACCTTGCAGGAGTTGTTATTTGTTTAATTCTCTTAAAATTTAATACAATAAGTAACCTTGATTTTGTAATAATAGGCCTGTTGGGAGCATTCACTTATGGGCCTCAAATGATGATAGGCGGATTATGTGCAGTAGAATCAAGCTCTAAAAAAGTTGCATCTGCGGCAACAGGTTTTACCGGAACATTCGGTTATATAGGAGCAGTACTATCAGCAACAGGTACAGGTTTTATGGTAGATAAGTTCGGATGGAACGGTGCAATTATATTCTGGCTTGCATCTGCAATTATTTGTATAGCAATCTGCTCTGTTATTATGATAGACGAAAATAAAAAACATAAATAAATCTCCAACAAGGGAATAATAAAATATAAGAACAGGTATAAGATATTTATACCTGTTCTTTTTATATGTTAAATAACAAATAGCCCGACTGAATAAGCCCTTGCGGTAATGTTTATCGGGCAAAATAAAGTACATAATCAGGTATAAGTTTGTTTTTTAAACTTTTTTCGGGTATTTCACGAAAAAACCCGCCACAACACAAGGAGGTAAAAATGACAATTAAAAAACTTACTGTGGCAGCTGCAATTGCCGTTGGAATAGCAACGTGTTCCTTGAATCAAGCAATGGCAGCTTGCCCTTGTACACAACAAGCCACTCCACAGGCACCGTGTGCAGAACCGTTACCTGTAGTAACCGGTCCGGCTTGTCCTTGTACAAAAACACCAACATGCGACAATTGCAAAAAATCTTTTGACGATTGTGACTGCAAAAAAGCAGATCCATGCGAAGATCCTTGCAAACAAGATCCATGTGAAAAGAAAAAAAGCGACTGTGGTTGCGAAAATGAAAATTTAGGATGTGATGCTCCAGCAGTTCCGTCATGTGCTGTTTGTCCTGGAACTGGAAAACCAGACAGAAAAGACATGAAACAGGTTTACGGCTATCCTAATGCGATTTATGGTACAAACAACTATGTTGGTCAACCTGCAAATTCAATTTTATCAACAGAAACAGCCGCACTCGATCCTGCATCTACAATGTCATCCGCAATCAACGGTGTAACCGTTTCATCTCAAGGTCAGGTAACAGGAGCTGCAACACAGATGCCATGTCTTGGAGAAGACCCGACAAGACATAATGGGATACCTATTGAAAGAAACGAAAGAATTATGGATGGCAACAACTGCCCTGTAGATATTCAAACAGAAAATTCAATGCAAGCTGTAAAGAAGACTCTAGTCCCTTTTGACATTAAAGCAGCTATGTCCGGTTTGCCAGTAGGCGCAGCTGCTCCAACATCAGGTTGTATGTTCCCAGACGTTCCAAACGGATACTGGGCAGCATGTGACATTGACAAACTCGCAATGAATAGTGTTGTAGTAGGTTATCCTGACGGTATGTTCAAACCGGGGAGAGATATTACTCGTGCAGAATTTGCAACAATGTTAGTAAAAGGTTTTAACCTCGATGACTGTGGTATGCCACAAAAAGCTTTATTCAAAGATGTTCCGCAAAACAACTGGGCAAATGCCGCAATTGCGAAAGCCGTTGAAGAAGACCTACTTGCAGGCTATCCTAACGGCAAGTTTGAGCCAAATCATAAGGTAACAAGAGCCGAAGCATTAACTTCAATTGCTAAAGGTATGACTTGTGATATTGATGAATGCAGAGCAAACGAAATTCTGTCAAAATATGCAGATGGAAACACCGTCCCAAGCTGGGCAAGAATCCCTGTTGCAAAATCATTGGAAAATGGAGCTTTGAAAGATTCTCCAAATCCAAATATGATTTTCCCGAACAGAGAAGCTTCCCGTGCTGACATCGCCTCTATGATGCAAACCGTTCGTGTCGCATTAGGATATGATACGAATCCTAAAACAGCAAACGAAGTTTGCCCTGTTTGCCCAACAGACAAAAATGCATTTGTTGAAAATGAAGAAATTGTAAAAATTCCTACGTTAAAAGTTAAAATGATAGACCAGTTAACAGCAAAATCATCACACGTAGGTCAATACTTCAGAGCAAATACTCTTGAAGAAATAACAATTAACGGTGTTACATTCCCTTGTGGTTCAACAGTAACAGGGCAGGTTGTTGAAGTAATTAGACCTTCAGGATGTAATAAAGGTGCTTTAAAATTATCATTTACAAGTATCAAAAACGGCGATTGCAAGGCAAATCTTCCAAAACAGATCTTGCAAGCACAAGTTAACAAATCAAAACAGGTTAACCCTGTAGCAAGACTTGTTGAAGCACCGTTTACACTGGCCGGTTCATTAGTTGGTGTAGTCGGGAGAACCGCAGGCGGTATCTTAACTAACGTCGGAAACGCAGCTGAAAATGTTTCTAATGATGCAGGTTATATGCTGGGTCACGTATTCCAAGGTAAATTTGGCGCTGCAGCCAGAAATCTTGGAGACGGCATCTGGGAAACTGTTAAAGCACCAATTGACGTAACAAGAACTGCGTTATCAGGTACAGTTGGTTTATTCCAAACAACAGGCGACGAATTTGCTTACCTTGTTGACCCTAAGGGATATAAAATCTCTGCAGTTAATCCAAGAGAACACGTTACTATTGCCTTCGGCTGTAATGAGTAGCAGCGAACACAAATAGTTTTTCGTACGCCGGGAGAAGTCGTCTTAATAGACGGCTTCTCTTTTGATAAGAAAAAAGGCGACCTTGTTAAATCGCCTAATAACCAGATTTTACACTATATAAGTGTTCAGAAAGGAAGTCCGTGTTGGTTCTATTCTCCCAAATTAATCTGAGAGAATTGAACTATCTTATTTTTACCACGCTTTTTAGCATTATAAAGTGCGTGTTCCGCATAACGGATAATAGTATTAACATCTTCTTCAACATTTTCTAAACAAGGATAAGTAGAAATTCCTCCCGATATTGTAATAGGATGTCTTTCAACTTCACCCGCAGGAATAAATTCCATTTTCTCAATATCTCTTCTGAAACGTTCAGCAAAAAGGAATGCATTTTCTTCAGAAGTATTTGGAAGAATAAGTAAGAATTCTTCATCCCCGTAACGAGTAAGAATGTCCTCTTTACGAATAAGCTGCTTTAATTTATCAGCAATTGAACGAAGAAGAACATCTCCCCAGTCATAACCGTAAATATCATTTACAACTTTGAAGAAATCTAGATCAAAAAGCAGACAGGATAACTTTGTTCCATATCGTTTTGCACGAGAAATTTCCTGTTCAAGTCTTTCGTGAAGATATTTTCTGTTATGAAGACCTGTGAGTTCATCTGTGGTAGAAACCTGATTTAACTTGTCTCGTAAATCTTTAAATTTTAACAAAGCTCTGGCACGAATAAGCAACTCATCATTGTCAACAGGAGTTTTGATCAAATCATAAGTAACAGCTCTTACTGTTGTGCCCTTAAAAGGGTCTCCAATGAATAATACAGGTGATTTAAATTTTGTAACCATCAAAACATCTTTAATATCCGGAACATCTTCAATAACGAGCAAACCCGCATTTAAAGTTTCATAATCTCTGAGTTTTGAAGCATCTTCCAATCTAACATTAACATCATCAATAGATGATAAAACATCGGCTAAATCTGAACTTTTTCTTGTTGTATATACAATAATATTTTTCATATATTTATTTCTAACCCTCTCTTACAACGAAATTTTAGCATAACAGTTATTTCGGGGCAATTTGTAACGATTTATTAAGACAAATTAAAAGAATTTTTAAAGTTTTTACAGAAGCAATCCGTAAGAGAAAATATAAGTTACTTGAAATGAAAGGATGGAGCCGGACTTATGGGAATGTCTGCGTCACAAGCAAGACTTTTAAGTATTACCGCAAGATTAACTGACAACGAAAATTCAGGTCAAAGTATATCTTACGCCAAAATACGTCTTGCAGATCAAACCGAAGAGGTAAATACAGACTATCTTAATGCCTTAAAAGCCACAAAACTAACTGTCCTCACAGGCTTTAACGGCACAGAAGAAGTATATACAGATATTTCATATAGCCTTATGACAGGTTATAATACTGTCGCAACCGGTTCTCAGTATATTGTAACAGACACTAAAGGAAGAGTTCTTGTTACAAAGCAGCAGGCAGATGCTTTCAACAAAGGGAATGGAGACTTCAACGTCTTTTTAGCAGAACTTGGTTATACACAATCTGACATCACAATTAAAAATGAAAGTACAACTGCAACCGATGAGGAAAAAGCTCTTGCATATCAGCAAATTCATGAAGCTTGGGATCAATATTTAACATCAGTCGGTTTACATATTGGCGAAGATGAAGAACACGGACTTGATTTTGGTTATACCTCATTCAGCAATGAGCCATTTGACGGGTATCCGACTTATACAATAACAGATTTAACTACAGGTGAAAAAACAACAAAAGCATTAAATTATGAAGGAACTACACAAGAACAAAGAGAATTATATGATTACGCAGTGTCTTTAACAGAAGCATATTATGGGACTTCTAATTCTGGAGGGACTTTAAAATCTGCGGCGGATCCTGATAATAACGGATATATTGGCTACTTAAAGAATTTATTCCAGAAAATGGCATCCGCAGGTTTTTACACTGAAGCAAATGAATCTGAAACTCTTAAGGATAACACTTGGTTTGAACAACAACTACGTGACGGTAAATTACAATTGGAATATTATTCGGCCGTTGACAAAAAATTCGTATCTACATCTATTAATTCAGATTCTGCTATTCAAGAAGTGACGGATGAGAGAGAAATTGCCCTTATTGAGCAGGAATATCAGATAAAACTTGATGATTTAGAACAGAAAGATAATAAATATGATTTAGAATTAAAGAAACTTGATACAGAACATAGCGCATTGCAGACAGAATATGATGCAATCAAAAGCGTTATTGATAAAAACGTTGAAAGTTCATTCAAATGTTTCTCATAAAAAAGTTATAATTGATTCCTTTTCCTTTTATTTCCTTATTTACACAATATTTCGTAACTTTTCCCCTACCGCTTTCATGAAAGCGGTTTTTCTTTTGTGTTAAAATTAGTGAGTAAAACAAGGAGAGAATTATGAAAGCGGTAGTATTTGATAATGGATTAAAATTGGACAAGAACTATAAAAAGCCAATTCCACAAAAGGGAGAAGCACTAATCAGAGTTACGTTAGCCGGAATTTGTAATACGGATTACGAAATCACCAAAGGTTATATGGGGTATAAAGGAATTCTAGGACACGAGGCCGTTGGAGTCGTTGAAGAAATTAACGATGAAGATAAGTCCTTGCTTGGTAAAAGAGTTGTTGCGGAAATAAGTTACGGATGTAAAAAACCGGATTGTCCTTATTGCGCTGAAAAACTTTACCGTCATTGTCCCGACAGACATACTCTCGGGATTTGGAGAAAAGATGGATGTTTTGCTGAATATTTTACAATGCCTCTGGAAGTTTTATTTGAAGTTCCGCAAAATGTTCCTGATGAACAGGCTGTTTTTGTAGAACCTCTTGCAGCGGCATGTGAAATTACAGAACAACTCCATATCAAACCTTTTGAAAAGGTTGTTATATTAGGTGACGGGAAATTGGGGCTTATTACTGCTTTAACCCTGAATGCACAAAATATAGATGTAATTCTTGTCGGGAAACATCAAAACAAACTTGATATTGCAAAAGCTCAAGGGGTTGAAACATGTCTTTTGAATGATCTAAAAATCGAGAAAAAATATGATGTTGTAGTTGAGGCAACAGGCTCTATTTCAGGCTTTGAAACCGCTCTTGCACTCACAAAACCACGCGGGGTGTTGGTATTAAAAAGTACAGTTGCAGCATCAAAAGAATTTAACCTTGCCCCGATTGTTATTGATGAAATAACGGTTCTAGGTTCGAGATGCGGACAGTTTCCTGCAGCATTAAGACTTTTAAAATCTGAAAAAATTGATTTTTCTCCATTGATATCTGCAACTTATAATGCAGATGATGCAATAGAGGCATTTAAGAAAAATACAGAAAAAGAAACACTGAAAGTTCTGCTGAAATTTTAAAAACTCTTAACACACATATTGCAAAAAGATTTTTTTTGGTTAGAATAAAATTACTCACATCCTCGAGTATGACACTCTCATTAAGTGTCGCAAATATGAAAGGTAAAACGAAATGGCAAATATTAAATCTGCTAAAAAAAGAGTACTTATAGCTGAAAGAAACAGAGTTAGAAACGTAGCTTTCAAAACTTCAATCAAAACTGCTTTAAAAAAAGCTTTGGAACTAGCAAAAGGTGAAGATACCGAAGCTTTAAACACAGCAATTTCAAAAGCATATCAATTATGTGATAAAGCTGTAAGTAAAGGTGTTTTACACAAAAACACAGCAGCAAGAAAGAAATCAAGACTTGTTCTTGCAGTAAAAAGAATTCAATCTGCAAAATAGTTTTGAGCCAAGAGTAAAAGAGCTTCCGAAATTCGGAAGCTCTTTTAAGTTAAACAATGATTAAAAAAAATGATACAGTTGATAAAGTTGGGGAATAGTTATCCATAAAAATAATTCAATTATTGACAGTTTACAAATTAATCCATCCGAGGATACTCTACGAATTATCTTGAAAATAATGAAAGACGTATAAAAAAGCATTCACAAACATCATAATGTTTTATTTTATGTTATAATCTATTTATGGAAAAGAAGAGAAAAATAAGCATTATCGGCTCTACCGGTTCTATCGGAACACAGGCACTGGAAGTTATAGAAAAAATTCATAATAAATTTGAAATCATTGCCCTTGCAGGCGGAAAAAATGTTGAACTACTAAAAACACAAGCCGAAAAGTTCAAGCCAAAATATATATATGCATCAACTCCTATTAATGTTTCAGGAGTTGAAACTCTTAACAATCTGGATGAGATTGCTCAAAATAAAGAAAATGATATTATCCTCGTTGCCTGCTCTGGCAAAATCGGTTTGAAACCAACCTTAAAAGCAATAGAAAACGGTATTGATATTGCACTTGCGAATAAAGAAACCCTTGTTATGGCAGGGGACATTGTAATGAAAAAAGCAAAAGAACATGGAGTCAACATTATTCCGGTTGACAGTGAACACTGTGCAATTCATCAGTGTATAAAGGATATTTCTCAGGTTGATAAACTTATTATTACGGCAAGTGGAGGCCCTTTTCTCCATAAAACAGTGGAAGAAATGAAAAATGCGACGGTTACGGAAACACTTAAACACCCTAGATGGAACATGGGGAAAAAAATCACCGTTGACAGTGCGACTCTTATGAACAAAGGGTTAGAAATAATTGAAGCTCATCACCTTTTTGGATTTGATTATGACAACATTGAAGTTGTAGTACATCCGCAAAGCATTGTGCACTCTGCAATAGAATACAAAGACGGAAGTATAATTGCACAATTGGGCTTACCGAGTATGCATATCCCTATTCAATATGCAATAACTTATCCTGAAAGATTTGAAGGTATCAAATCTCACAGTTTTAGTTTTGCAGAAATTGCAAGATTAGATTTTGAAAAGCCTGATTTTGAAAAATTTCCGACAGTAAAACTTGCCTATCATGCCGGAAAGCTTGGGGGAACGGCTACTGCTTGTCTTAATGCTGCAAACGAAGAGGCTGTTTTTGCTTTTCTTGAAGGTAAAATTAAACTCTACCAAATCTATGAGATAACAAAAAAAATATTTGAGAAACATGATATAATTAAAGTTCCGAATATTGATGAGATTTTTGATATTGATAATGAAACAAGAGCTAAAACAATCGAATATATAAAGAAGTTAATCTAATCAAATGAGGCATTCCGCAGCTCATAATGTTATTATCTTAATATTATAGAAAATAGCGGAGGTTAAACGTGCAGCTTACGGAACATTTACAATATATTATTCATTCAGCAAAAACCATTGCATACGGAAGAGATTATAAATTTGTAGAGCCAGAGCACGTAATGCTTGCTTTATTTTTGGATGAAAATGATTTACCGAAATTGTTTTTAAAAAACATAGGCCTTGACAATCCGCGTTTAATAAGAGATTTCAACGAAAGTATTCCTCGTCAGGAAGGGATGCACTCGAAATACACAGATGTTCCGCTATCTCCTGCTACAGTAAAATTAATTGAAGATGCTGAAAAGGAAGGACTAAAATTCGGAGATGAAATAGTCGGAATAGAATATATTCTTCTTGCCCTATTTAAGTCAAATAATACTTTGATGAAATATATTTTCGGGCAATACAGCATAAATCTTTATGACTTATATGTAAAAATGAGAGATGAAATCTCAAACATAGAACACGTTGACATTATTGACGGTAAAGCAGTAAGTCACGGGAAAAAGGAATTAATAGAGGACAACACAGATTCCAATGACACAAAAAACCAAAGTAAAAGTAATAAAAAAAATTCAAAAGAGCCATCAGCTTTAGAAAAATACACATCCGATCTCACAAGTGTTGCAGGTCAGAATAAATTAGATCCGGTAATCGGACGTGACGATGAAATAAGAAGGGTAATCCAAATTCTTAACAGACGCTCAAAAAACAATCCTGTTATTGTAGGGGAACCCGGCGTCGGGAAAACTGCAGTAATAGAAGGTTTAGCGCAAAGGATTATTTCTGGAGATGTTCCGGAGAGCTTAAAAAATGATAAAATTTTATCTCTTGATTTAGGTGCACTGCTTGCAGGAGCTTCATACAGGGGAGAATTTGAGGACAGACTTAAAAATGTATTAAAAGAAGTTGAAGCAAAGTCTGATGATTTAATTCTCTTTATAGATGAAATCCATACAATTATGGGGATGGGAGCATCAGAGGGTTCAGTTGATGCAGGGAACCTTTTAAAACCAATGCTTGCAAGAGGGAATGTACGCGTAATAGGAGCGACAACATTAGATGAATATAAAAAATATATTGAAAAAGATAAAGCTCTTGAACGTCGTTTTCAGCCCGTAATCGTCGAGGAACCATCTATAGACACTGCAATTAGTATTCTGAGAGGACTAAAGAACAATTATGAAGTTTTTCACGGCATAAAAATTCTTGATGAGGCAATTGTACAAGCAGTAAAATTATCAGACAGATATATATCAGACAGATATTTACCTGACAAAGCTATTGATTTAATAGATGAAGCCGCTTCTTCTCTCAGAATGAATATTGACACTACTCCGGAAGATATTGATATTTTCACCAGAGAAAAATTACAGCTTGAACTTGAAAGGAAAAATTTAAGCGAAGAACATACAAAAGAAGCCGAAAATAAAATTGGTAAAATTTCTAAAAAAATAGAGACACTTGAAGGGAAAATTTCAAAATTGAAAAACCAGTGGGAACAAGAAAAGAAAGTTTTGACATCCATAACCACAGTGAAAAAGAATCTGGAAATTTTACATGCACAAATTCAAATCGCACAAAAGAAGGGAGAATTAACAACCTCTTTAGAACAAAAATATAAAGAAATGCTATCAATGGAAGATAAACTCAAAAAACTTCAATCAGATAAATCTAAAAAGCATTTATTAAAAGAATATTTAGATGCGGATGATATTTCAGCAATAGTTGCGAAATGGACAGGTATTCCAACAACAAGGCTGCTTGAAAATGAATCTGAAAAGCTTCTAGGAATGGAAGGGTACATGCATAACCGTCTTATCGGACAAGATGAGGCGGTTAATAAAGTTGCAAATGCAATAAGATTATCCCGTTCAGGACTTCGTGACGGGAAACGTCCGATAGGTTCATTCTTATTCCTTGGACCTACAGGAGTCGGGAAGACAGAACTTGCCAAAACTCTTGCAGAATTTTTATTTAATGATGAAGATGCACTTATTCGTATTGATATGAGTGAGTTTATGGAAAAACAAGCAATATCAAGACTGACAGGAACAACCGCAGGTTATGTTGGATATGAAGAAGGCGGACAACTTACAGAAGCCGTAAGAAGAAAACCTTATTCTGTCGTTCTGTTTGATGAAATTGAAAAAGCCCATTCTGACATTTTCAATATAATGCTCCAGATGTTTGATGATGGAAGACTTACGGACGGACAGGGTAAATTAATTGATTTTAAAAACACTGTTATCATTATGACAAGCAATATCGGAAGCGAAATTCTACTTAATGACAACCTGAATTTTGAGGAACGCAGAAAGCAGGTAAATGAACTGTTGAAATCAAAATTTAAGCCTGAATTTATAAACAGAATTGATGATATCATAACATTTAAACCGTTAAGTGAAAACGATTTGGCCAAGATTGTTGAAATTCAAACAGCTTCGCTGAAAAAACGAGTTGAAGAACAGGGGATGCATCTTGAAATCACGGACAATGCAAAAGGATTTCTTGCGAATGAAGGCTACGAACCTTTATATGGTGCGAGACCTCTTAGAAGAGTTATCCGAAAGGAAATTGAAATACCACTTTCTACTCAAATTCTTGAGAATAAATTTAAGCGTGATGACAAAATTATTATTGACTGTAATAACAACACATTAACATTTACAACCGCAACAGTTAATGCTTAACAGTTTAATATTAATATAATATTAATATAAAAAGCTCCCGAGAATTTCGGGAGCTTTTTATGTCTTAGAGAAGTTTTACTTACAACCTAACGGTCCTTCTTCTTCCTTACTGTGTTTGAACTCAATTACTGCTTGAGCTGCAGCAAGTCTTGCCTGCGGCACTCTGAACGGTGAACATGATACATAGTTTAAACCAATTCTGTGGCAGAATTTCACAGAAGCCGGGTCTCCACCGTGTTCCCCGCATATTCCTCGTTTCAAGTGAGGACGAACGGTCAATGCTTTATCCAAAGCAATTTTCATCAATTGTCCTACACCTTCTTGATCAAGAGTTTGGAATGGATTAGCAGGTAAAATTTTATTTTCTACATATTTATGTAAGAACTTGCCTTCCGCGTCATCTCTTGAGAATCCGAATGTCATTTGAGTCAAATCGTTAGTACCGAATGAGAAAAATTCTGCATATTTAGCAATTTGATCAGCTGTTAAAGCAGCACGAGGAATTTCAATCATCGTACCAAACATATAATCAATTTCAACTGATTTCTCTCTCATTACATCCTGAGCCACACGTTCAAGAACGGATCTTGCTTCCTTCAGTTCATTTACGTGACCAACAAGAGGAATCATTATTTCAGGTTTTACTCTCAACCCTTCTTTAGCCAAATCGCAAGCCGCATAGAAAATAGCTTTTACTTGCATTTCGTTAATTTCAGGATACATCAAACCTAAACGGCATCCTCTTAAGCCCATCATAGGATTAGATTCAGACATTGCCTCAACAAGATGAAGCATTTCTTCATCAGCTTTATAATCCTGTCCCAAAGCTTTCTTAGTAGCAACTGTTGCAATTAATTCATCTTTATTTGGCAAGAATTCATGAAGAGGTGGATCAAGCAATCTTATCGTCATAGGCTTGTCTCCTAGAGCCTTAAACATCGCATAAAAATCACTATATTGCATAGGTAATAAGTGATCCAATGCTTCACGTCTTGCTTCAGGAGTTCCTGCAATAATCATCTTTTGAACCCAAGGTAATCTTTCCGGTGCCATAAACATATGCTCTGTTCTGCATAATCCTACACCTTCAGCTCCAAGTTCCAGTGCCTTTGCGACATCTGCAGGAGTATCGGCATTAGCTCTTACTCCAAGAAGTTTAACTTCATTTACCCAAGTAAATAATTTTTTGAAATTATCATCCATAGTTGGAGGAACAAGATGAACAGCCCCTTCCATAACTTCACCTGTACCACCGTCAAGAGAAATTATATCATTTTTATGATATACAGTTCCATCGGCAGCAGTTAAAGTTTCATTCTTTAAATCAATTTGCAATGCTTCACAGCCCGCAACACAAGGTTTACCCATACCTTTTGCAACAACAGCAGCGTGGGAAGTCATACCGCCTCTAAGAGTCAAGACCCCTTGTGATTCAATCATACCGTGAATATCGTCCGGGCATGTTTCAATACGAACCAAGATAACCTTCTCGCCATTTTTACCGCGTTCGGCAGCTTCTTCAGTATCAAATACAATTTTCCCTACAGCAGCACCAGGAGATGCAGCCAGACCTTTTGCAATTTGTTTTGCAGACTTCTTAGCTTCCACATCAAAACAAGGTAATAATACTTGATAAATCTGGTTCGGATCTACAAGTTCAATAGCCCTTTCCTTATCAATAATGCCTTCTTCTGCCATTTCGACCGCAATTCTAACAGAAGCTGCGGCGGTTCTTTTTCCGTTACGAGTTTGCAGAATATAAAGTTTTCCTTTTTCAATAGTAAACTCCATATCCTGAACGTCTTTATAACCTTTTTCTAATTTTTTAGCAATATCAACGTATTGTCTGTATAAATCAGGCATTTCACGTTCAAGTTCTGCGATAGGTTTTGGAGTTCTAATACCCGCAACAACATCTTCACCCTGTGCATTTGTCAGATATTCACCATAGAATTTATTTTCGCCTGTAGAAGGGTTTCTTGTAAATGAAACACCAGTTGCACAGTCATCACCCATATTACCAAAGACCATTGTCTGAACGTTAACAGCAGTTCCATAATTATGGTCAATTTTGTAGTGGTTTCTATAAGCAACAGCACGAGGAATATTCCAAGATCTGAATACGGCTTCAATAGCTTCCTCTAATTGAATATATGGATCTTGAGGGAAATCCTTACCCGTTTCATGCTTAATAAGCTCCTTATATGGTTCAATCAAAGATTTCCAATCTTCCGCAGTTAAGTCTGTATCAGATTTGTATCCTTTTTCTTCTTTAATTTTGTCAAGGTAATCTTCAAATTTCTGTCTGTCAATCTCCCAAGCAACAGAACCGAACATTGTCAAAAATCTGCGGTATGAATCATAACAAAATCTAGGATTATTGGTTAGTTTAATCATTCCTTCAACAGTTTGGTCATTCAAACCAAGGTTCAAAATTGTTTCCATCATCCCCGGCATAGAAAGCCTTGCCCCTGAACGAACAGATACAAGAAGAGGATTTTCCGGATCACCGAATTTTTTACCTGCTTCTTCTTCAACTTTTTTGAGGGCTTCTTTTACTTCATCCATCAAACCTGCAGGCATTTTATTACCATGATTAATGTAATCCATACAAGTTTCAGTTGTAATAGTAAGTCCAGGCGGAACCGGGAGTCCTAAATTAGTCATTTCCGCAAGGTTAGCCCCTTTTCCCCCAAGAAGGTTTCGCATTGCTGCATTCCCCTCATGGAAGAGCCATACTCGTTTTTCTGTCATAGTGTCTCTCCTTTTTTATATCACTAAACCATAGAAAGCTCTATGCCAGTATTGTAACACATGACTTTACAAATGTAAATCTTTTTTAAGCTTAGATTTTCGTCCTTTTAGATGATTACACTATAGAATTATATAAGATGAAAAATCCCAAATATGATTCCTAAAATTGCAGAAATACCCAAATAAATAAGCGGATCACGTTTCGATTTACATGACAAAATCAAAAGCCCTATAAACAAAAAAACTGCCCACAAATTAGTAACATTTTCCCTAAAAATCTGAATTCCCACAGCCGTCAACAATCCGCATCCAGCAGGTTTTAAAGCATAAATTGCAGCCTGAACATGCTTATTTTGCCTAAATTTTTCAAGAAGCTTAAATACAATAATTACAATAATATAAGAAGGTAAAACAACAGCAGTTGTAGCTACAAACGCTCCGAGAAGCCCTGCCGTTGCGAACCCTGAAAACGTTGCAACATTCACTCCCAAAGGTCCAGGAGTAATAGTAGATACGGCAATCATATCCGAAAGCTGTTTAGAAGTAAACCAGCCGTATGTTTCAGATATATGATACAGAAACGGCAAAGTTGCATACCCACCACCAAAGGAGAATAGGCCTGTTTTAAAAAACTCATATACCAACTGGACAAAAAGCATCACTTATTCTCCTTTGATTCTTTCACAAAAATTTTATAAACTATCCCGAAAGCAATACTTGAGAGAATAACAAATACCGGAGAAACCTTAAAGACAGACAATATCACTGCATATGCAAATATCGACCATGTAAATTTATCCACGACACTTCTGCTCCACATTTCTTTCACAGCAAGGAACAACAGAATAACTACACCAACCCCAACTCCCCAGAATATATAACGTATAAAATTATTATGAACAATCTGTTCCAAAACACTTGCAATCAAAACAATTGACATAAATGCAGGCGAAATACAACCGGCAAGAGAAGCTATCGCACCTCTGTACCCGAGCAGTTTAAATCCTGTAAATATAGAAACATTTGCAGCAATTAAACCCGGTAAACTCTGTGACAAGGCATAATATTCGCACAATTCATCATTTGTAATCCAAAACTTTTTATCTACAAGCTCACACTGCAATAAAGGTAAAATTACATATCCTCCGCCAAGCAGTAACAAACCAATCTTAAAAAATATCTTATAAATACTCCAAAATGATTTTTCCATATACAAATTATACTACAAGCTGTATATTTGTTTCAAAACATAAATATCATTATCACTCGGAATTGAAATATTTTTCTGATGTGGTACAAACATAATGTCATCAACGTCAACCCCGTGTCCAAGACCGAGAGCATGACCGAACTCATGCATTATTGCACAATAAATACTTAAATCCGTTGTGTCTTTACCAGAATATACATTTGGCATCCCAATCTCTATAGATATTTTTCGAAATATTCCATTAACAACACTAACATACTTACACATGCCCTCATAAACTCGACCAACCTTAACCCAATGCACAACAATATCCGCCGACTGCGGGACAGAAACAAGCATAAATTGAATATTTATCCCGTTCATTCTTAAAACTGAATTCCATGACAAAATAGCTTGTTCTACTTTTGAATGCCAGAACTCTTTTCTTTCAGAAGCTAGCAAAGGAGTAACAAATACATTAACTATAGACTTATCCCAACGACATAATTTCCCGTTTATTAAAGAATCTTTTATGTATTTGTTTATTTGATGAGATAGCATTATTTATTCAAAGTTGCCTTTAATCTAGCCATAGCACGGGCAATAGCAGCCTCAGCACGTTTAGCATCAATTTCTGCATTATGTTCGGCTAGTCTTGCCTGAGCTCTCTGGAGAGCTTCCTTTGCACGGGCAACATCTATATTATTGCCGTCTTCTGCAGTAGTTGTAAGAATAATAGCCTCATTATCCTTAAATTGCAAAACTCCGCCCATAGTCGTAAAATATTTCGCCTTACCATTTTGAATAACTTTTGTAACCCCTATATCGAGAGCATTCATAACAGGGATATGGTTTTGCAAAATTCCGAACTCCCCATCTACTCCGCGAGAATAGATTTCATCAACATCTTCATCAAAAACAACTTTTTCATGTGTAATAATCTTTAAGTGCATAAAGCTCCTTTATAAAACAGGCGGAACAGGATTATGTCCCGCCTGATATTATCAATTCTTAACTTTCAATAGTTTTAGCCTTTTCAACAGCTTCCTCAATAGTACCAACCATATAGAAAGCTTGTTCAGGTAAATTATCATGCTTACCTTCAATAATTTCTTTGAAACCTTTGATTGTATCAGAAAGTTTTACATACTTGCCTGGTATACCCGAGAACTGTTCTGCAACAAAGAACGGTTGAGACAAGAATCTTTGAATTTTTCTTGCTCTGTTAACAGTTTCTTTATCTTCTTCAGACAATTCATCCATACCAAGAATCGCAATAATATCTTGAAGTTCTTTGTATTTTTGAAGGATAGCAAGAACTTTTCTTGTAACTGTATAATGTTCTTCACCGATAATATTAGGATCCAAAGCTCTAGAACTTGATTCAAGAGGATCAACAGCAGGATAAATACCCAAAGAAGCGATTTGACGCGACAATACAGTTGATGCATCCAAGTGTGAAAATGTAGTAGCCGGAGCAGGGTCTGTCAAGTCGTCAGCCGGTACGTAAATAGCTTGAACTGATGTGATTGAACCGTCTTTTGTAGAAGTAATTCTTTCTTGAAGTTCACCCATTTCAGTTGCAAGAGTCGGTTGGTAACCAACTGCAGACGGAACACGACCTAACAGGGCAGATACTTCTGAACCTGCTTGAGTAAACCTGAAGATATTATCAATAAATAACAACACATCTTGTTTTGAATAATCTCTGAAATATTCTGCCGCAGTAAGAGCTGAAAGTCCTACTCTCATTCTGGCTCCAGGCGGCTCATTCATCTGACCGTAAATCAGAGCAACTTTATCGATAACGTTAGATTCTTTCATTTCATTCCAGAGATCGTTTCCTTCACGTGTTCTTTCACCAACACCTCCGAAAACAGAAACCCCTGAATGCTCTTGAGCAATATTATGAATTAACTCCATAATCAAAACTGTTTTACCGACACCTGCACCGCCGAACAAACCAATTTTACCACCCTTCTGGTAAGGTTGAAGCAAATCTATAGCCTTAATACCAGTTTCCAAAATTTCAATATTTGTATTTTGATCCACAAGTCTCGGTGATTCTCTGTGAATAGGCAGATACGTATCTGTTTCAATTGGCCCAAGTTTATCAACAGGTTCTCCGACAACGTTTAAAATTCTACCCAAAATAGGTTTTCCTACAGGAATTTTAATAGGTTCATTAGTATTAACAACCTTCATGCCTCTTTTTAAACCGTCAGTAGAAGCCATCGCAACAGCTCTCACTTTATTAGAGCCTAACATTTGCTGAACTTCAGCAACGATATAAGTACCATCTTCTTTGGTAACATGCAATGCGGTATAGATTTCAGGCAGTTCACCCTGCTGAAATTCAACGTCAATAACCGGACCGATAATTTTAGTAATTAACCCTTCGTTCTTATTTAAAGTCTCCATATACACATCTCTCCTTTAATAGTTTTATGTTACAACAAGCATTTTTTTTTCGCAAGTAGAAAAAATAACCCGTAAAAAATAATACTCCTCAAGGAGCTTTATATACCGCAAGTTATGGAATGTATACAGCTAAATTAGTCAAAAATAGTAGCCCGTTAGAGAATAATATTCATTGAGGAATATATCTATAATAAATTTTACAGGAGAAAAATACTATGAAAACTAATTTCTTTATCTATATTATCTTATTGCTTGCATATTTAGTGTTTGTACAAACGGCCAAAGCAGAGGATATACATTTTAACAATGATATTTATAAATTAAAAGTAAGTCAGATGTCAGAACTGAATAAGGGTTATGAAAATGAATATTTCCCCGCAAATGAAACAAAAGATAACTGGGTTAAAATGATAGGAATTTACTATTATCCAGAAGTTTCAAATCCTATAAAATTTGCGAATCAAAAAGATGAAGAAATAGAGAAAAAAGAAAATATCGCATTATTAAAATTTATAGAAAATAAAAAACAGGATAAAGCGCTTTTAAGTTTTTTAGAAAACGGACAGGTAAACGGTAAAAATTATTTTGAACATAATATCTACAAATATGAAGAACATCCTGATAAAGGTACTATGGTCTTAAGATATGCGAAAAAATACTTCTTTAAAACAAACGATGAAATAACAAAAATAGGACATGAAGTTAAAAGTATAAATGATGATTTACTGGAACAATTGATTATAACCCCTATTCCGCCAATTGTAGAAAAAATGATTGAATAATTTATTCTTTTAACAAACCTTTGATAACATTGTAAACAATTTCAAGCTTTTCCGGATCTCCGCTGAGATAGTTCAATTTATTATCAATTTCATGGCGGAGTTCATCTTCCATTTTTAAGTGATTAGTTGCGAATAATTCCTCCATTGAGGTATCCAGAGCTTTGACAAGCTTATCAATAGTTTCGGCTGAAACAAAGTTCTCTCCTGTTTCAATACCACTCATTGCACGCTGAGAAATATCAGCAGCTTCAGCAAGTGCCTCCTGCGTCAAACCTCTGTTAATTCTCATTCTTTTTATTTTTTTCCCGAATTCCTGTTTTATACCCATAATAGTTTATATGTTTCACTTCTTAAATTAATATTTTTAGCAATATAAAGTATTGTACATTAAGTTTTGTAAAGTCTGAATGCATTGTCAATTCTGTATATTACTAATTTATACTTAAAACTTCATAAATTTTAGCAATTTTCAATCGTTGATGTTTTTTATAAAAGAGTAAGGGGAAATCGATTTTCAAAACACTAACCAAAATAGGGATCACTACAAATTTTAATTAATGATATTTAACAAAAAAACAAATTAGTAAAAAAGAAAGGAAAGGGAAAAATTACTATGCCAAATTTATCAAAAATTATGGGAAAAGTTATGAATTTTATTCCAAAAACAGAAGGTGCAACCGGGAAAATACGTCTAAGCAAATTACAACTTGACGAAATTGCAAAACAGGGCGGAGAAGATGGAAAAATTTTGCAGCAACTATTGAGCGGAACCAAAAATCCAACATTGGATGTGGCATACAAAGCAAAATCAAATTATTCTATTGCCGGAATAAAATTACAGGACGGGAAGCAGGTTTTAGGTCAGGGCGCAGTATCTGTTGTAAACCCTGGACGTTCAGATGCAGTCATAAAATATAAATTTTCAGCAGGTAAAAATGGCAAACTATCATCTTCAAATGGCTTTATCGATGGCGGAAAACCTGCTGATGCAAAAGATATTGCAGCAGGATTTACAAGAAGAGGCGGGAATGTTACAGTGGATGTATCTTCAGGGAAAGCTTTTGCAGGCCATTTAGCAGCAAATGAAGATGGAATCATAGATCTTGCCAAAAAAATCGGTGCAGATACGTTATTAGAAAATTATGTTAAAGGAAAAAATGGCTTACAGCGAAGTCTTGACCAATTCATGGTAGCAATAAGACAATGGCTTCGCGGCGAACAAATTCAAACTCCTGTATGCGAAAAGATAGCTAAATCAGCAAACATGGCTAAATCAGCAAACATGGTAGAACCCCTAAAATTAGCTAAAATAGCCCCTAAAACAGTCGATATGGGAAATAATAAAATATGCAGCAATTGGGCAGAACAAATAAAAAAATTAAAAATATAGACTAGATACATTTATAAAAACAAATAAAAATAAAAGGAACATCATTTGATGTTCCTTTTATTTATTCCATCTCCGCAACGGGATAAAGTCTTTTGAAATCCCTTACTATTGACAAATCAATCTCGGCGTAAACTCCGGATTCATAAGTATCACATCCTGCGACAACAGCACCGACAGGATCGCATATCATTGAATTACCGATACTTAGAACATTATTTTCAGCCATTCCAACCAGATTTGAAGTCACAAAATATGTCAAAGTTTCAGTAGCTCTGCACATATTCATCCCCTGCCATGTTTTTACAAAATCATCCTTTACCTTCTCAGAAAATGCTGATAAAGTAGACCACGCAGAGGGTGAAACAATAATTTCAGCTCCTTGCTTAATTAAATCTCTATAAAGCATAGGGAATTTTATATCAAAACAAACACTCACCCCAACCTTTGCAAAATCCAAATCAACAACAAGCGTTTTATCGCCAGGAGTTAAGTATTTATCCTCATTCCCGCCTGCAAAATTAAACAAATGTTTCTTTCTGTACTTTCCGACAATTTCTCCCTGACGGTTTATTACAAAACATGTATTATATCGTTTCCCGTCAACAAGTTCAATTACAGTTCCGGCTGCAATGTTTGTATTGTATCTTTTTGCCGTTTCCTTTAAGTTTGCAATAACTTCTCCACCTGTTTCATCTTCGGGAGAGTTTATAAACTCTCTGTCACAAATACCAGTAGAAAAAAATTCTGGCAAAACAATCAAATCCAAATTTCTGTCATCATACTGATGAATAATTTCATTAACTTTATCAAGATTTCCTGATTTATCAGCTAATATAGGATTAAATTGAACACTTAAAATTCCTGCTTTCATAAACTCTCTCCTTTTTGGAGTATTATACCATAAAATATCGTGCTATAATAAATTCGTAATAAATTTGGAGAATTAATCATGAAAAAACTGTTAATTATTTTTGGTCTTTTGATTGCATCGTCACTTTCTGCGAATGCAATTGTAGAAGAAGTTTTAGATGGGACTCAGGTTCATTATTCACCTTCAAAACACGCCTGGTCGGTTGTTAGAAGCGCTTTCGATGATAAAATTACATACACTAAAAAGACAAATCCGGGTACCGGTTCTTATTCTGAATATTACTTGGATGTAAATAAAGAACCTGAATTTATGCTCGGTTCAAATTACGAATTCGTAAGAAACGGTCGACTAATTGCCGTTGTCAATCAAAACTTGAAATTTGCAGAAGTTATAAACGAAGACGGCAAATTTAAAACAAAAGAACTTAACGAAAGAGAGATTAAAAAACTCTTTCCTGATACGAAAATAATTAAGATCTCATCGTTTAAAAATAATGAAATCAAAATCAGAAAACCGAGAAAAGTTCAAAAATATATTTTACTAAACGATACTGACAAAAATTTCCATAAATATTCATTCAACCCGCCGGAAACAGATTCTCCTTACATAAAGGGAATGTTTAAAGTTTCTGACAAGGGAACTAAATACTTTTCACATTATGGAAACGATGTTTACAAGATTATAGTAAAATAATATATACTATTTTCTTCTTATCTCAAGTTTATAACCAAGATAATCAAGGATTTCCTGAACTGTTTGGAATCTTATACGTTTTTGATTAAATGCATAAGATAATCCGCTTTCGGCAGGAATATCAAAACCGTCATCCCTCATTTTCTTGGCAAGCTTTCTCATAGACAAGCCTTGTTTTAATAATAAAATTTGTATTTCTTCTTTAATATCCAACATACCAAAAGTGTAGCCCTATTTTTTAGAAAAGACAAATAAATTTATTATTAAGTACTATTTATGCATGCTATACGAAAATACCGCTCATATATTAAGTTTCAGAATATCTCAGGGTATTCAGTTTATCCTCAAAGGAAGTTTTATTGTAATTTATTCCTGATGCAATAATAGGATGTCTGTATTCAGTTTTATTAATTGAACGTGCATCAACAATAGGAGCCGGCGGTAAAATAGACCATTTATACACCGCAAACGACATCCGTCTGAAAAACTTTTCAAGCCATTCTTTTTTCTGTTCTTTAGAAACAGTTTCTTTCTTTTCGTACAAAAATTCTACATCAAGCATATCGCCTATTGATTGATGTAAATTTTCGACTCTCCATATTACTTCATCCAAAAATTCATAAGGCATTAACGCTTCTTCCGCAAGAAGAGGTTTACCCGTTTTAGGATTAATAGCAAGTTCGGCGCCAGGACGTTTTTCAATAATTGACTGTGGAATAGCATTTTTTTGTTTTCGATTTTCATTCATCCATCCTGCAAGCGCAAACAACTTTGTTTTGGTAACATCTGCTATAGGGGCAAAACCTCCTGACATATCACCGTTTATGGTTGCATAGCCCATATAAGCCTCAGACTTATCCGATGTTGCTATAGAAAGACATTTGTCAAATTCGTTTGCAACACCCCACAGAATAGTAGCTCTTGCACGTGCCTGGATATTATCATTTGTATACGAATTTTTATATCTGCAATTCCAGCCTTTTTCCATTTGTTCAAAAAGGCCGTCAAACTTTGAACGCGTTATGTCAAACATATCTTTTATTGGAACTTCTAAAAAATTAATCCCTATATTTTCAGCTAATTTTCTTGCATCATTTTTGCTTTCACTACTTGTAATACGCGACGGCATACTAATTCCGAATACATTTTCAGCTCCCAGTGCATCAGCCAATAACACTGCACACACTGTAGAATCCAATCCGCCCGACAAACCTAATACCGCCCGCTCAAAACCAGTTTTCTTAAAATAATCTCTTATTGATTGCACTATAGTTAAATATGTTCTTTCCAAATCAGGCTCATGATCCAGACTGAATGCCTTTTGAGAATTTAAAGTCTTTTCAAGCCCCTTAGGAAGAGGATTAATCTGTCCTTCTTTATCATCAACATCTACAATAAAAAACTGCTCCTCATAAGATTTCGCCATTGCAGTGAGGTTTCCGTTTTCATCATAAACCCTGCTAGCTCCTTCAAATGACAGACATTCTCCAGAACCAACCTGATTGACATAAACTATCGGTGTCTTATATTTTTTTGCGGCAAAAGATAACATATTATGTTTCAACTGCTCTTTCTTAGCTCTGGTAATTGAAGCAGAACAATTTATCAAGAAATCAGGATTTTGTTCACTTACAACAGTTTCTACGGGATCAACGGCATAAAGATTTTTGTCAAAAAAGTCAAAATCATTCCACCCGTCTTCACAAATTATTATTCCAGCTTTCTTATCACCAAGCATGGTAATCCTTGAAGCACTGTTAACATCCGCACTTTCAAAATGACGATAGTCATTAAACTCTGCATAATTTGGAAGCAGGGTCTTTTTCACTATACTTTCGATTTTCCCGTTTGCCAAAATGGCGACTGAATTATAATAATTCTTTCCTACTTTATTCCTATTAAAATCCGCAAAGCCTATAATTACTTTGGTATTTGTACTAAAACGGGCAAGTGCCTCAAGCCATTCAATATTTTCTTCTACCACCACAGGAAATCTGTCAATAAAATCACCTATCGGGTAACCTATCAAAAATAGCTCAGGAAAAACTATAGCCCTAACTCCAAGTCTGTTTGCCCATCTAATCCATTTTAGAGCTTTTTCAGCATTATATTTTATATTTCCGGAAATCGGATTAGCCTGTGCGAGAACTATCGCATTTGCAGGCAAGTATTTTTTATATTCTTCTGCTATTCTATTTCTCTCATCTTCGGATAATGAATTTTCGCTCAAATCATTATCTATTACTTCCATTAAATCGTAAATCTTCTTATTCATAAATATCCCTTATATTACAAATCTATTTTAACAAAAACAAGAAGAAAATACTTCTTTCAACGGAATTTTTTCCAAGTTATTGTTGTAAAATCTGAGTATGGAAACATTTATAGAAGTACAAAGAGAAAACATAAAAGAACTGGCTCAACTTGCGGATAATATCTGGCATGAATACTGGGGAATAATTTTGACTCCTGAACAGATCGATTATATGATAGAAAAATTCCAATCAGAAAAAGCTATTAATGAACAATACAATAATGAAAATTACACATACTATTTTATTAATCAAAACGGCAAAAACATAGGTTACTTCGGAATATCAAAAAAGAAAAATTATTTATTCCTTTCAAAACTGTATATTTCAAAAGGCTTCCGTTCCAAAGGAATAGGTAGACGAGCATTTGAAAAGATCAAAGAAATAAGTTTACAAAACGGATATAATGAGATTCGTTTAACAGTAAATAAATATAATCAAAATACTATATATGCATATCTGAAATGGGGTTTTAAGACAATTGATGCTGTCGTAACAGACATAGGCTCCGGTTTTGTCATGGATGATTATATTATGAGCTGGAATAGGCAATAATACAGTTCTCGTAAGATTCTTTCATTTATATCTATATTGTATACTTTCTTAAACCATAATAGAGTGAAATTAAAACAGCAGTGTCCTTATTGGACACTGCTGTTACATTCTACATCTAAAAATTATAATTTAGAAGCAACCATCAAAGTAGTTTCAGCTAATCTTGTAGAATAACCCATTTCGTTATCATACCAAGAAATAACTTTAACCATATTGTCACCCATAACTCTTGTTAATAAAGAGTCAACAGTTGATGATTGAGAAGAACCAATGTAATCAGAAGATACAAGCGGTTCATCTGAATAGCAAAGAACGTGACCGTCAGCACCTTCTTTTAATGCTGCGTTAACTTCTTCAACAGTAACTTTCTTTTCTGTTTCAAATACAACATCAACTAAAGAAACGTCTGGAGTAGGAACTCTCATTGCAAAACCATCCAATTTTCCTTTTAATTCAGGAATAACCAAAGCTACAGCTTTAGCAGCACCTGTTTTTGTAGGAACGATGTTTAAAGCACCAGCTCTTGCACGACGAGGATCTTTGTGACCTGCATCCAAAATTCTTTGGTCACCAGTATAAGAGTGAACTGTTGTCATCAAACCTTTAACGATACCGAATTTTTCTTTGATAACTTTAGCTACAGGAGCTAAGCAGTTAGTAGTACAAGATGCCATAGAAATTACATTATGTTTAGCTGGATCGTACATATTGTCATTTACGCCTAAAACAATTGTAATATCTTCGTTTGTAGCAGGAGCAGAAATAATAACTTTCTTAGCACCTGCATCGATATGAGCATGAGCTTTAGTTGCATCTGTGAAGAAACCTGTTGATTCAACTACAACGTCAACATTCAATTCTTTCCAAGGTAATTGAGCAGGATCTTTTTCTGCATAGAATTTAATCTTTTTACCATTAACAATGATACCTTCTTCGTAAGCTTCTACTGTACCATCAAATTTACCCATTACAGAGTCATGTTTGAAAAGAAGAGCAGCTTGTTCAGGTTTCAAACCAGGGTCGTTAATTGCGACATAGTTAATTTTGTCAAAAATACCTTCTTTGATAGCGGCACGTAAAGTGTTTCTGCCGATTCTACCAAAACCATTAATAGCTACATTTACCATAAGTTTTTACTCCTTCTTATTCTGTAAATCTTATAACATGACTTTTATATCACCAAAAAAAAAACTAATCAAGTGGTGGAAGCGCTGTGAATTGTTAAAAAAAAATTAAGTTTTATAATATTGATTGAAATATAAATTAACAAATCATAATCGTTTTCTTGTAACTATCTATTAATTATGTAATACTTCAAATGGAGGAAAGAAAATTATGCAAGTATCTAAAATCACAGTCAGTCCAAGCTTTAAGAACACATCATCCACGACAATTCAATCCCAGCAAAACTCGCAGGTCAAATCGTTTCTAGACAAAATACATGAAAAAACAAAAAACAGTTCAGATATGACTGATACTATCGTTGTGCCAAGAACAATTTTTAAAGGATATCTCGGTATCATGACAGGGACAACTCTTGCGACAATAGGTTCTCTTATTAATTCAAGATTCCCGAAAACAGGAAAAACACTTGGAATAACAGGCTTATTAGCCTCTCTTTACGGAACATATGCGTTTGTAAGACCATTTATTATAAAAGATGCTCCCGGAGTAGAACATACCAAAATTAATTAAAAATAATCAGGAAGACTATATTGCAAGCTTCCTGACAAATTAAATTAAATCATATTTAAAAGTGCCAATCGTATTTAATATTCCAGCCATCTTCAATAATTCTGGCACCACAACCGGTTCCAGTTGCTGCTGCTCTGTAATCCAAATCATCATTACAGCCTAAATATGTATAAGGCAATAATTGTCCATTATTCCCAAGATAAAATACAAAGACATCTTTTGCAATTTTATTTGGCTTTTTATATGGTCCGTTTATATCAATCCAAACTTCCATTGCATTTACATTAGAAAAATTCACACAAGAACCGTCTAAGAATTGTATAGAAGCAAGAGCATTATGCATTGGAGAAGTAATACCTTGCCCGCCAGGCCAACGATAAGGAATTTCAGGATTATCTATAGTTCTTCCACCAGGTACTGCAAGACAAAAACAACCACCATAACGACAATTCGTACCATACATTTTTACAGACGAAAAATTTGGCATCAAATACTCTTTGACTATTTTTTCATTATTAGACCAGTCCCATGTATCCAGATCCCCGTTTTCAACTGCAGCTTTTTGAAGAGCATTCGCAATAGTTGTATAAGACTTTTTAAGCCTTGATAAGGCTTCTTGTTTTTCATAATTTTCAATAACAGCCGGAAGCAATAACGCTGCAACAATACCTATTATCCCTAGCGTTATCAACACTTCAGCAAGTGTAAAGCCTACCTTTCGCTTGCAGTTAAAAAGACCTATTTCTCCGGATTCGGGTAAACTTTTATTTTTTAATCTTATGTCAGAATAATTATCAGGGCATAACTCTTGTAGCGACTTAGATAGAGTTGCCCCCCCCCCCGGAATTGTTGCTATATCTATATTTCGCATATTTAACCCTCCTTATTTACAAGTATAAACGATATTTAAACATTTTTCAAGTGAAAAATATAATCTCAATCCGAAATTACATAATTAACAGGGATATCATAATTATCTGTCGGTAATTTTTCATATATAAACTCTTTACATATCGGGGTTACCGTCATAATATCCGGATAAAGCGCAAGAAATCTATCATAAAACCCTCCTCCGTAACCAAGACGGTAATTGCTTTTATCCACAGCTAATGCAGGAACAATTATTAAATCCAAGATATCAGGGGAAATAGGATTTGAACAAGGTTCATTTATGTTAAAATAAGATTTTTCAAAAATTCCGCAATCAGGGCAGACATATAAATCATTTCCGTCAACCTTAGGGAAAAAAATGGTTTTTCCGCATTCTCTCAAATCCAGCAGATTAATCTCATATTTCGCAGGATAAAACAGCATAATATTATTAGCTTTTATAAAAACATCCCAAGCTTTAATTTTATCGCAAATTATACAGCTTTTATAGTCAATATCCAATTCTTTACGTAATCTCTTGATTTTAGTCCGTAGGCCTGTTTTATTTTCCATAAATTTATTATATAATAAGTTCAATGGAAAATAAATGTTCTAACAACTTAATAAATCCTAATTGGGCTAAACATGGCTATATTCAGGTATACACTGGAGACGGAAAAGGGAAAACTACTGCGTCGTTGGGGCTTGCAATGCGAGCTCTAGGCCGATGTTGGAAAGTTCTTATCATAATGTTTACTAAAGGCGGAGATGATTATGGAGAACTTTATTCATTCAGGAATCTTTCACCGGAAATTGCCGAAAATCTTACAATAATTCAAGCTGGATTGGAACGAATTGTATATGCGGATAATAAATCCGAAGCTGATGAAAAAGCTATCCAAAGAGGGTGGGAGTTTGCCAAAAAAGCAATTAAAAATGATGAATATAATCTCATCATCCTTGACGAAGCAAATATCGCTCTGGATTTGGGACTGATTGACTTAAAAGAAATGCTAGAAGTTCTAAAAAATAAACCTGAAGAAATGGAAATTGTACTTACAGGACGGAATGCAAAAAAAGAAATTACAGATATTGCACACCTTGTCTCTGAAATCAAACCTAAAAAGCATTACTGGGATACAGGAGTTGCGGCCAGAAAAGGCATTGAGTATTAAAGATTGATACTTGATATTAAAAAAATTTCAACTATAATAATTATTATGAAGAGAGTAGTATTATCAATATTAAGTTTAGCAATAATTTCAAACTTATCCATGCCGGCTCAGGCAGGATTTATCACTGATTTCAAAACAAAAGTACAGCAGGCAAAAATAGAAAAAAACTGTTATAAAGATATAGAAAATGTCTTTGACAAGCAGGATAAATTTGTTGCAAAATATGATCTTGAAGGATTGAGAACCTTATATGCCGATTCATTTATAAATAATGACGGCTATAATAAAGAAGTATACTTTAGCCTTGTTAAGGAAACGTGGACAACATATCCTGATATTTCTTATAAAACTTACATAAAAGCAATAACAGTAAACGGGAATTATGCAACTGTTGAAACATACGAAACAGCGGTTGCAACAACAAGTTCTGATCCTGATTTAATTCAATCTGTCGGAGAACTTAATGCAGAATCAAATTGCATATATCATTTAGAAAAAATATCTGATAAGTGGCTAATTACTGGAGAAGATATTCTTAATGAATTTTCTACATTAAAATTTGGCGATGCAAGATTTGTAAAAATGGATTTAAATGCTCCTACGATGATTGGGGCAAACGGAGCTTATACCGCAAAATTAAAAGTGGATCTTCCGGAAGAAGAAATTGTAATTGCATCAATTAACAGAGAAAAAATCGTTAATCCAGCACCAATGCCTGAAGAAAAATTCAGAAGACTTCCTGAAGAACAGGTTTTGGAAAGAATGTTCAATGCCAATACGGATAATTTAAACGAATATATTGTAGCATCTGTAGGAATTACAAAAGCAGAAGTTGCATCAGAAGATAAAGTTCGGGTATATATGAATGGTCTGGCATTTATTATGACAAGAGTAAATGTTGTTCCTAAAAACAACTTTGCAAAAGTCGGAGATAAGAATGAATGAATAATAAATTAAGCAAAATAATATATTTTATAGTATGTTTTATATTTTTCTTAATATCTGATCTATATCTGTCAAAACTTTTATATCAAAATATTACAAGAGGTTTTGCATTTTCTAGTAAAGTTGTAGCACTTACTTTTGTAAAAAATACAGGCGCAGCATTTAATATTCTCCCGAATGCCAGAGAATTTCTAATTGTTTTGTCTGTAGTAGTATTAACTCTGTTATTTTTATATGTTATAAGACATCTTAAATCAATATGGATGAAAGAAATCTTCTGCATATCTTTGCTTTGTGCTGGGATTGCGGGGAACTTACATGAAAGAATCGTTCTTGGATATGTAAGAGATTTTTTTGAATTGAAATTTATTAACTTCCCTGTATTTAATATTTCTGATATTTTTATTAATATCGCAGTAATAGCTTTAGTAATAATAATTCTTGTAAAGAAGACAAAATAATGATTTATATTATTGACGAAAACGATGAGGGTAAAAGATTGGACTCCTGTCTTTCAGAAGTTCTTAAAAATTTTTCGCGCTCAAAGGTTCAGATTCAAATCAAATCCGGAAATATAAAAGTTAATAATGAAGTTAAAAAAGCCTCATATTTATTAAAGGAAGACGATAAAATTGAAATCACACCTGCAGTAACAGAAGAGATTAAAATTGAGGCAGAGAATATTCCCCTGGATATAATATATGAAGATGAGAATATGCTTGTTGTTAATAAACCATCAGGAATGCTTACTCATCCAACAAATATTGAAAAAAATAATACACTTGTTAATGCATTGTTATATAAATATGGAAATAATTTATCTGATATTAACGGGGAATTCCGCAGAGGGATATTACATAGACTTGATAGAAACACATCAGGACTTTTAATGATTGCAAAAAACAATCAGACACATGAGTTTCTGGCAAACCAAATAAAACAACATACCATAGTCAAAAAATACAGAGCCATTGTCAAAGGGATATGGGAAAAAGAAGAGGAGATCATTAACCTTCCGATAGGTCGAAATCCCAAACAGCCGCATAAAATGATGGTTACACCAAACGGTAAAGAAAGTATAACTCTAGTTAAAGTCGCAAAACGTTTTCAAGAAGCAACTGTATTAGAATTAACTCTAATTACCGGTCGAACACATCAAATAAGGGTCCACACCAGTTACTTGAAACATCCCATATACAATGATACATTATATGGAGCAGGAAAGGGAAAAGTATCTACTGATGAACAAGTTTTGCAATCTTATTACTTAAGGTTTACAAAACCTTTTTCTGATGAGATAATAACACTTGAAATCCAACCGGATGAAAAATTTAAGAAAGTACTAAACTATTTTGAGGGGAGAAAATAATGAAGTATCTTATAAATATTATTGCATTTTTAGCACTTTTAGGAGTTATATTTATCGTAATTCTAAACGGAGCAGAACCAATTACACTTCAATTATGGGCGCCGAGATATGACGTTGTATCAGAAACCGTATATCACACAACGAAAACTCTTAATATTGCATTCTACACTTTAGGCATACTCGGGATAGGTTTATTCGTAGGAGCATGTGCTGTAATTCCATTTTACCTTGCTCAAACAGAACAGCTATTCGCTTATAAAAGAGAATTGGAAAGAAGCTCTGTTAAAACTGATAGCAGCACTTCTCAAGTAAAAGTTCTTCAAGCAAAAGTCGAAGTTCTTGAAAAAGCTCTAAAAGACGCTCTTAATAACAGATATTAATTAAACTGGCGAGTTAGTAAACTCGCCAGTCTCAGTATATTATTTTACTTTTTCGCCTTCAGCATTATATTTTTCAATCTTACCATCAGGATAAGTAATTGTTACAAAACCATTTTCTTTACCCATAATTTGGTTATCGTGATAAATAGTAGTACCATCTTTTAATGTATACAGTCTAGAACCGCCATCACGAGATGTATCTACGTTCTGAAGCTGTCCTTTAAAGAAATCCGAAATAGCAGAATCATATATATGCATTCCTTCTTTGTTTCCAATAGAAACATTAGATCTGAGTATATTCAAACCCTTTGCAAGATCTGAACCTTTTGCTATATCATATTCAGACACAAGTCCTTTTAAATCATTCAATTTTTCAGCGTTTGCTTTCATTTTAGCAACTTCTGCAGCTTTAATTTCTGCTCTGGTCTTTGTATTTTGATATACATTTTGGATCTCTTGCTCAGTTGCTTGATAAATACCGCCTTTTTTCCCCGTAGAAAATTCACCATCCATAAGGAATACTTCTTTATTGCTAAATTCGTCTTTTGATAAATCTGAATCCAAAATTGTCATTAAAGTTTTAAGTTCTTTTTCACTGACTTGATTGGCATCTCCATCTAAATTCAATATTGCATCAAATTGCTTTTTACCTTCCGCATCAAGTTTTTTATATGCATCATTAAATAAAGAATTCTTTTTTAACTCATTAACAGAAATACTTGTTTTATCACCAAGAATTTGAGTTGTTTTTTCGGAAAGCTTTGCTTGGTAATCCTTATCGTGAACCGCATTGTTCATTCCAACTAAAGCTCCATTATAATAAATTGGCATAAAAATACCTCCTTTCGTGTTTACATATAGTTATAAAAAATTCAAGTCTACATAAATTGCCTTTTTGTTACATTTTGTTACACTAAAAAATATTTGCATATCCTAAAAAATAATCACTAATTATATTTAGAAGCATAGGCATAATCCATACAAGAATTGCTGCGCCAAATACCGGTTTGAATAAAAAACTCAATTGAAATACGTTCACTTGTGGTGCAGTCTTAGAAATTACACCCAGAATAATATCTTGTCCTAAAGTCGCCAGAAGAACAGGAGAAGCTATCTGCAATCCCATATATAAAACATTAGATGTCATTTGAATAAGATAATCAAAATTAACCAACTTTGCTAACGGTAATGTTGTTGCAAACAAAGGAAAAATCTCAAAACTTCTTATCAAAGCTTTTATCAGCCAATAAACCCCGCCTAGTTCTATAAAAATTAATAAACCAAGTAAAGAAAATAACTTTGTCAAAATCGATACTTGAGAAGAAGTTGTCGGATCAAGTACCATTGCAGAAGAAAGCCCCATTTGCATGTTTATCATATCAGCACCTGCATCAATCGCAATAAGAATTAGCTGTGCCATATAACCGATAATAGCACCAACGGCAAAGTTTAATACTATAGATAAAAGCATCGAATCTTTTGCATTTTTAACAACCTCTACAGGCGGTTGAATAAGACATATTAAAATAACCGTAAACATTAAGGCAAGAGCTAACTTTACCATTCCCGGAATTTCTTTTCTGTTAAATACCGGAGCAAAACGGAAAAAACCTATTATTCGAGCAAAAACGTAAATGCCTGATAATAACGAAGCATTTAACTGCGGAAAAAGTTTTGCTAATTCAACATAAAATCCGTCCATTTAAACTCCAGTTATCTTCTAAGAATAGTTCTTGTTTCAACCAAATCAGGCTGAGGATTTGCGACTCTATTTGATTTAATATTTTTAATTCTTTCGGAATGATCAATATATGGAACCTTGTCAGGATGCTTCATTATATAATCTATATCAGATTGAGTTTTAAATTTTTGTGGAGCAAGCTCTCCATAAGTAGACGTATACCTGTGATAATCAGAAGATAAAACATACGCATCATTTTTAGGCACAACATTAAAAGCAAGTGCCATACCATCAGTAAATAAGTTGGTAAGCAGTCTGATAAATCCAAATCCACCGATTACAATTACAAGAAACACTCCCAAAATTTTAGGAGCAGCCGCAATAGTTTGTTCCTGAACCTGCGTTACTGCCTGCAAAATACCGACAACAAGACCAATACCTGCCGCAACAAGTACACATGGCATTGAAATGGCAAGCATTATCATAAAACCTTTTGCTAAGTATTCCGCTAAAATTTCAACCATTATTTTACCTTTCTTAATTATAACTTGTAACCAGTCCCTGAACAATTAGCGCCCAACCATCAACTGCAATAAAAATAAGAAGTTTAAAAGGCAGAGAAATAATTGTCGGTGATAGCATAAACATACCGAGTGCAAGAAGAATATTGGCAACAACAAGGTCAAGAACTATGAATGGAACGAAAATTACAAACCCTATTTCAAAAGCAGTTTTAAGTTCACTCATAATATATGCAGGAGCCACTTCCCATATTGTAATTTCATCAGGACTGGAAGGGGCCTTCTTTTTAGTTAACTCAATAAAAAACGCCAGATCAGATTCTCTGGTTTGCTTCATCATGAATTCCTTTAAAGGCTTTGAACCTTGCTCTATTGCCATCACAATATTTTGATTTTGCTGGTATGGAACACTTCCCATTTCATACATTTTCTGGAAAGTAGGTCCCATTGTAAAAAATGTCAAAATCATAGATAAACCTATAATTACAATTGAAGGCGGAACAGATTGGGTTCCAAGTGCGGTTTTAAGCATTGAAAAAACAATGACAAATCTTAAAAAACTTGTCATACAACAGAAAACCAACGGTATCAGCGAAAACACCGTCATAACTATTAACATTTGCAGTACTGGATTTATATCCTTTAAAACGTTATCCATCATATCCTCTATTCATTTATTTTATTTAATAAATTTTTTATAACTTTTTTCCCTTTTCTTTTTTCATTAAAATCAACAATTACAGGTAAATCATCAACACTTTCCTGCTTTTGGACTATTTCAGGCTCAACAACAGTTTCAACTTTTTCTGCAGGTTCTTCTTGAACAGAATCTTTCTCTATTCCATACAACTCATCCAAATCATATGGACCTTCAGGCTTGTTGCTTTGTATATTACAGGTTCCATCTAATTTGGCAATAAAAGATGTTTTGTCCATATCACTTGAAAGCAAAAATCTTTCGTTTCCAGCTCGAACAACGTAAAGATTTTTTCGAGGTCCTATAGACATAGATTCCTCTAAAGATAAGAAACTATTTTTCCTAGCTCCAAATCCTCCGTTTTTTGAAGCTTTTTGGTAAATCATCAGGGCAAAAAAGATTAGCCCCAACATTGCCATTGTATATATTGCAAAATTTACTATATATCCGCCCATAATATCCTCAATTCTTTTTCATTAAATATCTTCGTCTTCCAACTCAAAATCGCTGTAATCAAATTCTTCTTCTCCACCTTCCTGCGCAGGAACTTCAGCAGTCTGTTCAGCAACTGCTTCATTTTGAACAGTCCCCTCAGCGGCCATATCTGGAGCCTCTGCCTGTGGTTGAACTGATGGTTGTAAAGAAGGATTCGTTAATATAGGATTTTCCTCTTTTTCCTGTTCAATACTTGCTACTTTAACACCATATCTGTCGTTAACTATAACCAGTTCGCCATAGCCAATTATTTTATTTTCGACTCTTAGCGTAACCTTATTATCATAAAGAGCAGCGACATCAACAACCAACCCCTCTTCAATCTTTTTTAAATCTCCCAGAGAAATTTTTACAGGATTAAGTTCTGCATACATGTCAACCTCTATGCTATCCCATAAATTTTTAGCTTCCGCCTCATTTCCCATTTCATTTCCTCCGTTATTCTCATCGAATGGTATTTCTAAATTCATATTAGGTTCTATTAAAACCGTTTTTGTCTCGCCTTTCACATAAAGAGTTAAATTCTGAAGATTACTATCCTCCAACACAATTAAATCACCTGGCTCCAAATCTTTTAACTCTTTCACGGTAAACCTTGTTCGTCCGATTGTTATAGAAACATCTGTATGACATTTATAAAAATCAGGAAAATCAAACTTATCTCCTGTAGATTCAATCTTTTTAGGACTTAATCTGCCATCTGGAACAGATATAATAAACTTCCCTGAAGCTTGCTCATCTTCATCTCTTATGATAAAAGTCAAATGAGTTATATCATAATTTGTTCTTACAAAATTAACTACAGGCGGCGGATCCAGGAACTGAACAATAATTTTGTATACATAATCATTAAAACCAGTCAGCACCTGAGCTTCCAACTCTCCCAGCTTGTTAATATTAAATGCTTTAGAAGTTCTTCCCAGCCCTTTATTTAAAAGTAAAGACACAGCCTGATCCGAAATTCTAAGGAACATATCATAAAACTTATCTATACGGACTTTTGTAACAAAATAAGCTTCTTTATTCTGTAATAAATTGATATTTTTGCTTACTCCAACAAGCTCACATCTCAATCCAGGCTGAAAAAATCCATCACTTGATTTTTGCAACGCAATAGGGAATAGTTTTTTAAACCAATCATATTCCTCAAATAAGATATCAGAAGTTTCTATCTTTGTTTTTGTTTTTGCCAACTTACTATCCCTTTATAATCAAGTCTGTGAGTAATCCCCATAAATACAATAAAGTATTTATACATGTATAACATCAACCTTTTAATGTATTTTTTTCAAAAATCAAACCAAAAATTGTATTAAGCGACGGATTTTTTCTAATATAATCAAAAAAATTTCATCCTAACATTTGAAAAGATTTTTGTTTTTGTTAAAATCAAAATTAAATAAGGAGAAAAAGATTATGGTAGATATAAGACAGGAATTCATAGAACAGGCAAAAAGGCTGGCAAGAAGTACGGAAGTTTTACCGGGAGGAATTGAGGAACTCGCAGTAAAATTACAGCACGCGCACGACACAAATACCCCACTCAGAGTAAAGCTTGGAATGGATCCAACCCGTCCAGATCTGCATTTAGGTCATACTGTTGTCATGAGGAAGTTAAAAGAATTCCAAAAACTCGGCCATAAAATAGTTCTCATAGTAGGCGGAGCTACAGCAATGGTAGGGGATCCTTCCGGAAAATCAGAAACAAGACCGTCTTTAACAAAAGAACAGGTTGAAGAAAATGCCAAATCCTATTTCGACCAGATGTCTAAAGTTGTAGATGTCACAAAGGCAGAAGTAACCAACAATGCTGATTGGCTTCATAAAATGAGCTTTGTTGAACTTTTAAAACTTTCGGCTCAAATTACCGTAGCTCAAATGATGACAAGAGATGATTTTGCAAAACGTTACGCAGAAGGCCGTCCTATTTCCGTTCATGAATTTTTCTACCCGTTAATGCAGGCATACGATTCTGTAGTCGTTGACGCTGATATAGAACTTGGAGGGACAGACCAAAGATTTAACACTCTTTTAGGAAGAGATATTCAAGCTGCATACGGCAAAAAATATCCTCAAATGGTAATGCTTCTACCTCTACTTGAAGGGACCGATGGCGTTGTTAAAATGTCAAAAACATATCCTGAACATTGTATTTCATTAACCGACAGTGCCAAAGATATGTTCGGGAAATTAATGAGTATCCCTGATACATTAATCCCAAGATATTATGAATTGTTAACCGATATATCTGACGAAGAGTTAAAGATTGTTGTAGAACAAATTAAATCAAATTCAGTTAACCCTCGAGATATCAAGTTAAACCTTGCACATATTATTACAGAAGAATATCACGGCAAGGACGGAGCAGATAAAGCGCAAGAAGAATTTATCAATGTGGTTTCAAACAAGGGTATTCCTGAAGATATTGATGAAGTTAAAATTGAACAAGGAAAAAATATAATAGATGTTCTTGTCGATTTGAAATTTGTCCAGAGCAGAGGGGAAGGCAAACGTCTTATTCAGGGCGGAGGTGTCAAAATTGACGGCCAAAAAATTACCGATATGTCCTATACCATAGATGTATCAAATCCTGTAGTATTGCAAGCAGGAAAAAGAAAATTTGCAAGGCTTGTAAAATAAGGCATATTAAATGTTTGACGTAATAAAACGCGGAATAACAAAAGTCAAAGAAGACATACAGGTAATATATGACAAAGACCCGGCAGCGACAAATTTATTAGAGGTAATTCTTTGTTATCCGGGGTTACATGCACTTATTGCATACAGGTTTGCACATAGATTATACAAATGGCATATTCCGCTAATCCCAAGAATAATTTCTTACATAACACGAATTATTACAGGCATAGAGATACACCCTGCCGCCAAAATAGGCAGAAGATTTTTTATAGACCACGGTGAAGGAGTTGTAATAGGTGCAACAACAATTGTTGGTGATGATGTCCTAATATATCAACAGGTAACACTCGGAGGTACTGGGAAAGAACAGGGGAAACGCCATCCGACTCTTGGGAATGGAGTAATTGTAGGAGCAGGAGCAAAAGTATTAGGGAATATAACTATTGGTGACTATGTACGTATAGGAGCAGGTTCTGTTGTAGTTGAAGATGTCCCTGAATATTCGACCGTAGTCGGAATTCCAGGAAGAATTGTACGAAGAAAACTCCGAGATAAAAATGGTGTTTTAATGCATAACAGAATTCCGGATCCTATAAAATGTGAGTTGAACAGATTAAAATATGAATTACAAGACTTAAAAGAAAAAATTGAACAAGAGCACTAATTCTTCTTGCGCAAATAAATATCATACCCCAGCACTTCCATAATTTCTACAAGTTCAGATACTCGGAAAGTTTTATTAAGTAATTTATTTCCTAAATTTCTTATACGATCTGTCTTATTATACTTTGTATTTATCATATCTTTTAGCTTAGGCATTGTCATTCCTTGCATAGCAGCAAGATATTTTATCTGCTCTTTAATGTTAGTTAATACTACACATTTATTAACATTGATAGAATTTTTAACATATTTTAACTAAAATGTTACCATAGGAGAATAGCTATGGAATTTTTATTGAATGTTTTATATATATTTGTAGCACTTTACACATTATATTTCTTGGCTCTGGCACTACGAAATTTAAATGATACGCCATTCAGAAGAGAACTAAGACATTCTTCATATGAGGATAAGGAAAACCTTGCTGTTGTCGTATATTCCCATAATAATAAAAAGACTCTTGCAAACTTAATTCATGAATTGAAATCACAAGATTATCCTATAAATAAATTTCGAGTTTTTGTTCTCCTTGACAACTGTTCAGACGGCTCACAGGATTTGTTTATTGAAGAAAATTTTGTCCACGTAATTGACATAAAAGGGGTCGGGACAATAGGGAAAGATCAGGCTATCGCAACTCTACTCGAAAAATTATCAGATAACGATTTTATCGATGCCTATGTATTTCTGGATGCTGACAGAAGTATTTCATCAAACTTTTTGTCAATTATAAATGCTGCATTAAAAAAAGAAAATGTAATAAGCGGAGAAACCGTTATTGAAATTGACTGTCTTGGAATTGTTGATCGAATAAAAGCGGCTTACCAAAAATATCACATGAATTTTTTAAGACGTGCGCGTTCCTTATTCGGACTGGCAGCTCAAGCAGATTCTGGAGTCTTTATTATTAAAAGAAATATTGTGCAAGAAATTGGAGATGTTGATTTCAAAAATATAAATTCAGAATTAAAATACAGCTTGTTATTATCCAGAATTAGATGCAGATGCACTTATAATCCTAACATTCAAACTATAGTACATCCTGCAAATTATATTTTCAGGAAACCTAGACTTTCATACAGGTTAGATTTATTCAAAAACTGTATCCCTCAATTATTCACTAAAAATCTTGTTTTTACCGAACACGCATTATCTTTGCTTTACCCGAACATTTGGGTGTTGTTGATAATTTATTTCTTGTTAATGAAATATTCATTGACATATCATAATTTGAGTGATTTTAAACTTGTAGGATTAAGCTTTTTAGCTTTAATTGCAGGTTTTGGCTTAAGTTTAATAAATTCCAAAATGACGATAAAAGAAATCGGATACTTATGCCTTTATCCTGTATATTCAATATGCCATATCATAGCAAACTTTCCACCAATAAGATTTGTTACAAACAAAATAATGAATAGAGAAGATGAAAATAAAAATTCAGAAAAATTTGTAGTTGATGTCATTGTAACAGTTGGCCGGAATAATTTAAATTGCAAATTAGAATTTATATCACAAGATGGTTTATCAAAAATTAAATTTATTTATAAAAATAAAACCTACGTTACATCCGCCCATTTAAGAATGATAGATGCCCTGCAAGAACTAAAACTAAAACTAGATGATTACGGATTTATATTAAGAATTTGTAATTGTTGTTCACACTATACATCTTGCGTAGATGGAACAACAAATATGCTTAGAGGTTTTTGCAACAGCGAATACCCGAGCCCATCACTCGGAGAACCAAAACCTACACTTGTATGGAACACATGTTCTGCATTTACTCCGGCAAAATTAAACAATATTATTTCAGATATGATTAATGAAAGTAAAGAAAAAAACAAACAACAAAGGTAATTATAAAATTTCATTCATCATATAAAAAGAACCGCATACAACAGTCAGAATTTCATCGCTCGTATCAAAATCGTCTAATGAATGGAATCTCTTTGCAGGAAAAATGCAAGCATTTTGTAATTCCTCAAATGTAGCAGAATTCTTATGAGAGAAATGATTTAAATAAATTTCGTCATTTTGTGTAAATAAGATTTCCATCATTTTTTTATAATCCTTAGTCTTCAAACAGCCGAAGACAAAACGACGTCTTTTATCCGGGAAATACAAATCTAAACTTTCTCTTAGAGCAAGAGCCCCGTTAGGATTATGAGCCCCGTCAATAAGAAGATTTTTATTCTTTATATATTCAAATCTGCAAGGATGTTTTACTTTATGTAATCCGTTTGAGATTGTCTCCTGAGAAATGTTAGGATAAACCATTCTTATAGCAGCAAGGGCAAGAGATAAATTCTCCTGCTGATAAGTTCCTTTAAGCGCAAGTTCTGATGGATCTTCAATCGGATTAATCATAAGACAAAGAGAATTACACTCATCCGCCTTATCTCTGATTGCTTCATAGCCTTCGCTAAACACGACCGGACAATTTGGTTTAATAATACCAGATTTTTCAAAAGCGATTTCATCTCTTGTCTTCCCAAGTCTATCCGTATGATCCAAATCAATATGAGTAATAATTGAACAAAGATTTGATTTAATAACATTTGTTGCATCAAATCTTCCTCCCAATCCCGTCTCAAGAACGACAACATCAACCTTTCTATCCGAAAAATACTTAAACATAACAGCAGTCAAGATTTCAAATTCCGTAAGATGAATTTCATTTGTATCTGCTGTTTCAACAATTTTAAAAACATACTCTGCAAAATCTGTGTCTGAAATGTCTTTACCATTAATTTTAATTCTTTCAGTATATTTAAAAATATGCGGACTTGTATATAATCCGACATTCATGCCAGCTTCTTGCAAAACAGAAGCAATAATTGCGCAAACAGACCCTTTGCCATTAGTCCCCGCAACATGAAAACATCTTAAATTATCCTGTGGATTTCCAAGTATCTGCAAGATAGCAGAAATTCTCTCCAATCCCAAATTTATATAAAACTTTCCTTGAGAAGATAACAGTTTTTCCACATTATTATAACTTTTTTTCATATAAAAAAGATAAATCAAACTATAACTATTATCAAGATTTAATTTCCTTTGCAACTATGAACTTTATCCCAACCTAATTTTTCAGGACAGCGTTTATAATCCATATTACTAAATGCTAATACCCATGCAGTACAATTTGTTTGATAAGTAATAGCAAAAGGACCATTCCCAAGACAATTATTAGAAAAAGTCAATACCCAGCTCCAATTGTCGCTGCCACTAGTGCCGGTAGGGACAATTCCATCTTTGACAAGATAAAACCCAAACCAATCTTCTGAAGCCGCATTTGGCTTTCCAGGACCATTTGTATCAACTGTAAAACTTAAACAGGTCTTAGTCCAATCTTCTTTTTTTCTTGAAACATCTAAATTAAACCCCTTTGCAGTATATGTACAGTCACCGGAACTTATATTCTCTTCGAATAACAGAGATATCCCATTTGCAAGAATCATTGAATCTCCATAGCCATAAATATTTAAAGGAAGTTTCTTCCCACCAGAAAATGTGTCAGACAAATTAGAAGTATACTCTTTGGCAAGACATCCAGCATCTCTCTTTCCCTTCTCACAAATCTTTACAACTTTTAAATATTTCGGAAGAATTTCCTTTAGTTTTTCCCGACGCTCTGTCACATCTTTTCCCCAAGTATCAACCGTTCCATATTCAAAAGCAGCTTGTGAAATTGCAGCGTTTATTTGACTGTAAGCTAATTTTAATGCTGTAATTTGTGCAATTTCTTGATTATATTCTATCAATTCAGGTAAAGTCATGGCAGCAACAATACCTATTATACCAAGTGTTATCAAAACTTCTGCCAAAGTAAAAGCTTTTCTCTTCATATTCTACTCTAATTATTATATTCAATTATAATTGAATATAATAATATGTCAATAGAAAAATATATCAATATCAGTTCATAATAATTTTATGAACAAAAAAGAAATCCTTAAACAAATAGGTAAAAACATACAAAATATCAGAAAACAAAAAGGGTACACACAAGAAACTTTTTCAGAACTAATGAATGTTTCTTGGAGCTATGTTGCAAAAATTGAATCAGGAATATTAAATCTTACAATAGGTAAAATTACAGAAATTGCAGAATATTTAAACGCCGACATAAATGATTTGTTGGATATCAAATGAGTCTCAACTCTTCAACAATTTTTTGTGTTCCATCATATTTAGCAAGCCTTAGCGCATTATTTTGAAGCTCTGCTAACTTCTCAGGATTTGTAATTAATGTTTCAATGAGCTGCCCGAGATGAATTGCATCCGTATCATTATCTTCAAGATACAAAGAGGCACCCTTTTCAACCATAAATTTTGCATTTTTACGCTGATGATCCGCCGCTGCATGAGGGTAAGGGATTAAAATAGAAGCAATACCCGCAGCCTCAATTTCGGATAAACTTAATGAACCAGCCCTTGAAACTGCAATATCTGATGCTTTTAAAACAGTTACCATATCATCAAAATAAGGTTTTATAATCAAATTTTTATCTGTTTCATATTCAGGATAAAGACGAATCAATTGTTCAATTACACGTTCAAAATTCTTCTTTCCCGTTTGAAAAATAATTTGTAAATTATATTGAGTACTGAATTTTTTTAAAAGCTCAACTGCTGCATCATTAATCATTCTTGCTCCTTGGGAACCACCCATTACGCAAAGGGTTAACCTGTTTTCAATACCTAATTTCCCTCTGGCTTCCTCCTTTGACAACGTTTTAAATTGGGGTCTTATAGGATTACCATTAACATAAACGTTATTATTATTAATATAACTCTGCGCACTTTCAAAGGCAACAGAAACCGCAGATGCGTAAGGAGCAAGTTTCCTTGTAACAAGTCCCGGTTGAGCATCACAATCATGCATCATATATGGTTTCTTTAAAAATTTTGCAGCAAGCAGAGCAGGGGCAGAAACATAACCGCCTGTTCCAAAAACCGCATCAGGCCTGTATTTTATAATATATCCAATACTCTTTAAAACTGCAAAAAATAGCTGAAATGTCCACTTAAAAAGCTCAAGTTTCATACCTCTAGGCATCCCGTGAACATTAATCGGTAAAAACTTATATCCTCGATTTGTAACAATATCATATTCTAAATTCTTCGGATTTCCTACATAATAAACGACATTCCCTTGTTTTACTAAAGCATCTGCAACCGCAACGGCAGGGTAAATATGACCGCCGGTACCACCGCCGGTGATAAAATAAGTTCTATTAGACATCTTCTGTATTCCTTATTTTCTTAATTCTTTTTTTAGAAATATTCAACAAAATTCCAATCATACAAAGAGAAACAATCAAAGAGGAACCACCATAGCTTATAAACGGAAGCGGAACACCCGTTGTCGGGAAGAAAGAGCTTGCGACACTTATATTCAAAAATGCCTGAAAACCTATTGAAAAAGTTATGCCAACAGCAAGAAGTTTCCCGAACATATCAGGACAACGGGAAGCAATAATAAAACCTCTATGAATTAAAGTCCAAAAAAGTCCTATAATCAAAACGCATCCAACCCATCCCAGTTCCTCAGCAATTATGGCAAAAATAAAGTCTGTATGGCATTCAGGAAGATATGAAAGTTTTTGTATAGACCCGCCGTAACCGACCCCTGTTAATCCGCCAGACGCAAACGCAATAAGAGATTGAATAATATTATATCCAGCGCCCTGAGGATCAAGCTCAGGATGCTGCCAAGTAGTAATACGTTGCATCTGATATGGTTTGATAATCGTCGCTGCGGCAACAATTATTGAAAATATTCCAGCCCCGAGACAACTAAAAAACAACTTTAACGACCCGCCGGCACTTAAAAACATAACAACCGACGTTGTCAACAACAATATAACCATAGAAAGATTCGGTTGGGTAAAAATTAATCCAAGCATAATAATAATTGGAATAAAAGCTGTAGTCCATTTTGTTTGATCAAATAAATCGGCATCTTTTCTCAATGCAGTAGCAAGCATAAGTACAACTGCAGGTTTTGCGAACTCGGACGGCTGCAATTGAAATCCTAAGAGGTTTATCCAGCGTTTTGCTCCGTTAACGGTAACCCCAAGCGGAGTAAAATCAACCAGAATAAGTAAAACAATTATTACTCCCGCAAAAATCATATTCCAATCAGCCAATTTTTTGTAATCAAAATTTGTGAAAAATTTCATACCTATAAAACCGACAACAAAACAGATTAGCTGCTTAAACAAAAACTGAGCAGGGTTTCCGCCTTCATCAATACATTTAGGCGCAGAGGCAGAAAAAATCGCCAAAAAACCAATAATAACAAGAAACGCAACCGTAATAAGCAATGCTCTATCAGGTGCGGAAGTTATTACGCTTTGTATATGTCTTTTATGCTCTTGAGCATACTGTTCTCTTAACCTATCCGATTTTCGATAAGACATCTTCCTTGAAAACCCTTCCTCTTTCTTCATATCCGCTAAACATATCAAAGCTTGCACAAGCAGGGGATAATAAAACTACATCAGGATGTATTTCAATAGATTTATCCACTGCACTTTGTATAGAATCTTCTTTTATAATATTCTCAAACCCGTTTTTACGCAAATTTTCTTCAAAACGGTCGGTTGCCTCACCTATTAAGATGACAGTTTTAATATGTTTATTTATTGCTTCACAAAATTCTGTTAAGTCTGTCATTTTATCACGCCCGCCGGCAATCAGTGCTACGTTACAATCACTGAAAGAATTAATTGCAACAAGAGATGCCTCAGGATTTGTTGCTTTAGAATCGTTATAAAATGTTATACCATCCTTTGATGCAAATTTTTCAAGCCTATGTTCCGGCACTTTAAATGATATTATAGCCTGACGAATATCCTCATTTGAAATTCCCTCAATTTTTGCACAAATAATTGCACATTCAGCATTCTGCCAGTTATGTTCTCCAATAAATGGGCATTCCTTAAGCGATATTATCTTTTCAGCCTTTCCGTTACGTTTAAACCATATAAAATCGTCCTTGACATAAGAACAATTTTCTCCGACATCATCTCCAAACATAAAAACTTCCCCTTCAGCATGTTTAGAAAAAGCAAGAAGTTTTTCATCTTTCGCATTCAAAACAGAAAAAGCAGGATTTTGCGGAGATTTAAAAATTCTGGACTTAGCCTCAAAATAGTTTTCCAAAGTTTTATGCCAAGTAATATGATCAGGTGTAAAGTTCGTAAAAACAGATATCTGTGGCTGAAATGAAGGAGAATATGTCAATTGAAATGATGAACATTCACAAACGAAAAAATCAATATCTTCTTCATCAACCAAATCACAAGGAGGTCTCCCGTAATTTCCACAAGGTTCCGCCTTATATTCACTGTTTAAAATATGAGCCGCCAACGCCGTAGTTGTAGTTTTCCCGTTAGTTCCAGTTATTGCAATAAATGGTTTTGAAGTTTGAGAAAAGGCAAGCTCAACTTCCGAGATAACATGAACTTTACGCTCTTTTAATTTCTGCATAATCTCAGCCTCTAACGGAACGCTAGGACTTGTTACTGCGATATAACAATCGTTGATAAATTCATCAGAATGTCCACCCGTTTCAACATTTACACCAAGTTTTCTAAGTTCATTGATAATCTCTTCATCAGAAGTTTTTGCTGGATTAAATTCCGTTAAATAAACATCTGCACCGTGACGATTCAAAAATTTTGCAGCAGAAATACCGCTTTTTGACAATCCTATAACTAAAACTTTTTTATCATACCAATGTGACAACATTAGAAAATACCTCTCATAGTCAAATAAAATAATATTAAAGCACAAGCAGCAAGTGCTGCAGCAACAAGCGCAAATACCGCAACAACTTTCTTCTCACTCCAGCCGCAAAGTTCAAAATGATGATGAATAGGGGACATTTTAAAAACTCTTTTTCCAGTAGTCTTAAAGCTTGTAACCTGAATAATAACAGACAACGTTTCACAAACAAAAACCCCGCCGAGAAAAATTAATAAAAACTCAAATTTTCCCATAACAGCTAACGTTCCAAGCAACCCACCGATAGCAAGCGAGCCAGTATCTCCCATAAAAACTTCTGCCTTAGGTTTGTTATATTTTAAAAATCCAAACAAAGCTCCAGCAACAGTAGCTGCAATAATCGCAACTTCATGATACCCGCTGTATAAAGAAATAATAGAAGCTCCAGCAAATGCAAACACCCCTGTAGAAGCAGCAAGCCCGTCCAATCCGTCTGTTAAATTATATGCATTTGATGCTCCGGTAATAACAAATACTGAGAAAAACGGATACAGCCATTTCAAATCAATCATATGAGAACCGACAGAAAAATATGTTCCGTAAGGATTTGTCATCATAACATATATAGTAGGTAAAAGGGCAATTGCAATTTGTCGAAGTAATTTACCCCTTGCAGAAAGGCCGTCATTTGCATGCCCCCTAAGCTTAATATAATCATCCTGAAATCCAGCAAAAGTATAAAATAAAAGAGTAATCAAGATAATTAATGCAGCATTATTAAATCTTTCAGCCAAAAATAAAGTGATTATTGAAGAGATTAATATAGCAATTACAATAAAAACACCTCCAGTAGTCGGAGTTCCCTGTTTTTTTGCATGAGCTTCCGGAGCACAATCCTTAACATATTGTCCTATTGTTTTTTTTCTCAAAAAATCTATATATGGCACGCCAAACAATAAACATAAAATCATTGAAAGCAAAAATGCCACAGCTATCATTATCATACTTTAATTTCTCCCTTAAGTTGAGCTATTATCTCTTCAAACCTCATTGAACGAGATGCTTTTAAAAATATTGTAGTACCTACATCCACATTATCAATAATATATTTTGCAACTTCATCATTATTTTCAAAATTCTTTACAAATTCAGCATAATCTTTAAGGGTATCAGATATTTCCTTCGCCAAATGCCCAACAGTGAAAACTTTAGCAGTTCTGCATTCTGAGATCCCTTTCAAATACTCTCCTACCTCATGATGAAGCTCTTTAGAATGTTCACCAAGTTCCCCCATATCACCAAGAATAACTATTGGTTTATTATATAATTTAATAAATGTTGAAACAGAAGCCTTCATTGACTCAGGATTTGCGTTATAACTATCATTTATAATCAAATACCCTCCAACATTTTGAGATTCCCAGCGTTTTTCAATCGGCTTGTAAGACTTGAGTCCTGCTTTAATTTCATCATAATTCATATTAAGTAAAAAGCCGAGCTCAATTGCCGCAAGAGAATTTTCCACATTATAATCACCCTCAACATTAAGCTCATACTGCTTATCTTTATATATAAATTTGGTATATGAAGGTCTGGATTCAATAATAGAAACATCATCCAAATCATAAAAAATCTTTTTACCGTTATAGAGAGCAAACTTTTTTATTCTTTCATTATTTTGAGAAATAAACACTCCGTCAGGCTTTAAATATTTTACAATTTCTGATTTTGCTTTTGCAATATTATCAAGGCTTCCTAAACGCCCTATATGCGCCGAACCTGCGTTTGTAATTACAGCAAAATCCGGTTCGGCATATTTAGACAAAAGCTCAATTTCTCCAAACCCTCTCATACCCATCTCAACTATCAAAACTTCCGTATTCTCAGGCATAGTCATCAGGGTTTCACAAAAACCGATTTCATTATTATGGTTTGAAAAAGTTTTATGGGTTTTAAACTTTTCACTCATTACTGAATAAACTATTTCTTTAGTGGTAGTTTTGCCGGAACTTCCAGTAATTGCAATCACTTTCGGATTAACTTTACACCGCAGAAAATTCGCGAGTTTCAAATATGCGTTTTTTGTATCCTTAACTTTTAAAACGAGATTTGCATTTTTCGGATAAACATCTTTTGAAATAAAACACCCTTCAGCACCGGCCAAAACAGCCTTGTCCAGAAAATTTTCACCGTCAAAATTTTCACCCTTTAAAGGCAGATAAATCTCCCCGCTCTCGATTTTTCTGGTATCTGTGGAAATCTCAAAATCCGTAATATCAGTCTTGTTTTTTAGAATTTCCGCACCCGTTGCCTGTATAAGTTCTTCCAATTTAAACATCATATCTTAATTATATTTCAAACAAAAAAGGGAATACACAACTTAACATTTTTTAACCATATAGCAAAATTTAAACCGAATATGGTTTTATATATATATAGCAAGGTAGGTAGAACTATGTCAATTTCAAAAATAAATTTTACGGCAGAATCAAACTATTTAAGCCAAATATATAACAAAACAGCCGAAAAATCTCAGGCAGCAGCCCCTGCAGCAACACCTGAAACAAAAACCGAACCGGAAACTCTCCAAACAAACGAACAACAAAAAAAATAACAAAGTAAGGAACTGGTCTATAGGATTGAGTTCAGCTGCAGTCTTGATAGGACTTGGAGTTCTAGGGCGCAGAGGACACCTGGGAGAAGGAGTGCAAAAACTTCTCGACGGAGCCAAGAAAAACGCCTCTGACCTTGAACAAGAAATTGAAAGAAAACTAAATTCCATTGAAGACGATATTGAAACAAAAGCAGAAAACACTGCTTCCCGTACGGTTGAAGATGATCTTTCAAGAGCAATTAATGACGAAGCATCTGAATCCGCACGTCTTAATGCAGTTATCAATGACTTATTTGAAGGAGTTCCCCGGAAAATAGAAGTTCCGGATCCAACCCCAATTATAAAAGACATCGAACAAATAGATATCAGCAAAATTGATGGGGATTATGAGCAAATCCAACTTCCTAACGGGAATAAAAGATCGATTGGACTTAGCAATAATAAATTATTTTATATAATAGACGAAAACAGCAATCAGGAGAAAGTACTACATGTATCTTATCGCGACGGCAAAATAAGATACATAGATCATGAGAACACCATTTTCAATTTTAATTTTAATAGCGGGAAACTGGACAATATCGAAAAAGTCAAGGGAAATTTATCATACCAATATTCACCTGACGGCAATCTTAAAGGAGTTTTCCAAAAAGATAGTAATAATAAATATGAATTTTATAGATTTGAAAATGAATAAGCAGGATAAATCTTAATAAATATTAATACTACTTGACAGTAAGCTTTGACTAAGGCATAATCATGATACGTGTATTACTATAGGTAACTCGTTTTATAAAACCCTGACAGGGGAAAATTCCCTTCTATATTGAATATAAATAGCAATTAGAAACAAGGGTTACGAAACCTAAAATGAAAGGAAAAGACAAATGTACGCAATAGTTGAAACAGGCGGAAAACAATATCCTGTAGAAGAAGGACGTTACGTTGATATCGAATTGTTGGATGCTGAAAAAGATGCAAAAGTAACTTTTGACAAAATCGTTATGTTAGTTAACGGAAAAAAATCAAAAGTAGGTCAGCCATACGTATCAGGCGCTTCTGTAGAAGGAACGGTTATGGCTCACGATAAAGCTAAAAAAGTTATTGTCTTTAAACAAAGACCTAAAAAAGGCTACAGAAAAAAACAAGGTCACAGACAATGCTTTACAAGAGTAATGATTAATAAAATCAGAACTTCAGCTAAAAAATCAGCTTCAACTGAAGAATCAGCAGAAGCATAGTTAACAAAAAAATTAACAAGGAGAAATAACAATGGCACATAAGAAAGGTATGGGATCTACCCGTAACGGTCGTGACTCCGAAGCGAAACGTCTGGGCGTAAAAAGATTCAGCGGAGAAATCGTTAAAGCAGGAAATATTCTTGTTCGTCAAAGAGGAACAAAAATTCATCCTGGAAATAACGTAGGTATTGGCTCTGATGATACATTATATGCTATTATCGACGGTCAGGTAAAATTCGAAGCTCACAGACGTGATCGTAAACAAGTCAGCGTTTACGCAGTATAGATATTAAATAAAACAACAGAAACAAAAAACGGGGTATAAAAAACCCCGTTTTACTATATAAAATAAAAAAGACCGGTTAAACAATCGGCCTTTTTTACAAAACTCTCTTTTCTTACAATATTAAAATTATTTGACCACTGCAAATTTGGTCTGAATTCCTGCCTCGGAAGATATACTTCTGGCAGTTGTAATCGCCATTGAACGGCGTCGTCTCGCTCCTCTTAATATAAATTCCACACTGTCACATTTATTTGACGATGGGGATACAATCTTTTTTAACATTTATAAATTCTCCTTAGATTTCTGATTACAAGTTAATAATCGGAACTCTTCAGAAAAATCTTTAATTTTTAAAATAACTTTGTTACAAATGTTAAAAAACTATTTCCACGGTTTCACCAAAAATTTGATTGCCTTTCCTGCTATATGCTGTTCCATCGCATACTCAATATCTTCAAGACCTATTGTATCCGTAATAAGCTTCTCAACTTCAACATTTCCAGATGCAATATAATCAAGCGCCATTCTGAAATATTTAGGAGTATGATGAAAAACACTCATTAATCTTATATCACCATAATGCATTCTTGTTGTATCAAATGTAACCGTAGATCCGGATTTACACCCTCCAAAAAAGTGTACGGTTCCTCCAGGTCTTACACAAGTGAAAATTCTCTCCCAAATTTCAGGAAGTCCGACACACTCGACAGCTACATCCAGTCCTTTACCCTCTTCGGTAAAAGCTTTAAAAATCTTTTCAGGATTAGGATATTTAGTTAAATCTACAATTTCATCAGCATGAGAAAATTCCTCTGCCATACGAAGTTTTAAAGGATTTCTTCCTGCAACTATAACCCTTGCCCCCTTTAATTTTGCAAGACGGGCAAACATTAAACCAATAGGTCCTATCCCAATAATTCCGACGGTATCACCATCTTTTATACCTGTTCTTTCAACTCCGTGTACAACATTTGCAAGAGGTTCGCAAAAAGCAGCTTTATCAAAACTCAAAGAATTCGGGATAATTATTGTATTTTTTTCGACAATTCGTGCCGGAACAGTAATATATTCTGCGTAAGCACCATTTAATAAGTCAAGATTTTCACACAAATTATACTCTTCTCTTCTGCAATAAAAACACTTTCCACATGGAGCAGAATTTGCAGCAACAACTCTGTCCCCAACTTTAACATTTTTAACTCCTGCTCCGACTCTGTCAACTATACCTGCAAATTCATGCCCGAACCCAGATGGAATATTTTTTATTAAAACAGGATGACCACGCCTGAAAGTTTTAACATCAGTTCCGCAAGTCAGAGCAGACTCAACCTTAACTACGATTTCTCCTGCCTGTGGAGGTTTAACCATAACATTTTCCAGCTTTATATTCTGTGGCCCGTAATATTGAATTGCACGCATTTATTTTTTTCCTTTTTAATTAATTTTTATATAAGCCTTCATAATTTTATTTGCAATAGTATCATCAAAAGCTTTTTGAATATCATCTAATTTATAAACAGTTAAAATTCCTTTAACATTTACCTTTCCGCTTCTTAAAAGTTCCAAAGAATCTTTTAAATCAACAGGAGCAGGCGAATAACTCCCCAGCACAGTAAGTTCTCTATAATAAATTTCATTATTCGGATACCCGAAGTTTAAAGGAGTACTTGCAAAAACAAGTATTGTCCCGCCGTTTCTTACAGATTTTAAAGCCGTATCAATAGCCTTATCCGCACCAGATGTCATGAAAATAGCATCAGCCTCAAGTCTTTCAGGCAAATCTTTAACATGAAAAGCATCAATTCCAAAACTTTTCAAAAAATCGATTCTTTCCTGTAGTAAATCACAACCGATAACATCCATTCCATATGCATTCAAAGCTTGAGCCATTAAAATTCCGATAGAACCAAGACCTATTACAAGAACCGTTGAACCCTTCATTAAGTTAGCACGTTTTACCGCTCTGACGCAGCATCCGAGAGGTTCATAAAAAGAAGCCTCCACTTCACTAAGATTGTCAGGAATTAAATAAGCTACATTTTGCAAGTGTTCTTCCGAAACATAAACTAGTTCACTGAACCCTCCGGGACGAATATTTGTTCCCTTAAAATGCGTACACATAGAAACATTTCCATGCAGACAGTAGTTACATTTTCCACAAGGAATATGATGAGAAGTGATGATTCTATCTCCCTGCTTAAATTCCGTATTAGATTTAATTTCAACAATTTCGGCAACAATTTCATGCCCTAAAACTGTTCCGTCAGGCGAAATATGCTCTCTCAATTTAACAATATCAGAGCCGCATAAACCACATCCAAGAACCTTAACAATAGCTCCATCTTTATCCTCTAATTTTAAATCAGACTGCTCTTTTACAGAGATTTTTCCTTTTTCAATTATTGCTGTTTTCATATATACCCGTTTCTCGTAAAAAATTTTATCATAAACCTTGCGAATAAACAAAAAAAAATATATAATAAAGATATGACAAGAATTAAACAGCTAAACTGTTTCGATATTCCAAAAATCAGAAAAATGACAGAATACCTTGGCAGTGATGATAGTGACAGATTTGCCAGGGAAATGAGAACGGAAGCTGTTAGAACTATACACAAATTTTTTCCGCTTAAATATAAATTCTTACCTGAATCATTTATCCTGCTTGAAAAAAACGAAATTCTCGGAATGATTACTATCTTACCGACGATGGGAAATCCTTATAAAATTAATATCACAAGGCTGATTTTTCAAAATAATCTTTATGATGTAGGAAAACAATTAGTTGATTTTGCAATAGCACGCTATGGTGCCAAAGGGGCCACATCATTTTCTGTAACAATAGATGCTTCTCATGAGGAGCTTTTCGGATTGTTTTTGAATCAATGCGGTTTTCGGCACTGTTCTTCAGAAAATCTTTGGAAAATTGAAAATTTCCAAACAAAAGATGTTCATCCTGCAAACTTCAGAGTTTGTCAAAATTCTGATGCAAAAAAAGTAAGCGATTTATATAACGGAGAGCTAAATGCACTCTACAAGCCTTCTCTAGTAAGAATTAAATCGGAATTTAAAGAACCATTTTTTGAAGGAATTACTAATTTTTATAAAAACAGATACGTTCTTGAAGAGCCTTTGCATCACAGAATAATTGCTTATTTATCAGTTACAACAAGTGATAACACAAACTTTATCCTTGATTTAACAACAAATAACGGTTACGAAATCTCTTACGATGAAATATTAGCGTTCGCTATTAATGAAATTTCTGCAAGAAAATCATACTTCTACACATTTATTAAACAAAAAAAATATACGAAAACTTCAGATAAATTTGAGGAATACTTAAAAAACAAAAATTTCAACTGTATTCAAACACAAAATGTACTTGTTAAAGATTTATATAAGCCTATAAGACAAAAAGAAAATGCGCTTCAAGTTTTCTTATTTGGAGAAAACGGAATCGCTGTTAACTAAAAAAGACGGATTTGATCCGTCTTTGAATATCTATTACGGGTTGGATCTATCAAGACCCTTACCCCAACCATCAGCATTCTTAGGCTGAATAAGAACAGGTTTTCCGCCAACCATATTACAGTTATATATATTACCCTGAGTGTATGTCTTTTCTTTACCTCCTGTGCAACCTGTACATTTGTATGAAACTTTTCCGTCAGCACTTTCTATTTTTTCAAATGTATAAGTATTACCACCGTCATTTAATGTAAACTTCTTAGGAGCTTTACCATCCTGATCCTTTTCAGTTACATTAATTTTACCGCTTATTTCTTCTGTAGGAGATTTTCCATTAACAGCCTCATCCATAGCATATGTCTCAAAACCGCTATTCCAGTTAAAATTATCAACTGTAGGGATTTCTTCTTCCGGTGCTTCTTGAGACACCGGCGTTGTTGTAACAGTTGACTCGTTATTAACAGGTTGAGTTTGAACAGGCTGAACCGTTTCAGATTGTTGTGGCTGTACAGGCTGTTCCGTAACAGCTCTTGATTGTGCTGTATTTTCAGGAGCACCCTGTTCTGCTGGCGCAGCATCTTTTTTGCCTCCAAATAGACTCAAAATTCCACCCAATAAGCCAGTTCCAAGACCTATCCACCCTAGAACACTCATCTTGTTGCTATCATTCCGAGGTGGTGATGGCATTGTATCATATGAAGCCCAAGCATCGCCCCATCCCCTATATGTAGAAGATGGACCATAGAAGTTATTCTGGATATAAGTAGTACTTCTGGAACCAATTCTTGCACCGTTCCATTGTCCAGGGCGAAATGCCTGCCGACTCATCGGTCTGCTCAATTGTTTCGGATTATTTCTTATACCATCAAAACCCATATTTGGACCTCTTTCTTATTCTTTTATATATATAAAGTATATATCATTTAAATAATTGCCTTTTTAGGGTGTTTTATGTTTACAATTCGTAACATGATATAAATACATATATATACAAAAGATTAAGGGGAAATGTTATTAGCTAATCTTTTTTTCAAAATCTTGCCCGCCAACAATTTTTAAGTGGCGATTTGCACCTTCACCGATACTTTTGCTCGTAAGATTATGTTGCTCGACAAGTTCATGCTGAAGTTTTCTTATTTGCTGATTTTGCGGTTGCAATTCAATGTGTTCTGCACCTGCAAGAATTTTATTTATTGCAGCCTTTGCCTCATCTAATGCCCTTTCTGCATCATCATAATATCCCTGTAAAGTTTCTGAGGTTTCAGTTATTTGCAACGCATCTTTTAGAACTTTTTGAATTTGAGCCATCGAATTGGTTTTTACATAAAATATCTGCAATCTATAATCATTTGCAGTGCTCAGAACTTTGGCCCCGCCTTTTGCAAAATTTTTATGAGCAATTACAATATCTGCATCATCCAAATTTCGTGTAATTTCAGCATTCAAATCCAAACGTTCGATAACTTTCTCTACAATCGTTCTTGAAACTGCATATAAGTATATCTTTTTATAATTTTTAACATCTTCAACATATTTTTGCCTTGAAAAACTATATTTTAAGCTGTCAGAAGGATTGATTTTTTGCTCAAGTGCATTAATTTGTTCTGATATTGTAGGTTCATGTTTTGGTTCCGGTTTTGGCTGAGGAGCTTCTTCATAAGTTTTATCAACCTTTCTTATTTCCGGTCTTATAGGCCAACCCCTCAAAATGTAATCAACAGCTTCTGCCGTATCTTTATATACAGCAAGAGTATTTCTATCCAGAATTTCTATAACAATATCAAAAGTAGGTTGCTTTTCTCTTTCCAAAACTGTCTTTTGAGAAGCCCTTCTTCTTGCCTCATCATCACCAAGTGTAACTGATTGGATACCTCCAACCAAATCCGAAAGTGTTGGGTTCTTAATCAGACTTTCCAAAGAATTTCCGTGTGCTGTTGCAATTAACATAACACCACGTTCTGCAATTGTTCTTGCCGCCTGAGCTTCTTCTTCCGTCCCGATTTCATCAACAACAATTACTTCAGGAGTGTGGTTTTCAACCGCTTCAATCATGATATCTTTTTGATACTGAGGTTGAGAAACCTGCATTCTTCTGGCATGTCCGATTGCAGGATGAGGAGTATCGCCATCTCCTGCAATTTCATTTGACGTATCAACAACAACAACGCGTTTTCCAAGCTCATCAGCCACAAGACGTGAAATTTCTCTTAATTTTGTAGTTTTCCCCACACCAGGTCTACCCAAGAATAGGATACTTTTTCCCATCATACAAAAATCTTTTATACAAGCAATTGTCCCCGTAACAACTCTACCAATTCTGCATGTAAGACCTATAACTTTGCCTTGTCGGTTTCTTATTGCACTGATTCTGTGGAGTGTTCCGGGGATCCCTGAACGATTATCAGATGTAAAATTCTGAATTCTTTGCGTTATATACTTGATGTCCTCTTCAACAACGGGTTCTTCTCCCAAATATTCAATACGCCCGCCCGAATGCCTTATTTCAGGAGTTCGCCCGATATCAAGCACAATTTCAATGACGTCCTCCATCTGTTCATAAGTTATATACCTTTTAACCTTGTCCGGTAATACTGCTATCAGCCGGTCAAGATCATTCTGAAATTGTAGATTACTCATTTTTTGCCTTTCTATATTTTGCTATATTCATATATTACAAAATAATTATTGGCTATTTAATTTTTATTAACTATCTCCATTTATATTATACCACTTTTTAAAATATTTCTCTCAATCATTAGTACTACATTAGTAGCAATCTTTACAAAATGTTACACAGTGAATTCCCGTAAAGTGTAGATTTAACACGCTTGTACAAAAAATCTGTTATAATTTTTACCTTGTTAGGTGTTATAAAAAGAACAAAATGTGGTATAAATTTTCTTTCAAGTAAGAAATAAATCTTAACAAGGGATAAAATTTCATATATTTATACTAGATTTTTTTTGAAAAAATGTTATATAATATACAATAAGGTATAGTTGTATAAGAATAGAAGGGTATTAAAATGAATAAAAAAAGAGCTTTACTTGCACTATTAATGGCATCATTTATGACATGGGGGATAGCAAACGCAGTACCATCAGGACCTTTTGGCTATGATCTTCAAAAAGACATTCATAGAACAGAAGAGAAAAAAGAGGAAAAGCCTGCTGACACAGCAAATGCAACTCCAGACACTCCGCCAAGACCAACATCAGCTAAACCGTTTTATTCATTTGTGCCTATAAAGGATTTATATACTGACTCTATTGATAATACCGTTTTCTATGCTAACCCGACAATTAACAGTGCTATTGGGAAATACAAAAAAGGGAATTATACCGGGTGTCTTCAGGAATTATATTCTTACATAAAAAAATATCCTAATGATGCATATGCATACTACTACATGGGTATGGCATATACAAAAATAGGAGAAAATAAAGTTGCGGCGAAGTGTTATCAGAAAACAATTAACTGTAACGCAAAAGGAAAACTTCTTGAACAAGCTCTAAAAGGTAGAGATTGCTTAACCGGTGGAGTATATTGCCACTCATTAGATCTTGACAGTAGCTTCTCTGATCCGCTGGATCAATTTATCAATGCTCCATATACAGGAAATGGTTTTTCTCCTGCTTTACAGGAACAATATAAAAAAGATCAGTTGAAAAATATTCAAAGAACTATTAACAGAAAAGAAAATTTAAATAATAAAGATTTGAATAAAATTGATAAATTTGACAACAGCAAGACAAAATCTCAAACCTTTATTGGAGAAAAACTTGCTATGTCTGCAAGCATAAATGCAGAACCGACAAATACAGAAGTTTTAGAAGCCATTGATGTTTTAAAAAGAGCAGGGTTGAATATTTCGACAGGAACACTTGAAACAGACAACAATACGACTTCTCAAACAGTTACGAATACAAATTCTACTGCAAATATTATGCCTAATCAGGAATTAATGCAACTCAACATGATGTTAGGAAATAATAACAGTAACAATGATTCTATGATGAATATGATCCCATATATGATGAATGCAGAAAATAATGGGCAGAAAGTTGACCCTCAGGTAATTCAAGCTATGATGGTGAATTCTATGATGAGCGGGTTGAGTAACATGAATTCAAATGATGATAAATAATTTAACTTATGAAAAAGCTAAAGAAAAAATGTTGACAGCCTCAAAAGATGACTGTCAACATTTTTTTGTGAAAAATAATTATATTTTAGAAAATGCATACTGGGAATTGTTACACAGTAACCCCCAAACAGCAGGCAAAATATTTTCAACTATTTCAGACCTAGATATAAGAGCGCACTGGGGAGTATTCATTTCTAAGCTTGTGCAAAAAGAAGTATATGGGTATCCATCATATTTTGAATTAAGAAATTTTCTTGAGATAGATTTAAATCTATTTTTGATATACTACCTTGGAGAATACGTTGAAAATCTTGTAAAATATTCAGATTGGTTGTATACCATAAATCCTGAAATCCACAAGTTTATAGGAAGAGCTTTTATCAAGAATAATTATTATGACTATGGATTCTTTTTTCTAAACAGAGCAAAAGATTATTTTTTTAACGATCCGGAACTACATTATTTACTTGCAGAATTTTATGCAGGATTAGAAGATATAAATAACGCAAAAAAAGCAATAGATAACTGCCTTAAAGTTCTACCGGAATACTATCCCGCAATAGCATTGCAAAAAAAGTTAAAGATAAATTGCTAACAGATAAGATTTGTGCTATACTGCACTCACTTACATAATTTAACCCCCTTGGAGGAATAACGATGATTATTATAATGGAACGGAATGCGACTAAAGTCCAAATTCAACGTGTGATCGATTTTTTAAAAGATAACGGATTTCAGGTAAGACATAATATAGGTGAAGTACACACTGTAATCGATGCAATAGGAGACAAAACAACAATCTCTCCTGATAGGCTAAGTGCTTTTGAGGGTGTTAAAGAAGTAAAAATTATTAGAGAACCATTTCGATTAGCATCAAGAGACAGAAAAAATGATGATACAGTTATTGAATTCGCAAATGGAGTAAAAATAGGCGGTGGAAATAAACCGATTTCAATAGTAGGCCCTTGTTCTGTTGAAGCAAATTATGATGATTTATTGGAAGTTGCAATTGCTGCAAAGGAGATGGGCTGTGAATTTTTAAGAGGCGGAGCATTTAAACCGAGAACATCACCATATGATTTTCAAGGTTATGGTGAAAAAGCACTTCAATTTATGAAACGTGCAAGTGAAGAAACCGGTCTGCTTACAGTCAGCGAGGTTATGGATGCAAATGATCTTCCGATGATGCTTGATTATATAGATGTTTTGCAAATAGGAGCCAGAAATGTTCAAAACTTCAAATTATTACAGGCCGTAGGCAAATGCAACAAGCCAGTTATACTAAAACGTGGATTGGCAAGCACCATCAGAGAATTTTTACTGGCAGCGGAACATATTATGTACAACGGGAATTGCCAAGTTATTTTATGTGAACGAGGAATTAGAAGTTTTGACAGTGCGTTTACAAGAAACCTTATGGATATAGCCTCTATACCGGTAATTAAAAAGTATTCTCATTTACCGATAATAGTTGACCCTAGTCATGGTACAGGGCAGAGATATCTTATTGAGCCTATGGCGAAAGCAGGGTTAGTAGTGGGAGCAGACGGTATTATGATTGAAGTTCATAATGACCCTGAAAATGCTCTATCCGACGGGAAACAAAGTTTATCAATTCCGATGTTTAAAGATATTATGGGCAGAATAAATATGTTTAATAAAAACATCCATTATGAAAAAAATTGTTTATCCGCAAACACAAGGTAAAAATCAATTATTAACATGTTGACGGAATCCTTATAACGTGGTACTATACTCAATATAGTTACCATATATTAGGAGCATAAAATGAAAAAGTTTTTAACAGGTATGTTTGCTATTTTTGCATTAACTGCAGGTCAAAGTGTATTAGCCAAAACCGTTCCGGTAACTGCAATTACACCATTTAGCAGTTCTAATCCGCCGGCAGAAATTGCTGTAAAAATAAACAGTAATATCCAGGTCACTGATGATATAGTGCTATTTGAAGGTTACAAGGTAAAAGGCAAAGTAGTTATGCAAAATGGGGCACTTGTATTTGTTCCATACAGTTTTATAAATATACATAACGAAGAAGCACAATTTGAGCCACAAACATACGGAATATTTGCAGGTTACGTAAATCAAAACAACCAAGTCATAAATATTGCTCCAGGCTCCGCTGTTAACGTTAATGCAGGGCAGATGTTTGTGCTTAACTTTAAAGATGTAATTCCAAAGAAAACAGAAATGCCGCAAAATGTAACAGATTCAGCAACGACTATAGTTATTAACTCTATGGAACCGGCAACAGAAGAATCTCAAAAACCTTTTGCAAGAACATTGCCTGGTTTGCCAATAACAGATCTTGGAACGATGGATGCGACAAACAGATATAATCCTGCTATGCCTTTGCCTAACATCCTAAGAAATCGTAATGGAGAATTCTTAAGATAAATAAGAAGTAAGCCTTCAGGATGATAGAACATGCTGAAAAAATTTATTACATTAAGTATAATTTTGACAATGTCATCTCCTGCCTTTGCTGAAATGATGACGGTAGAAGCTGTTACACCATTTTCTACAGAAAATCCAACGCCGACATTAAAAGTAAAAGTGCTGGAAGACTGTGAATTAGATGAAAACTTTGTTGTAAAAAAAGGGACAACAATTACAGGAAAAACGACTGATGTGGTTTCGCCCAAAAGATTAAAAAGAGATGCATCTTTTTCTTTTATCCCGGAAAGATATACTAATAACGGAATAACTTATGAATTTCAGGATGAATATATAGGGAAATATGCAACAAAAATAGATAAAAAAGAACTTGCCAAAAGTGCATCGTTAACTGTAGGAAATTTTTTTGTACAGGGTCTCAGTCTTGGAGTTAATGCTGTTACCGGTGCAATAAAAAACGAAGAAGGGAACCGATTCAAATCTAGTGCAGTCAATGTATATGAACATTCACCATTTTCATACGTCGAAAACGGAAACGAATTAAATATTCAAACAGGTGATATATTTTATTTAAAATTTAAAACTAAAAAAGATAATGACGAAGAACAACCAAATTATGAATATACGCCGATAGAAAACAACTAAACTTCAACAGTAGTTTTAATCTTACCGCTTCCTTCAAAAATTATTTCTCTTTCATTACTTGTATCAGATATAATCATTTTTGTTTTATTTTTATTTTCTTCCACAAATGTAATTATATCCTTTATTCTCAAGTCATTCATAAATAAACTCCTTACTCTTACCTATTATATCAAAGTGTATAATACTTTTCAATACCCTAAATAATTAGTCACTAAGGTTTTCAAAAATTTATTAATCTTTGTTTTAGCAGATTATCGTTTCGTTACAAAAATAAATATAGAATTTGCATAAAAGACATGTTCATGGTATTTTTAGTTTGGTTAAATATGTTTGATAGGCTTGCCCTAGTCCAAGCTGGTCAAAATAACACTAGCATTTCGATTTCACAATATCGATGGATGAAACTTTTTAACCCGTAGTACAATACATAAAATATAAGGAGAAAACCGATGCCAGTAGCATCAATGATTGAACTTTTAGAAGCAGGTGTACACTTCGGACACCAAACTCAAAGATGGAACCCTAAAATGAAACCGTATATTTACGGTGCAAGAAATGGTATTTACGTACTTGACTTACGCAAAACTACTGAATTGTTAGATGAAGCTTACGCAGTAGTAAGAGAATTTGCTGCACGTAATAAAAACATCTTATTTGTTGGAACAAAAAAACAGGCTGCTGAAGTTGTTGCAGAAGAAGCTAAACGTTCAGGAGCATATTATATTAACAGAAGATGGTTAGGCGGAATGTTAACTAACTTTGATACTATCCGTTCACGTGTTAATAAACTGAAAGAATTAGAAGAATTCATGAATTCAGGACACGCTGATAAATTGCCTAAAAAAGAAATTGCTCAATTAAACAGACAATTAGGCAAATTAAGCAAGACTCTCGGTGGTATCAAAGATATGAGAGGATTGCCTGATTTAATTTTCATTATCGATCAAGGTAAAGAACTTATCGCAATACAAGAAGCTAATAAATTAGGAATTCCTGTAATTTGTTTGGCTGATACAAATGCGAACCCTGATGGCATCAACTATATCATTCCGGGAAATGATGATGCTATTCGCTCAATTAAATTAATTACTTCAAAACTTGCGGATGCAGTTATTGAAGGGAAACAATTAAAAGAAAACAATGCTAATCAAAAAGCTAAAATTGAAGAAATTAAAGCTGAAGATGCAGGCGTTGAAGCTGAAACAACTGAAGCATAATTATTTTATATAAATATAAGTCGTTAATATATTAAGACGTTAAGACCTGAAAATTTAATACTTAAAACTATCAGACTTAACGTCTTAATTATATAACGGACGGTAAAAAAGGAGAGAATTAAATGAATATTACAGCACAAATGGTAAAAGAACTTCGCGACAAAACCGGTGCAGGGATGATGGATGCTAAAAAAGCATTAGTTGAAACTGACGGTGATATGGAAAAAGCAATGGAAGTTCTTCGTCAAAAAGGAATTGCTTCTGCTGATAAAAAAATGGGCAGAATTGCTGCTGAAGGCTTAGTTGCATCTGCGATTTTAGATAATTGCGGAGCAATGGTTGAAGTTAACTGCGAAACTGATTTCGTTGCTAAAAATGAAGAATTTAAAGAACTGGCAAACGGTTTAGCTGAAACTGTTGCTAAAACAAATCCTGCTGATGTGGATACATTATTAGCGTCAACTTGTCCTAAATGCGGCAAAGTAATTTCTGAAATTATTAAAGAAAAAATTGCTTCTATCGGTGAAAAAATTACTTTCAGAAGATTTGTACGCTATGAAGGCAATACTGCAAGCTACATTCACAACGGGAAAATCGGTGTATTAGTTCAAACAGATAAAAAAGATGAAGAACTAATGAATGATATCTGCTTACATATTGCATCAAGTGCTCCTGAATTTATTTCAAGAGAAGAAATCCCTCAATCAGTTATTGACCACGAAACTGAAATAGAAATGGGGAAAGAAGATCTTCAAAAGAAACCTGAAGCAATAAGAGCTAAAATTGTTGAAGGTCGTGTAAATAAATTAATGGCTCAAAGATGTTTACTTGAACAACCTTTTATTAAAAATCCAGATATGACCGTAGGACAATTAATTGAAGGCAAATTAACAATAAAAGCATTCACAAGATACATGCTTGGAGAAGGTTTGGAAAAGAAACAAGAAAACTTCGCTGAAGAAGTTATGAACCAAATTAAAGGATAAGCTAACTAAATAAATATAAAAAATGAGGATGGAAATTATAACCATCCTCATTTTTTATTTTATTATTTACTATATAATGCAAGTTTTTCTCCAATTTTAACAGATTCTTTTTTTGAATAGTTTACAGGAGAAATATTATATTGCGGATTATACAATACACGTCTTCCACAGAAAGAAACACCTCTCTCTTTTGCTCGCTTAACTTTGTCTAAGAATTCTGCATCTTTCTTTTTAAGTTCATCTGAAGCATAATAAAGAGTTAAAGTATTATCTTTTAAAGTGATAGGTTGATTTTTATCTTTATGGGCAAGATAGTAATTATCATCTCCATTATCTTGATATACATAATACTTGTCGTTAGGATCATTTGCATTTATAAATTCCATTCCCGGAGTTAACCCTGCATGCAAACCTACAAAGTCACCGTTATTACTCAAATTAATTTGATTATACGGCATATTTACCGGAACATTACTTGCATTAGAATATTTATCGTAAGTATGTGATGTACCAGCAACATTAAATACAGTAATAACAGTATTTCCATCCGGCGCATATCTCAACAAACAAGTCATTTGATGTCCATCTGATTCTTGCAGCGGAAGTAGGAACGGTGCTCCATCATTTAAAGCATGCAGAGCAGGTCTTGAACGAAGCAGCTTTAATGCATCCTGATTTGCTTTATATTGTTTAATGAAATCATATTTATCTACCCAGTCATGGTGAATAGCCGCACGGTTTTTAAGATAAATATTCTTAGTTTTTGTTTCATACCCTGTAGCTCCTAGGTCATCCCCAGCATACATTGTAGGAATTCCTGGAAGATTTTGTAAGAATTTATCTATCGCCAAACCATTTGACAAGGCAGGATCTAAAGCACACTTAAAGACTTCTTTTTCTAAATAAGCCCACTGTTGTTTAGAAAACATCTCATAATTACCAAGGTATTTAAGAACAATATCAATAGCTTTTTGAAGTTCTTCAACACCAAAGTTATCAGCTTCGATAGTTTTATCATTATACATGCCACCAACAATTTCAGCCACATAATGTTTTACTACATCAAATGCCTTTTCTTTAACTTCATTTGAAATAATCGGAGGTTTTTCTTTTCCAGATCCATCATTTTTTTCTGAGGCCAACGAATCAAGAGCCCTGTAAAAAGCAGAATTCAAAGCTTCACCACGAGCAACGGCCTTTGAACTGACATACGAATAATCATAATTATTCACTGCATCAGGAGTTGGGGCCAAATCAGGATTTAAAACTGAAAAAGCACGTTGTCTATATGAATACTGACTAGCATCATTTAAATCTGCATAGAATAATCCCATATCCATTGATAAAACCTGTAAAATTCTAGGTTTATCATGGTTATCAACAAATGTATAAGATTTTATTATTGATTCATAAGGTCCAGAATATAAAAATTGCTCATTACCGTCTCTTTTCAAAATATCATATATTTTTGAGCCCTGATTTTCACCTCTGTCTTGTCCATTTTCACCGAGCTTTCCAAAAATACCAGCAACATCAGTAAAGAAATAACTATAATTTGCAGTAGCAGTAATCCCGGTTTCCCGTAAGAATTTTTTTACAATATCTTTAGGATTATTATAGCGTTCAGAATTATACCCCTCACCCAACCTGTGCAAATCATATTCATCAGTAACTTCTGCAACAAGATAAGAATTAGGATTTATTTCATAGATACTATCAGACATCGTCTTCCAGAAGCCGGTAACCTGCTTCCACAAATCTTCAAATAAATCTTTATGATTTCTCAGAGAATCCATATTAGAAACATCTTTTGCTGCATCAAATCTGAAATCAAGACCACCCTTTGCTCTATCAACAATCATTTCAGCCATTTTAAAGCTTGTAAGGTTTGTACCTTCAATCATCTTATACAAAGCATTTTTAAGTTGCCTTTTATCAGATTCTTTAATATTTCTGATTCCTGAGTGAAGTTTATTAAGCAAAGCTTCAACATCCGCTTTTTGAGAAATACTTATTATTCCAAGACCTTTAAGAGAAGATGCACGAGATGCATCATAGTCATATATAATACCGCCGTTTTTCTCATCAATTTTATAATCAAGATCAGGCAATAACCCTTTCATCACTGCAAATTTTGCAATTTCAGACGTCAGAAGAGGTATAACATATTTACCGTAAGGAGAAGTATCACCGTTTGGCAAGTATAATCTCAATTCTTTTGGTAATTTTTTATTAACATCTATTAAAACATCTTCTGCCAGTTTATACATAACTCCTGTATATAAACTTGTAGTCCTATCATACAGAGCTTCATAGTCTTTAGTCAAATGCGGATCATTTTCAAGAAGCATATCAAATCTTGATTTACCAATTTGTTCCGGGGAAGTTGCGCGTTTCGTCACATACGGGGAACCCAATAAAGCAAGAATATCTTTTCCAAGTTCAACACTTTCCAGCGGGAGATCCATTAAGCCAGCTAAGATAGTACTACGGTAATTTTCAACATTATCCATGCCGTGTAATTCATAATCACCATTTTGAACATTCTCTACAATTACTCTATTGATATTATAAGAAAGCTTTTGAGGCAGAACTTTTTCTGAAATTTTCTCTCTTATTTTTTTCAAAGCTTTGTCAGGATCTTTCTCATCAATATTTTTAAGTGCCTGTGCTGTATATAAATTTAAAATTTGACTGGTCTTTTTTGTCCAATACTTTACTGAAGATACAGCATAATCCTGAACTTCACAATTCTTTTGCTTAATTTTTGCTATTTCAAGCTGTCTTTCCGGAACATCTTCATGCATTACATCCTGCACATCTGAATTTGTGAAAAAGTAATTAAATTTTGCAATATCAACATTTGCATCCCAAGTATAGAACCCGCCTTCAAATTTATTATCGAATTCAAAACGATCAAATTTCGTTAACAACCTTGTTGCTTCGTAACTATTTATTGAGATACGGTCTTTAGAAGGAAGTCTTCTGTTAAATTCATTAAACCTTTTAACATTTTCAATATATTCTTCAGGTTCAATAGGGTAATAATAAGCGATAGCTGTGTCATTATGTGTTCCAACTTCTAACATATGCTCGGAAGTTGGTCTGGCATATTGCTTAATAAGAGGAGTTTCATCTAAAATCTGTTCTCCTGAAGCAGCCTCAATATTATATATTTGTACATACATCGGTTGTTTAGGATCATATTTACATGGTTTCAGAATAATTTTATCGTTTTCATTTTGAACAGGCACAAACGGTGCATTAACTAATTTATGACGTATAAAATCATTACTTTTTGAACCAAAAACTCCAAGTTTAGCCGTCGAATTCTTTAAACTTTTACATTTAAACCAATCAAAATATACATCTTCTTCTCCATAATGCAATATACTTTGGAACTGAAGACTACTTAAACCTGCACTTGTGACAGCAGCGTCAGAAACAAGATTTTTACCTTTAGCAAACAATTTCTGCTGCAATCTGGCAAACGTTTGCATATTATCAATTGCAGAAGAAAATTGGAACCCACTTTCAAGCCAATATTTATGAGCACTCAAACGGTCTCCTGAAGCAATTGGAAGCATGAAAATTTTTGAATAAAGATCCAAGTCGCCAGAATCAAGAGCTTTTTCAACTCCAGCAATACTTCCTCCTATGTGATTTGCAAAATTTTTAGAAGTATTAAGCGCTTTTTCTGCATTAGGATTTGGAACAATATTATGATCCTTATCATAAACCCATCTGACATCGTAACTATCAGTATCAAGAAGAATTGCAGCTCCCGCGTCAGCAGAAGTGCCTTGTCCCGGAACAACTAAATTATAAACTTTATGTCCATCCTTTTTTTCATTATTAACATAATAACTCTCATCAAGAAGATCTCCGGCATCAACCTTAAACATAGGGACTGCATCAGGATAAGCTTTTGGTCTTAGAACAAAATGGTAAGCAAAAGGCTCATATTTCGCCAATCTGTATGCATAAGCAATATCAATATTATTTGCTCCAGGACTTAGTTTAAGTTCATCAGTTTTATTTTCAAAGTTACGTAATGTTTTCCCAAGTTTATAATCTCCGTTTGCCAACGGAATAGCTTCCGCTAATGACAGATAGCAATCATAACGGTTTGCATCATAGGGATAACTAAATTGGTAATATCTTTCACCATAATTATCTTTTTTTACATTATAACCCTCAAAAGACGGCTTTTTATACGATGAAATCCTGTTGTTATTAATACTACTTACTTTCACAATTACTCCTTACTTCTAAATGTTTAAATACCATAAAGATGTTTTTTTGCCAAAATAATAATCTATATTAAGAAATTTTTACATAAATATAACTCTGTTTACATAAATATTACAAAACATTGCTATTTTGTTTTTTAATTTTATAATATTTATTGTTAAAAACACAATTAATCGTGTAAAGCATAGGAGAAAATTAATGCTAATGACTGAAATTAAATGTGATATTAAGGATATTAATTTAGCGGAACAAGGCGAAAATCAAATTGATTGGGCACTAAAAGATATGCCTGTATTAAAACAAATTAAAAAGAGATTTGAAATAGAAAAGCCTTTCAAAGGACTAAAGCTGTCAGCTTGTTCCCACGTAACAAAAGAAACTGCTGCACTATGTCTGGTAATGCAGGCAGGTGGAGCTGATGCACTTCTTGTAGCATCCAATCCGCTGTCCACGCAGGATGATGTTGCGGCTGCACTTGTTAAATACCATAATATTCCGGTATTTGCCATTGCAGGAGAAACTGTGGAACAATATAAATCACATATCAGAGAAGCCATCAATCATAACCCTGATTTAATCATAGAGGACGGTTGTGATCTAGTTTCGACAATACACCTTGAACATCCTGAATTGGCTGATAAAGTTATAGGTTCTACTGAAGAAACCACTACCGGAATTATCAGACTTCAGGCGATGGAAAGAGAAGGAAAATTAAGATTTCCTGCCGTAGGTGTAAATACAAGTTTAACTAAACATCTTTATGATAACAGATATGGCACCGGTCAAAGTTCTATTGATGGGATTTTACGTGCCGCAAATATCCTGATAGCAGGGAAAACTGTCGTTATCTCAGGATATGGCTGGTGTGGTAAAGGTTGTGCCTTAAGAGCAAAAGCAATGGGAGCTAACGTAATTGTTTGTGAAGTTGATCCGTTAAAAGCTCTTGAAGCGGCAATGGAAGGTTATAGAGTAATGCCTATTGCAGAAGCTGCAAAAGAAGGGGATTTATTTATTACTGTTACCGGAGATAAACATGTAGTTGATATTCCTCATTTGTTGTCAATGAAAGATGGGGCTTTTGTTGCAAACGCAGGACACTTTGATTGGGAAGTTAATGTAGGCGACTTAAAGGCTTATACAAAAGAAATTAAACAAATTAGACCTTCATTGGAAGAATATAAATTAAATAATGGAAAATCAATTTATGTACTTGCTCAAGGTCGACTTGTAAACCTATCAGCGGCAGAAGGGCATCCTGCGAGCGTTATGGATATGAGTTTTGCAAATCAGGCACTCGGTATGGAATTCATTGTTAAAAATAAAGGGAAATTAGACAAAAAATTATATACCCTCCCTCATGAAGTTGATGTAAAAATTGCAGAATTAAAACTTCAAGCAATGGGGATTTCTATTGACAAATTAACGAAAGAGCAGGAAGAATATTTGAATAGTTGGAATATTGATTAATCTCTAAGAAAAAATAAAAAGTCCGAATCAAATTGATTCGGACTTTTTATTTTTTACTTAATTTACTTATTCAACAACAATTGCGCCTACAGGGCAAGCATCAGCAGCTTCTTTAACACAATCCATGTTATCTGCTACAGCTGATTCATTAACAACTGCTTTATCTTCAATTGAAAACACTGCATCGCAAATTGATTCGCAAGCGCCGCAAGAAATGCAATCTTCAGTAACTTTTACACTCATTTTAATTCTCCTTATACTTTATTACATTACATGAATTTCTTCACGAAAATAATTATACAACAAACAAATTAAAATATCCAGTCTTTTATAAATTTAGCCACATTATCGAAGCCCAATAAGGTACCCAAATTTTTCCCGTTATTACTTTTATCATATATAAGTACAGGAACTTTCTCTCTTGTATGGTCAGTTCCAGCAACACAAGGATCGCATCCATGATCTGCCGTAATAATCAAAAGGTCATTTTCATTCATTGCATTAAGTATGGAAGGCAAATAAGAATCAATTTCTTCAATCGCTCTGCCGTATCCTTTCGCATCATTTCTGTGACCATAAAGCATATCTGTATCAACCAAATTTGTAAAAATTAAATCAAAATCGGCAAATTGTTTATCTTTACTGTCAGAATAAACGATTTCATCTAAATTAAGTTTTCCACTGATTGCTTTAAGAGTTAATTCAAGCCCTTCCTTATTAGAACCTGTATGAATGGCATGCGTAATTCCTGCTTTAGAAAATATATCTTCAATTTTTCCAATTCCTATTACTCTACCGCCTTTATTTTTAATTTCATTCAATAAAGTATGTTTTGGTACCATAGAATAATCACGTCTGTCTTTAGATATTCTAACTGGTTTTCCGTCAATAATTTTGTATGGTCTTGCAATTACACGTGAAACATTATAATTTCCATCATCTAAAAGTTTTCTTGCTATTTCACACCACTTATAAAGAGTGTCAAGCGGAATTAAATCAGTATCAAGAGCAATTTGAAAAACACTATCGGCACTAGTATATACAATCGGGAATTTTGTTTTATGATGTTCTTCATTCAATTTTTCAATGATAGCAGTACCGCTTGCAGGAATATTAGCAAGAATTCCGCCACAACCAGTTTCTTTAATAAATTTTTCAATTAGTTCATCAGGGAAACCATTAGGAAATGTTGCAAACGGTTTTTCATTAATAAGTCCCATAAATTCCCAGTGACCGGTAGTAGTATCTTTCCCCTTAGATTTTTCAATCATAGTTCCATATTTAGCAATAGGAGCAGCCGTAGCAGATATTCCCATAAAATCCTGAATATTTCCAAGACCCATTTTAGATAAATTCGGGACATTTAATCCATTATTAAATTCACAAACATGTTTTAAAGTATTACATTCAGGAGTATCATTAAACTCACGGCAATCATCCATTGCACCTATACCCATAGAATCAATTACGACAACAATAGCTCTTTTCATAGTATAACCCTCATTTCCGGAATTATTATAACATAAATTATATTAATAATATAGTTTATGCAAATTGCATATCGATTATGTTTAATATATAATTCAAGTATAGTGAAACATAAATAAGGGAAAAGATTATGCTAGGCGGAAACGAAATTAGAGATTTATACTTAAATTATTTTAAAGATAAACATCAACATACAATTGTAGAAAGTTCAAGCCTCGTGCCTGACAATCCGACAGTACTCCTTACAACGGCCGGAATGTTACAATTTTTACCAATATTTTTAGGAATTCAAAAATCACCTTATGATCCGGCACGTGCAACTTCTTGCCAGAAATGCGCTAGAGCCGGTGGAAAAGATTCAGATATAGAAAATGTTGGACGAACCCCACGACATCATACATTTTTCGAAATGTTAGGAAATTTTTCATTTGGAGATTACTATAAAAAAGAAATCATTCCTTGGGCTTGGGAGTTTGTAACTGAAGTTCTAAAGCTTGATAAATCAAGATTATGGATAACTATCTACGAAACAGATGACGAAGCATTCGATATCTGGAGGAATGTAGGTGTTCCTGCAGATAGAATTATCAGAAAAGGGAAAAAGGATAATTTCTGGGGACCTCCTGGAGCGTCAGGTTCCTGTGGACCTTGCTCTGAAATTCATTATGATTTGGGCGAACAATATAAATGTAATGATCCCCGTGGATGTGGTATTGATACTTGCGAATGCGACAGATGGGTTGAAATTTGGAATCTTGTATTTACAGAATTATATCAGGATGAAGAAGGCAATCAATCCCCTCTTGAAAAGAAAAATGTTGATACCGGAATGGGTCTAGAACGTATCGCAATGGTATGTCAGGGTGTTGCATCCACTTTTGAAACAGATCTTTTAAAACCAATTCTTGATAAAGTTGCCGAAATGTCTGGAGTTCCATATAAAAAATCCGAAAAAACAGATATTTCACTAAGGATTATCACAGATCATGCAAGATGTGTAACGTTCCTTATTTCAGATGGTGTAATACCTGGAAATGAAGGAAGAAGCTACGTTCTTAGAATGATTTTACGTAGAGCACTAAGACATGGAAAAATTTTAGGAATGGATTTGCCTTTCCTTTATAAACTTGTTGATGTAGTCGTTGAACATTACGGGAAAGCCTATCCTGATCTTGTTAAAAACAAATCAAAAATTATTGAAACAATAAAAAAAGAAGAAGAAAGATTCGCAAAAACCTTAGACAGAGGTTATAAACTTTTAAATGAATTTATTGAAAATAAAAAGGATATTGATGGAGAAAGCGCTTTCAAACTTTATGATACTTTTGGATTTCCTCTAGAACTCTCAAAAGAAATTGCAGAGGAAAACGGATTAAAAATAGATGAAGAAGGTTTCAAAAAAGCAATGCAGGAACAAAAAGACCGCGCAAAAGCAGCTACTGCCAAAATAAGTGTTACTGGAGATATGAAATACGCCAAAATTGAGGAACAAGTTGGCTCTACAGATTTTGTCGGATATGAAATGAACGAATGTGATGCTAAAATTTTAGCGACTATTGAAGGTGATGGTTATACTGATATTGTTCTTGACAAAACACCTTTCTATGCTGAATGCGGCGGACAAATCGGTGATAGCGGTATTATAGAAAATGATATTATGAAAGCCGAAGTTCTAACCACATTCAAAGTCAACAAGCTCTTTGTACACCGTTCAAAAATAATTAACGGCGAAATAACTATCGGTGAGCAAATCCATGCATTAATTGATCCCCCTAAACGTGAAAAGATCAGACTTCATCACACATCTGCTCACCTTCTACAAGCAGCTTTAATAAAAGTTTTAGGGGATGAAGTTAAACAGGCTGGTTCACAAGTTGAAGAAAACCGTATGAGATTTGACTTTACTTTTTCTCGTGCAATGACACCTGAAGAAATTTTTAAAGTTGAAGAAATCATGAATAATTGGGTTGCAAAAGCTTTGCCTGTAACAACAGAAGTTATGGATATCGAACAGGCAAAACTTACAGGTGCAACAGCACTATTCGGCGAAAAATACGATGACATTGTTAGGGTTGTTTCTATCGGAAAAGACACCTGTATTTCAAAAGAATTCTGTGCAGGTACTCATGCAAGAAATACTAAAGATTTACGCTTAGTAAAAATCGTAACAGAAGGTGCAATAGCAGCAGGTACACGACGTATTGAAGTGGTTGTAGGGAAAGCCGCATTTGATTTTATGAATGCTAAAGTAAAAGAAATTGATAAACTTTCTCTAATGTTTAAAGCTCATTATAATGAAGTATTTGAACGTGTTGAAAAGTTGACTGAAGAAAATAAAGAACTCCAAAAAGAAATAGAAAAACTTCAGGAAGAAAATACACGCGCAAAATTTGCTACATTCATTTCAAAAGCACAGGATATAAATGGTGGGAAACTGTTTATAACAAAAGTAACAGAAGTAAAACCGCTTGCTCTAAAAGTTGGGATGGAATTTTTAGCCCAAAAACTCGGAGAAAGTATAATAATACTTGCTTCCGATAAAACTGTTGCAGTAAAAGTTTCAGACAATTTTGTAAAAGCAGGAGTTAATGCTGGGAAAATTGTAGGAGAAATAGCAAGAGCAACGGGAGCAAACGGTGGAGGTCGTCCGAACTTTGCACAAGGCGGAATAAAAGACGCTACCAAACTTGATGACATTCTACAAAAAATTGAGAAAGATTTAAAATAAACAGGGAAAAAGGCAGATATAATATCTGCCTTTTTAAATATTAATATGAAAAAATTTCTACTTGGATTACTTGACTGGATTTATAAAAAGAAATGCTATTTTTGCGGCAGTTCAAAAGAATGCGTAAAAATGTGCTCAAAATGTTATGGAGAACTGGACTATCTGCCTGTTAAAATAAATAGAGTGATTGATGGTAAAAAAGTCTATTGTGCAGGAATTTATGAAAAAAATTTACAAAAATTAATACGTGGACTAAAGTATCATAATCAACCGGATTTGGCCTATTATCTTGCAAAATTTATGGAGGAATACTGGCAGAAAATATCAGCGAATCATAATTTTCAGGTAGTACCGGTTCCTATTTACGAAAAACGGAAAAAGAAGCGTAAATATAATCATATGGAGCTTGTGGGAAAAGAGTTTGCCAATTTAACAGGCTACACCTACAATCCCAATTTGATAAAACGTATAAAAGATACAAAACCACAATATAATCTAAAAAAGGTAGAACGCACCAAGAATCTTAAAAATGCATTTGAAGTTGAAAAATCACAAATTAAATCAGGAACAATACTTTTAATTGACGATATCTGCACAACAGGTTCAACTTTTGAAGAAATGATTTGTGAATTGAAAAAAAACGGGATTGATGATATAGTATGTTTTACGGCAACTACCCCATTTGGAGATTAAATGATTTTAAAAGAATTTTCTAAATATCTTCAACAATATAATGAAGAAATAACACAGAGCAAAACCTCTGCGACAAAACTTCTTTGCGAATGGATTAAGATTGTTATAAATAAAAATCCAAAAAATAATGCCGAAAAAATTGTACACAAAGAAATAATGTTTGCTGAAAACAAGTCAGGAGATTTTATTATTCTCGGGAAATCTGATAGTGGAAGAATACTTGTAAATGCATTGTATAATTTTGCATTAAGCTATGAGAATTTTTTGATGAGCCGATGGCTTGAAAATAAAAAACCACACGATTTTAATATAAGTAATCAGGACAAATAAATTTACCCTAACGGTTAATTTAATTTATTTATTGTTGTTAATACAATAATCCTAAAGAGAAGAGGAGAATATACATGAAAACAACAATTTATAAAGCACCGGTTTGTGAATTAAAAGCACTAAATAATTTATTTATCGAAATGACCGCTAAAAATTGCAATCAGCGGTGCTCGCATTGTTATATAGATTTTCCTTTATCAAAAAAAATTAAAGATTTTATTTCTCAAGACACAATTAAAAAAGCGTTAAATGATACAATGAATGAACCCCTGGAGTGCATATATTTAACAGGTGCAGAACCGATGACACATCCAGATTTCAACAGTATTTTGAGGCTGTGTTTAAAAAGAGCAAATACCTGTATATGTACGAATGGAAGTTTCATCAATGAAAAGAAAGCTCGTTTTTTAAAACGAGTAGAAGATGAAAGTAACTACGAAATTATTTTCAAATTAAGTATAGACCATTATGATGAACTCAAAAATGATAATATAAGAGGTAGAGGCGCTTACAGACAGGTAATTCATGCCATAAAAAACTTAATCAAATACGATTTCAATCCAATTCTCAGCATAACAAATTACTACAATGAAGATAAATTATCTCTGATTAACGGGGTTAAATCAGTATTAGACAAGACAGGCTTCCAAATTGAAGACCGCAACATAACAATTAATAAATGGCACAATAAAAATAAACATTTAGAGGATTCTTTACCTTCCGAAGACTATATATCACTTGATTGTGAATACGGTAGAATTTTAACTGAAAAAGGTATATACAACTGCCCGTTTCTATCAAATGACCACAGAGGAAGAAGTGGAGCTGATTTTAAAGATTATTCACATAAAAGTATTCTGGAAACTCCATACTGCAACACCTGCCTTGAAAATAAAAGACAGGTGTTCGGAATAAATTTTTCTGATTTCAACATCTAAGCTCTTTCAGCATATAACTTAAGTTGAAGATTAATTAACAAAATTGTCTTATTTTTGTTATAAGGAATAATCTCAATTTTTGCAATATCAAGATAGTGCTCGTGCTTATATAATTCCTGCATAAAATTTTTGAAATTAGTATAAGTTGCAATCATCTGCATATCTAATTTACAAACACTATATTTAGAAGCAGCCCCTTTTACGAAATTATCATCCGCAGGGTCATAGCTATACTGAACAGAACGGGTTTTAATAGTGTTCATTGTAATAAGAGACAGAATTTCATTGAATTCGGAAGCCAGTACATTTTCAGGATCCATACCTGACTCAAGCGGTTTAAATAGTTCTTTATCCATACCACTTGTATCCGCAGCCGCCGCATCAGCCTGTACTTTTTGTGCATTGGCAGCTTTTAATTGTTCCAAAGTTTTTTCTTTGTCAGCATACAACTGCATTTGGGTTTTATATTCCGAATGTTTAGATGAAAATTCTGAAACTTTTGGAATAAATTGAAATGCGATAAAATATATAGCTAAACAAATTATCAAGACCAATAAAGAAATAGGAGTCTTTAGTACCGTCATCACATCATTTTTATTTTCTTCTGCCATTATTAAAATTCCTTATAAGTTATACACATTACTGCTGAATAGGCTGAGAGCTCAACAATCCTGATTGAGGAGGAGTATTATTGCCACTGCCTGATGAATTTTGTTGTTTTGACTGACCAGAACTATTTGCCGTTGGCAAAGTCATTAAAGCTTTAAGTTGATCATCTGTCATATTTGTAATCTCAAAATTATAATTTGCATTAGAAGAAGAAGATATTGCTTCATCAACTGATTGAGATTCCATCTCCAACTTTTGCAAACGAAGTTTTGTACCAATCAAAGAATCACGCATATTCCTAAAGAAAACATATACGTCTTCAACATTAGAAGAAACACCTTTGATATCAACCAAACCATCCCCTTGAGTCATAAAGTATGTTAGCCAAACTGTTTTAGGGATAGAATCACCTGCCGCAACATAGTTCATTAACTTAGCTCTATTTGCTTTAATCCCGTTTTCTACCGCTACTTTAACATTAAAAGCAGAACCCGCAGGATCTTGATATTTTGAAATTTCTTCGTCAATTGTTTTGATATCAGCCATAACATTATTTAATTTCTGCTGTGTAGAATCTACAAGTTTAGGCATAATCATATAAGAAATGATTACAAGTATTAAAATCAGCGCACCACCGAATATTCCGACAATCTTAGTTGCAGCAGCCGCAGTCAATGTAATTTCCTGATCTCCAAAACGAATAGTACAAGAGGCTTCTTCCGAGACAGAACTTGCTCCAGGTGCGAATTGAAGATTTAACGGATAATCAGAAGTATCAGCCAGAGCACAACCGATTGCCTGCAAGGATATTTTTGTTGCATAATTCGGCAAAACATTTAACCCAACAGGAATTAACGAATCCTTTTTAAATGAGTTATTCTCTAGAACTGTTACCGAACCCTGTGCCTGAAGTTTTGAAGCAAGTAAAGAGGCACTAACTTGATCTGTATCGGAAACAATAAATAAATAGTTCGCAGGAGTACTCATTAATGCAATTTGTGCAGATTGATTAATTGCATTATATATTTCATCTCCCTCAAAAGATTTTATAGCCAGTGGCTCTTCATAATAGTCAACTACATTTTTACCGCTTAAAGAAACAATAGAATAGCCTGTAGAATTAATAATCATTAAATTCCAAACCATATTAGGCTGCATTTGTTCCTGTGTATATCCAGCAAAATCCAAAGCCCTTAATGTTGATACAAGAGAAGTTTCAACTCCTACTAAACGAGCTCCAAGTGCACCAAGAGCATCAGAAATATTTGAAATAACAACCTTTTGAATCGCAGTGTACAAAACCTGCCTTGATTCATTTCCCTGAGATTTTTCAGAAGCTGATGGAACATCCTGCCATGCAACAGAAGGTTCTGCTCTTCTGAAAGTGTAAGATTGTTCTACTTCAGATTCAATACCACCAGTAATTGAAGCATCAGGAAGTAGCAGAGGGAACTGCATAGTACCGAAAGTTACCAGAGGCATATTAACAATTACATCACATTTTGGATTAATACTCAATTCCTCAAACATTTCCGCAACGGCAGTTTTAAAAGCCTCATAATCGGAAATATCTCTTGTCGCTTCATTATAAGCTAAATCCCTAACTGCATAAGCTGCAACAGAATGTGTTGCAGTATCTAACTGAATCATTTCCAAACCAACTTCCGGCGTAACGGAAATATAAACTTTTGGCTTAGAACTTGCTGATAAATTACCTAAAAAACTCATACTCTTCTTATCCTGTGTAACTAATTCCTATTTTTATTATACAATATATTTTGTAGAAGATGCAAAATTAACAAAAATTTACACTGAATGGAGGAGAGAATCCAAAATGAATACAATAATAGAAGAAATAAAAGAATTAAAGAAAGAAAAAAATGCAGTAATACTTGCCCATTGCTACCAAAATGCCGAAATTGACAAAGTTGCAGATTTTGTGGGAGACTCCCTATACTTAAGCCAGCAGGCTGCAAAAACAACTGCAGATACAATAATTTTTGCCGGAGTGTTCTTTATGGCTCAAACAGCAAAAATTTTAAATCCTGATAAAAAAGTACTACTTCCACGTACTGAATCAGGATGTCTAATGGCTGATATGGTAAATTTAGAACAATTACGGGAATTTAAATCAAAATACCCAAATCTTCCAACTGTCTGTTATATAAATTCTACGGCAGAAGTGAAATCTGAGTGTGACATTTGTTGCACAAGCTCTAATGCAATTAAAATTGTTAAAAGTTTAAATGCTCCGGAAGTTTTATTTTTACCTGATACATATCTTGGGAAATGGGTTGAAGGACAGCTTGGCAATGTAAAAGTTACAACATATCCAGGATACTGCCCTACACATTTACGAATAAAGCCTGAAGATATTATTGATGCACGCCGCAAATACCCCGAAGCCAAAGTGCTTGCACATCCGGAATGTGCTCAAACCGTTACAAAACTTGCGGATTATGTTGGAAGTACTACCGGAATTATGAAATTTGCAGTAGAAAGTGATGCGAAACAATTTATCATTGCAACTGAAAAAGGAGTTGTAGACAGACTACAAAGAGATTATCCCGAAAAAGAATTTATTTTGATAAAATCTAATATTATATGCCAAAATATGAAATGGAACACTCTTGAAGATATTTATAACTCACTCAAATATGAACAATATGAAATTAATGTTGATAAAAATATCGCTCAAAAGGCTATAAAATGTATTGATAAAATGTTAGAGGTATCAAAATAATGAATGATATAATATATGGAAAAAATTCAGTATTAGAGGCACTTATTGCTGGGAAAAGAGAGTTTAACAAAATTCTTATTTCTAAAAATATACATTCAGATGCAAAATTAAATAAAATAAAAGAACTTGCAGAACAAAAGGGGATTATTTACCAATTTGTTGCAAAAGAAAAATTTGCCGCTTATACGGAATTTAACCATCAAGGAATTATCGCTCAAATTTCTCCAATAAAATATATGGATTTAGATACTTTTTTAGAACTACAACATACAAATGCATCAATAATAATCCTTGACGGAATAGAAGATTCTCATAATCTCGGCGCAATAATAAGAACTGCCGTATGTGCAGGAGTAAGCGGAATAATCATTCCGTCCAGAAGAAATGTTCAGGTAAACTCTATCGTGGAAAAAACGAGCGCTGGTGCTATTAATCATATTCCAATAATAAAAGTAAATAGCCTGACTAACGCTGTTGAGAAGTTAAAAAAATCAAACTGGTGGATAATTGCCACTGATGCAAGCGCAAAAGATAATTATTATGATATAAATTACTGCGATATGAATTCTGCCATAATCATGGGGGCAGAACACGCAGGGGTTTCAAAATCTTTACTTAAAGCTTCCGACTATATAGTCAAAATACCAATGTTAAAAGATTTTAATTCCTTAAATGTATCAAATGCACTTGCCATAATTATTTTTGAATCAGTTCGCCAAAAACTAACTAAAAAATATTAAGTAAATTTACAAAAGACAATATTCTACATATAATTAAATATGAAAAATGGAGAGCGCCTAAATGAAAAAAGAAATGGAAAAATTAGGAATAATTACTGATGAAATTTCGGATGAAGGAATCGATTTTTCAAGTCTTCAGACAGAAGATGAAGACGATGATGACGTTCTGCATTCCGTTGAAGATCCAAAAGTTCAGGAAAGTTTGTCTTCAGTTAACTCTGACGACAGTGTGAAAATATATCTTCAACAAATCGGGAAAATTCCTTTATTGTCAAGCGAACAAGAATATGATGTCGCAAAAAAGATATATGAAACTCAAAGTGATTTTTATAAAAACGTTTTAGTTAATGCGAATTTGCGTCTTGTTGTAAGTATTGCAAAAAAATACATAGGAAGAGGCCTGTCATTTTTAGATCTTATACAAGAAGGAAACCTAGGCTTAATGAAAGCTGCCGGACGTTTTGATTACACAAAAGGATATAAATTTTCCACATATGCAACCTGGTGGATTCAACAATCCATAACAAGAGCCATTGCCGATAAAGCAAGAATTATCAGACTTCCTATACATATGATAGAATCTCTTGGCAAAATAAGAAAAGCAACAATTGATTTAACAACAGAACTCGGTCATACTCCGACAAAACAGGAAATAGCATACAGACTAGGTATTTCCGTAAACAAACTGACATCTATTATTAAGTCTGCACAGTCAACAATATCAATGGAAACCCCGGCAAATTCCTCTGATGATTCGTCAAAAATTGCGGATTTTATTGTTGATGATTCAACAATAACACCTGACAGTAGAGTCTCTCAGGAAAATCTTTTTGAAGATATTCAAAAAATGCTAAATCAGTTAAGTCAAAAAGAGCGAGATGTTTTGATATTGCGCTACGGACTCGATAACAGCGGAACAAAAAAGACTCTTGATGAAATAGGTTCTCAATACGGAGTTTCACGAGAGAGAATTCGACAAATCGAAAATCGTGCTATTGCAAAATTAAAAAAATTATGTAAAACAAAAAAATTAACAGTTGGCTTAAAAAATTACTTTGGAGAATAAACAATAAAAACCGGTTTAAATCCGGTTTTTATTGTTTGTCAGGTACCATATTTTCTTTACTTGCTTTTATAAAGGTTAATCCTCCAGCAATCAGCCCAATCATACCGTTTATAAGCAGAGAAAGTTTCATAGGAGTTTTTAAATTTTTAAACATTTTGCCGAGAAGCCTGTCTACTAGAAACCCAAACCCGAACCAGAAGCCTGCATTTATAAGACCATTTTGAACAGGTGTAAATTTAGGAATTTTAACCCCATTATTTTCCAACTCTTTTTTTATATCATTGAGTTCAGATTCGGGTTTATTAATCTTCTGTGGATTTGCCATAAAGGCGACAGGTGAAATTTTCATAATTATTCTCCTTCATACTTATCCATAATAAAACATTGCAATAAAAAAATTGCTAATTAATTTCACAAATTTAATAAATCTTAACCGATACAATATTCCCTGACTAACCTATCCACAATCCATTATTTATGTTAAAATAAAACTATGAAAAAAGCGGGTTATGTAGTATTAGTAATAGTTCTTATTGCATTATTTCTTCATTCTTGCGTGAATATAGATACGCCAGAACCTCAACAGCCAATGAACAAGCAATTCCAAGAAACAGAAGCCATTAATTATCCAGCACCCAAAAATGTAACTATTGATGGAATAGATTACAGACAATCACAGGCACCGATAGGTAAGTTCGGCGGAACACTTGTTGCTTCAACAATTGGAGAGGGGCCTAAAACATTCAATCCGTTTAACTCAAAAGATAATATCTCATCATTACTGTCAGAAATCATGTATGATGGTCTTCTTACAACGCATCCCATAACAGGCGAACCTATTCCAAAACTTGCGGAAAGTTTTAATGTTAATGGCAGGGAATATCTGATTAAACTCCGTCACGGGGTAAAATGGTCGGACGGGAAACCAATTACAGCAGATGATGTTGTATTTACTTGGCAGAACATAATATTTGACGGATACGGCAACACTTCCACAAGAGATTCTATTATAGTGGACGGGAAACTTCCAACCGTTGAAAAAATAGATGATTATACCGTAAAATTTACAACTCCAGAACCTTTTGCACCGTTTATCAGAATGTTATCATCCCCAATCGCACCAAAACATATATTCATGCCTGCCGTCAAAAAAGGGAAAGCATATTTTGATACATTTTTGTCAACAAACACGCCACCAAAAGATTTTGTTACATCAGGAGCTTTCAGGCTTAAAGAATATGTTCCGGCTCAGCGTGTAGTTTATGAGAGAAATCCTAATTATTATGTTATTAATAAAGAGGATAAGAAACTGCCTTATCTTGATAAGCTTGTATATTTAATTGTTGGAGACATTAATAATGAAGTTTTAAAATTTGAAGGCGGAGAACTTGATGTCATAGGGCTTCAAGGAGCAAACGTTGCAAGATTTAAGGAACTTGAAAAACACTCAAATTTTAAAGTATATAACCTTGGCCCGAGTACCGGTACAATGTTCTTATCAATGAATCTTAATACGAGAAAAAATGATAAGGGTAAATTTAATGTCGATCCTAAAAAACAACGCTGGTTTTTAGACAAAAATTTTAGGCAGGCAGTTGATTATGCTATTGACAGAAAAAATATGGTATTCAATATCGCGAACGGTCTTGGTGCACCTTTATTCACAGCGGAAAGTCTTAATTCAATCTTTTTAAATAAAGATTTAAAATCATATGATAGAAACCTGGAAAAAGCAAATGAATTGTTAAAAAAATCAGGGTTTTACAGAAATAAAAAAGGGAAACTTTTTGATAAAGAAAATAATCCTGTAGAATTTGATCTATATACAAATGCAGGGAATACAGAACGCGAAGCAATCGGTGTCATGGTAAAACAGGATTTAGAAGACTTAGGAATGAAAGTCAACTTTAAACCTATAGAATTCAACACCCTTGTAAATAAACTTGTGAATACTTACGACTGGGATATGGTCATTATGGGGCTTACTGGTTCTCCGCTTGAGCCAAACGGGGGGAAAAATGTATGGATGTCTGACGGAACATTACACATGTTCAACCAGAGACCCGCAGGATACAATAAAGATGACAGGTTTGACTGGGAAAAACGCATTGATGATATTTATGTAAAAGGCGCACTTGCAACAAAATTTCAAGATCGAAAAAAATTCTACGATGAATACCAAGCGATTGCGTATGAAGAAAAACCTTTCATTTATATTTATTCTCCGCTGATAATTTCAGCTATACGTACAAGATTTCAGAACTTATACCCGTCAATGCTCGGCGGACTTACTCATAATATAGAGGAAATTTACGAAGAGAAATAATATGCAAATATTAAAATATATTTTAAAAAGAATTATTCAGGCAATACCATTACTTATAATAGTATCATTCATAAGCTTTTTCATAATAAGATTAAGCCCTGTAGATCCTCTTGCAGAATTAAGACTAAATCCTTCTGTTTCACAAGAAACACTGCAAAAAGAAACTGAAAGATTAGGCTTGGATAAACCTATTATTGTACAATACGGGAAATGGGCAAAATCATTTTTAAAAGGAGATTTAGGGATAACTTCAAATGGCGAAAAAGTCAGTACAAAGTTGAAAGAAAGGATTCCAAATACTCTTTTACTGACAACAATTGTCATTTTTCTTACATGGCTTGTTGGCATTCCGCTTGGTATTGTTGCAGCATTGAATTGGAAATCCCCACTTGACAGGATTTTAACCGTTTTAACCAGCATAGGGATGGCGATCCCGTCATTTTTCTTTGCTGTTTTATTATTAATCTTTGCAGTTAAAACAGGTTGGTTTCCTGTCGGAGGCTTAACAAGTTCTGATTTCCTCGAAAAAAATATAGTGGGGCAAATATTAGATGTAACTCACCATTTAATTTTGCCTGTTACAGTATTGTTCACTCTATCTCTTGCAGGATTACAAAGACAGATGAGAGCTAACCTGCTTGACGTTTTAGACAGTGACTATGTAAAGTTTGCAAGAGCAAAAGGGTTGAGCGAATTTGATGTAATCTATAAACATGCATTGAGAAATGCTATTAACCCAATGATTACCTTATTAGGATTTGAATTTGCCGGCTTGTTAAGCGGTGCAGCACTAACAGAATATGTATTTCAATATCCCGGATTAGGAAGACTTATACTTGAGGCGGTTATGCGCTCCGACATAAACCTTGTAATGGCATCATTAATGATGGGGGCAATTATGTTGATTTTAGGAAACTTAATTGCAGATATTCTACTTATTATTACTGATCCGAGAATCAGGAGGTCTAATGTTTAAAGAAGCGATAGAAAAATTATGGAATGATAAATTTGCAAGGGTTGCACTGATTATTCTCGGGATAATATATTTTGCCCTCCTTTTTGCAGATTTTATTGCACCGTATACAAAAGATTTTTCTGACAGAGCAATGGCTTATGTTCCGCCGTCAAAAATATTTATTATTGACGAAAATCACCATTTTTCAAGACCATATACTTATAATTATATCAGAGAATTTGACAGTGAAAATCTTCAAATTAAATATAAATTTGACAGAAGCAAAAAACATTACATAAAACTTTTAGGGAAAGGTCAAGCTTATAAATTCCTAGGAATTATTCCAATGCGACGACATCTCATCACAACTGACACAGAAGGAAGATTATTTTTGCTCGGAACTGATATCAATGGCCGTGACGTATTTTCAAGAATTCTTTTCGGCGGAAGAATTTCAATGACAATCGGATTCCTTTCTTTATTTGTTTTGTTCCCGATAGGTTTGTTATACGGTGGAATTGCCGGATATTTCGGAGGAATTACTGATACAATAATGATGCGTTTTGCAGAAGCAATAATGTCAATTCCCAGTTTTTACCTATTAATAATCTTAGCATCAATACTTCCAAGCGGTATGACAAGCGCACAGAGATTTATGCTTATTGTTATAATTCTTGCCCTGATAGGCTGGGCAGGGTTTGCAAGAGTTGTGAGAGGGATGGTACTATCTGTAAAAAATCAGGAGTTTGTTCAGGCAGCTAAATCAATAGGCGCATCAAGACTTAGAATCATTATTAAACATATTCTCCCACAAACCACAAGTTTTGTAATTATCGCAATGACACTTTCTGTTCCTTCTTACATCTTGTCGGAATCAGGATTAAGCTTTTTAGGATTAGGCATACAACAACCTGATGCTAGCTGGGGGAACATGCTTAAAGAAGCGCAGGAATATACAAATATAATCTATCGCTCTTGGCTTTTGACTCCCGGATTTTTAATTTTTATTGCCGTACTTGCCTTTAACGTAATAGGTGATACAATTAGAGATGTGCTTGACCCTAAAAGCCGTACAAATTAAGTAAAATAAAAAGAGTAGCCAGGAGGAATTATGGAAAACCTTATACCGCAATTTGATCTTTCAATATGTATAAGATTGATATCTTCAGTATTGTTAGGTTTTGCAGTTGGTTTGGAACGTGAGATGACAAATAAATATGCAGGTTTAAGAACAAATATTCTTGTCTGTATTGGAGCATGTGTGTTTACATTGATATCAATATACGGTTTTCCTATGGTATCTGTTACTGGAGATGAATTCGGAACCCGAGATACTGCACGTGTTGCGGCACAAGTTGTAACAGGAATTGGTTTTATAGGCGGTGGTACTGTATTAAGACATGGCGCAACTGTTATGGGATTAACGACTGCTGCAACATTATGGGCCGTTGCCAGTATCGGTATGGCTTGCGGCGCAGGAATGTATGGAGTAGCTATTATTACAACCATATTATCTATTTTAGTTCTTGTCTCTGTCAGAGTTTTTGAAAGAAATATTCTTATTTCAAGCACAAAAAATATTATGAGATTACGAATTGCTCTAACATGTGCAAATGAAAAATCTAATGAAATTTATGATTTTATACTTGAAAAATATCCGAGATTACGCGAAATTTCAAAAAAACAAAGCAAACAAGATGAAAATATTACAAAAATCAACGCTGTCATTGACATAAATTCAAAAAAACCTATTCAAACAACATATAAAGTTTTTAAATCAGTAGAAGGAATAGATTCCATCTCAATTCAAGAATATAATGAATTAATAGGGAAATAAAAAAGGAGGAATAAATTCCTCCCTTTTTTAATTGTAACTAAATCCATCTTCTTTTAACCTATCAATGACTTCCTGAAGTTGTTCATCAGAACACACAAAAGATAATCTAAAATACCCCTCTCCATGTTCTCCAAAAGCATTTCCCGGAACCAGAACAATACCTGATTTTTCAAGAACCGCTTCGCAGAAATCATAAGCAGAATTAAATCTTTTAGGAACAGGAAGCCATAAATAAAATGTTGTATGAGAAATTTTTTCATCCGGAATATTCCACCCAAGTTCCCTAAAACCTTTTATCATAATTTCCTGTTTACGTTTGTAACCTAAATTCCCTTGAATAATATATTCATCTCCTTCAGGATCATTAAGAATTTCAGCGCAGGCTTTTTGAAGAACTTTAAAAATTCCGTTATCAATTGTAGATTTTCCTTTTCCCAAACGCTGAACAACAGATGAATTCCCACAAACCCAACCAAGTCTCCAGCCTGTTATTGCATATGGTTTTGAAAAACTATGGAATTCTACCGCAATATCTTTTGCTCCTTTAAGCTCAAATACACTGAAAGGTTTTTCGTCTTCTGCAAAATATAAATCACAATATGCCGCATCAGAAATTAAAAGTATTTGATGTTTCCTACAAAAATCAACCACAGACTGAACATATTCTCTTGTTGTACCTATTCCCATAGGATTATTAGGAAAGTTAATAATAACAGCTTTAACTTTTTCAGGATTAAATCCGTCTTCTTTTAACTTTTCAAAATATTCTTCCATATCAGGTTTAAAATTATTTTCGGGAGTTAAAGGAACAGGATAGGCATATCCTCCGGAACACTTAATTATTTGCAAGTATGATGCATAACAAGGGTCAGGAACCATAAAAATATCTTTTTCAAACTTCTCTTCTTTCTGAGTAGTCAAAAATCTGATTAAATGCGCAATTCCCTCTTTTGAGCCAATAAGAGAGAATATCTCATTTACAGGATCAAGATCAACACCGAAACGGTTTTTCATTCTTTTAGCAATAGCTTCTCTGAAATAAAGTTCTCCGCGAGGAGTAGCATAAAGATGTATATTAGGTTCATCCATAAGTTCTTTTACTCTGTTAATCAGTTTTTTAGGAGGCATCATAGTAGGTGCACCCATAGAAAGGGAAATTGGAGCTCTATTTTTCTTTATCAGTTCCTCTTTTAATTCATCCGTTCTTTCCTTCAGCTTGAACATAATATAAGTATCTAAAGACATAACATCTTTATTGAACAATTTTTCTTCCAAAGTAGTCATAATTTCCTTCTTTCCTTTAAGATAACATATGCATAGGTCCGTCAAGAGAAGCAGTTACAAATTGTTTAGTATATTCATTATCTTGTCTGAGCATCTCTTCAGGAGTTCCTGCAAAAACTATTTTCCCGTTATAAAGCATAATAAGCTTATTTGCCGTTCTTGTAATAGTAGACATCTGGTGAGTAACAACAATTGAGGCAGCATTTGTTTCCTGCTGTAATCTTACAATATAGTCCTCAATCAATGTTGACGAAATAGGATCTAATCCGGCAGTAGGCTCATCATATAAAATAGTACGAGGTTCCGTTACAATTGCACGAGCAAAACTTACACGTTTCTGCATCCCACCAGAAAGTTCCGATGGAAATTTTCGCTCTATTCCCTTTAAGCCAACAAGTTCAAGTTTCTGGGACACAATTTTTTTTAGTTCATCCTCACTATATTTATTTTTTAAATCTCTTCTTTCTCTAAGCGCAAACGAGATATTATCGGCAACATTCAAAGAATCAAATAAAGCAGAATATTGAAAAACCATAGCAACATCACCTTCTGATGTGATAATATCACCGCTATCTTTTTCTATAAGTCCACAGATAAGTTTTAAAACAGTACTTTTCCCCGATCCGCTAAAGCCAACAATTGCTAAAGTTTCTCCATCGTTGACCTCAAACGAAATATTATCAAGAACGTTTTTTCCATCAAATGATTTTGTTAAATTTCTAACTTTTATACTCATACAATTATTATCCTTATCTTAGAAGAAAAATGCTATTGCAAAAATCATATCCCATATAACAATTGCAACAAATGACCACACAACAGCTTTTGTTGTTGCAAGCCCAACGCCCTTAGCGCCACCTGTAGCCTGATAACCGCAGGCACAGCTGATTAGGGCAATAGTACCTCCGAAACACAATGATTTCAGCAAACATACGCCTAAATCTTTCATATAAATTCCCAACCAAACAGAATCAAAATATGCTCTATATCCAAGTTCTGTAGTCATCGCCGTTGTAACACCACCTGCAATTATCCCAAATGCAGAAGCAATGACAACAATAATAGGCATCATTATAATCCCAGACAAAACCCTTGGGACAAATAAATACCTGATGGGATCAACTTTCAAAACTCTTACAGCATCAATTTGTTCCGTAACCCTCATAGTAGCAATTTCAGAAGCCAATGATGAGCCTATCATAGAAATTATGGCAAAACCAGACATAATAGCGCCAACTTCACGTACAATCAGAATACTGATAAGTAACCCCACAAAATTTCCACCGCCCTGTTTTACCATTTCAGATGCGACTTGAGATGTTACAATCAAAGAAGTCATACCGACAATTGATAATGTGATAGGAAGCGAGCTGATTCCAAATCTGACACATTGATCCATTAATTCTCTAAAATTAATCTGGAATGTAACAATATATTTTAAAGTCAACAAACCATTTTCAACAATAGCACCAAAAGTTGTTAAAAAATCAATAAGTTCCCTCAAAAATGCTCGAAAAATCTTATATGTAGTCGATTGCCTTAAATATTGTTTAAACGTTATCATTCCTAAATTATACCGAAAATTCAATATTAAAGTCAATCTTTTACAAAAAAGCATTATTTATTATATCGGTGATATTTAAATCACAATATTTTTCACTAATACGAAACATTATTAAAGAATTTATTTAAATTATACATATTTATATAGACATATAATTTATTTTTTATCGCCATAATTTCATTAATAATTTAAAAAACGAGGAATTTATAATGGCAGAAATAACAAAATTAATAGGGGATAGGCTTAAAGTAATCAGAAAAAGCAGAGGGCTGACACAAGAAAAATTAGCAGAACTTGTTGGATTAGAACCCCAAAGTATAAGTTATATGGAAAGCGGCAGATTTGCCCCTTCTCCGGATACATTGCAAAAATTGTCTGAAGCATTGAATGCAAAACCCTATGAATTTTACTATTTTGATGAAGTATCGCCTGATTTTATGGAAAAAGTCTTATTTAATGCTCTTAAAAATGACAAAAAACTGCTTAAAACTTTTTATAATATCTATAAATCAATAGAATATTTAGAAAGTTAAAAAGCTGATATAAATCAGCTTTTTAATGCAAGTTTGTTATTTTGTTATTTTCATCAACCATAACTATTGTTGGAATATGATTTTCTATTTCCTTTGGCTCTAAGCAGGCATAAGATATAATAATAACCTTATCTCCAGGCTGGACTTTTCTTGCCGCTGCACCATTAAGGCATATACATCCCGAATTTCGCGAACCTTTGATGACATAAGTTTGAAATCTTTCTCCATTATTAATATCCAATATATCAACTTTCTGCCATTCTTTTATTTTAGCAGCATCCATTAAATCTTCATCAACAGTTATTGAGCCGACATAATTTAAATTAGCATCCGTAACCGTTGCTCTATGTATTTTTGAAAATAAAAATTCCTGTAACATATCTCTTTCCTCATATATTATGTTATCACAAAAAAATACGATGCCCACTTTAGACCATCGTATTTTTTAAGTTTTTTAAATTTTATTAGTCTATTGATTCCTGCATAATTTCGAAAGGTTTTTCCATTACTTTCATAGTTGCTTCATCAATAATACCACGTTTAAGTTCAGTAAAAGTTGCCTTTTTTGAATTAAATTTTCTTTTTAAAAATTCATAAGAAACTTTCGGATCACATTTATCTCCGCAAGTAAACAGGTCAACCGCAGCATAGCCAAGTTCAGGCCAAGTGTGGATTGCCAGATGACTCTCCGAAATAATAACTACACCAGAAACTCCATACGGATTAAACATATGGAAACATTTTTGCACAATTGTAGCACCGCATTCTAATGCTGCATCTACCATATATTTTTCTACTTTATCAAGACTATTTAAAGTATTGGGGTCGCAATCAAAAAATTCAGCTAGTACGTGTTGTCCCAAATGGATTTCTTTTTTTCCGTTTTCAAACGCTGTAAATGGTGAAGTTATTGCCAATTCATGTGCCTCCTTTTATACTATGTATATTTACCTACTAAAAATTTGCTTTCGCTATTACATATTACAATAAAAAATAAAAAATTTGTAAAATTTACACTCAAAAAATATTTTTTTACAATTTTTTTTATTTAAATATGTCCTAAATCCAATTATTATACATCATTCGGCAGTACTATTTTTATTAAGAATTATTAATACTTCTGACGAATAATTCTTTTAAAAATAGTATTTTAATCATACAATTAAACCATGAGTAAAATTTTGGTTATAGACGATGATACGGCAATAAATGAACTTATAAGAGTAAACCTTGAACTTGAAGGGCATAAAGTTATTCAAGCCTATGATGGAGTTAAAGGTTTTGCATTATGCAAACAGGAGGTACCGTCATTGGTTGTACTGGATGTCATGATGCCAGATGTTGACGGATTTACTGTTGCACAAAGAATAAGAAAAAATGAGGATACAAAAGACATCCCAATATTAATGCTTACAGCTCTATCACAGTTAAATGATAAAGTTAACGGTTTTAATATCGGCGTCGACGATTATCTTGTAAAACCTTTTGAGATGGAAGAATTGAAAGTTAGAGTCCGTGCATTACTGAAGCGAACAAACCAAATACCAAAATCTGCTTCAACAAGAGAACTTCTTACACTAGGAGAAGTAACCCTTCTTCCTGAAATTTATAGTGTAAAAATAAATGAAAAGGTTGCAAAATTAACCCCTATTGAATTTGATATTTTAAATCTTTTATTTCAAAATCATGGAAACATGGTTTCCTCTGCACAGCTTTTAAAAGATATTTGGGGGTATTCCCCTGATGATGATATTGAGACGATTAGAGTCCACATAAGACACTTAAGGACAAAACTTGATAAGATTTCTGACGGAAAAAAATATATTGAAACGATATATGGCGGTGGCTATAAATTTAATGTATAAGTTATAAAATATCCAACGGATCAACGTCTACAGCGAGTTTAACATCCTTTGGCATTATAACTTTATTCAAAAAACTTGAAATGAATTGATGCCCTTTCACATCAAGTTTATTTTTAATAATAATTTGAAAACGATAATAACTGTTTATACGTTCAATTACGCATGGACTTGGTCCTAGTATCTCCAAACGTTCCGAAATCCCGTATTTTTCTATTATTGTACATAAACTTAATGCTATTTCTGCAGCCGCTTTCTCTGCTCTAAAATTGTTCATTGAACTTATAATCAAGCGAACAATTTTACTATATGGCGGATAGTCAAACTCTTCACGGGCAATAATTTCTTTTTCATAAAACTCTCTATAATTCTGGGATTTAGCACTCTCAAGGGCATAAAATTCCGGATTATAAGTTTGAAAGAATACTCTTCCTGTAAATTCGCCTCTCCCAGCTCGGCCAGCTACCTGCGTCAAGAGCTGAAAACCTCTCTCTGATGAGCGGAAATCAGGGAGATTAAAGCTTGCATCAGCGGAAATTACACCAACCAAAGTAACATTTGGATTATCGAGTCCTTTTGCAATCATTTGAGTTCCGACTAAAATATCAATATCCCCTTTTTGAAACCGCTCTAAGAGCCTTATATGTTCGCCTTTACGGACCAGAACATCACTATCTATTCTTTCAACATTATTTTCCGGAAAAAGTTCCTGTACATACTGTTCGATTTTTTGTGTTCCGGTTCCACTTATTTTAAGAGCATCTGACCCACATTCAGGACAAGTATCCGGGAAATACTCTATGTGGTTACAATAATGACATTTTAGATGCCTATCTTTAGAATGCCAGATCATTGGAATTGCACAATTCGGACACTCTATCACATGCCCGCAAGCCTGACATTGGGTAAAGGTTGCAAAACCTCTTCTATTTATCAACAAAATTACCTGCTGATGATTATCAAGCGTTTCTTGAATCGCAGTCTGCAATGGCTTTGAGATTACACTTTTATACGCAGCGCGTGAATGTTCCTGCATATTAACAACAGTAACAGGTGCTATCGGAGCATTTCTATAACGATGCTTCATCTCAAAAAGATTTCCTGAATTCAATGCTCTATAATAAACTGAAATATCAGGAGTAGCAGAACCCAAAAGCAGAGGACAATTATGAAACTCTGCGAGTTTTTGTGCCACAACTTTTGCATCATATCGAGGCGCAGGATTTGTCTGCTTATAAGCGCCTTCATGTTCTTCATCAATAATTATAAGCCCGATATTCTTAAGCGGCGCGAAAACGGCAGATCTTGCACCAGCAAGAATCTTTATATCATCTCGATAAAGTCTTTGCCATACATCATATCTTTCGCCCTCAGATATACTGCTATGCCATATTGCAACATCACGTGTCCCGAATTTTTTTGCAAGGCGTTTGGTAAGCTGAGAAGCTAAAGCTATTTCAGGCACAAGAAACAATACATTTTTCCCCGATTTTATACAGTCATCAATAAGTTTAAAATAAACCTCTGTCTTTCCGGAAGCTGTTACTCCATGTAACAGCATTGCATGAGGAGGTATCACTTCATCATCAGAAGTATTATTTTTTTGTTCAATATAATCAGCTATAGATTTTTTTATTCCTTCGTAAGCAGTTTTTTGCTCTGCCTCAAGTTCAAATAACGGTTCTTTTGTTTCAATATTCAAGATATCAAGAGGGTTTCTATAAACTTCTTCTTCCGTAATTTTTAAACATCCCACATCTGCAAGTTTTTTTATAGTAGCTCTTGTTGTTTTAGCTAATTTTTCAAAAGCAATAAGAGGAGTTTTACCCATTTTTTGCAACAATTCAAGGACAACAAGCTGACGCTTTGTTGCACCGTCAAATTTTAAAAACTCTACTGCCTGTTCTGTCTTTGAAGCTTTTTCGATAAGCTTCATCGGAATTGCCGCATTTAAAACAGTTACAAGATCACAGCAATAATAGTTTGCAACCCATTCAAGAAGTTTCAGATAATCAATAGAAAACAAAGGAGTTTCATCAAGTATTTTATTAATTTTCTTAGCCTTAATTTCTTCCGGTAAATAATCTGAAAAACCAACACAAAAAGCATTAATTAATCCCTGACGTCCGAAAGGAACCAAAATCGCTTGTCCGATTTTAATTTTATCTTTCATATCATCAGGGATTAAATAACTGAACGTTTTAACTCCCAATCCCTTAATATTTACAAGGGCAAGAGCATATTTATGAGAATTTTTCGGGACAAAAAGAGTTGTGTCAAACAGTTTATTTTCAACCATAATTTTGCCCCCTAAAATTCTACTCAGCCATAAATTCTTTTTTTGCTTCTTCAATAGCTTCAGACAATAAATCCAGTTGATCAGGAGTAAAAGTTACACCTTTTTTTGTCGGAAGCCAAGTTGCACCATCGTCTGTTGTATAAAATATTCTCATATTTAAATAACTTCTGCCTTTGTATTCGCTTACAGAAATTTGTAATTGTTCTGTATCGCTTCTCTCAATAGTCGCTAAAATTTTTGCGTCTGCCATTCTTTTTCTCCTTAATTAAACATGTGACAAATTAATGATATCACAAAAATTATTAACATATAAAAACGCTTGCTTTTTTTTGTAGTTGTGTTATAGTAGTATTGCTGATAAGGGTTTATAGATTTTAAACTATCTATATTCGGCGTTTATACCCTTAATGTGTAGGAAAGAGATACTCCGAAAGATTGATGAGTACTGAAGAATTTAATTACAAATATATAAAAGATCGGGCTAGTGCGGGAAGCTGGCGCAGAGGTTATGAATACCACCTTAAAGATATGGCGTTTGATACTTATCCTGAAAAGAATTTTTATATGGGTAAGGTAAAAGGGAATTTTCAGGACCACTATAATACCGACTTAATTTTTAAGAAAAATAAAGTAGAAGCCCGTTGTAATTGTCCACTAAAAGAAGAATGGTGCAAACATGCAGTTGCGGTCGGATTAAAAGCGATAGATGAACATGCCTATGAGGATTGGCTTGAAACTAAATTCGGGATAGAACCGAATTTCCCAGATGAAAATACCGCACTTACAGAAGAACCGCAGGGAAGTTATATATTTCATTTTAACCCTAAACGCAAAGCAAATTTCTTTTCAGTCCTTGTTCGTTCCCGTGAAACAGGCAAGATTGTAAGACAAATAGAAAATATTCTAAGAGCCTTAATTGAAACTCAAAAGCAAAATCCGGATTTTGAATTGAATAATTCCCAAAAAGTTGAAGTCGAGATTTTTAAACAATTACTTATGATTTCAAGGCAGGATAAAAAAGCAGGATGGTATGATATTCCGATAACTAAGTTTGCTCCGATGTTTTCACTTCTTGCAATGGCAGATGAAGTGTTGGATGAAAAAACTAAAGAGAGATTAAAATTCGTTGACAATGAATGGAAACTTGTTCTTAATGTGAATTCCTCTCAAGGCGGAACGATACTTTTATCACTTGAGTGGAAACGTCCTGATAAAGATGATGTTTACCCTCTTGAAGAAGTAAGATATTTTTCAAGACATTTAAAATGGGGAAGGTATAAAAATATAATTTTCCCGACCAATATTGCAATGCAGTCTATTCCACAAAATCTTTTGAAATCATCTTTTACGGATTTGAAAGACTCTGACGGCGGTAAATTTATATACGAAGAGCTTCCGAAACTCCGAGAAATCATGGAAGTCAACATAGATGAAAGTATTTCAAAATTAATGCTTGAAGAACGACCTCCGTTGAATATCGTAACTCTCGGGATAGATTATGACCAATCATTAAAAGCAGAATTGGAATTTGAGTATGACGGCGTTAAGGTCCCGTTTTCCAAACAATCCGATAAATCCCCTTATATTTCAGTTAAAAAACAAGGGGAAGACTTTGTTTACTGGGTAAAAAGAAACTTCAAGCACGAACAGGATGCTTATAATATGCTCCTTGCCTGTAAATTTGTGCCGATGCAGACCAACAACCTTGCACTTGAAAAAGAAAATGCCATTGATTTTTACAACTATTATATAAAACAGGCAGGGGAAGGCTGGAAATTCGTTGAAAAAGACGATATGAATTTCTTTAAACTGATGGAGTCTCCTTTTAAAATGTGTGCAAAAGTTGACTTCTCAGAAGAATCTCAAGATAGTTTTGAAATTCAGCTGTATGGTCAGGCAGGAGAAGAAATTATAGATTTTGACGAAATTTATGAAACTATTCAGAGCGGTGAAAAATATTCGAGAATTAGAAGTCTTGGGTTTGTAGAATTCCCTGCACAAGATATTTATGCGATGATGCGGGCTTTTAACTCTTTCGACGTTTACCGTAATGATGAAAACAAATTTATTGTTAAAACATACAGAGCCGGTTTATTATCCGAGTTAAAAAATTTAAATGTTGAACTTGTTCTAAGCGAAAATTTCCAGAAATTCTGGGATCAAATTTCAACCTTCTCGCCTGACGAGGGCCTGGAACTACCTAAGACTGCAACTGCCGAATTCCGTGAATACCAGCTGAAAGGCTACGGTTGGCTGTGGTTTATGTATAAATACGGATTAAACGGAATTCTTGCAGATGATATGGGGTTAGGAAAGACATTACAGGCTTTGACTGTTCTTCAAAAGGCAAAAGAAACCGACGGCCCTATGCCGACACTGGTTATATGTCCTACAACGGTTGTATTTAACTGGGAATCTGAAATTCAAAAATTCGCCCCCGAATTGAGTTGTTTAAAACTTTCAGGAGCAGACAGAAGAGGATTATTTAAAGAAATTCCTAATTATGATGTGATTATAACAAGTTATGCTCTTATTAGGCGGGATATTGAGAAGTTAAAAGGTATAAATTTCAGGTATGTTATTCTGGATGAATCGCAAAATATTAAAAATGCTATGTCGCAGACAGCACAGGCTGTAAAAAAACTTCAGGCATCGCATAAATTGGCATTGTCCGGGACTCCGATTGAAAATAAATTGGAAGAATTGTGGTCGGTATTTGATTTCTTAATGCCTGGTTTTCTGCTTTCTGCAGCTGAGTTTAATGCAAGATATGTAAACCCGATTATGGAACGGCAGGACAAAACAGTTGAAAAACGTTTAAAATTGCAAATATTCCCGTTCATTCTGCGCCGTATGAAAAGGGATGTTGCAAAAGATTTGCCTGATAAAGTTGAAAATATTGCATACTGCGAACTTACGGACGAACAGAAGGACTTTTACCTTCAGGTTCTCGACAGCACAAAAGAAGAATTGTTTAAGAGTATTGAACAAAACGGACTTGAAAAAAGCAGACTTTCTATTTTCTCTGCTCTTCTCAGATTACGTCAAATTTGCTGTCACCCTAGACTTTACGATAAAGAAAATGTTAAACATGTTATGTCTTCTGGTAAATTTGAAAAGCTTAAAGTTTTGTTAGAAGAAATTATCTCAGAAGGTCACAGAGTTCTTTTATTTAGCCAATTTGTCAATATGCTTGATATTATTAAGGGCTGGCTTGAAAGAGAAGGAATTGAATACGAATATTTGACAGGTAAAACAAAAGACAGACAAGCCGCTGTTGAGAGATTTAATAACAGCAAAATACCGATATTCCTTATCAGCTTAAAAGCAGGAGGAACAGGTTTAAATTTAACCGGTGCTGATTATGTAATCCATTACGATCCTTGGTGGAATCCTGCTGTTGAAGATCAGGCTACTGACCGAGCTTATCGTATAGGACAGACTAAAAAGGTTTTTGTATACAGGCTTATCACAAAAAATACTGTTGAAGAAAAGATTCAAAAACTCAAAACAGTTAAGAGAAATCTTGTTGACAGTGTCATTTCTGTTGACAGAAATATCGTTAAATCACTTACAATGGATGATATTAGGGATATATTCTCTGTAGACTAGGTATTTTAACAACATTTAAGCTTTATTATTTCTGACAGAACTTTTTATGCTACAATAGTTCTATGAAATACATATATGATTGTAAAATCAAAAATTATACATTCACAATTGTAGCGGATACCAAGTCACTTCTGGCTTTGAAATTTAATAAAATAAAATTAGACGGAGCCATATACAAAAAAACATCAATTATTCAAAAAGCAATTAAAGAACTTGAAGAATATTTCGACGGGAAAAGGCAGGATTTTGACATTTGTCTAAACCCGGAAGGCACAGAGTTTCAACATAGAGTATGGAATAACCTGAGAAAAATTCCTTACGGTAAAACTATTTCATATAAACAACTTGCCGAAATGGCAGGGAATCCTAAAGCCTCCAGAGCTGTGGGCATGGCGAATAACAAAAACCCTCTTCCGATATTTATCCCCTGCCATAGAGTGATAGGTTCAAACGGGAAACTTGTCGGGTATGCCGGAGGATTAGATTTAAAAAGAGAGTTAATTAATTTGGAGAAAACTAATGGCAACAATTAAAATAACAAAAATGCAAGGGTGCGGAAATGATTTTGTAATCCTTGATTATACCGAGTATGAAAAAACAAAATTACCGATGGAAGAACTTGCAAAAACAATATGTGACCGCCATTTCGGTATTGGTGCAGACGGAATGATTATACCGAAACTAGATACAAAAGAGACCGATATCGGCTGGTATTTTTATAATTCCGACGGAACAATTGCCCAAATGTGCGGGAATGGGATAAGATGTTTCGCAAAGTACGTTTATGACAAAAAATTGGTCAACAAAAAAACATTCTCAGTAGAAACTCTTGCCGGTCCAATTAAACCAGAGCTGTTGGAGGACGGAAGTGTTAAGGTTGATATGGGAATACCAATTTTGGAAGACGAAAACATTCCGTTTAAAGGGGAAAGAAAAATAAAAGTAATTGATAGAGAATTTGAAATATTCCCTGTATCTATGGGCAATCCTCATTGTGTAATTTTAACGGAAGAAAACCCTATGGATTTAGCCCTAAAATACGGTCCTGTTATAGAAAAACACCCGTATTTCCCTGAAAAAACAAATACCGAATTTGTAAAAGTTTTGTCGAGGAATGAAATCGAAATGCGTGTTTATGAAAGAGGGTGCGGAATTACACTTGCATGCGGAACAGGCGCTTGTGCATCCCAAGTCGCATGTATTTTAAATAACTTAACAGAATCGAAGGTAAAAGTTAACCTGCTTGGAGGAGCCGTAACCATTGAGTGGCAAGCCTCTTCGGCAGATACTTCTGAACATATTTTCATGACAGGCCCTGCAAATTATAGTTTTGTTGCCGATTACACCTTGTAATTATTTGTTTGTTCATGTTATTATTTGTTCATAAACGAAATATAAAGGAGACAAATAAAAATGAAAAATTATGACTTATTAACTATCTTCAAACCAAATTTGGATACTGAAGAAGTAGATAAATTAATCGCTAAAATAGAAGAAAATGTTACAAGCTTTGGCGGTAAAGTTGAATCTACAGACAAAATTGGAAGAAAAAAATTAGCTTATGATATTCAAAACTTTAGAGACGGATTTTTCTTCTCTGCAATTATAAGCTTACCAGCAGATAAAGTTGCTGAATTCAGAAGACAATTGAGATTAAATGACAACATTTTAAGAACAATGTTTATGGAAGCAACAGAAAAAGCATCTGTATAATAAGAAAGGGAAAAAATGTCATTAGCTAAAGCTGTAGTAACAGGATCTTTATATAGAGCACCGGAAAAACGTTTTACTCAAAATAATGTTGCAGTATCTTCTTTTGTTCTAAATATCGGAGAACGTGAAGAAATGCTGATGAGAGTTATCTCAAAACGCAATACCCTTGATGATATAGTTTCATCGCTTTCAAAAGGTGATAGAGTACTTGTTGAGGGAAGACTTCAAACTGCAAACGTAAAAATGGATGACGGTTCAGAAAGAAAAATTTTTGAAATTGAAGCTGCTACTATTGAAAGATTAGGAGAAGGTAATTCTTCTGTTGCTGCAAGTTCAAGCAGTTCTAAATTCGGAACTGAGGAAATCGTTAAAATAGAATCCGACGATTTTTCTAATGAATTAATCGGCGAAGACGAAATTCCATTTTAATTAAAAAATGAAACACGTAAATAATAAGGCTAGAAAGGCAAATTAAAACAATGGCAAGACAAGACAATACAGATAAGAAAAAACGTAAAAATTGCAGTCTTTGTGCAGATAAAGTAACTTCTATCGATTACAAAGATGCTGCAAAGTTGAAAAGATATCTGACTGAAGCAGGAAAAATTATTCCTCGCAGAATTACAGGTAACTGCGCAGCTCACCAGCGTATGATTGCAAAAGCAATTAAACGTGCAAGAGAAGCTTCAATTATCAGCTACGTTTTTGACTAGTTAAGGTTGTAAAAACACCCTCCGATAAAATCTCGGAGGGTGTTTTTATTTGCGAAAAACGGTACTTAATAATTTCCCGGTTATTGTATCCGGATAATTATGTGTGTATACTTTAAAATTTAAAACATCTATTCTTGCATTATCAATACTTATATCTTTAACTAAAAGATTGTTTTTCCATAGAACATACGAAAAAGAAAGCTGATCTCTTTTAGAAAAATTAGAAATCATGTCCCACCAATCTTCCATAAGTTTTATTATTTTTTCATCATTATGTTTTCTATATACAATATTTGTTTCATTTAATCCATAATTTTCAGGCATACCGTTATGCTTTAAAAATTGATATGCTGCATCAACAATATTATCCGAATCTTTATGTAATTTTCTGACAGCTTCAAACTCTTGGTAAATCGAATTTCTGCAAAAATGGAGAGGAACTAAAAGAAACTTTTTCTCATCTTTAATTTTATCAAATAAGTATGATGTCAGAATATTAATATTGGAATCAATCCAGATACTTTCATCATAATCAGGGAACAGGATATGAGGATGAGTTTTATGCCATCGGGCATTTCTGGTATTGTCAAGTGAATCAAAGACTAGAGGTTTTATTTTCCACATACCAAAATGCTTCATTTTTAATAAAGTTCTATTATCTGTAAAGCATACATATTCCCAATCTGGAGACATATAATTTTGAATAATAGGGATAATATCACTGTCACCTGCAATACAAGTATAAATTACTGATTTACAGTTATAGTTATTTTTTCTTATTTCAAAATAATTTCCCAATGTTAAAATTCTGTTAGAACGGACTTGCCCACGGATTTTGATAATTAGGATAGGAAGGAAAGCAAACCTTCCAAAACATTGATTAATAACATCGTTAAATAAAAAATTATTATTTATTTCAAACAGATTAAAAGATTTGGCCCATTTAGAATATAAAATTTTGTTATTCTCGGATAAATATTTCAATTTATCTTTCCCAAAACTTTTATTTCGCTTATGTTTCACATAAAGATTATCAATAAGAACACATTTCCCACCGTTTTGCTTTACACTCAGGCAAAAATCGACTTCTTCACAGTACCCCTTTCCATATAAGGGATCAAACAATCCGTATTTATCTATATATGATTTTCTGACACAAAAACAAAATCCTTCAGAATTAAAAACTTCAGGATAAGCAGGCGTTATACGATTGATAATAAAATTCATAAATTTAAACGGTAAAATTTGTGGAATATAATATGAAGCACTGTTTGAAGCAATCGGAGATGCTGTAATAATATTTTTATCAGTCTCAAAGCATTTAATAATTTTTTCTGAAAACTTACTTGGAATTTCACAATCACTGTTCAATAAAACAACAATTTCTGCATCTGTTTTTAACACTGCATTGTTACAGGTTTGAAGATAGCCCAAATTCTCCTGGTTTCTATAAGTTCTTATTTTGTCAGGATATTTTTTAGCAATCGATTTTATAAACTTCTCAGTCTTAACAGACGAGCAATCATCAATTAATAAGACTTCCCCGGATGTGAAATCAAAATTTTTTAATATACTTTTGACACAAGCTTTAACTTCCTTTAAAGCATTAAAGATAGGAACAATTATACAAATTTTCTTCATAAGACCTCCGATAAGCTACCCGTCAGATGAGTATTTTTTTAATTTATTACTACTATAATGATACTTATTAAATCAAAAGTAATTATTCCATGAGGTTTTATGAATGTCAAATTATTTTTATTATTAGAAAGGATTCGTATCATGCAGACAACAAAAGAATTAATAGCCATAAGGCTTAAACAACTGAGAAAAAGTCGCGGACTAACACAGGAAAAACTCGCAGAACTAATAGGAAGAGATACAAAACATATCTCTAAACTTGAAATTGCAGGTTCTTATCCCTCTATAGAAACTCTCGACAGGATAGCAAATGTATTAAATGTTGAAATAAAAGAATTTTTTAATTTTGACGGACTTAAAGATAAAAATTACATAAAAGAAGAGTTTACAAAGCTTATCAATTACTCTGATGAAAAACATTTGCAAATTTTATACAAAATTCATAAAGATTTGATTAATTAAGCAGCTTTACTCTCCGCATTCTGATTCTGCATGTTTCTAAATTCCTCTGTACCAGGGAATGAGTTGGAACCTGTTATTTTTTTAGTTATCCAATATTGAATCTTAGGGATTAAAGTAGATAAGAACAATGCGGAAACAGCGAAGCCGGAACCCCAGTTAACAGCATTTAATCTGAAGTTTTTCTTAACAGCTTTTTCCAATGTTGTTACATCAATCTCTACAGAAGCTTCTTTCGCTTTTTTAATAATTTGCTCAACAAAATATTTCAAATCAGAATCAACTCCATCAATTGATTTTGCAGATATAAATTTATAAGGATCAAGGAAGTTCGGCAGCTTAGTTTTACTATTCTTGCCAAACGAGAGTTCATAGAGTTCTTTTAAAAAGTCAGGATTATTCAAATATCCGCCTTTAAAGGTTCTCTCTGCCTGGTCAAGAGTAATTCTACCAACTCCCTGAACTTTCGGCTGAAGTTCGGACATTTTCTGAGCAATTTCGGTATATTCCTTGACTTTATCAGCAGCGACAAATGAAGGAATTTTTTCTTTAAATTCTTCTATGGACATAAAGCCGTTTTTAAATTCGTCCTTGAGCGACTTAGGAATAGTAACATTTCCGTCTCCAAACATTTCTTTTTCAAGTTCCTGTGGAGAAATTTTTCCCCCTCTGTCTTTAACTATAGATTTCATTAAATCAGCCGTATATGCTGCATTCATTGAATCTACTCTTGTTTTTCTGCCGTTTTGTTGAACCATATTTAACCATTTATTTATATTAGGCATGTTAAACATATAGAAATATATGGATGAAAGATCTCTAAATAAAATTTCACGGCGTTCATCATTATTTCTGGCACTAATTGTACGCCCTGTAGCAGTTCCTATATCAGTAGACAATAATTGCCAAGTAGTATTATTTTCAAGGTTGTAAGCAAGAGATAATAATGCAGACGATCCGGCTCCAAAAGAAATATTTTCTTTATTTTTCTTTGCTCCGGACAGGAATGTATCAATAGAATCTCTACGGAATGTATTTTGTTCATTTGGAATATTTTCTTTATTTTTGTCCTTTTTATGATACATTCTTGTAATTGCCTGATTTATTTTAGGAACAACAAAACCTATCATAGTATTTGCAAGCAGAATACTTGCAATAAGTTTTGCAGACTTAAACTTAGCAATTTGACCTTCAGTAAAAGCTTTTCCAGTTTTTGTACTTTTTTCTGAATGTAAAAAGTTCGCAAGCGGATTTCTGGCTTTATCATTTCCCAGATCAAAATCCGTTGTTCGGAGTTTAAGAATCCATTTTCCTATCTTATCATTAATTGCGTTAAAAGCCTTAACACCACCAAGCCAAAATACAGCCCCGGTAAATTCTTCTGTTATACGCTCTCTGCCTTCGTCAAAACCACCTCTTTTATAAGCCTGATAAGTTCTGCCACCTTCAACAAAGGCTTCAAGCAGAATAAATCTGGCCAGCCCTGCATTTGCCATGCTCTTCATAAATCTATGAGATGTCTGCGGTTTATATAAACTTGCGGGAGTAATTTTCACTGTCATAATCAAGTACCAATAACTTACCTTCATATAAAGCAGGTGAAATATTTTTTTTGCCTAACTTTACTTTTATTTTAAAATTTTGTTACATATTAAACATTTAAGAATTGTTAATATTTTACATAAAAATAGCAATGTTGAATATTTATTGTTTTTGATACAATTGAAGAAAAAGGACAATCAAAATGCAGATTAAGGCAATTACAAATGCACCTGTAAAATCTAATAAAGAACATCATCCTGCAAACAATAAAAAAGTCCAAATAGGAGTAACTGCAAGTTCAATTTTAGGGGTTGCCGGCGCTCTTGCAATAATATCGAAAAGACAGGGATTTTCTCTTAACCCTTCAAAAATTGCAAAAACACCTGTTAAAGATTGGGCAATATTTAAAATTACCAATAAAGCAAAAAATAACGGCAGAGTTCTTGACTTTAAAACAGGCGAAATTCTTACTATGGGAGCCGGATCTGTTTTAGGCGGACTTGCCGGCGGTGCAATATTTGATAAAAAAGAAAATTTTGCGACAAAATGTTCGGAAGCCGTAAGTCAAATGCTTGGAGATATTGCAATTCCTCTAGGCTTTGTTGCTCTTCCTGCAACATTATATAAAAAATTTGAAGATCTTGCAAAAAAAGAAACCACTCATTTACAACTTCAAAAAGCTTCAAAATTTATACAGGGAAATAAATTTTTAAAAGTTCTATGCCCGACAGTTGTTAGTGCAGTACCATTAGGAACCGGTATCATTGTAGGAAACAAAACTTCAAACCTAATTAATGAAAAAATTCATGGCGAAAAAAGACACAGAGGAATTAAAATTACGGATTTTGCTCCTCACTTAGATGATGTTTGCTTAGCTGTATCTCTTATGGCAGAAAAAGGACCTATTCCTGATATAATATCAAGATTGGTGCCTGTTGCATTAACAATTGCAGGTATTGAAACAGGAACGGCCAAACACGACAAACATTCATAGCTTTAATAATGAAATATCATTTTCAAGTTTAATTTCAAAAGCAGTATTTTCCGGAATATCAATTTCTTTACCGGGCATAAAAAAGCAAACTATCGGGGCTATTAACAAATCCGCAAGCTGTAAAATTGCCCCGCCTAAATAATAAAAAGGGCGTAACACTGTTGTAATGCTCTCACAACTATATTGGCAAGGATCTTTATAAACTTTATCAATTGTGACTGTTCCTTTATCTGCAACTTCTCCAAGATTTACCAGATAAACCGGTGCACCTGCTAAAATGCCTGCAAATATTTGTTTTTTACCCATTTTAGTAATATATGCTTCTGCTGGATATGTTACATTATCTACTTTAATTTTATTTATTTGCAATTTCAAAGTACTGCTTCTGCCAAGAAGACGTGGAGGCTTATTTTCGATAACTTCACCTGTAAACATAATTGTTGAAGGTTCTTTATCATAAAAAATATCAACATCCCTTACAGAAACAAAATCAATAAGTGCCCCTTCCGGTGTATCAGAAGACATTGGTTGTTTTGACTGAACAATAAATTTACGTCCTCTTTCAAGTTTTACAGCCTCTAATTCCTTACCGTCCAAACAGCTGAAAGCATTATTGATATTTGAAATTCTTTTATCTAAATTATCATTATTTAAAGGACAGGTAACAGCAAATTTATCCAATTCACTCTCTGGGAACTGCGGTTCAGTAATAATTTCACCACAGTAAACAAAATTTTGAGACAACAAAACTCCTAATAGCCATATCAAAACTATTTTTTTCATAACAAAAATCCTCTAAACACTGGGGTATTAACGAATAATAGTCAATTAATTGACTGTATATAAAGATTAATAAAAAAACAATCATAAACAATCATACAAAAAACTGATTGCAAATAAAAATCAGCAAGTATAAATAATTTGTTGTATAATAAAAATAAAGTTTTCTAGGATTCCGCAATTATTCGTTGGTCTGGTCCGAGAGAAAACCCGCCAATTTAAACGGCGGACACGGAAGGATAAAAGCCTGGGAGATAAAATCTCTCAAGGCTTTTTTATATTAAACAGGAGAAAAAGAATGCATTGGATTTATTTATTTATAGCAGGATTATTTGAGATAAGCTGGGCTGTAGGATTAAAATTTTCTCATGGATTCAGTCGCACTATACCATCTGTTTTTACCGCAGTATGCATGATTGCAAGTTTTTATTTTCTTGCACTCGCTTTGAAAAATTTACCGCTTGGAACTGCGTATGCCATCTGGACAGGAATCGGAACATTAGGAACTGTTATCTTCGGGATTATACTTTTTAAAGAACCAGTAAGCGCAATGAGACTTGCATGTATCGGCTTAATTATCTGCGGAATTACGGGGTTGAAACTTCTTACAAATTAAATATTTCAGGACAGTCTTCAGGAAGAATTTCTTTTTTACCTATAAAAAGTCTGTCACCATCCGCAATTGAAATTTTTTCAAAACATTCACGCAAATCCCGTAAACTTTTTACTACATTATATTTAGGGCTATCTTCACGGCGAAATGCAGATAAAATTGTCCATGTGTCATCATCAAGAGAATAATGGTAATAAGATTCAGAATTTGTATATCTATGTTTTTGGAATAATGAAACATTCTTCACTCGTTCAAGAAACGTTTTCTTTAAATTTTCAAACTGAATAATAGAATATGGATTTCCTTTTAATTCTTTACTCCCAATAAGCAAGCCTCTTTCAGGATTTTTTACAAAACGGAACAGAGAATTAACTATCATAGGAAACTTTTTGTTATTTACCTTATCATCCAAAAAATGGAATCCTTCTGCCTCAATAGACGGAGATACAAGTCCTCCTCCGGTGCAGGTTCTAATTTCTTCAGAATAAAACTCTTTTGCTTTCAAAATATTTGAACTATTATGATGAAAGTCAATGTAATTAGCCTTTTTCATCATTTTATACACAGGTCTGTCTACAAATCTTATTTTTGATGTAAAAGAAATTGAGGTATTATCCATATGTATAAGATAAAACCGGTGAATATGAAAAATTGCTATTTCGGATAGACTTATCTGACTTTAAATGGATAATCTTTAGGAATTTTCCATCCGTTAAGCTGTATAAGAGCAGTACAGTAACTTCTGTTTTGCCCATTTTTTGTACATTGAAATTCTCCTTGTTCCAATTTATCCTGTGAAAATTCTTCCAAATTAATTTTAAAAGGTTCAAACCCTTTTTTATAATGGAATTTTTGCCCGCGTTCGCTTGGCACAAAACAGAAAGACCAGAATGAAATTCCAAGCCCCTCACGTGATAGTGTCCCATCAGACCCAACATAACCAAAAGTATTATGGTCAAAATTTCCTGCATTCGGGAAAAAGAAAAATACTACACGACCATAATACCATGGATCATTCTTTCCAATCAAAAGAGTTCCATCCGAAAAATAAATTGCAATATTATAATATCCTGCAGCTGAAAATTCCACATGCTTTATGTCCGCTAAATATGGCAAAAAATATTGTTCGTAATACCATCTGCAACTGGTAGTTTCGCATAAAGGCCAATATTCTTTGGGACCGTTATCTGCTTCTGATAATATAATTGCCTGATTCATTGCAGAATAAATTTTTTTTAATTTAGCTTCAATTTCTATATTCTTATTACTTTGTATTAAAGCAGGAAGCGTTAGTGCAGCAACAACACCTATAATTCCAAGAGTTATTAAAACTTCTGCTAATGTAAATGCATTCTTTTTTCTCTGAGATGCAAGGCCAGAACCAAAAGGGCAAAACCTTTTATTTATCGTAGATAGAGCTGCCCCCCCCCCCGAACACCCTTACTATACTTGACTTTTGCATACTTCAATCCTCCATTCCTTCTTTAGTATAAACGATTATCAATAAATTTTCAAGAGGAATGTAAAAAATAGACACTTTTATTAGTACTACACAATTTCTCTCTATAATTTCTTAAAATTATTTTGTTCAAGATAAGGGAAACTGTTGATATTTTTTCTTATTTGTAAGCATTATATAAATGAAGGTTTATAACATATTATTTAGTTTCATAATGCAGACTTGCACCTTAACATAAATATAAGAATTTATAATTAACAAGCAATTTTTTAGGAAAAAAATATTTTATATAAATACTGGGGAAATAAAGGAGATTTTTAATGGGGATAGGAACAATCGGAACAGCCATAGGTAAAGAAATTATTGCTTGGACTCGGACAGGTGGTAAAAGTTTGCTTGCAACAATACCTGTAAAAGTTAATACGGCAGGGTTAAGACTAGCACCAAAATTAGAAGGCGATATTGTACAAATTAGCAATCATAAGGCTGGAACAATACTTAATACCAAAACAGGTATACATGAAAATGTAACTTTTAGCGATTTGCCAAGTAAAGTTGACAATGGTAAACATTATATTTTAACTGCTTATAATCAAAATGGAGAAGCAATAGGCAATGTAAGTTTTAAAAGACTAAATCGTAGGGATGAACAACCTTGTTTATATATTAATTATTTGGGAACAGCAGAAGGGTATAAAGGAATTGGCTCCGAAATTGTAAGAAAACTTGTACAATTAAGTGAAAGACTTGGGATGGGAGGAAGAATTAAATTAGAAGCTTGTACAGGTGATGTTCCTTATGCATTTAGGCTTAAAGGTTTTGCAAATAAGTGTAAAACATCTGCTGCTATTAAATATAAAAAAATGGGATTTAATGCTGATAGATGGACAGAAAAAGAATTACAAAAAGAAATAGCTTGTGGAGGAAATGGTTTCAGACAAGATGAATCTTCGTTGGGGAAATATATGAGAGATATCTTTGGCGGAATTGAAATGGATTTAGGGGAAGATGCCATAAAAAGATATTTAGAAGGATTTTAATAAGTTTTTGCCTAGGCTTTCAGTTTGTTGTATGATTTCAGTCGGGTTAAGTCTGTTGGGCATCCCTGCCAAACGATAAATTTGGACATTAGTTGAACCTGGAATTTTTTGATTTTGAAAGGTTTTAGCCCAATTTAAAAATAGCCAAACTTTACAGCAAGATTCCCTAAAGCAGAATTACAAAAGATAATTTATTGATAGACATAGCAAAAATTTTTTTTTACGTTTTTTATATTTTTATACAACACAACATAGGAGATATTAATAAATGAGAATAGACAATAACTACACCCAAAGACAACCAAATTTTGGCAGACTGAAATCTATAACATACAACCATAGGTTTATTAATCCTGATTTTTACCCTGAAGAATTTGCAAAACTTTTGAATACTATCAAAGAATCAAAAGCCTTCAATGAATTTTTCAAACAGTATGATGTAGATATGTCTTTTCATGGGACTCCTACTTTTGGGGTGGAATATATTTACATGAAATTAAAAACAACAGTCCCCAAAACTAAAGGTAACAACTTGCGTCCAGAATTATTTTTTGATGCTGGGAAATTTAATGAATTCAAACCTTCCACTTCTACTCTGCTTAATAGATTAATCCAAAAAATTAAAAATATAGAATTTTCAGATTTAAAATATAAACTTGATGATGCATTAAAAACATTGGAAGAGAATGAGAAAAAGAAAAAATTTGATGAGATTACAGATAATCTCCTTTCACCAGAAAAGTCTGAAAAGAAAACTTTCTTTGAAAAACTATTCGGCTGGTTAAAATAATTAGTAAGTAGGTTGGGCTTTTAGCCTAACAATTAATTGGACTTTAAAATATAATCATTTTAACCGTACACGATTGAAATGTTTGCACAAAAACAGAAAATTCAACAAACAACAAAAAAGACCCTCAAGAGGGTCTTTTTTCAAATGGCGGGCTTAACGCTTCTAAGTTCGAACTTTTGTTGAAGAGATATTATATAAAATTAATAATTTTTATGATAGAATAGTCGTATAGGGGTAATTATGGCTTTAGAAAACAAATTAGGAATAACTGATTCAACAGAGCTTTTTAGAGTAGAAGAAAAAATAAGTAAGCTTAAAGCA
>CALVHA010000001.1 GCA_944327255.1 Candidatus Gastranaerophilales bacterium | reverse complement strand
AAAGAAAAAATTTCCCTTTTTAATTTCCCCTTAACGACGAAATCGTCGTTTTTTCTTGTTTATTTAAGTTTGTTTTTTAGAAACCTACCTTAATTTATGAAATATTAGTTTCTTTCATAAATATATCAACCCATTTAATGAGATTTACCATTTCGTAAGGTTTTGGCAGATATAAATCTGCTCCTGCACTTAAAATGGTTTCCTTTTCATGAAATGCTGATGTCATTATGAGTTTTGTGTTTTTATATTTTTCATCATTTTTAATTTGTTTGCATTTTTCTAAACCTGTTCTGGTTTCATTGTCGCCGGCATCAATTACCATAACTGCGGGAATTTCCTCCGTTTCTTCTGTCAAAACTTCATATCCCTGTATTTTGAGGATCGTCGATAATAAAAGTGTCATAGATTCATCCGGCTCAAGAATTAAAACTTTATTATTATATGTTTTTTCGTAAACGGCATCTTCTCCTGTAAGTTTTGTGCGTTCGATTAAATAGTTTGATTTCCCCTTAAGTTTTGCAAGATTATGTATATTAATCAAATCGGTTAAAAGTTCCTGATTATCCTTGTATTCTTTCGTCCTTGATGTTATGACCCCGATTGTAGTCTGGGCAAAATCAGAGCGCCTTCCAACTTCATTATCACCCTGCATAATCATAAATCCACGGTTAACATCCTGTGATGAGTAGAATTTTTCTACAACCATGTCAAAGGCAAACGTTAAGAAATTTGCGATTTTTTCTGCTTTAATTTCCTCTGTAATTACAAGGAATTCATTTTCTGTAAGGCTTCCAAGATAATCCGTTTCACTTAAAGCTGATGTAATTATTGCCGAATATGTCTGTATAAGTTTGTCAGAAGCAAGCTTTGTGTATGATTCTCTGTAATTTTCAAAGTTATCAATGCTGATGTAAAGGCAGGCCCAGTCTTCTGGAGAAGATAAAATTCTTTTAAGTGCGCGCATTGAATAATTCTTGTTTGGGAGAAGTTTTTTTTCATCCAAATTTGATTCAAACTCTCGTCGTAAATGTGCTTTGACACGCATAATAAATTCATCAGAATTAACCGGTTCACTTATAAAATCATCTGCTCCGCTTTCCAAAACCTTTAGTTTGTCCTCAAGCTCTGCGGATTTTGATATCGCAATAATAATTGGGCGCATATTATATGTAAGCCCCCTTATTTTTTTACAAAAACCTGCAAGATCTCCGTCTACACTGTCAGAAATTATTATTAAATCTGGTTCTTTGTCCTGAATGAATTTCAGCGATGAAATTATATCCTTTGAGATTATGACTGTTGAATATTCATTTTCAAGGAGTTTTTTGTATTTTGTAGATAATTCCTTTCGTGTATCTATAATTAAAGTTACTGTTTGCATCGTTCCCTCGCTTGAGTTTCTACATTGCATACGGGGAATTTTACTTCAAAAATTGTTTCGTAAGTCTCTCCTTCAACCTTGCTTGAAGATACTGAAATTTCTCCATGCATTTTTTCAACAATATTCTTTGTAATGTAAAGCCCAAGCCCGCTTCCTTGAACCTTTCTGGTAAGAGGATTATCTATTCTTGAGAATTTGTTGAATATTTTTTCGTAATTGGCTTCCTCAATACCTATTCCTGTATCAATTACTTTTATTGAAACAAATTCGCAGTTTTCACAAAAACCGCTTTTTATTTTTATTGTAGAATTTTCAAAAGAATATTTTGCAGCATTTTCAATCAGATTCATCATGACTTGCTGGAATTTATCTCTGTCTACCAGTATTGTCGGAGTTTTTGAGGAAATATTAATTTCAAAAGCATGGTGTTGATACTGGTTTTTTACAATTGAAACAACGGAGTTTATAATGGGTCTTATATCTGTTTCTTTATAAACTAATATTTCTTTTGCGGCCTGTAATTTAGTAACAGAGAGCATATTTTCGACAAGTGAAATCAGTCTGTTTGATTGTTCTTCTATGATTTTTAAAAATTTCTTTTTACTTTCATCATCCAGTTTGTCCCAGGAAGAAAGCATTGTTTGAGAAAAACCTCTGATAGATGTCAGAGGGGTACGAAGCTCGTGGCTTACAGTAGATATAAAATCTTCATAACTTTGTTCACTCATAAATTCATTATAACAGATTTTTGCATAAAAAAAAGCCGTCTTTTAAAAGAACGGCTACCAGACTTGGGGAGGAGGTATGAAAAACTTAGCGTTTCTCATAACTTATATTTTTATATACGGCTCATAAATTTTTAATCTTTGACAATTTGTTTTAATATCATCTAAATGATGTAGGACTATTTATAATATTTTCATAAGATTGGGTGGATTAAAAAAAAGGGCATGATATTGTTTAACATGCCCACATTCCATCTTATAATTTATGATTGATTAAACTTCAAATAATTTTCTCAGTCTACTTGTGATATCTTCTTCATCAAGTTCTTCCGTTACTTTATTTAAATCGATAGCCGTTTGATAGTAGTTTGCGGCATCGTTAATAAAGCCCATTTCTTGACTTGCTCGTCCTGCATTAAAATATGCAAGAGTGTAACTTGAGTTTAGCTCTATAGCAGCTTCAAAGTACTCTAATGCCTCTTCTGCATCACATAATCCGTCAAGATACAAAATTCCGAGATTATTTTGAGCGTAAGCGTTTTCTGGGTTTAATTCAATTGCTTTATGATAAGCAACAAGTGCTTCTTCAAGATAATCTTTTTCGTATAGCGCAATACCTGCTTTTGAATAGCCTCTGTAATCTTCTGGATTAACCAGAATTGCATCACAGTAAGCCTTTATTGCTTTATCAAGATCATATTCTGCCATATAAATATCGCCTAGAGAAATATACAAGTCGTAATTTTGCGGATTTAATATAATTCCAGCCTGATAAGTTGCAACTGCAGCTTCCATGTTCCCGTTTACTTCTGCATATATTCCGCCTAGCGCCTGACATACTATAGATGTCCATTCGTTATCTGGGTTTAGCGAAATAGCTTTCTGATAATGTTCAATGGCATCATCATATAATTCAGCCTTTGAGTATGCATAGGCCAGTGAATTATTATAATAAGGGTTTGAGCTATCTTTTTCTAGTGCTAGTTTGAAAGCACTTATTGAGTTGATCTTATCTTCTCTTCTTAGATATAAATGTCCTAGTTCATAATAAATTGAAGCCGTATCGATATCAAATTCAAGAAGTTTTTCATAACATTCAATCGCTTCAGTTGTATTATCCGGATAGTATGTTTGCAATACAGTGGCAATTTTTACTAGCACATCTCTGTTTAGCGGGTTAGACTCTACTACTTTTCTATAACAATCAAGACATAAATCTATTTCGTTATTTTTGAGAGCTAAATCTCCCATTTTATCGTAGAAAAGTTGTGCATGATTCGTATCTGTGACTGCTTGTCTATAAATTTTTTCAGCCTTATCGTAGAGTTTGAATTTTTCAAGGAAACTGCCCACAGTATTGTAAGTGAACACAGAAACGTCTTCTGACATTCGTTTATAAAACATTTTTAGACATGGTCTGTCCCATGCAAGCATAATACTTCCAGATAGGAAATAATAAATGAATTTCATATAATCCGCAGCAGAACCTTGGTTGGCATTGATTTTTTGTAGAAGGGTCTGTGACAATACTAATCTTGGTCTTGCGGATTTAAGTCTTCCGCTTTTGATTGCAGACTTAAATTCTTCAACAGCTTCAGGGTAATTTTCAGCCATTTGCATGAAAAAACCTGCATAAAGATGCGCATTCATATTGTCCGGCGCAAGAGAAACGGCTGTTTTACATTGATCTATTGCTGTATTAATACTTATCTGTCCCTGTTCCCACATTAAAGTCGCCAGTCTGTAATACGTTTCGGGAATTGTAGGGTCATATTTTACCGCATCTATATAATTTGTTATTGCCTCCTGCAAATCATTATTATCTTTTCTGATGAGATATCTTTCATGACAGACTCTTGCCTGTTCAAGAGATCTTCTTGCTTTTTCAGCTTTTTCAGTATTTGTAGAAGGTTGTATTAAAATTTGTTCTGACATTTCTGAGCTCCAAATAAAATGTGTATGCATTATTTGTCGACAGCACATTTTCCAAACTTTAGTTATTTCATAAAATATCCTCTAAATGTATTAGATGATAAGGCAATTTTTTGTAACTTTCTGTAAATATTTAAGCAATTTTTCTTATAAAAAATACTTTATATATATGTATGGGGAATAAATTTGAGGGATTTTAATTGGATAGCTTAAATGTAAATAAACATATTATGAATATGCAAAGAAATTTTTCTTCTTCAAGCGGGAGTAATGCGTTTTATCAGCCGTTCACTATGCCTGTTTTTCAGATGCCAGGTTTTATGCCTCAGAATTTTTTATTTAGCAATTCATATCAAGCGCCTATATTTAATTTTAATCAGGCTCCCCAAATTGATACATATTCTTTTGTGGGTGATACTCTTTCAAATTTATCATTTGACCGTTTGTCTCAGGCTCAGACTTCAACTCAGGGATTCATGACGTCTACGCCTGTTTTCTCAATGCCTAAACTTACGATTCCTAAGCTGTCGAAAAATTTTATTTCTGCAACGAGAAATACATCGGAACTAAATTTTGATACTTCCATAAAATATAAATCTTTGAAGGAAGCAGGTTATAATGCAAATCTAGCACAAAGACTTGCAAAAGATGTTGCTTCACATGTCGAAGCTGGTTCAACCGGTTATTGTGCAAAATATGTAAGTAATTCTTTAGAAAGATTAGGTATTGCCGGGGCTCGTGGTGACGCTTATGAACTTCGTGATAGTTTAAGAAATAATCCGCACTTTAAGGAAGTTGATGTGAATAGTGTCGATATAAAAAATCTTCCTGCTGGATGTATTCTTGTTTATCAACAGGGGGCGGCCGGATACAGTAATGCATATGGACACGTAGAAATTACACTTGGCAACGGAAAAGCTGCAAGTGATTATATAAATGATAATATAAAAGCAAGTTTAAATATGAATATATTTGTACCTGTTACTGCCTAGACAGATTATCCAAAAAGTCGTTAACAGCCTTATATAAATCAGAAATGGTTCCATTGTTATATATGACATAATCGCATAAAAGTTTTTTTTCATCCTGGGACATCTGAGATTTCATTCTAATATCAGCATACTCTGGAGTATAAGAATTCCTCTTAATTAGTCTCTTTTTTCGTGTTACATCGTCCGTATAAATAAGTAGAGCTTTATCAAAAATATTTCTCATACCGGTTTCAAACAAAAGCGGAATTCCAACAAAAACAGCAGTTTCGCTTTTGTTCTTGGTAAAGAATTTTAGTATCTCTTTCCTGATTGCAGGATGGAGAATTGTTTCAAGTTTTGTTTTTAAGTCTTTATTATTGAATATCAGTTTCCCCAGCTTGTCTCTCGAGATTTCTCCTGTCTCATCAAAAATGTCGTAGGATTTAAATGTTGTCTTTATTTCGTTAATAGAGTTTAATAATTTGTGTCCTGTTTTATCAGTATCCAGAACCTTAAAACCTTTTTCTTCAAGGATATTTTGGACGGCGGATTTCCCTGATGCAATATTTCCGGTTATCGCAATTTTAATCATTTTTTTGTGCCAATCTGTTTAAAAAATTTCTAAGTTCTTTTATTTGAGCAGGTTTAATCGGCTTAAATTCTCCTCGTTTTAACCCTGTAAGCTGAATAGTCGCATGCTGAATCCTTTTTAGTGATTTAACTTCATAACCGATGTATTCAAACATTTTTCTGATTTGCCTGTTCATTCCCTGATACAGGGTAATTCTCATCATTGTATGCTTGTTGTCAGCTTCTAGGACGTCAATATCGGCGTATGCAATTTTCCCGGGTTCAATCTCAACACCTTTCGCCAGCGTTTCAAGCTGATGAGGATGCAAAAGACCTCCTACTTGAACAAGATAAACTTTCGGAACTTTGACTGAAGGATGTGTAAGTTCCTGTATTAATTCTCCATCATTTGTTAAAATAAGTAATCCTGTTGAATCTTTATCAAGTCTTCCAACTGGTTTTAATCCTGTAAGTTCATCAGGCAGGAGATCATATATTGTTTTTCGCCCTTTTTCATCATCACTTGTCGTAATATAGCCGGCTGGTTTGTAAAATCTATAGTACTGATGTTTTATAGGATGTATTAGTTTATTGTTTACAAAAACCTTATCCTTTTCTTTTACCTGAAATCCAAGTTCTGTTATTTTTTTGCCGTTAACCATAACGGCTCCATGTTCTATAAGTTCATCGGCCTTTCTTCTTGAGCACAAACCAGATGATGCAATATATTTATTTAAGCGGGTTGCAGACATTTAAGTTCCTCCTCAAAAGATTTTGCCAGAATTTCAGGCATTCTTCTGTAGAGTTTGCCGTTATTTGTAATTGCAACGACATCAACTTCCGCTTCAATATATGATTTTCCAGTTTCTTTTGATTTGATAATCTGTTTAAACGTTACTGTAAATCCATTGAATTTTGAAATTTCTGTTTCGATAATCATTTCATCGTTAAGCCTTGCGGACATTTTATATTTTATATTAATATTCACTACAGGTAGCACTATATCTTGTGCTTTTAAATCAATAAGATTATGTCCAAACATCTCGCATAACTCAACTCTGCCCATCTCCATCCAGCGGAGATATGCTCCGTGCCATACAACACCGTAGGCATCTGTATCGGAATAAAATACTTTTTGTTCAAATATATGTTTCATAAGTAGATTATAGCATGCTTATAATTCTCCCGCAATATAAAATTTTTGTGCTAAAATTGTTGTATGAGTAAGAAGAAGATTTTGGCCCTCGGGATTACTGTTATACTTCTGGGTATTATTTTTCATAAGATTAACTGGCATGAACTGGTTATCACCTTTAAAAACTTCAATTTTAAAAATATATGGGCAATTGTGGTTTTGTATCTTCTTACAATGTTTTTACGTGGTATTCGATGGAAGTCACTGCTTCTTAATGATAAAAGATATTCCAGTCTTAATCTCGGTGAGATTTTCCTAGTAGGAAGCATGTTAAATATATTCCTGCCTGCTCGTGCAGGTGATATGTATCGTGCTTATTATCTGGGATCTGTTAAAAATGAAAAAAAAATGAAGGTTTTTGGTTCTATAATTCTAGAGAGAACTTTGGATGGAGTCAGTGTATTTTTTATTCTGCTTGCGGCCGTGTTTTTATACTGTAAACAGGATTGGATATTGCATATTGCATATGGTATCGGGGCGCTTTTTATCGGCAGTTTGATTGTTTTTATTTTGATATTTAAACTTGATAAAATTGATTGGATTTGTGACAAGTTTATTTCTATAGTTGATAGGTTGCCTCAGAGGATGTCAGCTTTTTTAGAAAATTTTGTAAAAAAAATCTGTGATTATTCAAAATCTTTTATGGAAGGTTTTGAGGTTTTAAATTACTGGCAGTTCTGTGTTATTGCAGTTATCTCAAGTTTCCTTATATGGGGAATAGAAGCTTATGTCGCATTTTTGATTTTAGAAAGTTTTAATTTAGGACTCGGTTTTGCCGCAAGTTTATTTGTTATAAGCTTGATCTCTTTCTCGACAATGATTCCGTCAACTTCTGTATTTCTTGGGCCTTATCAGTATGCTTATATACTTGCACTTGGTATTTTCGGGGTTCAAAAATCAACAACTCTTGCAATTTCAACGGTTCATCAAGGAATTTTAACAATAATACTTACTGTTTTGGGTTTGTTTTATTTATTCCGTTTTAATATATCAATAAAAGATATTAAAAACTCTGCAAATCTTGAAGAAAAATAGTTATATTACATTTACCTTAACAGTTTTGTGCCTTTGAACGGAGAACTTTTGGTTTCAATTGCATGTTCTATGTTGCTCATTAAGTCAAAAAGCTCTTCTGAATCCCCGATTTGTTTTGCCTGTTTTGCATATTGCATGGCTGTTTCTGGATTATTATTGTTTAAGTATAGAACAGCATAGTTATATAATACAATATATTTGTCCATGTCTGTTTGTGCTTTGTTAAACGCATTTTGTAAGGCTTGTACCGCCAGATCAAATTTCCCAAGTTCGTCATATGCTATTGCCATATCAATATATCCGTTTGGGATGTCAGGTGCTTCCTGAACATATTTTTGTGCTTCTTTCAGTTTTTGCTGACTCATGTTTTTTGTTGTTCCAAGTACTATTGGCGGATAAATTAAGTTCTCTGTATTAACTTCGTCTAAAGGAGTGTTTGTTACGCTTGGGATAAGATTGTATAAAAGTTTCAATGTACTTACATCCTTATTTGATATATATTGGAAATCACTTCTGTAACGGGTAAGCATAGGGTTTTCCTCCCTGCCGTCTTCTGCCATATACATCAAATCATCCGTGCTGTAACTATGTCCCATAATTCCCAGAGCATGACCAATTTCATGCAATACTGTGTTGTAAAGCTGTCTGTCTGAAAAATAACTTCCGTTTGCATCTTTATCATAAATAGTAATAGTCATTTGTTTTAGAATATTATTCTTAATTGTTGGGATTGTATGTGCCACAACGTACTTACATCCTGTCTGGTTGCAATTATTTTTGGGAAGCGGTGCAAATTTTACCGTAATATCTGCAGAATCAGGAGAATCGATAAATTTAAATGCAAGAAACCCTGATGAAACCTGCCATTGCCCGAAAGCTCTAAATATTTCATTGTTGTAATAATCTGGTACGGTCGCAATATCAGCAAAATCAACGTAAACTTTCAAAGGAAAAGTCTTCGGGTTCCAACGCATAATTTGATTATTTATTGGCGCCTGTTCTATGTAATTCTCGCCGTATTGCTGGAGAATATTATTTCTCCAAACAGCTACCTGAATTCCTGCAGCAACATGTGCGCTATCATCTTTTCCGTCTTCTACAAATTTGAACATTTCCTTTTGAATTCTTACGGACGGCTTAAATTTTGCAAGCGTTTGAACATAATAATACCTGTAGTCGCTGTCCGAAGGTGAAATTAATTTTGCATTGTAAAAATTTTTGTATGCAGTCTGGTAATCACCTTTTTCATAGGCATTTATCCCTAATTTGTAGTAATATTCCGGAACAATATTTATTCCGACTGCAAATCCAAGCAATCCGATTAAAATAGTTCCAAGTAAAAATTTTTTAGTCGCTGACACTATCCTTAATCCCCTTATCAACTTCAAGGAGTTTTGCTAACGAACGGGTATCGCCTTTTAACTTGAAATATTCTGCGAATTTTGGAGTTGTTTTCAAGTTGTAACTTCTACCGTTTTTGTCTTTTGTTCTGCTAATTAATCCTTTTTCCAACAATTCCTGAACATGCTCGTATGCCGTAGAGCCTCTCAATTCTTTTAAATCGGTCTGTCTGATAGGTTCTTTTAATGCAATTACGGAGAGAGTACGGAGTGTTGCAGGCTTTAATTCTACAGGACATAGTTTTTCCACAATATCCATATGCTCTTCTTTTACCTGAAGAATATAACCATTTTCGTCATCTATCTCCAGTGCTCCAGGACGTGAAGAGTAGTCCATAATTAATTCTAACATGGCTTCTTCTGTTTTGTCCAAATCTTCTTCTTCTAAAATTTCTGCTATCTCTTTTATTGATAAAGCTTGAGCTGTCGTAAATAAAACAGCCTCAATTCTCGCTTTCAACTGTTCCATTATTACCTCTCACAACATATAAATCAGAATAGAATTCTTTCTGCTCTAAATCATAATCCGTCTCGGCACTAAGGAATAAAAGTGCAATATAAGCGCTTATTTTATCCATTCCAAGAAGTGTAAGTTCATTTAACTCTATTTTATCCTGACGTTCAAAAATTTGAACTAAATTTTCCTTTAACCTTAAAACGCAATCTTCTATATACTCTTCGTGTGCAAGATTAATTATATCATCAGGTGTGAATCTTGCATAAGAGCGCACTCTATTTTTAGCTCGCTCATGAGCCTGTTTTAAGGATTGTTTTTGTTCTAATTTTTCATAGAACTGCAATTGACGGATTAAGTCACGCAATGTAACAACACGATTTCTATTTAACCTTACGCTTGTCCGTCTTTGCAAGACATCATCTATTGTCTGTGCGTTTGTTGTTGGAATATCATCTTCAGGATACTCTACAATAAACCCGTCATCATCATATTCAATATTTTCTTCCGGTGCATCCTGAAACTGTAACACATCTACCCCGTCAAGGATTTTTGATTTCATGTTCAATAGAACAGAAGCAAAAAGATAAGTTCTTCCTGTAATTCTAAGGTTTTGAGACTTCATTGAACAAAAATGAGCAAGATATTTATCGGTAACGTCTATTATATCAATGTTCCACGGATCAATCTTACCGGCTTTGGCCATTGAAACAAGAATCCCAATCCCTTCATTTTCGGCGGTTTTCTCTATTTCTGGTAAGTCTAAATTGTAATTTACTACAGCAGTACTCATACTAGTCTCTTAATTTTACTCCAGTTACCCTTGTGATGCCCTTTTCTTTTTGTGTTACACCGATTGTTCTATTAGCTGATTCTATCATAGGTTTACGGTGACTAACTACTATAAATTGCGTATCTTTTGATTGTTCCTGCACCATTTGTGCGATACGTTCAACATTCATCGTATCTAAACTCGCGTCAACTTCATCGAATGCATAGAAAGGTGACGGCATATAGCGCTGAATAGCAAAGACAAATGCAAGTGCAGTAAGTGATTTTTCTCCACCAGACATACTTTCTAACCTTTGAAGTTTTTTATCTCTAGGCTGTGCTTCAATTGTCATCCCACCACTTAGAGGATCTTCTGGGTTTTCAAGTTTTAATTCTCCCTCCCCTTCTGACAGCTGGTGGAATACACTCTTGAAGTTTTCGTTTATATTATTATAAGTTTTCATAAAAGTTTCTTTTTTAAGTTGTTCGTAACCACTCATTCTGTCTAAGATTTCTTTACGTTCTTTAGAGAGTACCTCAATTCTTTCTTTAAGTTCATTCTGGCGGGCAAGCTTTTCATCATATGATGTTAAAGCTCTCATATTAACATCTCCAAGCTCTGTCATTTTTTTATCAAGACGTTGAATTTTAGAAGTTATTTCATCAATTGAAATCTCAACAGGTTCTAATTTCGAAATATCTGCTCCCGTATCTTCAAGTTCTTTTTTGGCTGTATCAAGTTGTGGTTCCAGTTCTCTTCTGCGTGCCCTGAATGATTCTATTTGTTCGGCAATTCTTTCTATATCAGAAGATTTAATATGACGTTCTTTTTCAAGTTCATTAATATTATTTGAAATCTCGTCACGTTGCTTAAGAAGTTCGCCAAGTTTATCCTGAATTACGGATATTTGTTCTTCAAGAACTTCTACTTTTTTATTTAACTCTGCAATTTCTCCTTTGAAAACATTTTTGTCCTCCTCAAGCTTAACATTTGCTTTTTCTTTTTCATCTATTTCTTCATGTTTTGTTTTGATTAAGTCTTCATTAAAGTTAATTCGTCTCTCAAGATCATTTTTATCGTTGTTTGTCGACATTAAATTGGCTTGTAACCGTTTAATTTCAGCCTCAACACCTTCTGTTTTTTCTTTTAAATCCTTAAGGTCTTTGTCATTTATAAGTTTTTCGATTTCTTCAATCCCCGATTTAACCTCAAGCATTCTGTCGTTAATCTCAAGATTTTTTTCTTCAAGTTTATCGAGTTTTTTGTTTAATTCCTGAACTTTAGGTTCTGCCTGAGCAATGAATTCAGCTTTTTCTTTTAATATATTTTCGCTGTTTTCATAGTTTCTTGACATGTTATCAAGTTCTACCTTCGCTTTTGAGTGTTCGCTCATGCAGTCTGAATATTTCTGGCGTACGTCTTGTAATTTAGCTTCAAGAGAAGCTTTTTTATTTTCAAGTTTTCCAAGAGACTCTTCCATTTCTTTGACTTTTCGCTTAAATTCTTCAAGCTCATTGTCATCATTTTGAGAGAATGAAAAACCTGTTTTTCTGACAGACCCACCTGTAATCGCTCCTGATTTTTCGAACAATTCTCCGGCAAGTGTGACCATACGGTATTTACCTATAAGCCTTTTTGCACATTCCATATCTTCAACAACGATTGTGTCACCTACGGCATAATAAAATGCGTTTACATATTCATCATCAAAATCAACAAGATTAATTGCAAAATCAATAACGCCATTATCCTTTGGTAGAGCAAGGCGTGTTGGCGCTTTGGCAACTTTGTTTAGAGGAATAAATGTTGTTCTGCCAGCTCTTGCGGATTTCAAAAGTTCAATTGCAACAGATGCAACATGCTCATCCTCAACGACTATATGACCGAGTCGTCCGCCAAAAGCTATTTCCAATGCAGTTGAATACTCTTTATCAACAGTCCCTAATTGCATTAATGGCGCATGAACTCCCCTTAGTTTTGCATTCATAACTGTATCAATTGCCATATTTGAACCGGAACTTGCAGCAACCTGTTTTTGCGCTTCAAGTCGTGATAATTTGCCGTAAGCCATACGTATATTATAATTAATATCGTTTATTTCATTACTTGTTGTATCAAGGTCGTGCATTGTTGACTGCTGAATTTCTTTAAATTCCTGCATTTCAGTCTGAAGTTGCTCTACAAGCGTCTTTTTTAAATCAAAGTTTGAGGTATAGTTAGTTTTCATTTCCTCTAACTCTGTGAGTTTTTGTTTAGCATCTTCAATGTTTTCTAGAAGATTTTTTAATTCGTTTTCAAGTGGATATTTTTCTTTTAAAAGTTGATTTTCTTTATCTTGTAGATCTTCAAGTTCTTTTCTCAAACGATTTCTGTTTTCAATATGCTGTTCTGCAGTTGAACTTAATCCAGTCATATCTTCAAGAATTTTTTTCAATTCAGTGTTTTTTTGTTTAATTTCATCTTCAATTTTTTGAGCATTTTCAATTTTTAAAGTGATATTCAGTTTGATATCTTCAATCTGTTTTTTAAAGGTTTCGATACCATTTCTTGCGTTTTCTGCAGTACGTTTGTTATCCATAATCTGTTTGTCTGCAAAATTAAGGGCATTTTCTTTACGATCTATTTCGCCTTTTAACGTTTCTTGTTGTTTTTTTAAATCAATTTGTTGTTCTTCACCTTTTTCTTTAACTTCTTGGGAAATCTCTTCGTATTTCTTACGGATAAGCTTAATTTTTTCATCTAAATCTTTATTTTTAAGCTCTTCTTCTTTCTTCTTTTTAGTAAATTCCAGAATATTTTCATGTGCTTTTTCAAGGTTCCGTTTAATATCAAAGAATCTGACCTTAACAATTTGACTTTCAAGCCCTTGTTTTTCTTCTCTGAGTTTCTGGTATTTGATGGCAACTTCTCTTTCTTCCTTAAGCTGTTCAAGCATCCCTTCGATTTCAGAAAGGATAAGGGTTGAACGTTCAACTCGCTGCTCTACGTCTGTAAGTTCATTTGTCGCCTGTTCTATACGTCTGTCAAAGTCTGCAATCCCTGCGATTTCATCAATGATTTTTCTTCTGTTTTTAGGCGTACAGTTGGTAATTCCCTGAACATCCCCTTGCATCATAACATTATAACTGTTAGGGGTAACGTTATATTTTTCAAGTACGGCATGCACGTTAGAAAGTGTTGTTACGCTGTCGTTAATGTAATAAGTACTTGCATAACCTTGAGTAGATTTTCTGATACGTCTTGCGATACTTAAATCTTTCCCTTCTTCCATGTCGCCAAAAGTTACTTTAACGAACGCATCATTACGTTTTGTATAAGTTGAAATAAAGTGAGAAAGATTCTCTGCACGTAACTCACTGGCATTTGCAAGCCCAAGTGCAAAAAGGATACTGTCTATAATATTACTTTTTCCGGAACCGTTAGGACCCGAAACCGTAGTAAACCCTTTCAGGAGGGGGATTTCTGATTTATTCGCAAATGACTTAAAATTGTCTATCTCAAGTTCTTTTATGTACATATCTTACCTAATCAAAGTGTTTATATTTATTAGACAATATTTTCTTCTGTCTGTCAAACTCGTTTACAAATTATTACATAATCTACTTCTTCTTTTTGTATCAATTTTGAAATGTTTTTGCCGTTCTTTTGAAATAATGCTTTAATTATTATATGAATTATATTTTTTATTTTTTGATTGTAATTTCTATTATAGCAGGAGCCATTAACGGGAAACTTTCTGATGTTGTTAATGCTATACTTTCTGGTGCTGAACTTTCGGTCAAAGTTGCATTTTCCCTTATCGGTATTATGGCTTTTTGGCTCGGGATGATGAAAATTGCAGAAAAATGCGGGCTCATAAGTTTTATCGCAAAAATTATCAAACCTGTTACTAAAAAGTTGTTTGATGAAATTCCCGAAGATTCACCTGCTATCGGTGATATTGCTATGAGTATTTCAGCAAATGCCTTTGGATTAACTAACGCTGCTACTCCTATAGGAATTAAGGCTATGGAGGAGTTGCAAAAACATAATATTGATAAAAAAAGTGCTTCAAATGCCATGTGCGTATTTTTAGCAATGAATACTGCTGGGTTTCAAATTATTCCTGCAACTGTTATTGCTGTTTTAATCGGGGTGGGATATAAAAATCCAACCGAAATTATTGCTCCTACACTTTTTGTTACAGCTCTTACATTTATCTTTGCTGTTTTTCTGGCAAAGGTTTTTCAAAAATTCTGGAAACCTCAAATTAATGGAGGTGCGGAATAATGTTTCATTCGTTTATGAATATAGTTTCTCTCTGGGCTCTTCCTGCAATTTTATTAATTATTCTTACTATGGGGCTTATTAAAAAGGTTCCTATATATGAAGTTTTTACAGACGGTGCTAAGGAAGGGTTTAAGGTTTCGGTTAATATTATCCCGTATCTTGTTGCGATAATCGTTGCAGTATCTATGCTTCGTGCATCGGGGATTATTGAAATGACGGGTGCTTTTTTATCGCCTCTTCTTGTAAAATTTCATATTCCTGTTGATGTTATGCCGATTATGATTGTACGTTCTCTTTCGGGTTCTGCTGCGTTGGGTATTTTTTCTGATATTGCTCATTCGCTTGGACCTGATCACTATGCAACTACTCTTGCTGCCATTATGGTTGGAAGCAGTGAAACAACTTTCTATGTCCTTGCAGTGTATTTTGGTGCTGTTGGAATTCCCAAACTTCGCTATGCCCTAATTGTCGGTTTAATTGCGGATATAATAGGGATAATTCTTGCGATTGGAGTTTGTAATTTTATGTTTGCGTGAGTAATTTTTGATTATGATATTCTGTCCTATCAAGCCAACTTTGTGTAAGTTCATCAACTTGTGGTTCTATTATTGTTTTTACAAGAACTGCATAATTTATATCTATGAAATTAATTTTGGGGACAAGCTCAACCTTAAATTTAGTATCCCCACAGTTGTGACAGTACTTTTCTTCTGGGATAACTGTTCCGTTTTTTACAATGGCTTTTAATTTTATGCCGCAGCAACAGCATCTTGTTATGTACCATCGATTTTCTATGAGTTCTCCGCAATCGGGACAGTAACATATATCCTTTGAAGCTGTGACTTTTTCATGATGGCATTTCTTTTTGTTCTTAAAAAAATCCAATATATTCATATTTTTTTATATAATCTTTTTTTTTAGAAAGTCAACCGGTACTTTTATAATATGCAGGCAAGTACCATAAGGATTAAAGTGCCTATCTGAAATGCTGTCCCCATATTCTGGGAAAATCTGTTGGAATCATATTTCCCTGCGGATTTTTGTGCGTTATATGCACTTGATATTCTATCTATTCGCATCTGAGTATCATCTGTGGAAAATTCTGTTCCGAACATGCTGTTTTCAATGCGTGCAAGACGGTTTTCAGTTGTGTCTTGAGAGAAATTTTGACGGAATAATTTTTTTTCGACAGTTGATAGCGATATTTTTTTCGGTTCTTGAGGAATATCTGTAGCATAGCCGCTGCTGTATCCGTCATCATAATACCTTTGTGCACGGCGGTTATTCATATCATTATATGCTTCGTAGTCAAATTGTCCTGGAGAGATAAATTTATTCAGATAAAAATCAGATTGTAATGGTCTCACATCATCATCATAAAATTCATTTGCGGATTGTGCGATTTGATTATCTATTAGCGATTGAGGTTTTATTTCCGCTTTTAGTCTGTCTACCCTTGTACTTAAATCATCTGTGTATATTTTATTGAATGTTTTTTTCTCAAGGTTTGATAACCTTGTTTTTATATCTTGTTTAGGAAATGCCTGATTAAATACTTGTTTTTCCATTTCATCTACTGCAGGATAGCTTACGTCGGAGGTTGCTACCGGTTCTTCTTCTATATATTCTGGATTTTCTGCAAATGTATCTTCTACCGGTTCAATTTCTTTCCCTATTGAATCTGCAGATATATCTTTACTGATCTTTGCTAGTCGTTCTGATTGTGATTTTGTAGAAATTTTCCCATATACAGTTTCTTCTATTCTGTTTAATCTTGTTAAATCATTATCCTCATTGTATTGAAATCCGTATAATGATTCCTCAATTTTTCCAAGTGTTGCCTGTGTCCCTGTCACACTCAATGCGATTTCGCCACTGTTGTTTATAAGCAATATTATTGCTGTTAATAAGACTATTTTTTTCATAATAACAACTCCTTAGGTACAGGATAAGGGGCGTTATTGTGAAATTCCATTGAACAAAATCAGTATTTAATTTTTTGTAAATATAAGGCTAAAGGTGTAAAACTTTTGCATTAGAAATACAAAATTCCAATCCTTTTTTCTTATCAGAACGAATAATATGTTTTTTATTATGATAATAAAAAGCCCCTGAAAAAATTCAGGGGCTTTATGTATAATTTTTTATTATATATGGAGGATAAATCCGCCTTTATCTGCATTTTGAAGTTTATCACCTTCTATTTTTGCACGCAAATTTTTTATGTATTTATAAACATAATCTCTTGGTAATTCCAATAGTGTTGCAAGATCTTTTGCATATACTATCTGGTTTTTGTTTTCAGCAAAATGGTCAAAGACTCTTTGTTCTCTATCTGTTAATGCTTTCTTAAATACTATTCTTATATCATCTCTTAAGCTATCGCCTGTTGTTTTTGATGATAATACCGCTTTTTTTGCTTTTACAGCCTTTGCTGATGTTTTAACGGTTTTTGTTTGAGATTTACGTGTACGTGTTTTAGCCGTTGTAGTTTTTTCTGTAGTTTTTGTTGTTTTAGCGGTTTTAGCTGATTTTGTTGTTTTTGATTTATTTGTTTTTATGGTTTCTTTCTTTTCAGTTTTTTCTGTGGTTTTTACTGTTTTTATTTGTTTTGATGACGTTTTCTTTTCAGTTTTCTTTACTGGCTCTTCATCATATTTATCAAGACTCAATTTTAATTTTGATATAGAAAATGGTGACGGTGACAATTCCTGTTCTCTTTCAAAAGCTCTTTGAGCAATTGTTGTGATGCGTTCTGTTCTTGGTTGCATCCAATCTTCTGTTGTTGATACTACAGGCTTCCCGTGCAAAACAATATCAATAAGATCATTTGTAGGTTTGTCTTCTTCTAACTTTTTCCCCAATCTGGCAGCATATTCTTCTAAAGTTATTTTTTCTAATGAGCTTCTCCATTGCTTAATCTCTTCTTTGCTCAGATATTCCGACATTCCTTAATCTCCTTAATTCTGTGTGTCTCTTAACTTTATGTTATTACTCTAGCACGAACCATGACAAAAAGTTCAAAATGTTTCATAACGTAAATTTTTTATTAAAAACTTTACAATTTTAACAATTTTTTTCATATGAAACGCTTATAGTTATATGTTCTTCATTGACGTTAATAATAGCTTGGCGTAATGGTTTTATTCCATGCTCAAGTAATGCATTTTCAATCTTTTTGTTTGTTAGTGGTTTTGAAATTTTTAAGGTTATATTCTCTGAAACTATCATTATTCTTTAACTTTCTAGTTTTACTGGTTGGTCCAAGCTGTGGTGAATATTATACTTTAAAATTTCGGGGCGGAAATAATCATCCGACCCCGAAAAATTTCTTTTATTCTACTGTAACCGATTTTGCCAGGTTTCTCGGTTGATCTACATCCTTCCCGAGATATTCTGCAATATAATATGCTATCAATTGGAGTGGAACTATTGCGATAATTGGTGATAATAGTTCTTGGACGTCCGGTACTTCCAGAATAAACTCAAACAAGTCTTTTAATTTTTCGTCCTTTGAATTTGTTAGGGCAATCATTCTTGCATTTCTAGCTTTAGCTTCTTCGCTGTTTGATAGAAGTTTTTCGTAGACACTTCCTTTCATTAATATTGATAATACAGGCATTGATTCATCAAGCATTGCAATTGGCCCGTGTTTGAGTTCCCCTGCAGGGTATCCTGTTGCGTTAATATAGCTGATTTCTTTTAATTTTAATGCACCTTCAAGTGCTGTAGGATAATTTATTCCTCTTGCAACGTAGATGAAGTCTTTTGTGTTTGAATATTTCTTTGCACATTCCAGAATTCTTTCCTTATGTGATAAAATTTGTTCTATTTTTTGAGGAATTTGTGTGAGATCCGACTTTAAGGATTTTATTAAGGATTCATCAAGGCTTTCTTTAATTTCAGCCATATATAATGCAAGAAGATAGAAAGAAACTAGTTGTGCAACGTATGATTTTGTTGCTGCAACCGAAACTTCTATGCCTGCGCTTACAGGAACAAGGCTATCAGCTTCTCTTGCCATTGCGCTGTCAGGTCTGTTTGTTATGATTAAGATATGAGAACCCTTTGCTTTTGCTTGTTTTATTGCCGTTAATGTATCTGCTGTTTCGCCTGATTGGGATACCCCTATTACAAGAGTATGAGAATCCGTTACATTTTTTCTATAGATATATTCGCTTGAAGGTTCTACGTCTACAGCTATTGAGCAGAAGTTTTCAATTATATATTTACCTATCATTGCTGCGTGAAGTGATGTTCCGCAGGCGATTATCTGTATTCTATTCAATTCTTTGAGTTTTTCTTTTGTCAGTTTAACTTCGTTCAAGATGATAGGTTCTTCTGATGTGTGAATTTTTCCTACCAGTATATTTCTTATGACATCAGGTTGTTCATGGATTTCTTTCAACATGAAGTGTTTATATCCCATTTTGCTCAGAGCTACAGGTTCCCATGGAAGCGTTTCTATCTTTTGCTGAAGTTCTTCTCCGTTTGAGTTTATTAATACCATTTTCTCTTTTGTAAGTGTTACGATTTCATTATCATTCAGATACATTGCTTTTTTTGTATGTTTAATTATTGCCGGCACATCAGAGGCTACATAAAATTCCCCTTCTCCTATTCCGACAAGAAGTGGAGCGTTCCTTTTTGTTGCAACCATTTTATCTTTTTCTTCGTTGTGCATAATACATAATGCATAAGCTCCTTCTATTTCTTTTGTTGCAAGCTGTACTGCCTTTGTGAGATCTTTAGTATCTGCGTATTTATATGCAATCAGGTGTGCAACAACTTCTGTATCTGTTTGTGTCTTAAATTTAGCACCTTTTAATTCAAGTTGAGCCCTTAATTCTTTAAAGTTTTCTATGATTCCGTTATGCACTATAACCAGATTCCCGCAGTTACAGGTATGAGGATGCGCATTAACAACGGTTGGAGCTCCGTGTGTTGCCCAGCGAATATGTCCTATTCCCATTGTTGCTTTTTGATATTCTGATTTATGTGTTGTTAAAACACAGCTGAGGTTTTCAAGCTTTCCTTCCGCTTTATATATATTAATTTTGTCTTCACATTTTACCGCAATGCCCGCAGAATCATATCCACGGTATTCAAGCTGGTGAAGTCCATCGATTAGAATGTCAACAACCGATTTATCACCTATGTAGCCAACTATTCCACACATATCTCTTTTATTCTCTCCTTTTTTTAATATGACTATGTTTTTATTATATCATTAAAATACTAAAAGCCCCAATCCTTATAAAAGTTTTACATCTCATAAAAAAAACTCCGGATTCCGGAGTTTTTATAATTTTAAATAACAGGTACATCAATAGGATCTGTCAATATTACCTGAAGTTGTTCTCCTTTGAAAAGTTGTACATCTTTTCCTTTTCGGAATAAGTCAGCCATACTGTCACCTACAAAGTAAGCTCCTCCGCCAATACCTCCTCCTATTGCACCAACTGGAACCGTAAGAATTTTACCATAGCCGTTAATCATATTATCTCCAGTGTCAATCCCCCATTCAGTTGCTGTTTTGGTAATGTCAACGGTTTTGTTCCAATTCTCCTTGACGGCTTGTCCATACCCTTTTGTAGTTGTTATTCCTCCATCGTATGTCATGTCTGAACGCCCAACTACAGAAAGTGACAGAGGGAGCTGTCTGCCATTAGGGGTTACAATGTGGTCAAAATCGAGATAAAGTATTGCTCCTTTTGATAATCTTTTTGCTGGTTCAATTTTCTTTACTGTCCCTCGTACTAGAGAACCAGAAGGAAGAATTACATCTGATCCTGATGTTTGGTCTGTTATTAATATTGCCGAAAATTCTGTTCCCTCAGGATTTAGTGTCGAAATCGAGTTCAATAATTCGAGTGAGAATTTTGTTCCCGCAGGTATTCTTTTTGTTTTTGCATTAGCATTAAAAGGTGCAGCAATCACAGTTTGTGTCAATAATAATATAGAAAGTATTATTGTAAATATTTTTAGTTTCATAAGTTTACTCTCCATTGAACTTAATCATTTTAGTTGATTTTTGTAAAAATTGCAAGTATAATTGCTCTATTATTTGGAGAATTATTTTGGACGAGTTTAAGAAGTTTTTTTATTTAATTATTGTACTTGTTATTTTTCTTATTGGTATTGTCCTAAGGTATAAATATAATAATGTCTTTTTCAAGTCTAAACATTTTCCAAATGATGAGTGTAGTTTTATACCTTATGAGGACGGGAAAAAGATTTGTCTTGGACAGGATGCCGGATTTAAGGCTGGATATTATCAGGCTTCGTCTTATTGCAGTAGTTTGGATATGTCTCTGCCGACACGTGAACAGGCTTGGTATATTTGGCTCTCTTCCGAAAACTGTCAGAGGCTTTTTGCATCAAATGGGCTTGTGGCTAAAAATAAAAAACAGTTTGTGGATTCTTGTTATAAGTCTCCATCTTGCAAAGTTCAGTCTATTTCTGTTAAAAATTATTGTAATCCATCTTCTTTAATTAAATTTTCCCATTCCCTTCAATATCATAATGGTTATTTTTGGCTTAAGGATTCGGCCGTAGATGGGTTGCACTATGGGATAAATTATTCTGAAGGGACAATTGATGCATTTAAAGATAATTTTAAAAGTCTTGGTGTAAGATGCGTTAAAATTAAAGAAATGTAACATCACTCTTGATTTTAATGATTGATTGTGATAATTTTATTTTGTCAGAAAAGTTATAACCCGAATACGATTTCCAAATAGCTTTAAATAGCGTAATTTTTGGCGTATTCTTGATTTTTAAGATATTGAAATGATATCACAATTAGCTATTAACTAATTTATGAAAGGTAAAAATTACAATGACTGAAGAAAACAAAGAAGAATTAACAGTTGAGACAGAAGCTGTAGAAACTGCTGAAGTTGTTGAAACAGCAGATGCTGTTGAAGCTGTAGAAGAAAAACCTGCTAAATCTCAAAGAAGAGGTAAAGGCAGAAAACAAAGAATAGAAAATGCTGAAGAAAAACCTCAATCAGAATGGACAGAAAGAGTTGTTCAAATCAGCCGTGTTACTAAAGTTGTTAAGGGTGGTAAAAAATTAAGCTTCCGTGCAATTGTTATCGTCGGAAACCAAAAAGGTCAGGTAGGCGTTGGTTGTGCTAAAGCTTCTGAAGTTATAATTGCTATTCAAAAAGCTATTGCTGACGGAAGAAAAAATCTTATCACAGTTCCTATTTTCAAAACAACCATTCCTCACCCGATTACAGGTAAATCTGGTGCAGGTGCTGTAATGTTAAGACCGGCTTCAGAAGGTACTGGTATTATTGCTGGTGGGGCTGTTCGTTCCGTTCTAGAACTCGCAGGTATCGGTAATATCTTGTCTAAATCTTTAGGTTCTAAGTCTCCACTTAACGCAGCTAATGCTACTATGGATGCTTTGAAAAAGCTTACTCCATTCTCTGATGTTGCTAAAAAACGTGGCTTAACTATGGCAGAACTTTTGAACTAGTTTCAGATAAGTACAAAATTAATAAGGATTATATAAAATGGCTAAAAATGATAATAAACAAATTAAAATTAAACTTGTCAAAGGGCTAATCGGTGCTTCCGAAACTCAAAGAAGAGTTGTCAGAGGACTTGGTTTGACTAAAAAAGATCAAGTTGTTGAACACTATAATTCTCCAACTATCATGGGGATGGTTAATAAAGTTTCCCACCTGTTGGAAGTTACTGAAGCTTAGTCCTTTAGGATTAAAAATAAAACATCCCTGATAGGGTAATAAACAATTAATTAATATTAAGTAAAATAGAAATGAGGAAAAATAAAATGGCAAACAAAATTACTTTAGAAGACTTAAGACCTGCCGAAGGTGCTACTCACAAATCTAAAAGAGTAGGCAGAGGTCGTTCTTCAGGTCATGGTAAAACTTCTTGCCGTGGTCATAACGGTGAAGGTCAACGCTCAGGAAGCGCTTCTAAAAGAGGCTTCGAAGGCGGTCAGATGCCTGCATACAGAAGATTACCTAAATTGAAAGGCTTCCAGATTATTAATAAACTTAACTATGAAGCTATCAATGTTGGAAGACTTGAAGGATTAGGTTTAAAAGAAATCAGTCTTGAAGCTCTTAAAGAAGCCAGAAAAGCTCATCCGTCAGCTGATGGTTTGAGAATTCTTGGTAATGGTGAAGTTAAATCTGCACTTACAGTTAAAGCCAGCTACGTTACTCCGTCTGCTAAAGCTAAAATTGAAGCTGCAGGAGGAAAGGTTGAGATAGTATAATGGCACAAATGAGAATGCCTTCTACAGATGACCTGATGTCCATGTGGAATGCTTCAGGTCTTAAACAAAAAATCATATTTACTTTCCTGATGATTGCTGCGTTCAGATTCGGAGCACAGCTACCGCTTTATGGGATAAACAACTCCGTATTCTCTAATATTGCTCAGGGGAATAATATTATTGGTTTTTTGGATTTGTTTTCGGGTGGTGCTTTAGGGAGCGTATCTATCTTTGCGCTTGGTATCGGTCCTTTTATCACTGCATCGATTATTGTTCAGCTTGTTTCTGTTGTTATTCCATCTTTGGAAAAACTGCAGAAAGAAGAAGGTGAAGCTGGCAGAAAAAAATTAATGCAGTATACTCGTTTGTTTACTGTAGTACTTGCTGCTATGCAAGGATTAATTTTTATGATGTATTTAAGACATCTGCCGGGAGCTATTATTGCTAATGTCCCACATTTGATGTTTTACATTAGCTCAATAACTGTTTTAACGGCAGGTTCTGTGCTTGTTATGTGGATTTCCGAACTTATTACTGAAAAAGGAATTGGTAATGGCGGTTCGCTTATTATCTTTGTTGGTATTTTGTCTGGAATTCCTGTTTATGCATCAAGAACTGCGCAGATTGTTTCACACAGTTCGGCTATGCAGATGGGGCTTGCTATATTATTACTTATCTTCTTCCTCACTATGATTTTAATTGTCATTATGCAGGAAGCTGTCAGAAAAGTTATAATTATCAACCCTAAACGTCAGGTTGGTAATAAAGTTTATGGAGGAATGAATTCATATATTCCGTTTAAACTTAATCCTGGCGGTGTTATGCCGATTATCTTTGCGGTTGCAATTCTTTTGTTCCCATCTACCGTATTAAGTCTTGTTGGGCAGGCTAATTTTAAGAATCCTGCTGTTCAGGATCTGGTTGTAAGGCTCTCTCATTTTATGAGTCCGGATGGTGTTACTTATTATGTGTTGTATTTCTTGCTGATTTTTGCGTTGACTTTCTTCTACGCTTCTATCATGCCGAACATGCAGCCAAAGGATATTGCAACTAATCTTAAAAAATACGGTTCTTCAATTCCGGGAGTTAAGCCTGGAAAACCTACGGCTGAGGCGTTAGATAAAATTTTATCTAAAACAACTTTTATCGGCGCTTTGGGATTGGGTATAGTGGCATTAATTCCTTCTCTTGCAAGTTATATTACTAATATTAAAACTTTACAGGGGATTGGAGCTACGTCCCTGATTATCATGGTCGGGGTTGCCTTAGATTTAATTAATCAGGTTCGAACTCATTTGTTGGCAAGAAATTATGAGTCTTTCCTTAAAGAATAATTAATGAAGACCCTCGCCTTCGGCGGGGGCTTCTTTTTATTGAGCAGGCTAGTACTTTAGTAGTTGTTTTTTATATGAAAGATAAATATTTTCGGTAATGATATCAGAAGTGTTAAGGGGTAGTATAAGATTGTAAATCCTCAACTCTTCTGATTGCTCAGTATTTGCTCCTGCGGTTTTGGCAGGAGCTTTTTTTTTAGTATTCTTGCAAAATTTGGCCGGATAAGTTATAATAATTCCTATAGATAAGATTTGAAGAGGGTTTTTATATGAGAGAATTAATAGAAAAAGGTCAGAGAATTACTATGGTGCCTGCTAATTTTAAGTTTGCTAATAAAGGGGTTGTAACTGATGTATCTCCTGAAGGCTTTACTCTGGCTCTAGATTATGATTCTGAGGGAATTCTCAAAAATAATTACTGTGAGTTTTATACTGATACAAAGCATGGAACCCTTTATTTTGAGTCTTATGCAAAAAATATTGACGGTAATGTGTTAAAAATTGCAAGTCCTGCTAGGCATAAGTTTTTACAGAGAAGAAAATTTACCCGTATTAAATTCATGTTTGCTTTGGAACTTTCTGGTGAAAATTGTAAACATAAAATTTTTACTCTTGATATTTCCGCAGGTGGGATGAAGTTTAAGACGGCTGAAAATATTGATATTGAAGGTAGATATGAAATTACTCTTCCGCTGACGGAAAGTATGTCGGTTACCTGTACTTATCTGCCAATCAGGATTGAACGAGGGGAAGACGGTTTGTATACTCATTCAGGTCGTTTTGAGTTTAAGGAAAATCGTGACAGAATGACGCTTATTCAGTATTGTACAAAAAGAAGTATTGAAATTAAAAATAAGTAGGTATTTCTGTGAGTCTGGTTTCATTATTGAGGAAAAACTGTCGTAAGACTCTTTTTACAACTCCATCTCATTCTCAAGAATATTTTATATTTCATAAGCTTCGAAACTTATATAAATACGATATTTCAGAGACGGATTTTCATAAGCCGGAGGAGGCTTTGTACAAAGCCGAAAGTAGGGCTAAGAATGTCTATGGAACCAAATGTACAAAATTTCTTGCTAACGGTTCTACAAGCGGAATAATAGCTTCAGTTTTGGCTTGTGTAAAATCCGGTGAGAAAGTTCTTATATGGAAGGATGCTCATCCGTGTCATAAAAATTCGTTAACTCTTGCAGGGGCTGAGCCTGTATATTATGAGACGATCTTTGATAGTGAGTGGGGTGTTCCAAAGGCTGTTGATGCAGTGACGCTTGAGAAATTTCTAAAAAAAGAGAAGATTTCTGCTGTTATTATCACATCTCCGACTTATGAAGGTTTTTGTGCAAACTTAAAAGAGATTAAGGACATGTGCAAAAAATACGGGGCGTATCTGATTGTCGACGAGGCGCATGGTGCCTTGTATCCATTTTCGGAAGACCTTCCTCAGAGTGCTGTTAGAATTGCAGATTTTACAGTTCAGTCGCTTCATAAAACAGCAGGAGGACTTAATCCTACCGCTCTGGTGCATTCAAATTGTGAGAAAGATTTAGATGGTGCGTTAAGGCTTATTACTACCACTTCCCCATCGTATCCGATGCTTGCTTCTATTGAGGTCAATATTAACTTCTTAAATTCAAAAAAGGGAAAAAAGAAAATTAGTTTTTTAATTTCTCAAATAAAAGAGTTACATTTTGCATGTCAAAACTGTATCTTTGGCGGGGATGATATCACGAAAATTCTTGTTAAAATCCCATCATTGAGCGGTTATGAACTTTCTGAAAAGCTTTATGAAAAATATAATATTGAAGATGAAAAAACAAACGATATATCGACTATGCTTTTAACCGGTATTGGAACGAGTGATAGAAAAATTGAACGTTTAAAATATGCATTGAAACATATTTATTAAGAAATGTAACATATATATATGCTTCCTAAAATTATTGCGAGATAAGCCTTTCCAACTGTTCTATGTAAAAGACTCATTTAAAAAGGCAATTTTTGTTATCCAAAATTTTTTATAGAAATATAGGGGTAATAAAAATTAACGAGGAAAGGATTGGGGAAAATGACAATTAAGGTTATTTCTTATGAAACCGCAGATACGGCAAATGTCGTAAAACAAAATAAAAGACCGGAAGAAGTAAAACCGAAAGAAACTCAAAATCTTTCAGGTCCGATTTTTATGGAACCTGGAGATGTTTCCACCGCATCATTGGAGGATGCAAAGAAAATTGGAGAATTTCTTAATAACAAGGAAACTCGCAAGTTACGTGAAGCTGAGTTAGCAGGCTATCTGCTTATGCAAAAGTATGACGGCGGAAAAGTTTATTCTGTTGATGAAGCAGAAAAACTTGCTAAATATCAGGTTAAGAATGAAGTAGACCAGGCAAGAGCTAAGGTAACTATTCCATTTATTGATAAAGAAACTTATGAAAACTTCAAAAGTTATTTGAAAGAACAGGGATTGGAAGATATTTATATCCCGAAATTAATAAAGAATAAAAAAGTTCTTAAAATGATTAACGGAGAAAATATTACAGATCCTGCCGAAAAAGAAGCTAATTATAAAAAATATTTTATGACGGACGTTGATGGTAATTTAATAAAAGGTAAAAATGGTCAGTATGTTTTTGACCCTGAAAAATACAAAGAAGAAATGTCCAAAGATACAACTGCTTACAGATTAACTCTTGCAGATAGAGCTGAACATTCAAAAGAACGTGGAATAAGTAAAAATGCCGAAAAAGATGCAATTAAAGCAACAGGTTTAGGGTATAGAAAAGATAGAACCTGGTTATACAGAGGCATTCTTCTGGGTGCAGGTGCAGCTACTGCAATCTGGGGTGGTGCAGCCGCAACAGCTGTTGCAGGGGCTGCAGCTGATGCAACAACAGGTGGAGCATCTGCAGGTGCAGGTGCTGTTGCGAAGGCTACTGCTAAGAATAGATTAGGGCAAATTCTTGGTCCAATAGGTTTTGTTACTGCTGCTGCTCTAGTTAAAGACAGAGACGGTAAACATGACTATCGTGCCGAGGCTCAGGAAGTGTTTGAAACAGAATTACCAGAAATCATTGTTACACCTGAAAAAGTAGAAGAAAAACCTGCAGTCGAGGAAAAGCCTCCTATAGTTGTTGTCACTCCTGACTGCGATGAAAAACCTTGTTTAGACGTAAAACAACTTCCGCCTGAATATCAAAAGATCTCTACAATTGTTGGTGGTGGACCTTACCATTATACTCAACTTTATGTTGATAAAAACGGGAACCCTTTACAAAAAGGTTCAAAAGAATTTAAGGATCTTCAGAAAAAATTGAGTTCCGGCGAAGATTCTATCCAGACAATTGATAGAAAACACCGTGAGTTGAAAAAAGAAATTACTCTTTCCGATGGTACAAAAGTTAAATTGGCAGATAATGCCGATGAGATTGCCAGAAGAGGCTTTGATGATGCTAGAGTTGAAAAAGGCAAGGGTGATAGAAAATATAAACAGGTTCAACGTGATGGTGAATGGATCGTCGTATATTGTGATAACGGCAAAGTTGTTCCTGGAAGCGGAAAATATAAAACTGAAGATGAAGCCGTTAAGGCGATTCCTAAACTTCAGGAAAGCTTACAATAATAATAGTCCCCATATTTCCATAAATGAACAACCCCCGAATTGTCGGGGGTTGCTTTTATGTTCTTCCTTAATCTTATTCTTCTGTCTGAATGGATAGATTCATTAATTCAATATCGTCATAATCTACGTATGCTTTCTGGAAAAGATTAATTCCCGTTTGAATTACTATTTCATTTTCTTGATCGGGCAGGATTAATGCTCGTGGAAGTTTTATTTTCTGATTGTCTCCGTTAAGTCGTATTTCGGCTATTTTTCTGCCGTTAAAAAATACCTCTGGAGGACTTGAATATGAATTGCGGATTTGATTCTGGCGCATTTGTTTTGCCATTTTGGTATCTATCCCTATTATGGAACCGATAATTAAATAATTATTAAACGCAAGCGTGTTTGCTGTCATCATAAATCTTTTTGTATATACAGGACCTATTGACTCAAGTCTGAATTCTCCTGCATTTGCCGAGTCATTTGAGAAATTATTGTCTCCAAGATGAAGCATGTCAGAATCTATTACTACATCACGGGATTCACTCTTTTGAATTCCTAAAATCATTGGTTTTGCCGCAATGTTTTCATTAATAGTTATTGAAAACGGTCTGTATCCATCTTTTTTGACTGACATAATAGTGTCCCCGTTAATTCTTGTATTTAAATTAAAGTTACCATTACTGTCTGTGTAAGTTTTGTAACCTTGTTTGGGAAGTGCGATTTGAGCCCCTGTAATAGGAGCATTTGTTTTTGCATCTACAACCTTGTTTCCCCTGCCAATTTCTGATACTCCTCCAGTTAAAGGTGCAGATCCTGCTGCTTGACATAGCCCGATTATTATTAAGCCTGTTAATATTATTAGTTTTTTCATGTTTCCTCTTCTGATGGCAATTTAATTCTTACCTGTTTATTTGCGAGTGTAATTACTCTATATAATATATTTTAAGAATATTCGATTAAAAGTAAAGATTGCAAATAAAATTTGAAAAAGTTATTGATATTTATTTTGTTTTTGCTAAGATAAAAATACGGACAAAATTTTATCATTAAGCAAGCCGAAGTGATGAAATTGGTAGACGTGCCAGACTCAAAATCTGGTGTGGTTCACCCCACGTGCCGGTTCGACTCCGGCCTTCGGCAAATAAAAAGGACTCCTACCAATTAGGAGTCTTTTTTAAAGGAAACTTTATCTTTTGAATTCTTATATCATAAGTGAACGTTAATTAATTTATCTGCTGAAAGGTTAAATGAATTTTTATTTATTATTCAGTTCAATTATCCGAATTTTTTTCTGAATACAGCCTGTCTGTCGCTGAAATCAGGTCTAACTACCTGTCTTTGCTGTGTAGGAGCAGAGCTTCCTTTATTGCCCTGTTTTGCTGCGAATTCCTGTCCGGCTGCACTTAATTTTCTTCCGACATCCTGTCCGTTTTCTGCTAACCAGTTACCAGCCTTCTTAAATACTGACTGGCCGCCGTTTTTAGCTTTTTCAGCTGCTTGCTGGGCAACACTGTCTTTTAATTTTTCTGTATCAATCATACCGTTTATCTGTTTCCCGGCATCATCAGCTTTGGTCATAGATAAAAGTTCGTCCTTACTTAAGGAACCATCATTAAGTTTTGAATTTAATTGCTCTTTTACACCTTTTCTATATTCTTTTTTACTCATTCCTAATTCTTCCAGAGCGCCTGATTCTTTTGCCTGTTTTGCAGCTTCTCTTGATGCAAGTGAAACATTTGCTTTTTCTAGGCCTTCTTGTACGCTGTTGTCAATTTCTTTCATCTGTGATTTCATTTCTTTAGACCCTTTAGCAGCGCTGGCTCCTGTTTGAATTGCGCTACCTGCACTCATAAGAGCATTTGAGATATCTCCTTTCGCCGCATAAGTCAGTGTCATTGCGGTTTGTGCGGCAAATTGTCCGTATTGTCCTACATTTTGAGTAACTACACCAATTTTTTGAGTTACACCACCGGCTCTTGCCAATGCTGCTCCAGCTGCTGCAGTCGGTGGCCATACTGCCATTGCATTCCCTGCATATTGCATGCCTTTACCTACTTTTTCGGTTATGTCACCAACTTGTTCTACAGTTTGAGCTATATCATTTATCTTTTGTTCAACTTTAAGCATTTTATCAGAAAGTTTTTCTTCTTTCTGAATATTTGTATGCATTTTTGTGTAATATTTTTGTTTTGTTTGAACAGTATGCTGCATTGTTATAACAGCTTTGTTTTGTTTTGTTTGAACCGTGTTCATTTTTACACCAATTTGAGCATTGGCTTCGGTTTTTGAATCAATAGTTGCTGTTAAACTTTCTATCTGAGATGCAGTATTGTCTGATGAACCTGAGTTTCTGCTAGCAGATTGTGATGAACCTGTTGAAGCTGTTGAATTCATACTTCTGGTTTTCGGATTATTATCTTCTTCCCCCGCAAGTTTGAGTGAAAAGGCACTTCTTTCGCCTGTTCCTGTGCTATCTGTGTTTTCAGCAGCTGCTGATTGTAGGGAATTTATCTGATTAAGTGCAGAATCTATTTCCGCCTGATTTGCATCCATTTCAGCACTTAATTGTGCCATTTCTTGCTGACTTTTTAACATTGTTTTTTGAGCATTTTTCATTTGCTTGTCTAATGCCTTTGAGTCTTTTTTTAATGTTTTATTATCTGCCTGGGCTTCCTTAGACATGCTTTTTGCTTCAGACTGATCCTTTTCCGATTCTTTTGATTTTGTCTCGGCATCTTTTTGACCGGCTTCTGCTTCTTTGGTTGCAGCTTCTCCGTCTGCTTCAGTTGTTCCAAATGTCTCTTCTGATTTGTTACTGGCGGAACTCCCTTCGGTTCCTGACGTTTGAATATTATTTGACGTTCCGCTGAGCTCGTTTCTTCTTGCTTCAAGTTTCATGGCAAGGCTTTCCAGCTTCATATTAGTTCCTTCTTTTGCCATTCTTGTTTGAAGCTGGGTTTGTGCTTTTGTTATATCCTGTTGTGTTTCCAATTTATCAGGGTTTTCGTATAATCTGTCATTAGATGAACCGTTTGTAGCAGAAGTCCCTGATGTTGAAACCATATTAAGTTTGCTGAAAATGTTGTCCTGATTGGTATTTACAGAAACATTTGCCCCTGTTTTTTGACTACTTGTAGTCGTTTCTGTTCCTTGAGTGCTTTGAGTAGAATTTGTACTTCTTGTTTGTATATTATTGAATATGGAAGTATTCATTTTATTTTCCTGAACAGTTTGCGTAGAAGTGGTATTGATGCCGCCATTCTTTTGAAGCTGCATCAATTTTATCTTTTCACCTAAAGACATATTATTCAAATTTACGCTGTTCATACTCATGATAAAGCTCTCATTTTTTATCTCTTAAATATATAAAAAATATATAGAATGCTTTATTTCAGGTATGTTAAAAAAATTTACATAAATTAATAAAAATAAGCACTTCCTATAATGTTATAGGAAGTGCTATATTCTTATTTAATATTTATTTTATTTGTTTATTTTGTAATAGCTAATTTCATTGTTTTTTCAATAATTTCATTAAAGCTATCTGCTTTTAACGAAGCACCACCGATTAATGCACCATCGATGTCTGATTTTGACATTTGTTCTTCAATAGTAGAAGGCTTTACAGATCCGCCGTAAAGTATTCTGATAGAATCTGCAGCATCAGCTCCTGCAATGTCTTTTACAACGTTTCTTATCATTGCGATAACTCTGTTTGCTTCATCTGAATCGCAAGTTTTACCTGTTCCGATTGCCCAGATTGGTTCGTAAGCAATAACAGATTTTGCAACGTCTTCATTTGAAATCCCTGCTAATGCTGCTCTAATTTGAGAGGCAATATGTTCATCAGTTACACCGGCTTCTCTTTGTTCTAAAGTTTCGCCACAACAGATAATAGGGATTAAACCGCCTGCTAAAATTGCTTTTGCTTTTTTGTTAATCATTTCGTCTGTTTCAGAGAAATATTGTCTTCTTTCTGAGTGACCGATTATAACATAATCACAACCTGCATCTTTGAGCATTTCTACAGAAACTTCTCCTGTATATGCTCCTGAATTTTCCCAGTGGCAGTTTTGTCCGGCTATAGATATTTTATTCCCGCCGCAACCACAGTCACATCTTACAGCTTCTACCGCACTTAATGAAGTGAACACAGGAGCGATAACAACTGTAGGCAATTCTTTTGCGCTGTAATCTTTTACAAATCCTTTAATTCCTTCAAATAAATCTTTAGCCTGACTTCTTAGAAGATTCATTTTCCAGTTTCCTGCAATAATTGGTTTTCTTGACATAATTTTTCTCCTTTTCTTAGTCATAAAGACACTAGTATTATATAAGGAAAAATATTCTTATGCAATGGTTGTATTGTATATGAAAATCTGCTAAACTCTGTGTATGGAAGAAATTATTGAAAATTTAAAGGCTATAGGCCTAAATGGTTATGAGGCTAAGGTTTATCTTGCTTTATTAAAAAAATATCCTGCTACAGGATATGAAGTTGCAAAACTTGCGGATATTCCACAGTCAAGGGCTTATGATACTTTGAAATCTCTGGAAATTGCCCATATTGTCATGGCTTCTAACACAAAACCTGTTTCTTATACTCCTATTAAACCGAAAGAGCTTACAAAACGTTATAAAAGAAAAATTTCTTCTACTCTAGATTATCTTGAAAAAAAACTGCCTAATGTTCAAGATAATTATACGGAGCCTGTTTTAAATGTTACGGGGGTAAATGCTATTCGTTCCAAAATCTCAGAAATAATAAAGAATGCAAGACATGAAATTTTTATCGAAATATGGTCTCAGGATTTTAAATATTTTGAAGAGGATCTACTCGACGCATATAATCGAGGGCTGGAGGTTAAAATTGTGGGGTATGATAATTTTGTCTGTAATTTCGGTACAGTGTTTCGTCATGAAAATGGGAGAGAAATTGAGCATTCTATAGGCGGAAAGATGATTTTTATTGCTGTTGATAATAGTGAAGGAGTTTTTGGAAAAATAGAACCTTTTAAGCATGGCGAGCCGAATATTATATGGACACAAAATGTTGATGTTGTTTTCTTAATAAAGGAATTTATTGTTCATGATATGTATCTTGTGGATATTTCCGAAAAATTCCCTGAACAGCTTAAATATTTCTATGGAAACGGTTTAAAGCGACTTAAGGACAAGATCCTTGCGGGATGTGAGTTTTATAAAACTTATTAGTTATTCTGTAAAGTTTTTGATACATGTATGCCATGACATATATTTAAGATTTATAATTGACTTGTTCAATATATTGGGAAACGGGAGATATATAAATATAATGGAAGGGTATAGTTTCGAATTAATTACCGGTCCTATGAGCTGCGGTAAGACGGAAGAATTATTGAGAAGAATAAGACGTTGCATTATTGCTAAGAAAAAAGTTAAAGTTATTTCCCCTGATGTAGATACAAGAACTAAGGGAGATTACATTGAATCAAGAAGTGGTTTGTGGCTTGATGCGATTAAGGTTAAACATTCAATGAATATTTTGAATGTGGTTAAGCCGGACGACGAAGTTATTGCAATTGATGAACTTCAGTTTTTTGATGCGAATATTGTAAAAGTTATTACTAAACTTATGAATGAAGGGAAAAAAATTATCGGGACGGGGCTGGAACTTGATTTTAAAGCGGAGCCTTTCGGTAGTATGCCTGAATTGATGTGTATTGCAACAAGAGTTGATAAGTTACAGGCAGTATGTATGAAATGTGGTTGTGAGCACGCTACAAGAACCCAAAGATTAATTGATGGGAAACCAGCAGATAAAAACTCTCCTTTAATTATGATTGGAGGAGATGAGACTTATGAAGCACGTTGTGTGAAATGCTATGAACTTCCTGATGCTCAACATGATAAAATGAAAAGCAGATTAAGAGTTTTACCATTTAGTTTTAAGTAAAAATGTGTTGATTAATCAAAAAAAAATGTTATAATAAAATCTATGAAAAGGTTTTTATTATTAGCTTTATCTTTAATGGTTATTGGTACTGGCACTTTTTCAGCGGAAGCAGATTCACAAGCGGAAGAAGTTATTCCTGTTCAGATTGATATCAGGACATATGACGGTATAGAAGTCCCTGCCGGTACATTTATTCCGGTTGCAAGTGCACAGGAAATCTCTACACAATATTGTCAGGATGGCTATAAAGTACAGTTTACCTCTACTAATGATCTTTATATGCATGATACCAATATTATTCCTATAAATACAACATTTTTCGGGTATGTTGAGGATGTACATGATCCTGTTATCGGCACAAATGCTTCTATGAAAGTTCGAATTACCAAAATGGTGTTGCCTGATGGATTTGAAATGCCTGTTAAAGCTTATCTCTATACTTCTAACAACAATTTGATAGGTGGAGAGTTAACTTCTCCTGCAGAATGGGTTAAGATGCCTCATTATCAGGGGAATATAGGTATAAATACAACTCTTCAGATTCGTCCGGGAAGAACAAGACAAATGGGTAGTCACGCTATAGTTACATCAGGCGAAAATCGTTTAATTATCCTTACAGATCCTGTTGTTATTACGCACACCTTAACGAATTGACAAATCAAAAATATCTAATACAATATTAGTATTAATGATTATAACAAGGATATGTAGTTTATTCAGAAAGGGTAGGTTTATGGGAAAAAAAGCAATTATAACATTTATAGCTGTTATTTGCGCTGCCGGAGTGGGATATTCGGCGGAAAATTATAATTATACGCAGAATACGGCAGCACCTTTATATCAGCCTGCTTATTATAACACTCAGCAGACTCCTGTTAACGGAACTCTTAAAGGTCGTGTCGTTACAGTTCCTGCTGGTAATTCAATGCAGGCTGTTGTTACAACGCCTCTTAGTTCTGCAAACTTGACGCTGGGGCAAAATGTGACTCTAGCGCTCGGTTCTGATTTTTATTATAATAATAATCTTATTGCGCCTGCTGGTAGTTCTGTTACGGGTAGTGTTGTTGAAGTTTCTAAAGCAAAACGCGGTAGTATGAACGGGAAACTACTTATAAGATTTACGCAAATAGTAACACCTTATGGAATTCAAATCCCTATTTCTGCCGTTATTAAAACTACTGATAATACGGGTGTGCTTGTCGGAGGCACAAAATTAGATGTAACTAAAGAATATACAAAAGATTTGGCAGTTGGTTCTGCCGCAGGAGCTGTATCAGGTGTTGTTTTCGGGGCACTTGCAGGCGGTGATATCGGAAGAGGAGCCGCTTTGGGCACTGCAGTAGGTGCCGGCGGTGGACTTGTTAAGTCTCTTTGGGATAAAGGTTCTGATGTAGAAATCCCCGCAAATTCCCAAATAGAAATTACTCTTACCCAACCGATTACTGTAAATCCGGCAATTTATAATTCTAATTATTAGTAATTAGGGCAATAATTTTATTTTTGTTTTAGAATAGAATTATAATGAAAATTGATTAGGGGAAATTTGTCGATAGGAAAAAGGAATGTCAATCTTAGGTAAATATATAGATAATATTGAAGAGCAAGAGCTAGAAGATAATAAAGGCTTTACACTGCCGGCGGTAGTTCGGGAAGATCGAGATAGTATTTCGATGAGTCAGGCATTTATTTTGTCTGTATTTATACATCTTCTTACTGTTTTTGTTACATATGGTTTAGTACTATTATTAACTTACTTCGGCTTAATTATTCCTATTTCCAAAAGACCGGATCCGAAATTAAAAGATATAGAGTTTGTATTGGTTGAGAGAGAAGAAACTCCGATTAATAAAAATACTCCTTATCGTGCTCATATTAATTCACGAGCTGGGGGGCATCATGATCCGAAACAAAAAGTTTCAATGCCTTCTCCGGAGCCGTCCTCTGCCTCTAAACCAAAGGCTTCGAGTCCTGCTCCTCAAAAAAGTCAGGCTAAACCTGTTGCAAAACCTAAACCTCAAGAGTCTTTGTTTGATAAAATCACTAAACCGGTTCAAAAACCTGTACAGAAGCCTGTACAGCAGCCACCTGCTCCAAAAGCGGCTCAGCCGGCAAAACCTAATCCGCCGACAGCAAGACCATCTTTGAAACCTCCAATGACACCTAAGACAATTCAAAAACCGTCTTCGGCGTTTAAAGTTCCTGTTCCTTCTGGAGGAACAAAAAGCGGTTCTTATGCGACAGGGCCTATTAGTGGTTCGGGCAAAGCAATAAATGGGGGGGCTCCTTCAGGTACATCCGGAGGAACAGGTAAGTTAGCTCCGGCTCCAGCTCTGGCTCCAACAGGTAAGAGTGCAGGTTCAGGTAATGGATCTAAACTCGGGCATGGAAGCGGTGGTACCGGCGGTTCAGGAAATCCTGGTCCAGGAAATCCTAATGGAAGACCAGGTATTGATGCAATTCGTGAACCGGATTTCGGTCCTTACATGAGAGAATTACAGCGTAGAATTAAAATGAACTGGAATCCGCCTAAGGGGAATGAAAGTAAGCGTGTCGTTCTAATGTTCAAGATCGCTAAAGACGGAAGACTCCTTTCTTGCTCGGTATTTAAATCTTCAGGGTTGCCTAATGCGGATAAAGCTGCATTGGATGCGGTTAAGCTTACTGCTCCGTTTAAACCGTTACCTGCAGAGTACAAAGGCGCAAGTATTGATATTCAGTTTACGTTTGATTATAACGTATTTGGAGCAGGTTACTAGTTAAAAAATGTATCAGATAAATTAAATAAAGAGGATTAAACACTATGGAACTTTTATGGAACTCAATTAAAATGGATTGGCCGGTATTATTACCGATTCTTGTCTGTGCTTTACTGGTTGTACAGGTCGTTATTCAGAGAATTTCTGTTTATAACAAAAACAAACGTGATATTAACAAACTTATTCCAAGAGTACAAAAGGAATTAATGGTTAATAATCTTCAAGGTGTACAAAATATCGCGGTTCAATGTGGCGGTGTTATCGGAGAAGTTCTTGAAGAAGCTGTTAGAATTTTTTCAGATCAAAGAGACGGTTTCTCACGTTCTTTCGATATTTCTGCAACTCTTGCAACAAGAAAATTGGAAAAGCATTTGACTATTTTAGGTACAATAGGTGGTGTCGCTCCTTTCCTGGGGTTATTTGGTACTGTTGTAAGAATTCTTTATACTTTCCAGGATTTGGCAGTTCAAGGTAATCAGTCTGCAGCTGTTGCAATGGGTATTGGTTCTGCCTTGATTGCTACTGCTTTCGGTTTGATTGTTGCTATCGTTGCCGTTATCTTCTACAACTCTTTCCAATCAGTTGTTAAACATTATGAAGATGACTTCCAATTAATCAAATTGTTATTCCTGAGTTTTGTCGATTCGGAAGAAGCTGCTTCTGCAAAATCGACAGCGTCAAATGTGTAGAAGGATTTTTGAAAAATGGCTATGAGTTCTAAAAACGGTAAATTATTTACCGAAATAAACATAACACCTTTAACGGATATCTTTCTGGTTCTGTTAATTATAATGATGGTCATTGCGCCGACATTCCAGTCAATGGATAATTCTATTTCAATTCCTGAAATTAACAGCGGAATTGCTATTGAACAAAAAAATGCAACAATTTCGATTACAAAAAGCGGGTTGATGTATGTTAACGGAAAAGAAATTAATCCAGATACTCTTGTTGATGAATTGCTTGTCTTGAAACCAACTTTGGAAAAACCGGAGGTTGTTGTTAAAGCAGATGAATCTGTTAAGAGTTCTGAAATTTTAAGGGTTATGGATGCTGCACAGGATGCGGAATTTAAAAAGCTGATTGTTGCAGGGGAACCTTTAAGCAAAAAGGAACAGAAAAATTTGCAGAATAATTCTGAAAAATCTAAAAAGGGAGCGTAATTTATGCCTGGAGAAAGAAAAACTTTTAATGAAATTAATATAACGCCTTTAACAGATATTTTTCTTGTTCTGTTGATTATTATGATGGTTATTGCTCCTTTGTTGGACCAGCAGGGGCTGAACTTAACTGTTCCGGAAAACGTTGCGCAGGAACAAATGGATAATAAAGAGTCTAAAATCATGACAGTGAGCGTCACCTCTGATAATAAATACTATATTGACGGAGAGGAAATTCTTGCAACAGAGCTTGAGTCTATTATAAAAACTCAGGCAAAAAATTATCCTGATGGTATGTTAATTCAAACTGACGGTGATGCAACTCATGGTGCGGTAGTTAAATTAATGGATTCTGCAAGAAACTCCGGGATTACAAGTATTTCCGTAACATCAATGTAAAGTTCTTATGGTTTTAATCTTTTTAGAAGCAGTACTTTATTGTACTGCTTTTTTAAATCTAATTTAATATAACTTTATATTTATATGTTTTTATTGAAGTTTTTATGATTTAATGTCGTTATATCCTCTGTGTCTTAGTTTTTATAGGAGGATTGTTAAAATATATTACAAAAAATGGTATTATTGCTTAAAAGTAATTATTTATGGGTATAAAGTACATATACGCCGAAATAGTTTTTAAGCTCATGTGTTAATAATTGTTAACAAACTAGCAATTTTTTTTATTGATATTTGTTAATAATATTATACGAAAAATAGTGAGGGATATAATATGTCTAAAAATTTATCTAAAAAGTATGTGGCAGCATTGGTTGTAGCTCTATCTTTTGCTGCACCGCAATCGATAATGTCTGGTGCATACGCCGAGTCTGTTATCACAGGTATTACAAATGGTGGAAGCGGTTCTTTTAATATTGATCCTGCGAGAACAAATGGAGATTTTGGTTTTAGAGATTATGTTGATTTCAAGTTGGGGCAAGGTGATGTTGCTAACCTGAATTTCAACGGAATTGAACACTTTGTTAACCTTGTAGATAACCAGATTAATATTAATGGTATTGTTAATACAGTTCGAGGCGGGGCATTCCATAATGGAGAAGCGATATTTGTATCTCCAAACGGTATGGTTGTTGGAGAAACTGGTGTATTGAATGTTGGTTCTTTATCTGTTTTAACTCCAACACAGCAAGGTATGCAGTTATATAAAAATGGTGATGCAACTTTAGAACAACTTGGCTACCATGGTAATGCTGATATTACTATTAACGGACGAATTCTCTCACGCGGTGATGTTAGTATGATTGCTAAAGGTCTTACTGTCGGACAAAATGCTTCTATTCTGGCAGGCGCTGGAGGAACCTCAAATAATACTATTGTTAATAGTTGGACTGATGCATCCAATTTATTCCAGTCTCTTGTAAACACAGGTGCAAATACTAATAGTGCAAATATGGAATTTAGAACTTACCGTTCTGGCGGTCATGTAGACCTTAAAGGAAATATTACGAATTACGGTGAAGGTGATGTCGTTATTATTAACCGTGGTACTGGCGGTCTAGTAGCTGATGGTACAATTGCTGCGCATGGCGGAGATGTTTATCTTACTAATGGAGATGCTAATATGACCATTGGTGGTGTAGTATCAGCCTCAAATGGAGCCCTTCATATAACCAGCGGTTCCCAATCTGATTCTATGACTATTGCATCGAATGCAGATTTATCTGCTAAAGATCTTGTTGAAATTGTTCATAATGGTTCGGCTAATTATGGAGCTACAACCGTTGACGGAAATATCACTAGTCAGGGTAATGTTTATATCACGGAACGTACTGGAAATTTGAACATAAATGGTCAAATTTCTAACCAGAACGGTAATATTGTTATATCCAGTAATGGTGAAGGGGCTAGTGGATTGAATATAGGAGCTGATTCCGTTATTTCATCTAGTAATGGCTCTATACGTATTGCAAACACAGGTAACGGCGGGTTAACGTTAGATGGTAAAATTCAAAATTCCGGAAGTACAGCAATCACAAACAGGGCTGGAGATTTTACGGTAAACGGTTCTGTTGAAAATACTTCAGGAAAGATAAATCTTACTAATACCGGTAATAAACTTACATTAAGTGCTTCCTCTTCAATTGTAGGCGGCGGCGATGAAGTTTTAATTCAAAATACTGGTGCCGGTGGTTTTGAAGCAAATGGTAGTATCAAAAATACTGCATCTACTTTCCTTCAAAATACTAATGGTGCAATGAATATTAATGGTACTGTTGAAAATTCCGGCGATGTTTTGTATATTGCTAACACAAGAAACGGTTCGGGGTTAACAATTGCTTCTGGTGCGAATATCTCTAATGATAATTCATTACAGATTTTAAATACTGGTACTGGTGGTATGACAATTGATGGTACTGTCTATAATGAACATAATGGGGATAGAGGTACTGCTATTACTAACCGTAATGGTAATATGAGTGTTAATGGAACTATAACAAGTAAGGATGGAAATATTAACCTTACAAATGTTGGAAATGGTTTGATGACAATTAATGACACTGCTTCTATCGGTTCAGGTAATGGAGAACTTACTATTCAAAATACTGCTACAAACGGTTTGACCTTAAACGGTACTGTTAATAATAAAGGCACTGCTTATATTTATAATAAGCAAGGTGATATGCACATAGGCGGTACTGTTGTAAATTCTGAAGGCGGTTTATATATTACAAATGCTGCGGATAGTAGTACTATGTATCTTGATAATGGTTCTACTGTTAAGGCTGCTGGTATCGGTTCTAAACTTAATATTCTAAACAAAGGCGCTGGTGGCATGAATATTAACGGTACTATAACAGATACTGGTAAAACCTTGATAACAAACCAGAATGGTAATTTAAATGTTAACGGTATTATAAGTAATAAATCAGGTCAATTGAATATTACTAATACAGGCGGCGGGGCATTAAATATTGCTGGTGGTGCCAGTGTATCCAATGATACTAATAGAATTTATATCACCAATCAAGGTGCTGGCGGTATGAATGTTAACGGACAGGTTGTTGGTCAAGGTCATATCCTGCTTACTAACCGAAACGGCGGTATGAATGTAACATCCAATGTTACATCCGGTAAGGCAAATGTTGTTCTTACAAACACCGGTAATGAAGATATGGTAGTAAGTGGCACTGTTACAGGTCAAAAAGTCACTGCAACCAGCAAAGGAAATGATATTGTTATCGGGAATGCCGATACTGATCAAGTTGCTTTGAATGGTACCCAAAAAGTTGCGATCACTGTTGAAAACGGCAGTTTACGAAATGCAGGCAGTGAATCAGATTTGATTAAAACAAGTGGTGACTTATATGTAAATGTTACTAACGGTACTATAGGTGAAGAAGTCGGTGGTAAAGACCTTACTAAATCGATAAATGTAAATGTTGGCAGAAGAATTAAAGCCTTCACAAATAAAACTGACGGATCAAATAATGATTACAACATTAACTTAGCAAGTGAAAATGCTGATATGAATGTTGATAGAATTAAGGCTGATGGTACTTTGAGATTGGATACTAACGGTTCAATTCTGAATGCATCAACTGATCTTGCTAATTACGCAAACGTTAAAGGTACCACAATCCAGTTATTTGCAAACGGAACTATTGGTACGGCTGATAATGCTTTACACTTTAGACAAACTGATTCAAGCAAACAGTCTAATGTTATTGCGGGTGGCGATGTTAACCTCCACCATAGAGGTGAGGCTTTAGGTGAAGACGTTAATTTCGATATTATCGGATCTGAAACAGGTAACGTTACTGCTGATTTGATTAAAGATGGTGTTATTAATAACATTGTTTCACCTGGTGAAGTTAATGTTAAATCACGTAGACCTAACGCTAACTTGATAATTAATAATCAAACAGATGATACAAGTCTTATTAAAGATTACTTGTAATTATTAAACGGCTATAATACAGTCAATAGCAATAAAAAGGCGGAACATTTGTTCCGCCTTTAACTTTTTTATTAAATAACAAAAAGTTTTGGTTTTATTCTTATGAGAAGTATCTTTTCAAAAGCCCATCAAACCCTTTACCATGACGAGCTTCGTCTTTTGCCATTTCATGAACTGTATCATGAATTGCATCATAGCCCAATTCTTTAGCACGTTTTGCAATTGCCAATTTCCCTTCGCAAGCACCGTGTTCAGCTTCAGCTCTTAATTCAAGATTTTTCTTTGTTGAATCTGTTACTACTTCACCTAGTAATTCTGCAAATTTTGCAGCGTGCTCAGCTTCTTCAAAAGCGTATCTTTTATATGCTTCAGCAATTTCAGGGTATCCCTCTCTTTCAGCTACTCTAGACATTGCAAGGTACATGCCTACTTCTGTACATTCTCCGTTAAAATGAGCTCTCAAGCCTTCCATTACTTCTTTATCTTCTACTCTGCCGTCGCCAACATTGTGTTCGCATGCGTAAACTTTTTTGTCTCCGCTTATTTCTTTAAAAGTTGTTGCGCCGCATAAAGGACATCTTTCAGGAGCCTTATCTGCTTCTGTTGACCAACCACATACTGTGCATACATATTTCATATTTACCACCTTTCTTTTTTACTCTCTTATTGTATATTAAAATTCTTTTTTTGTAAAGTAGGAATTATTCTCGATTTTCCTGTTTTAATATATTAGATAAGGTTTCTGTATCTAAGCCTATGATGTTTTCTAAACTTCCTGTATAGGATTTAATGTAACCTTTAGGCATTTCCTGTATCCCATAGGAACCAGCTTTATCCAGGGGCATGAATTTTTCTACGTAATTTTTTATCTGTTCATCTGTTAGATTTTCAAATTCTACATAACTGGTTACGGATTTTTTCTGGATTTTTTTTGTCTCTGAATCAACAACCACAATACTTGTAACAACTGAATGAGTTTTTCCAGAAAGACTCCTAAGCATTTTACAGGCATGCTCTTTACTTTCAGGTTTTCCTAGAATTTTCCCGTTAAGAACAACAACCGTATCGGCTCCTATAATTAGGGCTGGTTCTTTGACCAGTGGGATAACTGCCATTGCCTTGTTCTGAGCAAGATTTTCGATAAATTCATAAGAAAAATCCGTCCTCGTATGATCTTCCTCGTACGGTGACGGAATGATTTCAAAGTTATACTTTGTTTTTTTCATGAGGTCTCGTCTTCTCGGGGAAGACGATGCCAATATAATTTTTCCCATAGTTTTTACCTCTTTTTTGCTATTATACCCAAAAAAGAGGCTGATTAAAAACTTTTTTAGTATGTGGTATTTGAACGGTTATATCTGGCATTTTTTGCATTTACCGCATAGCATGCGATATTTAATCGTTGTTTCAGTACCATCATATTACGGTACATACTTGCGTAATCATTCATTGCGCTCATCATTTTGTTTGGATCTACCATTGATTCCATATCATCATGGTTGTCAACTTTTTCTTCTGCGTATTTTTTTACCAGTAACTGGTCGATGTAGTCTTCAGCACCTATTGCCATAGAGACCTCCCTGTGTTTCCTTTTTTCCTTAACTATGAGAAAGTATTAGTATCCTAAATATTCCTTATATATATACTAAGTATTTTATTCCACAAAAATTGCCTGATTTATCGAAAAATGTTAATAAATGTTAATAAATCTTAAATATTTTTTTAATGCTAAGTTTTATTGTATATCAGGATGTTCAAAAAAATTAAGAGGCTTAAGGTTCTCGCGCTTAATTAATTGCCCACACTTTGAGCATGCAAGAATTTCCCCAGTAGAATCTATTGGCATAAATATATGGTCACAATTTGCGGAATCATCTTCCAATAAGTCTTCTTCAAGTGGAATCTCTTCTAGCGGATTAATACTTGCCTGTCTGTCATGTTCTTCCAGAATTTCCATAAACTTGTCTTTTTTTATATATTTTACAAGCGCTTCTATAAAAAACATTTTATAAATTAAATCCTTCTGGAAGCAGGAATGATAATTTAGAAATTTCTAATCCTTCTTCACTTTCCGTTATAACGTCAAGTCCTTCTTTCGTTTTAAACTCGTTTAATACTTGCCTGCATGCCCCGCAAGGATAACAATGTTTTTGGTTAGGAGAATATATTGCAATTGCTTTAATTTTTCTCTCTCCATCTGCAATTGCACTCCCTATAGCGTTTCTTTCTGCACAAATTGTCATTCCAAAGCTTGAATTTTCAAAATTGCAGCCGCAATATATTTTCCCACTTTCAGTCAAAAGACAAGCTCCAACTGCAAATTTTGAATATGGAGAATATGAATTCTTTGATGCTTCTATTGCCTTGTTCATTAATTCTTGATAATCCATTCGGCGTCTCCTTCTCTATTGAAATTTTAATTTATTTCAAAAAAAATATAATCCATTACTCGTATGAAAAATTTGTGTGGTATAATTTGATTATGAAAAATATTTTCAGAGTTATTTTGGTGATTTTTGGATTAATGTTTGCGCAATTTGTTCAAGCTGCTCAGAGTAAAGTTACTTTTAACGTTGTTGTGCTTCCTGTTGACTTGTTTAAGGTTTGTGCAAATTACTATTGTTTCCCTGAGGTTTCTGAAATCTTAGCAACTGATATTATTGATAATTTTAATAAAACAGGAAGAATAAATTCCCCTTCGCTATATTATGTGAGGAAAACTCTTGAAGGGAATAGTGTTATTAAAAATTATACGCAGAGTGTACTTACTCGTTTTAAAAATAATAAAACACTCGATTTTACTGCATTAAAAGGTATTGCGAAGACATTTAATGCGAATTCAGTTTTGCTTATATCTAATGATGTGCCTGTTGAAGGGGCTTATGCACGAAGAAATTATTGGGAAATGCTTGTTTTGTCAACGAATTTTGGAATATCTTATCCTTATGAAATGGAAACCAGAGTTGTTCTTGTTGACACTGTTAATGATCTTGCTATGTGGAGCAATGTATATAGAAAAAAAATAAGTGATAATAATAATTCATTCAAGGCTCCGAATGCTTCTGACGCAGCTGCAAAACTTGAATATTTGAAAATGTATTCAGCAGATGTACTTGCAAAATCTATTGCTCAGAATATTTATTTGCGATTTTTCCCGAAAGTAGTAGATCCGCAGCCGCTTGTCGAAGATATGAAAACGGATGGGGCATATTTCAGATACGAAAATACTCCTTCCATCCGTCCAAAATTGCTTGAATATGAAGATAAATATCGACCAAAAGATGATTTTGGAGAAGTGATTGACGATAATTACGGTGAAACTATTTTTAGTCTTTAAAATCTGTTAGATGGTGGATTTTTCCATCTCTCTTGAGGCTTCAAATTGGCTCCGTCCATGTCTATTTCTGTAGTTTGTGTTTGATCCATTATATTATCAAGTCGTTTATTAGGGAACTTGCTGTTTTGAGGATTTCCGTAATTGGTATTATTGTTTTTATCTATTCCTTCTCCTGCAGTTTTTTTGAAGTCGGATTGCATTTCAATTTGCGAAGGTGTTACAACCGCAATATCTTCAATTTCTTTAAATCTTTCTAGGGTGTCTATTACTGCTAGATACCCTACTGCTAATATGCCTAATATTATTAAAAAATTTTTCATTATTTTCTCCTTTTTAGATATTTTTATATTTATAAACTTAGATTAAATTATACAAAATACTAATTTGTGGGAATATTATCAAAGTGTTTAATACTTGCATAAAGAAATAATAAATGATAATATGTACTTGTAATGTAAAAAAAGAGAGGGAAATATGGCTAGATTAATAAGACCAACTTGGGCTATAAGATGTGTCCAATCAGGATGTAAAACTTTATTTGAAGTTGCAAAACTTGAAGACGGCAAACAACAGGAAGTTGTTTGCCCGAATTGTGGGGAACATTACGTTTATCCTATTCTTGAAGAAGATGACAAATCTTAATGGTTATGTTTAACGGTACTGATAAGCGTTATAATCAGTTTAGTGCTTATTTGAAAAATAAATTCGGCGTCAAGGTTTATAAGATTACTCTTGATGCCGGTTTCTCGTGTCCGAATCGTGACGGTAAAATTTCTACCGGTGGCTGTATATTCTGTGACGAGGGAGGAAGCTTTTCACAAGCTCATTCTAATAAGTTGTCGATTGCAGAGCAGGTAAATGTTGGAATTGAGAATTTGTCAGCTCGCTTTAAGGCTCAAAAATTTATGTCTTATTTTCAAGCATACTCAAATACTTACAAACCTATTGGCGAATTAGAAAGAATTTATACATCTGCCTTGAATAATGATAAAATTATTGGGCTTTCAATCGGAACACGCCCTGATTGTATTGATGATGATAAATTAAAGTTAATCTCTTCTTTTACGGATGAATATTATACTTGGATTGAATATGGTTTGCAATCAATTCATGATAGAACACTGAGCAAAATTAACAGGGGACACGATTATGAGTGTTTTTTACGTGCTTATGAAAAAACAAAACAATATGGAATAAACGTTTGTGTCCATGTTATTTTCGGTATGTGGGAAACACATGATGAGATTATGGAAACAGCAGTGGAACTAGCAAGGCTCAGGGTTGACGGAGTTAAAATTCATATGTTATGTGCTCTTGAAAATACTAAACTCGCTAATATGTTTTATAATGGGGAAATTGATTTTATGAGTGAGGATGAGTATGTTAATACTGTTTGTGATTTTTTGGAGTACTTATCCCCGGAAACAACTATACACAGACTTGCAGGAAACGGTTTCAGTAAAACATTAATTGCTCCACAATGGCTTGGTGCCAAATTTGATTGCTTAAATAAGATTGACAGAGAATTTGTGAGAAGAAACTCCTACCAGGGTTTTAAGTTTTTGAAGTAAAACTGTATTGAAGCTTCGCTACCTCTGCAACTACCCTTGACAAAAAAGTTTGAGCAAATATTATAATATTATGGCTTAAAATACCAAATTAGTATTGTAGTTATAAGTAAAAAAGGAGATTAATCTCATGGCAAGAGAAAAGTATGAACGTACGAAACCGCACGTTAACATAGGTACCATTGGTCACGTTGACCACGGTAAAACTACGTTAACCGCTGCTATTACAGGCGTTATGGCTGCAGCTGGTAAAGCTCAAGCTAAAAAGTTTGATGAAATCGATGCAGCTCCAGAAGAAAAAGCAAGAGGTATTACCATCTCTACTGCTCACGTAGAATATGAAACTGATGCAAGACACTATGCACACGTTGACTGTCCTGGTCACGCTGACTATGTTAAAAACATGATTACTGGTGCAGCTCAAATGGATGGTGCAATCTTAGTTGTTGCAGCTACTGACGGTGCTATGCCTCAAACTCGTGAACACATCTTGTTGGCTAGACAAGTTGGTGTTCCTAACTTGGTTGTATTCTTAAACAAATGCGATATGGTTGATGATCCAGAATTGTTAGAATTGGTTGAAATGGAAGTTAGAGAACTTCTTTCTTCTTACGAATTCGACGGTGACAATATTCCGTTTATTCACGGGTCTGCTTTGAAAGCTTTAGAAGCTGTACAAGCTAATCCTTCAATCGCTCGCGGTCAAGATAAATGGGTTGACAAAATTTGGGAATTGATGGATGCTATCGATTCTTACTTCCCAACTCCTGAACGTGATTTAGATAAACCATTCTTGATGCCTGTAGAAGACGTATTCTCTATTACAGGTCGTGGTACAGTTGCAACTGGTAGAGTTGAACGTGGTATCGTTAAAGTTGGTGATGAAGTTGAATTAGTTGGTCTTGGCGAAACTAAGAAAACAACTGTTACTGGTGTTGAAATGTTCAGAAAATCACTTGATCAAGGTCAAGCAGGTGACAACATCGGTGCATTGCTTCGTGGTATCGATAAAACTGAAATCCAACGTGGTCAAGTTTTGGCTAAACCTGGAACAATTCACCCTCACACTAAATTCACTGCTAACGTATACGTTTTAACTAAAGAAGAAGGCGGACGTCATACTCCATTCTTCCCTGGTTACAGACCTCAGTTCTACATTAGAACAACTGACGTTACAGGTTCTATCAAATTTGATGGTCAAATGGTTATGCCTGGTGATAACGTAGTTATGGAAGTTGAACTTATCGCTCCTGTAGCTATCGAAGAAGGTATGAGATTTGCTATCCGTGAAGGTGGACACACTGTAGGTGCTGGTGTTGTTGATAAAATTATTGAATAATTTTTGAAACAATATTAATATTCAAAAAAGGCTCTGTTTCGACAGAGTCTTTTTTTTGTTCTTATACCTGTACAATAAAAAGTCTCGGAATTTTCTTGTCCGGGACTTTCATTTTCTATTTTTCCCCTAAATTTTGTTAAAACTTTTTATTTTCATCAATTAATGCATAACATTTGTTTTTAGTTCATCATATTTAGTATTTGCTTGAACATTTTTTAAATATTTTGTTAAAGATTTTGCAACCATTTTTGAACGTTTTTGTGCCTCTTTGTCAAGAATTTCAAAATACTCATCAATTGATGACATTACATATCCTTTTTCTTCATTGATAGCGTTTTCTAGCATTTTTCCCCCGTACCCTTTCTGATACTATTATAATCGAATTTGTTAATTTAGCCAAGTAGTGATTCTAAAATTTCTGCATTTTTTAAAGCTTTTTGAGAATTTCTTACTTGATTTCTATACATATACGTTCTAAGTGCTTCCCTAATAAGTTCTGAACGAGTTCTGTTTTCAGAATTTGCAACGTGATCTATTTCGTCTAAAAATCGTTCAGGCATTGAAATTAATACTCTTGCCATATCGTACCCCTTTTCTGTTTCCCGTTTTGTAAATCCCTTACATTTATATAAAGTTTAATTGTAATTAAAAATTGCTTAATTTGTATATAATATTTATTAATTTTGTAACAAAACTTTATATTTTATGATTAACTTGTTCTCCTATGCGGTTTAAAACCTACGTACGTAATAATTTTTATCCTGTTTTAGTTCCGCACGAGCAGATTGTAGTTCTTTATCTTCAAAACCAAGTGATAAAATTTTAGCTGTCTTTTCTCTAATGGTATACTCATCAATGTTTTTAGCTGAGAGTAATATATATTTGAGCTTGTTAAAGTCTATAGTGTTGTGAAATCTAAAAATTGTTTCAAGGCACCAATAAAGCTTAAAAACTTCTTTATTTATTTTATATTTACCATCTTGAAGATTAAATGTTTTTATTGTCTCGATGAGTGATATAGTTTTATCAGCAAGTTTCGGGCAAAAATAGGTGCAAAATGCATTGTTGTTTTCTAAATTTGATGTTGCCTCTATAATATTTCTGCAAATATTTCCGTTAATATCTATGATTGCCTCAAGAAATGTATCATAGCATTGAAGATTTTCAAAGTATGTGAGGAGATTCTTATTGCTCATAAATTCATTAATTTTGAGTGAAACCGTTTCTCGTATTTTGCCGTCTTGGCCTGTCAAATTATTTACCAAAATTTGGGCTTCTTCTTCTGATTTTATTGTTTGTAGCTGTAGGGCTGCAAATTGTTTTTCTGGAATATTCCCTTCTTTTAAAAGCTTTATGAGTTCTCCATGTGAAAAATTTCTTTCAATTAAATTCAGAGCCTTCTTAAAATTTTCATCTAAAGTTTCATAATAAGTATTATTCAAATTCAAATCTGTTGTCGTCATATATTATTAATATAGCATAAAATCCAATGAAATTTGCACATTTCACGGATTTAATGTATTATATCGTTATAAATTACATTTATGAGGAGATACATATGAAAGGTATTGTGAATTTTTTAAAAGAGATATTTACATTTTCAGATAATGGACCTAAGATTGGCCTATCCCAGTTCAAAATGGCTAAAGAGCTTAAACGACGTCCAGAAGTAAAAAAAGTTGTTAACCAGACAAGTGAAGTTAAATTGTCTGATTTGATGAGAAGAAGTTATTAATTATTTTTATCTTCTATAAAGATACTCATGCTTAAATTCTTGCACATCCGTGTTGTAGAATTTTAAATATTCAATAGTTTCTTCTGCGGTATTTGCTATATAGTAAAGCTTTCGGGCGATTCTATGTGCAAACTTTTGGTTTATTATCTCGTCAAAAAAAACAAAAAGTTTGTTATAAAATCCGTTTATATTGAAGAATACTATAGGTTTATTATTATATCCGAGCTGTTTTTGAACAATCAGTTCAGCCACTTCCTCTAGTGTTCCAAATCCTCCGGGAAGCGCAATAACGGCATCGGATAATTCGTCCATTTTTGCTTTTCGTTCTCTCATTCCACATGTTAGAAAAAATTCATCACAAATGTTGGCAGAAACCCCAAAGTCATTAAGTTTTTCAGGCATCACTCCGTAAAGTTTTCCTCCTGCTTCTTTTAATGATCCTGCACAAGCCCACATTAATCCAAGTTTGCTTCCGCCATATACCATATCAAATCCGTTTTGACCAAGAAGATTTCCTATTTTCGAGGCTTCTGTATAGTAAGTTTTTTCTAAATAATCACATGAAGAAGCAAATATACAGACTTTTTTAATCTTCAAAACTTCCTCCGATTTTATAGTAATATGAGCATGCTGTTCCAGTTCCATCTTTAGAACAGTCCTGTTTCATTTCATCTAGAGATAACTCTTTCCCTATTGCTTCTATTCTGTCACCGAAAACCTTTGCCCCAAAAACATCTTTTCCCCATGTGTTTGGTGGAAGGACTCCGTTTACATCAAACATCATGAGAAATATGTTTTCATTTCCTATTGTATTTGGAATATCTTTTATGCCAACAAGCATTTTTTTGTCTGAAAAATAATAATCAGAAAAATAATATAAGCTGTTTTGAGGAACTTTTGCGTTATTCATGAATTTAACATGATAACGTTTTGGCACTTTAGAGTTATTCAGTCGAAAATACGGCTTTATGAGTTCTCTGAAAATAAGCTCACGTTCTTCTGAATTTTTTGCACGTCTGAAACTTGTGAGTATTGACTCTTTTTCATGCATTAAAATAACATCCTGCATATATGCAAGTCTATCATAACAGTCATTCCATTTTGTTATAAATTTTGCTTGTACCGTTGACTGAAGAGAGGTCGGTATAAATAACAAAACAGCAGTAAATATTATGAGTAATGTTATTGTATATTGAGATCGCCAGCCTATTAATTTCATATTTACCTTCTTTTTATGCCATATCTATGCATTTTTTTTCTTGCATTAGTTTATCATAAATCCATTCTGGAACAAAATTTTTACCCAATATAATTTGACCGTTCATGATATTTGGAGCGTGAAAATCTGAACCACCTGTGACTATAAGTCCAAGATTTTCAGCCATTGATGAAAAATATTCAACACATGCAGGTGAATGTTTCCTGTGATATGCTTCAATTCCGCGGAGGCCATGGGTCATTAATTCCTTAATTAAACTTTCAGCAATATCAATATCATGAGGATGGGCAATTACAGGAACTCCACCGGCATCATATATTATTTCAACGGCTTCCTGTGGAGAGACGGTTTTTCTCGGGACGTAAACAGAAGAGTCATCATGAATATATTTTGCATAGGCTTCTATAACACTTCCTGTCCCTCCGGCGTTGGTAATTGCTTTTGCTATATGAGGTCTTCCGATACTACCTCCTTCTGCAACCTGTTTCTTGATATCCTGAAATTTTATTTTTATACCTTCTTTTTTTGCCAACAAATCAATAATCTGATTTACCTGTTCTATTCTTGCTTTTTGTTGAATCTTTAATAGTTCCTGAAAATCTTTGTTTTCAGTGTCCATCATATATCCTAAGATATGAACTTCATAATTTTTATGAAGTGTATTAATCTCTACACCCTGAATAACTTCCAGTTTTTTGCCTGTTTTTTCTATATAGTCTTTGGCAACCTGATAGGATAAAACATTATCGTGATCAGTGAGCGCAATGACTTGCAATCCGACATCAATCGCAGTATCAACTATTTTTTCCGGCGAGAAAACACCGTCAGAAAAATAGGTATGGATATGAAAATCTGATTTCATTGACTGTTTTCCTTTTCTACTTCATTTCTACTACAAAAAATTCTTTTTATAGCAACAGCGTAACCTGTATTCGGATTTATCTCCACTTCAACTGCATTAATCTGCTGTGAGTTGCTGTCAGCTATTTCGTAACGTTCCGGGATACTTGTTAGAAATCTGTTTAGGGATGTAGTGTAATCCATGCCGATTACACCGTCTTTGCCACCGCAAAATCCGGCATCTGTTATGTATCCCATATTGTTTATAATACTTTCATCTGCTGTTTGAACATGTGTATGTGTTCCAAAAAATGCAGAACATCCTAGTTCTGAGCAATATTTTGCAAAACAAATTTTTTCAGCCGTGGCCTCTGCGTGAAAATCTATTATCACTATAGGGGTAATCTTTTTTATTCGTTCAATTTCAGCTTTAACCATTTCCCATTGTGAGTCAACAAGGTTCATAAATACCCTGCCGAGGATATTTATAACTCCGATTTTGTATCCGTTAAAATTAAATATCGAAGAACCTTTTCCTAATGTTTTTTCAGGATAATTTATAGGTCGCAGAAGTTTATCGGCTTTGTCGATGTAGTTAAATATATCTCTCTTATCCCAGATGTGATTACCTGATGTCATGCAGTCTATACCATATTCGGATAATTCATTGTAATTCTTTTCTGTTAGCCCAAAACCATGGGATGCATTCTCTACATTTGCAATGACAAAGTGGTTAGTGTAATCGTTTTCCAACAAAAAATTTCTAACGGCATACCTTCCAGGTCTGCCGACTAAATCGCCGAAGAATAATACTTTTATTGTTTTATCATCACTCATAATCTTTACTCTTTTTTATTATTTAATTTTATTATTTAAGAATTTAAGAAATTCTACCCTCGCCAAATTTTGGGAGGGTAGATATTTTATTTTGCAATTTCTGTTGTTCTGAATTCACGTACAACCGTAACTCTGATTTGTCCAGGATAATCAAGTTCGTCTTCAATACGTTTTGCGACATCTCTTGCAAGTCTTTGTGAGGCAAGATCGTCAAACATCTCTGCCTGAACTATAATTCTAACTTCTCTTCCTGCCTGTACTGCAAAAGATTGCTTTATCCCTTCGTAACTATTTACGATTTCTTCAATTTTTTGTAATCTCTTGATATAAATTTCAAGAGTATCGCGTCTCGCACCTGGTCTGCCTGCAGATATTGCATCTGCAACTTTTACAAGAACAGCTTCAATTGTATTGGCTACAACATCATCGTGGTGCGCTTCTATCGCATGAATGACTTCAGGGCGTTCCCCATAGCGTGCAGCAAGTTCGACTCCGAGTTGAATATGTGTCCCTTCCTGTGTTTGGTCAACAGCTTTGCCTATATCGTGCAGAAGCCCTGCTCTTTTTGCAACAGCGACATTTGCGCCGAGTTCTGCTGCAAGCATTCCTGCGATATGCCCTACCTCAAGGGAATGTTTAAGAACATTTTGTCCGTAACTTGTTCTATAATACAGACGCCCCAGTGTTTTTATGAGTTCTTTGTTTAATCCCATAACTCCCATATCCAATGCGGCGTTTTCACCTTCTGACCAAATTTTCTTTTCAATTTCTTCATTGGCTTTTTCTACCATTTCTTCTATTCTTACAGGGTGAATACGTCCGTCTACGATGAGTTTTTCAAGGGCAAGTTTTGCGACTTCTCGTCTTACAGGATCAAAGCTTGATAATACTACGGCTTCAGGTGTATCATCAATGATTAAGTCTACACCAGTTAATGTTTCAAGTGCTCGGATGTTTCGCCCTTCTCGTCCGATGATACGTCCTTTCATTTCATCATTAGGGAGTGCAACTACTGACACAGTTGTTTCTACAACTTGTTCTATCATACACCTTTGCATTGTTGTTGATAATATTTCTTTAGCTTTTTCCAGTGAAGTTTCTTTAATTTTTGCTTCATTTTCACGAATAAGCGTCATTTGTTCTTGTGCAAGATCATGTTTGAGTTGTTCAAGAAGAGTATTTTTTGCTTCTTCAACAGTCATACCTGCAATTCTTTCAAGTTCTGTTGTCTGACGTTGAACGATTTCGGCAAGATAATCTTCTTTTTCCAGTAGTTCATCAATTTTGTGCTGAACTTGAATATCTTTTTCGGTATATTCTTGAATTTTATCTTCAAGCATATCTTCACGTTTTGCAAGTTTAGCTTCTTGTCTAGATAATTCCTGACGTCGTTCTCTTTCTTCTTCATTTAATTTTTCTCTATCATCCTGAAGTTCTTCGATAGCTTTAATTTTAGCTTCTTTAAATAAAATTTTCTCTTTCTCTTCTAAAGCAATACGTTCTTTTTCAGCGCTCTGGAGAATAGTTTTCATCTTGTTGTGCTGTACGAACAACACTGCAATTAATGCTATTACCGCAATAATCGCAAGAATTAATGGAATTCCCATCGAGTATTTACCTTATCCTTTTCTATTTTTTTATAATACACACAATGCTCGATACATTTAGCCTATCGAGCGCTTATTTAAACTTAATATTTAAACAACTTTCATTGCATATATTTCCAAAAATATTTTACTACTACATCTGTATTTAGCATATCATAATTATATGTTTTTGTATAGTGTATTTTTAATTTTTTATACAAACGGTGGATAAATTTTTTTATATTTGTTGTTTTAGAATTTATATGTTAAAATGTAATTCGGGAATTTAGTTAACGGGAGTATTAAAATGACGAATTTAACGGAAATAAGAAAAGAAAATGAGCTGATTGATTTATTCTGTAATCTTGCGGAGATTCCTTCTCCGTCTTTAAAGGAACAAAATGTTTCGGCTTACATTATGGATTTTTGTAAAAAATATGAAATTAATTGCCAATTTGATGATTATGAAAATATATATATAAATATTCCAGCTACGGATAGTTCTAAGCAATCTTTATTGTTGTCTGCTCATATGGATGTTATAGGAGATGATTCTCCGGTGAAAGTTTATCTGGGAGAGGACGGTTTAATTCACGCAGAAGGGAGAACTCTTGGTGCGGATGATAAGGCTGGAGTTGCAAATGCTCTTTATTTCGCAAAATACCTTGTTGAATCTAACGTTAAACATGGTGGGTTAGAGATTGTATTTACAAGAGATGAAGAATCAGGGATGTCTGGCATACATAATTTTGATTTTTCTCTTATTAAGTCTAAATATGTTTTGGTGCTTGATAGTGATAGTCTTGGGCAGTTTATGACTTCCGGTGCAAGTTATACTATTGTCACTATTGATATACATACATTTAAGGGGGGGCATTCAGGAATTGATATTGGGGATCCGGATAGAGAAAATGCTGCAAAACTTGTAGCTGATCTTGTTAGTATTCTTCCACAGGGCGTTTATCAGTGTGATGAGAATCAAAATGTAATTGCTTCCTGTAATATCGGTGGAATTTCTGCAGGAAATGTTAATGTTACTAATGTTATTAATACTCATGCCAGAGTAACTTATTCAATTAGAAGTTCCAGCAGAGAATGTGAGGAATCTATTAAAGATATGATGAAGTTCCAAGTCGAAGATTTGAATGAAGAATATGCAGGTATTGCAGAAGCTTCTATTGTCTTTGAGGAGCATCTCCCTCCGTTTGAAAAGAATTGGGATAATTATATTCCTGAAATGTTTGATGTTATCGCAAAATCTCTTGGTGTAAAGGCTGAAATAGGTTCTTTCCACGCAGGAGCAGAAACTCATATTTACGCTAATAACGTCAATTCTAATGGTGAAAAGTTTATACCATTCCTTGTTGGTTTAGCTAATGTTCATAATATGCATTCTGCTGATGAAGATTTGGATTATAAATCAATGATAACAGGGCAGGAATTACTCAGAAAATTCTTTGAAGAATTCAATAAGTAAAAATGATTTAAGGAGAAACAATATGAAAAAGTTTTTATTTGCAATGTTTGGAGCTTTTGTAATTATGGGGCTGGTTTGTTCTGCCGCTTCTGTTACTAATTCTAATCTGCAGAAACCTGCTGAAGAAAACGGGGAAGAGGTTACAGGTTTTATGGGGGCCTCTTTATCTGGTACTGATGATATGAAAGTTGTTTTAACTCCGCTTTATCAAAAGCTTCAGACATGTTCTCCAGTTCAATCAAAATATTTGACTATTTATGGAATTAAATCCGGAAGGTGTCATTTTAATTATAACTTCTATGATTGTAATGTCCCTCTTTCTGTTGCGCAGAAGTTTTCTACAAATGCTATGAAAACAATAAAAAATACTCCAGAGGATGAAAAAAATCCACAGTATCTGAAAAATGATTATATTGATTCTATTATAAATAATCAGTCTTATTGTATTCAAAAATAATTTTTTCAGGACTTGAAATTGATATAGTGATATGTTATAATATATATAAGGAAGATATCTAATGAAAACGTGCACCAGATAAGAGTTTCATGGAGGAGTAATCCTATCTAGGATCCTATAAGTGGCTTTGCCTGTAAGTAAATTATTATCTTCTTTTAACTAGGTTAATTTATATATGCAATTAGCCATATTTTGCTATAAAAATCAGGCGTGAGAATAGAAAAATAATGGAGGATAGACATATGAAAATCAAAGAAGGATTTACTCTGGCAGAGGTCTTAATAACCCTCGGGATAATTGGTATAGTCGCAGCAATGACTCTGCCAACACTGATTTCAAACTACCAGAAAGTAGTATTGGAAACAGCTTATAAAAAAGGTTTATCAGTAGTAGCAAATGCAGTACAAATGGCTATGGCGCAAAATGAAACTCCGGGAGATTTTGCTTCAACTCCTATTGTTGGGTGTTACAATAATGAAACTGCGAATAATCCTCTTCCTTTATGTTTGTACGAAAATAGCAAGAAAATGTATACTGTAACACTTGACGATTCAAGAACTCAAGAGCTTTATAATACGATGTCTGAAATTTACTATAATATGAATATTGGTGATGATCCTAAATTAGTGGATATCTTTCTTCCTCCTGCCTATGCAGGATTGGTAATTAATCCATATTCTCCGGAATGGGAGGGAGTTGTTTATACATTTATGACTCCTGACGGAATTGTTTTTGGATATTTAAATGAATTTAATGGTGCAATTTATTCTGATCCGAATAATTATAATTCTAGTACTATAGCAGGTTTTTATATGCTGATGGATGTTAATGGAGCTAAAAAACCTAATAAACTTGGAGAGGATTTATTCTATCTTGGTATTAATAAGCGTGGAAAAGTTCTTAATATGAGCTGTGCATTAAATAGAACCTGTTCTGACGAAGATTATTTGAGACTATATGATATGGCTCAACTTCCAGATAATTAATAAATTTGTTTATATAATATAATACAAAAAGCACCACGTTGATACTGGTTTACAGTATCAACGTGGTGATAACTATTTTAAAGTTTATAGAGTTAGTCTTAACTCATGATTTTTATTCCGGAGCTGGTGCCCAAACTATATGCACCGGCTTTTATCATTTTTATTGCGGATTCTTTATCTCTTATTCCTCCTGATGCTTTTACTTTTAAACCGTGTGGATTTACTGTATCATACATTAGTTTAACGTCCTCTTCTTTTGCACCCACTCCGTTTTTGACAAAGCCTGTTGATGTTTTTACAAAGTCTGCACCTGCTTCTATAGCTATTTCGCAAGTTTTTTTTATTTCGTCTTTAGTAAGTAGATCTGTTTCTAGAATAACTTTTAGTGGTACATCTCCACAGGCAATTTTTACTGCTTTAATATCTTCTTTGGCATAAGCATAATTTTTATCCTTGATTGCTGTAACGTTTATAACCATATCAATTTCATCTGCACCGTCGGCCTTTGCAACAGAGGCTTCAAATGCTTTTACTTCTGTTTTATTTGCGCCTAATGGGAATCCTATTACCGTTACTATTTTTACATCAGTATCTTTCAATGCTTCTTTTGCTGATTTTACGTATGCAGGATTTATGCAGACTCCGCGAAAGTCGTATTTTATTGCTTCTGTATAAAGTTTGTTTAAATCATCGCTTGTTGCATCCTGTTTAAGAAGTGTGTGTTCAATATATTTGTTTAAATTTTCCATAATGTCTCCTTTTTATAATATATTTTTAAGAATTGCTATACTTGATTCCATTTTATTAAGAGTAAAAAAGTGTAACCCGTCAACGTTTTCACTGATAAGCTCTTCACACTGCCTGATAGCGTATTCAATCCCGAAGTTTTGAAGCTCTTCAGGTTGATAAGTTTCGAGTTTTTCCAAAATGATTTGTGGTACTGTAATTTTTGCGAGAGCTGTCATCTTATAGATTTGTTGTTTGTTTAATATCGGCATTATTCCTGCTATAATAGGTACATTGATCCCGTACTTTCTTACTGCATCAATGTATGAATAAAATTTGTTATTATCAAAAAACAGTTGTGTAAAAATTGCTTCAGCTCCGCAATCAATTTTCTTCTTAAGATTTCTAATATCTTCCTGCAAATTTTCAGCCTCAATATGACCTTCGGGGTAGCCCGCAACTCCAACTGAAAGAGAGCTGTTTTCTTTTATAAATTCTACAAGTTCATTCGCATATTTAAAATCTTTGCAACAAAGAGTTGGATCTATGGGAATATCACCTCTAAGTGCAAGAATGTTTTCAATGCCTAGTTCCTCTAAATCTTTTATATGCTTAAAAACAAAGTTGCTTGAATTGCATACACAGGTAAAATGTGGCATTATGTTAAATCCATTCTCTTTGATTACTCTTGCAAGTTCTACAGTACTACTTCCACTATTCCCGCCTGCCCCACATGTTAGTGAAATAAATGCTGGATTTAATTTTTTTATCTTTTCTAATTCTGAAATTAATTTTCTATAATTTACCGCTTCTTTGGGTGGGAAAACTTCAAAAGAAATTTTTTTGCTTATATTATTATTATATATCTCTCTTAATTTCATATAAGAATTATAACATATAATTATTATAGATATTGAAAATTGTAGGAATTATGTTATAATATATATAAGGAGGATATCCAATGAGAAACGTGCGCCAGATAAGAGTTTCAGGGGGGGGGGGGTAGCCCTATCTAAGAGCCTGCAAGGGTTTTCATCTGTGCGTAAATATTATTATCTTCCTTCAAATAGGTTAATTTGTATATCAAATTAACCAAATTATGCTATGCAAAAAAAAACAAAAAAACAAAAAAAACGAATAGAAAAAATATGGAGGATAAACAAATGAAAACAAAAGAAGGATTTACTCTGGCAGAGGTCTTAATAACCCTCGGGATAATTGGTATAGTCGCAGCAATGACTCTGCCAACACTGATTTCAAACTACCAGAAAGTAGTATTGGAAACAGCATATAAGAAAGGTTTATCAGTAGTAGCAAATGCAGTTCAGATGGCAATGGCACAAAACGAAACTCCGGGAGATTTCGCTTCAACACATATTGTTGGGTGTTACAATGCATATGTAGCTTCAATGAATAATACGGACACGGATGAAGAGATTGTAACTGTTACTTTACAAGATTGTATTGCACAATATAATTCTAAACTCTTTGCGGTAATACTTGATAGTGGCGATAATGACTTGTATAATATATTATATAATCTTGAGTACGGAAAAACTGAGAACTATATAAGTAGTATATTTTTCCCTCCTGCTTATGCTGCAGCTGCCTTATTCTGGCCTGATTATATCTGGTCATCTTCTATTTTTAGTTTTATGGCAGCTGATGGTATTGTTTTGGGATATTCTACACCAGTAACTAGTTATGATAGTAATACTGGAAATACTTTTGTTAATGGTTTTTATATGCTGATGGATGTAAACGGTGCTAAAAGACCTAATGTTAAAGGGAAGGATCTTTTCTTAATTGGAATTAACAGGCATGGAAAAGTTATTGATGTAACCTGTGAATTTTTTAATAATTGTTCCAGAGAAATTCGAGATATGCTTCGACATTAAATTTTGTGCCCTGTTAAATTAAAAATAGGGCGCAAAATTTTTTATTTTTATCTTTTATAAGAAATATGATATATATTAATCCTGTAAAATTTAATTGTATTAATAAAATTAACTCTTCCCCGACAAGTTTTTGTTCAAGGAAGAAGATTGAATTTGATACGTTCAAGAAAGAACCTGTATATAAAACTTTTGAGATGAATGTCTATAATCCATATACAAATTCAAATTTTTCAAATATTGTGTCTTTAAATTTTCAAAAACCTCAAACTATTATACTTGATAAGACTACAAAAAAATCTGCAGCTGGAAAATTTTTAGTTTTGAATTATGATCCTGAAAGAATTGATTATTTATGGGATAAGAAAAATAATAAACCACTGCAAGTTAATATTTTGACTTCAGAAAATAAAGATAGTGTTGCATACCATTTTATGTCAAAAAATTTAAAAAAAGAGTTCGGGTATGTTCAATTGACGGATCTTTTTGACAAGATTGATTCCAGATTACGTTTAATACCTGATTTATTATTTAGAGACCATAAAGACATTGGGATTGTTGGACCTCGAGTAATCGTTGATTACTTGCAAAATTGGGACGATGAAGCGGTCGGCGGTGTTGGCTTTCTCGCTGATAAATTAGCAGTTAAACACTGTCTTGATAATAACATTGAACCTAATATTGTCTCTGAAGCAGATTGGGGGTCACATGTAGCTCATTATTTAAGAGGTAAGCGTTTCTTTCCGCTTGAACGATGGTCTCCTGAGTATGAATTTTTTATGTCAAAATATAATACGTCTGATGTGAATAACCTTCTTCAAGATTTAATTAATGAAGCTAAGATTTCAGGTGAAAACGTAGATCTTAAAGATTGGGGGCTTTTACCGATGTATATGCCTAAAAAACTTGCAGCACAAATTGCTAAAACTCTACTCTCTAAATGTTAGAAATCTCCAAAACCTTATAACATTTGAGCGAAAATCATTTGGTCGCGGAATATCTGCGCTTTTATAGTATTTTTCGTAATTTCTTATAATATTATCAGGTAAACTTTTCCCCTGCTCAAGCGTTTGGAATATTAATGTCAGATAATCATCCTGCTCATCTCTGTAGAGAATGTCCCTGCGTCTTATATCCTCGTCAGCTTCATAATGGACAAGTGCATGGAATGCAGCTTCAATGCTTTTATCTTTTGTGTCCGCTGGAAACAGCGTAATTGCATTTCTAACAGTTAATTCGCCAACCAAAACTTTTCGGATTAATTCCGATACAAAAACTCTACATCCTTCTATATTATTCATTTTATTTTACTAAATCAAATTTATTTTCAATAAATCTAATCATTTCAGCATAATCAGAATTAAAAAACTTATCTGCAACTTCTTTAATACTTTCATGTGCAAATTCTTCTTTGTCTGTAGCTGCACTATAGAAGAATTTTTTCCCTACTTTATAACGAACAAGTATACTCTTGGCAGTTAATCTGTCCATAACTGTTTTAATGGTAGTATAAGCTCTTTCTATACCATTAGATGATAAGTCGTCTACAACATCTTGAATAGATATATCTTTCCCGTTATTATTCGATGTCAAATTCCAAATCGAATTTAAAATGTCTATTTCTAACTTACCACAAGCCATTTTTTCCTACTTTCTTTAATAACCTAATAACTACTAACATTGTAACATAAAAAAGTTAAATTACAAGATATTGTAAAGCAACTGTTTACACATCTTTTTAGTCAAGTTCAAACAAATCGGTCTCCTTTTTAAAGTTTACTTTTCTTGTTCGAACCTTGTCGTTTTTCTTTTTTGTTTTTGTTGAAACGTTCTTATAAGCATTATCAACAGAGATTTTTGCAAGAGCCTTCTTGTTGCGTCTGTCATAAAAAGTCAGCCAGAATCTCCTGTTTATATTATCTACTGCAAAAGAAATGTCACCGATAACCTTGTCCCCTGGTTTAATTTGTTTGAACATCAATTTGGTATCGCCAAAAATTGATGGTCTGAAAACGGCATTGTAATCGTTCACCAGTGCTGTATCAAGGCCGGAAAATGTTTTATCTGACATATTTGTAATCATTACCGTAAGAGTAATAGTATTTGCTTCTCCGAATGGATCTTCTTCATGTTTTACATTGGAAATCCTTACTTCAAGTCCGGGATACTGCATTTCATGTTGCATAAGCGCACTGTCTTTGTATACAGGGAGAGGAACTGACGTGTTTATTTTTACTTTAATTTCGTCTCCCGGAGCTATTAGAACTTCATGACCTTTTCTGATTAGAGCTGCTCCAAGACCTATCGCACCTCCCAGTGCAGCCCCTCCTGCAAGGGTATAACCTTGAGACGCGATGGCAGCTTCCAGTCCAAGCCAATTTAGTGCTAAAAATCCGCCGACGGCTCCGCCTGCTAAAGTATATCCAACGTCTTGCGCAATTATTTTCCCTGTTTCGGCTACAGGGTGCAGTTTTGTTGACATCTTGCCCTCTATTGGAATTTCTCTGCCGTCAGGGGTTATGAGATAATCAAACTCTAACGATAATGTTGCAGCTCTTCCAAGTCGTTTTGCTTCAGTTGTTTTTGATATCCTTCCGTGAGCAAAGGTTCCCTTCGGGATAATTACTCCGCTATCGCCTTCCACATCATTTACAACTTCTGCAAAAAATTCATCTCCTTCAATGTTTATGTTTGAATCCAAAACCTGAGATACTGTCATATGAATTATGTCAGATCTTTCAAGATGCTCCACCTGACCTGTAAACAGTTCGCTCTCAAGGTCTTTTCTTATCTGATCGCTTTTTTCCGCATGTCCTTCGAATACTGGATCTGCAAGAACCGCAGTATTTGTTCCAAAAAACATGATTAAAAGTAATAAAGCTATAATCTTCCTCATATTATTTATTATACTATGTTAAAAAAACGTTTGCCAGTTTTTTACATTTTTGCTAAAATAGTCTTAACACGCAAGAAAAAAAGGAGTTTTATTATGGAGAAGAGACAACAACGCTGGTATGATGCTGATCCTGTATTGAGCAGAGCTATTGCTGTATGGGAAAAAGCGGATGAAGAATTACAAACAATTTGTGCAGAGTATGTTCTTGATAAATTAAAAGATTTTGATTTCAAGATGTCTCTTGAAGATCAGTATAACTATATTCTTAGACGTTGGTATGATAAAAATATTAAAGTATCTCATGCCATGGAATATATTAAGCACGCTCCATTTGAATTAAGACATGAACTTGCACTTGATATTATTGAATATATTGAAAAAATGGAAGAAGAAAATAAATAATTTGTAAAAAATTTGCACTTATAAATAAGTTTGTTACCATTAATATTATGATTAGGGTTTTATTAATATCTCAAAGAGCTGAAATTTTAAATAAGTATGAAAAAATTGTTGAAAAACTCCGTTTGGATTTTGTATCAATGTCTGATGGAGCTCTTATTGTTGACTATCTTTCAGCTACTCCTTGTGAAATTGTTATTTTGGATACCCTTTCAAATAAGATTGATTCCAGATCAATTATAAATAAAATGAAATCTTTTATGGAAAATTCAGCACTTCTGTTAATTACATCTTTGAATTTTAAAGAGCGTGATTTGATGAAGTACGCAAATGCTTTTATTATTGATGATATGAGCGATGAACTGATTTCCGGTATTATTTCTATGAATCTTCGGATGCGTTCTGCTCTTGAAAAGCTTTTTGATACTAACAAGGATCTTGCGGACAGTAATTACAGATTGAATGCCCTTTATTCTACAAGTTCCCAGTTTGCTGGAACTCTTGATAAGGAAAAACTTATTAATTATATGCTTGAAGGTATGGATAAGGCGCTTAGTTTTTCACTGACCTGTACATTGTCATTCTGTACGGAAGAAGAACCTGTATTGCTTATTAACTCGCTTTACGAACTTTCAGATGAACTCATTAATGCTTTAAAATTGAGAGTTGTTTTGCATTATAAATCCCTTTTTGAGACTGGAGCGCTTCCTTATGAGGTTGATGTTGAGAGTTTGAAGGTTCGCAAATTTATAAAATTTCCTGCAAGTCGTTTTAATTTCACTGTATTTCAATTTGATAATATGTTTTCACCAATATCTCTCGGGGATAATTTTTTTGGGTGTGTCGAAATTTTTAAAGAAACTCCTTTTACAACAGAAAATGCTACATGTTTTCAAACTATTGCGCAACAAGTCTCTCTACCTTTAAAAAGTGCAACTTTGTATCAGGAGTTAAAGGAGACTAATCATAAGCTTGAGAAATTGGAGCATTTGAAATCTGAATTTATTTCTATTGTTTCACATGAGCTTAGAACTCCGTTAACATCTATTAAAAATTCTCTTGATATTATGCTTAGTGGAAAATGCGGAGAAGTTACTCAGGCTTTTGATAAGTTCCTGACTATGGCTAAGAGAAATTCTCAACGTCTATCTGGAATTATTAATGACCTGTTAGATTTGTCAAAAATTGAAGCAGGAAAAATGGATTACCATTTCAAAAATATGGATATAAATTCTGTTATTGAATATGTAAAATCTACCCTGTCCGTTCTAGTGAAGGATAAAGGATTAACTCTAATAACTGATGAAACCGCTAATTTGCCGGAAGTGTATGCGGATTCCCAGCGACTGGAACAAGTTTTGACTAATCTTGTATCCAATGCAGTAAAATTTACTCCTGAAGGTAAATCTATTACGGTAAAATCAGAGCTTGTTAATTCAAAAAATCTTAAGTATAGTGAGTGTTTTACAGAAATACTGAATAAACTTGACGGAGATTATGTTCTTGTGAGCGTAAAAGATGAAGGTATCGGAATTTCTCAGGAAAACCTTCTTCATGTTTTTGATAAGTTTGCGCAAATTGAAAATTCTCTGTCGCGTAAAGTCGGGGGTTCTGGGCTTGGGCTCCCTATTGCTAAACAATTAATAGAAGCTCATAAAGGCGCAATATGGTGTGAAAGTGTTGAAGGAGAAGGTTCTACATTCTATTTCGCCGTACCTGTGGTCTAATAAATGCTATCTGTTCCGAATGCTTTTTTTATATCTTCTCTAGTACATCTATTCCCGCCTGTTCTCAGCAGACATGTCATATCTGTAATTTTACCGGACTTATTTATAGCCAATTTGAATAAATCTTCTCCGACTTTATTTGGTTTTTTTGCTCCGTTTACATCCATAAGGACATAGAACCCAAGTATTGTTCTCTCATAATCTTGAACATATTGATTAAATCCATAAACAATCCCGTCAGGTGTCATAAATACCCAATTTGTACCTAACAGCCATGGATATGGTTCAAATGCTGCACTAGCATATGCTGGTGGAAAAAATATACTGCTTACAGATGGTTCTGAATATTCAAGCATCATTAAGGATTCCGCAAAAGCCTGATTATATGCATCTAATGTTACAGAGAATAATTTTTTACTTTCTTCCTTAAAACAATCTGCTCGCTGCATTGTATCAGTCGCTGAATAGCACTGATTAATCGGCGTTGAACCTAAATCTCCAGGTGTATTGTTCTTTGCCATCGCCATTTGCATTGCATTGCCTAGAACCGATAAACCTTTTTTATATTGGGTTTCAAGAACGATTTTTTGATAATTTGATATAAGCGTCGGTAATGTCATTGCGGCAACGACCCCAATAATTCCCAGAGTTATCAAAACCTCTGCTAACGTAAATCCTTTTTTCATAGCTAGCTCCTTGTTAATATATATCTATGTATATATATATTATATCTTATTAAGTATAATTTATCAAGTGTTTTGTATAAAAGTTTCTTTATAATTAGAATAATAATATTATGGATTACAAGTATGAAAATGTTCCTCTTATGGATTTTATAAAGGCTCTTACTATTTATCGTGGACTTACTCTTAGAAAATTATTGAAAAAGCTTCACGAGGAAAAAAATTATAGCAATTCATATGCTGGTTTTTATAATAAGCTGAAAAATTGTACAATAAAATTTAGCGAAATTAACGATATTGCTAAAACTTTAGGATATGAAATAGTTTTTAAAGATACTAAAACCATGAAGAAAAACAGCTTTGAGCAAGGTGCCAAAACTTTGTCAGGTAAAAATCGTTTATTTTAACTTTTTAAATTTCAGTCATTGCTAGGAGTATATGGCTATAAAGATTTTAGGAACCGTTTTGGCTATGAGGTTCTTGAAAAATATGCAAAAATCGTTTATATTGAAGAAATAATGGAGGATAAAAGTATGAAAAAGCTTGATATAACAATGAAAACGGGAGGGGGCAACTCTATCTAAGATAGGACAAGGTTTTTGCTTGGTTGGTTGTGTTTCCAATTTAAGGCAAAGAAAAGCGTTTACCCTGATTATGGCTCGTAAAGAGGCTGATTCTTTAGAAGATACATCTCTTTTTAAATCTATAACCTGGGATCGATGTGAAGAAGGACATTATCCCGAATCTTACGGTTGTGGTAGTTTCTTTAAAAAATTGCAAAAGGAGTTGAAATTTAAAAATTCCAAAGGTCATTGGATTTTTATATTACCTGATGGTTCCGCAATGTCTTATTATATATCCTTTAATAAAACAGCGAGAGCGTCATCTATTCCTAATTTTAAAGTTCAAGGTTTTTCAGACTGGATATAAATGGCACTAAGAAACCTAACAAATGGGGGCGTGATATATTCTGGTTTGCAATCACATCTGATGGACATCTTGTGCCAAGGGGGAGTGAAAAATACGCCTCATTTAATTTTGCGCCTCATGGTGCTGGGTATTGGAGATCTGACAATTCTTGTGACCCGAATTTGAAATATACTTCCGGTTATGGTTGTGGTGCAAGAATTATTGAAAGTGGATGGAAAATGGATTATTAAAATGCCTTAAAAAAAGCCACTCCTATTTGAGGAGTGGCTTTTTTATTTTTAATGTTTATATATTGGCTAACTGTTTCCAATAATCGTGAGATTGTTCGAATTGGTAAGCCATATTAAACAGTTTGCCTTCTTGTAATTGTGGGGCTAGTATCTGTAACCCGATAGGCATTCCGTCCTTGTCAAATCCTGCAGGTATACTTATACCCGGAATACCTGCAAGGTTTGCAGAAATTGTTGCGATATCAGTTAAATACATCTGAAGAGGGTCAGAAGATTTTGCGCCTAAATCAAATGCTGTGTTCGGACAAGTTGGAGATATTAAAATATCAACTTTCTTGAACGCTTCTTTAAAATCTTCTGTTACCAGTGCTCTCATTTGTTGAGCTTTTTTATAATAGGCATCATAATACCCTGAACTCAAAGCATAAGTTCCAAGCATTATACGTCTTTTAACTTCAGGTCCAAACCCTTCAGCTCTTGTTTTTGTATACATTTCCATAAGATTTTTAGCATCAGGGGTTCTGTAACCGTATCTTACACCGTCAAATCTTGCAAGGTTTGAGCTGCATTCAGCCGTTGCAAGAATATAATAAATTCCGATTGAATATTTCAACTTAGGAAGAGAAATTTCAATAATTTCACATCCTAAATTTTTATAAGTTTCTATTGCATTTTGCATTGCTTTTGCAACATCTTCGGATAAACCTTCTGACATTAATTCTTTTATAACGCCGACTTTTTTACCTTTAATATCGTCTTTTAAAGAAGCTGCATAATGTTCAACAGGCAGATTTAAAGATGTTGAATCTTTAGGATCATGACCGGATATAACTTCCAGAAGATTAGCCGCATCTTCAACGGAACGGGCAAAAGGTCCGATTTGGTCTAATGATGAAGCAAATGCGATAAGACCATATCTAGAAACACGTCCATATGTTGGTTTCATTCCGACAATACCACAGAAAGATGCAGGAAGTCGTATTGAACCGCCGGTGTCAGATCCCAATGCCAGAGTCGCTTCGCATGATGCAACACTGGCTGCAGAACCACCTGAGGAACCGCCAGGAACTTTGTTTAAGTTCCAAGGATTGTGAACTTTTTTGAATGCAGAGTTTTCATTTGAAGACCCCATTGCAAATTCGTCTAGATTTGCTTTCCCGACGATTGGAACCAGATTATCCAATAATTTTTGAGTTATTGTTGCGTTGAAAGGTGATACAAAATTTTCCAGAATTTTGCTTGACGCAGTTGTTTTTGAACCTATAAGGTTCATATTATCTTTTAGAGCAAGAGGAATTCCTGCAAGAAGCGGTAATTCTTCTCCTTTTGCGATTTTTTCATCAACTTTTTTTGCTGTATTAATAGCTGTTTCTTTTGTTAGAGAGTTGAATGCTCCCAATTTTTCTTCAAGTTCGTCAATTCTTTCAAAAGCAGCCTGTGTTAATTCAACAGCGGAAATTTCTTTATTTTTCAAAGCCTTACTTTGTTCGGCAGCTGTTTTCTTTAAAAGCTCGTTCATATTTTCTCCTTAGCTATTTCTATATTTTTTATACTATGACAAACAACAGTTGATGACAAGTATTTATTTTAACTCTTAGTATCTCTTCATATATCTATTTACAAATTTTGAAAAATATGCGATACTTTAGTTGCAAATATTTGTAACAATTTATTAATAATGCGCAAAAAATTTTTTTTAGAAGGTTTTATGTTCCTGAAATATTAAACTAATGGAGTGTAGAAAATATGTTAACAATTCAACCGGGCTTAGTAAATAATTATAGTCGTAACCTGTCATTCGGGCGGAGTGATTTACAGCGCTATGCAGAGGATGTGGAGTATGAAGATGTAACAGATTCGCATGACAGTAGCTATTATGAGAACTATGGTTTTGATATGGATAGAAAAAAAGAACTTGATCTTTGGAAACAGACAAAGGCAAATGTTGACGCTATTGCAAAATCAACAGAAAATGTTCCGGGAGTAAAGACCGGGACAAAAATTCTTTCGGGATTAACTGCTGTGGCCATTGGATGGGGCGGGCTTAGATGGGGAACTGTCGGAACATTAGAAGTTTTATCTAAAATCGGAAAAACCGATTCTATGCAATCTATTGGAAAAAAATTGGTTTCTTCTTGGAAATATGCTTCTACAAAATTTTCTGATTTAGGTAAATATATTTCGGGCAAAGACTGGTATAAGAATTCAGGTACGAGAATAAAAAGATGGGAAAATTCTTTCCTTGATACTTCCGTAGGCAACACTTTAACAAGATGGCAACAGGCCGTTAAGGAAAATTCTCTATATCATGGAACTGTAAATTTAAAAAATAAAACCGTTAATTATTTTAAAAACTTAAATTATAAACGTGTATTTGTTGAAACAATGGGCGTTGCAGGTGGCGGAACTGCTGCTATTAATGTTCTTGGCGGCAAAACTATTGACGGACGAACACAAAATGTTGAAGTTAATAAAGACGGTAAATATTTTGTAAATGACAGAGAATATATAGTTGGAGGAGATGTTTCAGATGCAGCTTAATGCAATTGGTCCTAAATTTGTAACATTTACAGGCGATGCTTCCAATGCTTCTGCTCGTCGGGAAGATCGTAAAGAACGGGTAGGCGAAGCTGCGGCTGCAACTGGTGCTGCTGGAGCCGGTTATTCTGCTACAAGAAGTGGAGCTTTTAAAATGTTTAAATCAAGTGAAAAACTCCGCGGTACTATTAATTCCGTAGCTGAAGGAGCAACTCTTGTAAGCGAACCTGTCAAACAGTCAAATTCTTTGTGGAATGCACTGAAACTTAATTATAGACAGTTAAGACTTGATATTGCAAATTGGGCTAAAGCTTCAAAAATGCCGAAATTTATGAAGGGAATGTTCACAGGTAAACTTGGCTCCATAATTGGTGGAGGGGCTTCCATATTTGTATTTATTACTGGTATTGGGGAAGTATTTAATACTTTCTTAAATAAACTTAGTACAGTGACGGATAATTCTAAAATATAATAAATTTAATTTGTTGAATAATATATAAAATCATGCTAAACTCGGATTATGCATGATTTTATTTTACGAGAATTAAAAACTGATGATATTCTGAAGGAACTCGTGGCAATAGATTTTGATAAATCTTATGCTTCAAGAGCCATAGATAAATATAATTATAAAAATATAAAAATTTTTGGACTTTCTGTCGCACAGGCAAATATTCTAAAACAGACTGCATTATCCTTTGGGGCAGATTGTGCTACTCCTAAAAATACTATAACAGGTAAAATTGATAAAGCGGATTGTATTCTGGGCGGAAGTATTTCCCAGCTTTCCAAAATTGCTGTTCAACTTGGACTTCAGCCATTTGGACTCAGAAAGTTGGGGAGAGAAATTGAACGACTTCTATCTTTTGATGCCCCAGAGAAAACTAAAATTATGGGCATTTTAAACCTTACCGCTGATTCTTTTTCTGATGGTGGAGAATATGAGAATTTTGAGCAGGCAGCGACTCATCTTATTAAACTTGTAGAGGACGGAGCTGATATGATTGATATCGGTGCAGAGTCTACGAAACCATTTTCAGAAGCTGTGCCGGCTGATGAACAGTTGTCAAAGCTTTTACCTATACTTGATTTTATTAGGGAAAATAATATTGATTTGCCGATAAGTATTGATACGAGAAATGCGGAAGTCGCAAGATATTGTCTTGAGGCTGGGGCAACAGCTATTAACGATGTTTCTGGCTTAAGCTATGATAAAAATATGATGTCGGTTATTGCAGATTTCGGATGTCCTATTGTTATTCAGCATTCAAAGGGAATTCCTGAAACAATGCAAATTAACCCGATATATTCAAACTTAATGGATGAAATTTTTCTTGATTTAAATAAGCGTATAGATACTGCAGTTGAAAACGGAATTAAGAAAGAAAATATTATTATTGATCCTGGTATTGGTTTTGGGAAAACAAGAGAACATAATTTTGAGATAATTAAGCGCATTGAGGAATTACGGATTTTAGAATGTCCTATTATGCTTGGTGTTTCAAGAAAGAGTCTCTTAAATATTCCAGACGCAGACAATAATACTAAAGATATTTTTACTGTGGCTTTAAATACTCTGACTGTAGAGAGAAAAGTTGACATTATAAGGGTTCATAACGTCCGTTTGCACAGAATGCTTATTGATATGCTCGATAATGTTTAAATTATTGTTGCCAAGAAATTTTTTAGTGCAATAATATTAGTACTATGTTAGATAAGATTACGATTAAGGGTGCTAAGGAACATAATTTAAGGGATATATCGCTGGAGATTCCAAAAAATGAATTAATTGTTTTCACTGGTGTTTCTGGCTCTGGAAAATCTTCCCTTGCGTTTGATACTATTTTTGCTGAAGGTCAAAGACGTTATATTGAAAGCCTTTCGACTTATGCAAGACAGTTTTTGGGGCAGATGGATAAGCCTGATGTTGAATATATAGACGGGCTTTCTCCTGCTATCTCGATAGACCAGAAGTCAACAAGCAATAACCCGCGTTCAACCGTCGGGACAGTAACTGAAATTTATGATTATTTACGACTCCTTTACGCACGTGTTGGCACTCCTTATTGTCCTAATTGTGGAGATGAGATTAAGCCGCAGACAATTGATGAAATTGTCAATAGTATTTTAAAGCTCGGCGAAGGCGAGAAAATTCAAATACTTGCACCTGTTGTTAGAGGGAAAAAGGGAGAATTTCAATCGATTTTTGAAGAACTTCGTCAGGAAGGTTTTGTAAGAGTAAAAGTTGACGGTGAAATATATAATCTTGATGAGGATGAAATAAAACTTACAAAAACCCAGAAGCATACAATTCATGTTGTTGTGGACCGAATTGTCGTAAAAGAAAGCGCTCAATCTAGAATTGCGGATAGTGTTCAAATTGCACTTAAAAAAGCAGATGGAATTGCAATAGTTGACGTTGTTTCAAGAAAAGATTCAAAAGAAGGTTCGGAAATTATTTTCAGCGAAAAGCTTTCTTGTCCTAAGTGTAACCTCAGTTTTGAAGAACTTACTCCGAGAATATTTTCTTTTAATGCTCCATATGGAGCTTGCGAAAGATGTTCAGGTCTTGGAGCGGATTTTGTAATTGATCCGAATTTGATTGTTCCGGACAGAAAAAAGTCCTTAAAAGACGGTGCTATTTATCCGTGGTCAAAAACTTCTACAGACTATTACGATGATACTCTGAAATCGGTTTGCTCGCATTATGGTATTGATATGGATAAACCTTTTGAAGATTTGCCGAAAGTTCATCAGGATATAATTCTATATGGGGGGGATGAACTGATGGCTTTCAGAGTAAAGCGCTTTGGAACACACCGTTATGAAACAAAATATCATAAATTCCCTGGCGTAATTCCATTTTTAGAAAAAAGATATAATGATTCAAACGGTGAATACTGGCGTGAGGAAATTGAAAAATATATGACAACAACGCCTTGTCCGGCTTGTAATGGAGCAAGGCTTAAGCCTTTCCCGCTGGCAGTAAAAATTAAAGGCAAGAATATTTATGAATTCACTCTGATGTCTATTGATGAAGAACTAGAATTTATTGAGGATTTATATCTTGAGCTTGATGAATATCATTTGCAGATAGCAAAGCAAATTTTGGACGAAATTCGTGCGCGTTTAAGATTTATGAAAGATGTTGGTTTGAGTTACTTAAACCTTTCACGTATGGCAGGAACTCTTTCAGGTGGAGAAGCTCAGAGAATTCGTCTTGCGACTCAAATCGGAAGTGGGTTGTCAGGTGTTCTCTATGTTCTGGATGAGCCTTCTATTGGACTGCACCAGCGTGATAATGATAGGTTGATTAAGACTTTGCTTAAACTCAGAAATCTTGGCAATACATTAATTGTTGTAGAACATGATGAAGATACAATGCGTAACGCTGATTATATTGTTGATATCGGGCCAAAAGCTGGTGTTAACGGTGGGAAAATTGTTGCGCAGGGAGAGTTGGACGATATTATTAAGTGTAAATCGTCTCTCACCGGACAATACCTTAGCGGGGAAAAAGTGATTCCTGTTCCGGAAAAAATTAGAGAAGGAAATGGAAAATATCTCCAAGTTAAAAATGCCTATTTAAATAATTTAAAAAATATAGATGTGGATATTCCACTCGGTAAAATTGTTGTCCTGACAGGCGTATCTGGCTCCGGAAAATCTACGCTGATGCAGGAATTAATCTATGAATATGCACTCCACAAGCTTCGAGGAAATCGGCCGAAACCTCAGGGAGTAGACGAGATTTTAGGTTTTGAAAATATAGATAAAATTATTGATATAGACCAATCTCCAATCGGCAGAACTCCTCGTTCAAATCCTGCAACTTACACGGATGTGTTTACGCATATAAGAGATTTGTACGCAAAGACAAATGAGGCAAAAGTAAGAGGGTATAAGCCGGGACGGTTTAGTTTTAACGTAAAAGGCGGACGCTGTGAGGCATGTAAAGGTGACGGTGTTAATAAAATAGAGATGAATTTTTTATCTGATGTTTATGTAAAATGTCCTGTTTGCAAAGGTAAACGGTATAATCGTGAAACTCTTGAAGTAAAATTTAAGGGCAAAACAATCGCAGATGTTCTTGATATGAGTGTAAAAGAAGCTCTTGAATTTTTTGACAGTATTCCGACTATAAAAAATAAGTTACAAACCTTGAATGACGTAGGTTTAGATTATATTAAACTTGGGCAAAGTGCTACAACTTTGTCCGGGGGCGAGGCGCAAAGAATTAAACTTGCCTCTGAGTTAAATAAGCGTGCAACAGGTAAAACCTTGTATCTCCTTGATGAACCGTCAGTGGGACTTCACTGGTATGATTTGGACAAGCTTATAAAAATAATTCAACAGCTTGCTGATCAGGGTAATACTATTCTTATTATTGAACATAACCTTGATTTAATAAAAGTTGCCGATTATATAATTGACTTGGGACCAGAAGGCGGTAATGCCGGCGGACAGATAGTTGCAACTGGAACTCCTCATGAACTTGCCAAAAATAAAAAATCTATAACAGGTCAGTATCTTAAAGGTGTGCTGTAATTCCATTATTTGTGTTTTGTAACAAATGTTAAGAATTGTAATTTTTTTTTACAATTGGTTGAAACTCCACTATAATGCCTCATAGGATAGGATAGGATAGGATAGGATAGGGCGGAAGTATGGCAAATTTTTGTAGTTTCTGTTTTTATGAAATTGTGTATTAGCAATGAAAAAGGAGTAACACATGTCTATTAATGGAATTCAGTTAGCAAAATCAAATTTATCATTCAACCAACCAGCTTTTAATGGTGGAAAAATTGATGATGTTAAAATAAAAGAATATCCAGACCATATAGAAAAAAGAACTCTAGTAAAACCTTCAACGGGCAAAAAATGGGGAGTCGGGATTGCTTCATTATTGGTGAGTGGTTTGGGACAGTTTGTAAATGGTGATATCGAGAAAGGTGTTCTTTTTTTGGCCGGTGAAATAGGAGCTTGGATTGCTCCTAAGGTGTTCAAGGTTAGGATTGCTTCCAGGGTTTTATTGCCGGCTGTAAAAATTTGGTCCGCAATTGATGCAGTCAAAAATGCTAAATCAACAGTTGTAACTGTCGTAGATAAAAAATAAAATTATTAAAGTGATAAAAGAGCTCTGAAGAATTTTCAGGGCTCTTTTATATTGTAACAATTCATTAACAAATAGCAAAAAACCAAGTTGACAGGCATTTGTGTTTGTACTACGATTGATATGCTTGGAGTATTTTAGTTAATGTCCGAAATATTATCCTGATAGCTAACCCAAGCAAGGCCTCTAGGGGCGGCTTCTTAAGACCCCTGATGTGTATAACATGACAAAAAAGAAAAGGAATAAAAATGGCAAGCACAAAAAGACAAAGAATCAGAGTTTGTTTGAAAGCATATGATCACAAATTGATCGATGTATCTTCTGACAAAATCGTTGAAACAGCAAAAAGAACTGACGCTAAAGTTGCAGGCCCGATTCCTTTACCTACTAAAAGACGTATATATTGCGTTTTAAGATCTCCTCACGTAGATAAAAAATCTCGTGAACATTTTGAAATGAGAACTCATAAACGTATTATCGATATATACGAACCGACTCAACAGACTACTGAAGAGTTAAGCAGATTAGATCTTCCTGCCGGTGTAGATATTGAAGTTAAACTGTAATTTCAAGGCACAGGCAAATTTGAAAATTAAATAAGCATTATGCATATATAATGTGAACTGCGACCGGAATGGAGGTGAATACACCTCTCCGGACACCCTTTGTAGGGTGGGGTGAAAGTCCCCGATAGGTAAAGTAATTAAGCAAGACGTAGCGCTCGCAAGTGAAAATGCAAACCAGAAATGGGGTGGAATGTGTCCGCACCAAGTAAGGTGAGCAGGAAAGGTAGAATATGACACTAGGTGTAATAGGTAAAAAATTGGGAATGACTCAAATTTTTGATGAACAAGGTTTGGCTATCCCTGTAACAGTTATCAAAGTTGATGATATCGTAGTTACTCAGGTTAAAACTGTTGAAACTGACGGTTACAATGCTATTCAGGTAGGTACTGTTGCCGCAAAAGAAAAACATTTAACTAAAGCTCAAATCGGTCACTTCAAAAAGAATAATCTTGAAAATTTCAGACATCTTCAAGAATTCAGAGTAGATAACCCACAAGACTATAAAGTCGGTGATAAAATTGAAGTATCTGTTTTAAATAACGTAGAAAAAGTTGATGTTACAGGTAAATCAATCGGTAAAGGTTTCCAAGGTACCGTAAAAAGATGGAATTTCGGCAGAGGTCCTATGGGCCACGGTTCAAAGAACCACAGAGAACCTGGTTCAATCGGTGCTGGTACAACTCCTAGCCGTGTTATCAAAGGTAAAAGAATGGCTGGTAACATGGGTAATGAAAGAGTTACCGTTACTAAGTTGAAATTGGTTAAGGTTGATGCAGATAAAAACTTAATCTTAATCAAAGGTTCTGTTCCGGGTTGTGAAGGCAGATTGGTAACAATTGTTCCTTCAAGAACTAAATGGAATTAGTAAATGGATTGGCGACAAGGACAAGTCTTAAAAACCGGCTGGTTCTGCCAAATAAAGCAAATGTGCAAGCGGTAGGCAGTCTTAAACGAAAGATATATATTAAATAGTAAAGGAAATTTAAAAATGTCAAAAGAAATATTAAGTTCAAACGGTGAAAAATTAGGCGAAATTACTTTAGAAAAAAGTGTTTTCGGCGTTGAACCTAATTTGCATGTAATGCATTTAGCACTGAGAAGACAATTAAATAATGCCCGTCAAGGTTCAGCTTGTGCAAAAACAAGAGCTGAAGTTTCTGGTGGAGGTAAAAAACCTTGGAAACAAAAGGGTACTGGTAGAGCAAGAGCCGGTTCTCTCCGTTCTCCATTATTTGCAGGTGGTGGTGTTATATTCGGACCAAAACCAAGAGATTTTTCTTTCTCTATGCCTCAAAAAGCCAGAAAATTGGCTTTGAAATCTGCATTGTCTTCAAGAGAAGAACAATTGGTAATTGTAAAAGATTTCTCTGCTATTACAGAACCTAAAACAAAATTAATGGCTTCAGCTTTGAAATCATTAAACTTAAATGGAAAAATTCTTATCGTAGCTGATTTTCGTGCTGATGAAAACAAATATCTTGAATTGGCTGCAAGAAATATCCCTTCAGTAAAATTGTTGTTGCCTACAAACTTAAATGTGAAAGATTTGTTGGAAGCAGATAGTGTTGTTATTACAGAAGCTGCTGTTAACGAAATTACTGAAAGATTAAGTAAATAAGTTGAATCTAATTAATTAAAAGGAAAAATAAAATGAGTAAAGAAAGAACAAACACAGAAAAGTTATATGACGTAATTAAAAAACCTTTAATTACTGAAAAATCAGTATCTGCTCAAGCTGATGGCAAATATACTTTTGAAGTTCGTAAAGATGCGACAAAAGTTGAAATCGCACAAGCAGTAGAATTAGCTTTTCCAGGTAGAAAAGTTAAAAATGTAAACACCGTTTATATACCATCTCACGCAAAAAGAATGGGATATAAATTCGGTAGAACCGATAGTTCAAAAAAAGCAATCGTGACAATCGAAGGTGATCCGATTGAAGAACTAATCGGTGCATAATGAATTTTGCTTATGAAAGCAAGACTCAAGGTCGAAAGGCCTAGCGGGGCGTAAGGCATAGGTCCCAAAAGTTACAACGAAGCCAATCAAAGGAGAAAAATAATGGCAATTAGAACAATTAATCCGACATCTCCGGGACAAAGAGGTATGACAAAGAGTGATTATCAAGAAATCACTACTTCAAAACCAGAAAAATCCCTGTTGAAAAAATTAAAGAAAACAGCAGGAAGAAATAATACAGGTAGAATTACTTGCCGTCACAAAGGCGGTGGGGTAAAAAGAGCTTACCGTGTAATAGATTTCAAAAGAGAAAAATTCGGTGTTCCGGCAGTTGTTAAAACTGTAGAATATGATCCGAATAGAAACGTAAGAATTTCATTGGTATTCTACGCAGATGGTGAAAAAAGATATATATTAACACCTGAAGGTTTGAATGTTGGTGATACAATCATAAGCGGTCCAGATGCACCTGTTCAAACAGGGAACGCTATTCCGCTTGAATTAATTCCGTTAGGTACAATGGTTCACAACGTAGAACTAAACCCTGGTCGTGGCGGAGTTATGGTTAGAGCAGCAGGAAATGCAGCTCAAGTAATGGCTAAAGAAGGCAATTATGTTACAATCAAACTTCCATCTTCAGAAATGAGAATGGTAAGAAAAGAATGTATGGCAACAATTGGTGTTCTTGGTAACTCAGAATTCAAAAACTTATCTTGGGGTAAGGCAGGAAGAAAACGTTACTTAGGAATCAGGCCGACAGTTCGTGGTGTAACAATGAACCCTTGCGATCACCCTCACGGCGGTGGTGAAGGTAAAACCGGTCCTGGCGGACACCCTAAAACACCTTGGGGCAAACCGGCTCTTGGCTATAAGACAAGAAAAGTCGGTAAAGCTTCTGATAAGTTAATCGTTAGAAGAAGAAAAGGTAAATAACGCGTAGCCGAAGGGAATTCGGTTAACACGAATTCCCTCAAATCGCTAAATAGCGATAATTAAGACAAAAAACCAAAAGGAGAAAATATTAATGGCACGTTCATTAAAAAAAGGTCCATACGTAGAAGAAGCTCTACAACAAAAAATTGCTAAAATGAATGCTAATTCAGAAAAAAAAGTAATAAAAACCTGGTCAAGAGCATCAATGATTGTACCTGATATGTTAGGTCATACAATTGCTGTTCACAACGGAAAAACTCACGTACCGGTTTATGTAACAGAGCAAATGATTGGACATAAGTTAGGTGAGTTTGCACCTACAAGATTATATAAAGGTCACGCAGGTTCAGCTAAAACTGCAAAAGTAAAATAATTATAAGGAAATAAAAAATGGAAGCTAAAGCAAAACAAACAGATATAAAAATGACAGCAAGAAAATTGCGTCGTGTAATTAATGAAGTTCGCGGCAAAAAAGTTCTTGAAGCTCAAGATATGTTACGTTTTATGCCTTATTTTGCAGCAAGAGTAGTTGAAAAGAACTTGAAAGCTGCTGTTGCAAACGCTCAGGAAAAATTTGGCGTATCACCTGAAGCATTGAAGATTTCTGAAATCTATGCAGACGAAAGCCAAACTTTAAGACGTGGTAAACCAAGAGCACAAGGTCGTATTTATAAAAGACTAAAACGTACATCACATCTTACATTAAAAGTTAGTGATAATAAGTAGAAGGTAAAAACAAAAGGTATAAAATATGGGACAAAAAACACATCCAAACGGATTCAGAGTAGGTATAATTAAACCTTGGGAAAGCACTTGGTATGCTAAATTAAAGGAATACCGTACTTTTGTAAAAGAAGATGATAAAATCAGAAAATTTATTAAGAAAAAATTGTATGCTGCCGGCGTATCAAAAATAAAAATATCAAGAAAAGCTCAAAATATAACTATTACAGTTGTTACAGCAAAACCTGGTATCGTAGTTGGTCGCGGTGGACAGGGTATTGACGAATTGAGACAGGATGTTTCAAAATATATCGGAAAACCTGTAATAATTAATGTTGTAGAAGTGGCAAGAATTGACGCTGATGCTCAATTAGCTGCTGAAAATATTGCTCAGCAATTAGAAAAACGTATTGCCTTCAGAAGAGCAATGAAGCAACAGATGCAACGTACAATGAGATCTGGCGTTCAGGGTATCAAAGTTATGGTATCAGGCCGTCTGGGCGGAGCTGAAATCGCTCGTTCTGAATGGGCTAAAGAAGGAAGAATTCCTCTTCAAACATTAAGAGCTGATGTAGATTATGGTTTCACCGAGGCTGATACTATTATGGGTAAGATCGGTGTTAAGGTTTGGATTTTTAAAGGCAACTTAATGCCTGGTGAAAAGGCAGACCAAAATATTAAAGCTAAAACCGGTAAAGAGGGTTCTGAGAAAGGCGCTCGTCGTCCTAGAAGAAGAGCCATCGAAACTACTGAAGGCTAATTAGATTAAAAGTTAAGTAAAAATTAATTAACAGGAGCAAATAAAATGTTACAGCCTAAAAAAACAAAATACCGCAAAATGATGAAAGGCAGAATGAAAGGACATGAAACAAGAGGTACTAAACTTGAATTCGGTTCTTATGCATTGCAAGCCTTAGAACCAGGTTGGATTACCAGCCGTCAGATCGAGGCTGCACGTCGTGCAATGACTCGTGAAATCAAACGTGGCGGTAACGTTTGGATTAAAATCTTCCCTGATAAACCAATTACTGCAAAACCTGCAGAAACTCGTATGGGTTCAGGTAAAGGTAATTTGGAATACTGGGTTGCGGTTGTTAAACCGAACAGAATTCTTTTCGAACTTGAATATTTTGATAGAAACGTTGCAGTTAATGCTTTGGAATTGGCTGCTCAGAAGTTACCTATTAAAGTTAAAGTTGTAGAAAAGGCTAAATTAGAAGCGTAAACTAAAGTAAAAGGAAAATATAACAATGAAATTAAGTGAAATGCGCGAAAAATCAGTAGAAGAGTTAAATAGTGCAATTCTTGAGTGGAAGAAGCAATTATTGGATTGCAAAATTAAACTTTCAACTCACAAGTTAGAAAACACAGCTCTTGTGTCTAAAACTAAGCGCTTAATAGCTCAAGCTAAAACAGTAATAAAAGAAAAAGAGGTACAAAATGCCTAAGAAAGAAAAACAAGGAATAGTAGTAAGCAACAAAATGGATAAAACTATTGTCGTAAAAGTTGCTGATTATGAACCACATCCTAAATACAAAAAGATTATTGAATCTAACAAAAATTACAAAGCTCACGATGAACAAAATGTTTGTAACGTTGGCGATACAGTAAGAATTATTGAATCAAGACCGTTATCAGGCGATAAACGTTGGACTTTGTTGGAAGTTGTTGAAAAAGCTCGCTAGGTTTAGCTTAAGGATGTATGAGACAACATTACCAGAGAGTAATGAGAGGTCTAAAGTAGTAAATTAAAAAGGAATAAGAACAATGATACAACAAGAAACTAGACTAGAAGTCGCAGATAATACAGGTGCAAAACAGTTGTTATGTATCCGTGTTATGGGCAGCTCAAATAAAAAATTTGCTGCTGTTGGTGACGAAATAGTTGCAACAGTTAAGGATGCAACTCCGAATCAGGCTGTTAAGAAATCTGAAGTTGTAAGAGCCGTAGTTGTTAGAACAAAAGCTGATATTAAACGTGCTGACGGTTCTGTAATCAGATTTGACGAAAACGCAGCTGTTATAATTAATAAAGATGGCAACCCGCGTGGAACCCGTGTTTTCGGACCGGTAGCCCGTGAATTGAGAGATAAAGGTTATATGAAGATCGTTTCTCTCGCACCGGAAGTTATTTAGCGGATTTTGTTTTTTCTATGAAACAATAATCCAAAACGGATTTTGACAGGTGAACCGGTAAATCATAAAACATCGGCCCCGTCAATAATTCCGGACCAGAACAAAAAGGTCGATTAAGTTCAAGCAAAATAAAATAAAAATATAAAGGATAAAAAAATGACAGATAATAAGAAAAAAAGCTTGCATGTAAAAACCGGTGACAGAGTTATCGTAACAGCAGGCAAAGATAAAGGCAAGATCGGAAACGTTAAGAAAACTAATCCGACTGATTCAACTGTTATTGTTGAAGGCGCAAACATGGTTACTAAGGCTCAGAAGCCTCAACCTATGGCCGGGATTCAAGGCGGTTTGATTAAACTTGAAGCTCCTTTGGATTCATCTAAGGTTATGGTTGTATGTCCGGCTTGCGAAAAACCGACAAGGATCAAACACGCTGTCGTTGATGGCAAAAAAGTTCGTGTTTGTAAAAAATGTGGTGAACAATTGGATGTGTAAGGCTTGTTTAAGCTAAAATAAGCATATACATCGGAAGATTAAGGAAATACGAAAATGACAAAAACAGAAAATTTAAAAACAAAATATGACAATGAAGTTAAAGCAGCTTTGAAAGAAAAATTCGGCTATAAGAATGATATGCAAATACCTAGACTTAACAAAATAGTTATCAATATGGGTGTAGGTGAAGCATCTCACAACTCTAAAATTGCAGAATCTATAGAAGCTCAATTGACTAAAATTGCAGGTCAAAAATGTGTTGTTACTAAAGCTAAAAAATCAATCGCTTCTTATAAATTAAGAGAAGGTATGCCGGTTGGAGCTATGGCAACACTTAGAGGCGGAAGAATGTATGATTTTTTACAAAAATTAATCTGCGTTGTATTCCCTCGTATTCGTGACTTCAGAGGTATCAGTGCCAAGTCTTTCGACGGTCGTGGTAATTATACTTTAGGTTTGAAAGAACAAGCTTTATTCCCTGAAATTACTTACGAAGAAGTTGATCTTGTTAAAGGTATGAACGTTTCAATTATTACTACTGCTGAAACTGATGATGAAGCTAGAGAATTATTGAGATTGTTGGGTATGCCTTTCAAAGGACTTAATAAGTAAGGCACTTAAGTCTTTTTATAACGTCAATTAATATATAGCAAATTAAACAAAAACAAAGGAGATAATTCATGGCTAAAAAAGCGATGATAGACAAAGAACTTAAAAGAGAAGCTCTTGCAGCAGTAGGAAAATATCCTAGAGTAAGACTTCATAACAGATGCAGTATTTGTGGCAGACCTCACGGTTATCACAGAGACTTCGGTCTGTGCAGAATTTGTCTACGTAAAATGGCTCATCAGGGTTTATTGCCTGGTGTTACAAAAGCTAGCTGGTAAGCTGATTGCTTTTTAATTTTAATATTAAGATTAACGAACAATAGATAAAAAAGACCGATTTGCTACCGGTCTTTTTTGTTATTATTTAAATTTTTTGATTAAAAGATTTTTCTTTAACTCTGCAACTTCGTCACAAGCAAAGGCGATTAATCTATCATAGAAAGAGAGTTCTTCTTCAGAGGCATTATATATTATTTGAATTAATTTCGTTTTCATTTTATTTTTATCTTTTGGAGATGGTATAACAAAGTCGTTTATATCTATATCCAGAACTTCTATAATTTTGAAGAATGTATTTAAAGACGGGTAAAAATCTCCGATTTCTATTCGAGATATTTGTTTTGTACTAATATCAATTTTTTCTGCAAGTTCTGCCTGGGTATAGCCTTTAATTTGCCTGTATTCTTTTATTTTCTTTGCTATATATTTTTTATCATTTAGAATCATAATTTAATACATGCCTAATTTTTATATTTATACCCCATTTATGTCTCTTTATAAACCCTATATGTGTTATTTTTTTATAATTAATCTATATTTATGTATATATTATTTAGTTTTATAAATATCTTATATATACTGAATATACTTAAATTTATCCTCAAATATTTATTGTAACTAAATGTAAAGAAATTTATTTTTTTATGCAATTTCTTAATATAACTTTTTTTTATATTAATGTAAGAAATTTCTTTACATGAGGTACACAAAAAATTAAGAAAAGGAGATTAATATGCCAATTATTGATAATATGGCAGGTGGAAACATTGGATTTCCTGATGCAATAAAGAAACACAAGTTAAGACAAAGAGATGTAAATCGTATGAATGAGCTTCAAAATAAGCAGCACTCATTGAATAAGGAAGAGCTGGCTGAATTAGATGCCTTGCGTAAAAAATATGATAAAAATAATTATGAATTCGAAAAATTTATGAGAGGAGAAAATATCTCATCACAGCCGTCTATTTGGGGGCAAAGTAGTATTGCATTTAAAGATATAGGGAAAAATCTTTTTAAAAAAGATGAATAACATAAAAAAAAAGCACTCTCTGATATATTTTAATAATATCAGAGAGTGCTTTTTTTTTAAATTTTATTAAGAAACTCTTGTATTTAGTTGTTGTTAATGTTATTTTAATTGTACAGTTCCGAACTGCCGAGATACGCTGTGATGAAGTCGACGTAAAGAATATTCGGAAGCTTCATATTAAGGCAAAGTTAACTCGGTAAGCGGTGTGATAGTTAATCAGGATACTACCTGTGAACTGTGCAGGTAAGTCCGGAGGTATTAAATTATGTCAATGACAGATCCTATAGCAGATATGCTAACAAGAATCAGAAACGCAAACATGGTTTCTCATGAAACTGTTGAAATTCCTGCTTCTAAACTTAAAATCGAATTAGCTAAATTGTTGAAATCAGAAGGTTTCATTACAGATTATGAAGTTAAAGAAAGCGGAAAATTCAAAGTTATTGTTATTACTTTGAAGTATGACGAAAGAAGAAAACCTGTTATTTCCAAGTTAGAAAGAATTTCTAAACCTGGTTTAAGAAACTATTGTAAAGCTAAAAACCTTCCTAAAGTTTTGGGTGGTATGGGTATTGCAATCGTTTCAACAAGCAAAGGCTTGTTAACAGACAGAAAAGCTCGTAAAGAAAACATTGGCGGAGAAGTTCTTTGCTACGTTTACTAATTTGAGCAGAATTTTTATGTCAGGTGTAATTGGTAGAAAAGCCTGATAAATGTAGTAATATACCATAAGGAGAAAACACATGTCACGTATAGGAAAGAAACCTATTGAAATCCCTCAGGGTGTTGAAGTTAAAATTGACGGTCAGCTAGTTACGGCTAAAGGGCCTTTGGGTGAAGAATCCGTTAATGTTCGTCCTGAAATCGCAGTTAAGATTGAAGATAATCATATTATTTTATCTAAAGTTGGTGATTCAAGAGAAACTGATGCTTTGTATGGTTTATCAAGAACCTTGGTTGCTAACGCTGTTCATGGTGTTAAGGAAGGTTTTGAAAAGAAACTTGAAATTCAAGGTGTTGGTTACCGTGCTAACATGGAAGGTAAAAATCTTAACTTAGCTTTGGGGTATTCTCATCCCGTTATTGTTGAACCTCCTGCAGGAATAACTATTTCTGTTGAAGCTAACACTAAAATCAGTGTTAAAGGTTCAAATAAACAGGCTGTTGGAGATGTTGCGGCTTTCATAAGATCTAAACGTCCTCCTGAAGTTTACAAAGGAAAGGGTGTAAGATATGAAGGCGAACATATCAGACGTAAGGCTGGAAAAGCTGGTAAGAAATAATGATTAGAAATATATCTTTCGGTGGTATTTATAATATAAAGTTTTACGGAAAAATGTTCCGCCCGAAAGTCAATCTCAATCAACTACAGATATCTTGCTTTTAGCGTATGCGGAAAATCCTTATCATATATATAGTATGGTATCTTTAATTGACAAAAAATTAGGAGATCAGTATTTGGATAAGATCACGCTTCGTTTAAATCTTGATACAGTAGCTTAATTGCATGTGGAGGGTTGTAAGGCCCGTTAAAACAAGTAATGAAAGGAAATTAAAATGATTAAAAGAAAAGAAAGAAAACCTATAGTTCAAAAAAGACACCAGTCTATAAGAGTTAAAATTTCAGGAACCCCTGAATGTCCTAGATTGGCTGTTTATAGAAGTACAAAACATATCTATGCTCAATTGATTGATGATGTTAACCATGTTACTTTGGCTTCAGCTTCTTCAATTGACAAGGATTTGAAAGAAAAACTTCCTCATGGCGGCAACATAGATTCTGCTAAAGTTGTTGGTGAAGCTATTGCGAAAAAGGCTCTTAAAGCAGGAATTAAAGATGTTGTTTTCGATAGAGGTGGGTTCTTGTATCACGGTCGTATTCAGGCTTTGGCTGATGCTGCTCGTGAAGCCGGTTTGAACTTCTAATTTTTTTATTAAGAGTAAAAGAAAGTTCCTTCAAATAATTTGAGAGGAACTTTCTTTTTTATACAAGTTGTTTTACTTCTTTTCGTTTAACTTTTCTTGTTGCAGTCCTTGGAAGTGCTGTTTTCGAAATTACTATATTAACAGGTCGTTTATATGGTGTGAGCTGACGAGAGAGAATTTTTACTTCATCCTTTATAAGTTTCTCAAGATTGTCATCATCATATTGTTTTATTAATTGGTCGGCAGGAACTATTACCGCCGTAATTTCTTCTGTTCCGTCTTTATTCCCAAATGTTTTAGTATGTCCGAATACGCATACTTCTTTAAAATATGGACTTTTTTCAAGAGTCGCTTCTACTTCTTCCGGAAATACCTTTTTCCCGCCGGAAAGTACTATCATATTTTTTATTCGTCCTGTTATATATATGTGACCGTCCTTATCAAAACGAGCAATATCTCCTGTATGTAGCCAGCCATCTTCGTCAATAACTTCTTTGGTTAAGTCTGGTTGGTTATGGTACCCTTTCATTACTGCTGGTCCTTTTACAATGAGTTCCCCTGTATTAGGAGCAAGTTTTGCAGAGAAGCTTTTTAGTGGATGTCCTACGGAGGAAATTATATTGCGTTTATTAATATTGACCGAGACAACTGGACTTGCTTCTGAAAGTCCGTATCCTTGATATATTTTTAATCCTATTCGTTCAAAAAATTTTCCGACCTCTACATCAAGTGGAGCTCCTCCTGAAATGCATCCGATAAAATGCCCGCCGAATTTTGAGTGTATTTTTTTGAATATAATCTTTTTGATTCTTGCGCTTGGAATAAATTTTGCAAGGTGATATGCAGTTTTGAATTTTGCGAGTTCTGTCGGAGAGCTGTTATTTAATTCAGTTTCGATTGTTGTTTTTAAGAGTTTCAAAAATGCTGGGACAACTATCATAAAGTTAACCTGTTTTTCTCTCATAATTGTAAGTATATCTTTTGGTTTAAGGCTTTGAGAGTAATATACGGAAAAACCTAAGTTTAAAAATGTTGAAAATCCGACAGTCATCTCAAACAAATGATTCATTGGTAAGATTGATAAAATTGTACATCTGTCGTTAGGTAGAATTGAGCTGAGAGCATATGAAAGATCATCAAGCTGTGCGAACATATTTTTGAATGTTATTTCAACGCCTTTTGGAGAACCTGTTGTACCTGAGGTGTAAATTATAAATGCTGTGGCTTTTGAACTGCGTTTTCTCCATTTTGCTTCGTAATTTTCTGGCAGTTCATATATACTTGGAAGATTAAGGTTGTAAGAAGGTTCATCCATTACCAGAATATGTTTTATTGAAGGGATATTTTTCTGGAGTTCTTTTGCGGTATCAATATATTTTTGTGAAACAAGCATTACTGTTGGTTCGCAGTCTGTAAGAATGGATGTCAGTTCGTATCTGGTTAACTTAATATCAAGAGGAACTGTTGTCATTCCTGCAAGAATTGATGCAAATACACACGCTCCATATTCGGGTTTTGATTCAGAAAGAATTGTCAGCTTATCTCCTTTTTGAACTTTTACTTCATCAATAAGATATGACGCAAGTTTTCGTGATAGCAGTCCCAATCCTCTATATGTGAATTCTTTCCATCCCATATAAGTCGTCATTCCAAGAGCTACTCTGTCCAAATATTTATTAGTTTTCTCTTCAAGCAAGGAGAGAACATTTTTTTGTCTTTCACTCATAAATACCCCTAATCTTAATTCTAAACACTACTTTTTTCCAGCATATTATTAAATTACCCATAAGTCAAATATGTGTAGATTCCTAAATTATTATTTATTATTATAGATTCGGGCTATTCTTTTACACCACCCTGCATAATATCATTAATAAAATATTTTTTACCCGCTAAAAAGACTCCGATAACAGGAATTGTACATATTACAGAACAGGCGAGAAGTTCTCCCCAGAGAGTTATTTCTCTGAAACTTCCCTTAAAAATTGCGAGTCCGACCGGTAAAGTTCTCATTCCATCTGAATTTGTAACAATTAACGGCCACATAAAACTATTCCAGGTTGTTACAAAGGTAAATAGTGCAAGCGTCATAACTGTAGGTAGAGCAAGTGGAAGTGCAATTTTAAAGAAACTTTGGAATAAATTGCAACCGTCAATGCAGGCAGCCTCCTCCAGATCTTTAGGGAATCCTAGAAAATACTGCCGCATCATAAATATTCCAAGCCCACCGAATAATCCAGGTAAAATTAACGCCGGATAACTATCAATCAAATGCATTTCTCTCATCAAAAAGAATAATGGTATAATATTGACCTGAGGAGGAATAAGCATAGTAATAAGTGTTATCAAAAACAAACTATCTCTAAATTTAAACTTCATTCTTGCAAAAGCATATCCGGCTAAAGATGCAAACAGAACCTGTCCAAAAGTGGTTATGGACGCTACGATTAAACTGTTAAGGAAGTACCTGCTCAGAGGAATTTGAGCAAAAACATTTTTATAATTATCCAGAGTTAAGCCTCTATAGAGAATATTTCCGGCCTGAGAAAAAATTGCGTCATTTCTGACAAATGAAAGATTAACCATCACAAAAAAAGGATAAAGCATGCTTATTGCAATAAGTATTAATGTAAAATATCCGAAAATTACTCTGAATTTTTTCATAACTAAAGAGTCGTCACAACCTCTCCAATAACCTCGCCGTGTAGTGTTTTTATCGTGTAATCAATAGGAATATCTGCCCAGTGCAGGTTTTTTAACGAGTCAATAACAACGAATTCTCTTGCTTTCATGTCACAATCAGAAATTTTAACAACAAGACATTCTTCTTTTTCGATATTAACAACAATACATAATCCGCCAGCACCTACTTTTGCAACAAGATTTGTTGAGTTTTCGATAATTTTGGTGTCAGTTCTGGATTCTCCGCCGATAATATAAGGATGGTGTAAAAATGCATCACGAATTTTTTTGTACTCGTCAGAACAAAATAATTTCAAATATCCTTTCCCCATATTTTCAAGTGGCATTGACAAAATAGGGACTCCACAGCCGTCTTTTGTGACAGGATAATCCTTTTTTACATCACAAAGCTCATAAATTCTTTCTTTAATAAGCTTTTGCAATGGATGATAAGGTTCGTCGTAAGTTGCCATATCCCAGTTATGCAGAGCACAAAGCCCAAGCATCATAATATGTTTCCCGGAACAATTATTGTGTAGAATAGAAATTTCTTCATTATCCAATAGTAGTCTTTCCTGCTCTGCAATGGAGAATGGTTTATGAATTCCACACTTTAAAAGACTTTCATCAATTCCTATTTTTTTTATTAAGCCTTTTGCAATATCAATATGACACTGTTCTCCTGTGTGAGAGGCACAGCAAAAAGCAATTTCCTCCTCTGTCATATCGTAAGCTTCATCCATCCCAAAATCAATTATTAAAGCTGCTTGCAAAGGTTTTTCACATGAACGCAGGTAATATGGATAGCCTCCGCTTTCACCGACTCTATCAATAACATGAACACGGTTAAGTACCATCACATAACCGAAGTGTTGTTCCTCAACAAGTCCGTCTCGGACATATTTAACAACTGTATCAGGAGAATTAATAATCATATTTTTTTACCATTTCCACAATTTTTGCCATACTATGTTTTAAAGCCTGATTTTCTTTTTTTAGTGCCTCAAGCTCTGTCTCAAGTTTTTTTATATCATTCACAGGTTCCTCAATGGAAGGATAAATATCCGGATCAAGTACAAATCTTTTTTTTGCATCAGATTTGAGCCTAAACAGAGTTTTGACGCTTTCTTCAGTTATGAATCCGAGTCTAACAAGTATTTTCCCTATCAATTCGTGTTGTCCTCTGTCATCCATACGTTTTTGTTCGGCAATAGCTGCGTCAAACTGATCAATTGTTATTGTTCCGTTTTTTAAAAAATAGTCTCCGGTTGGGAATTTCCCTGCAATAAATCCTGCCATTGCATAAATTTCATCGGCTTCCGGTGCTTCAATGTAGTTTTGTTCAAGACAAAATATATAATACTTTGCAACTTCTTCTATTGATAAAAACATATTAAGTGCAATTTCTAAAATATTGTATTCACTATGAACATACTTTAAAAAGTTGTAAATATTACTGTCAAGTCCTCCAGCCTTATCCCATAGTTCATTTTTCCCCTGAAAAGTCAAGGTTGGAATATGCATTGCAAAAATATTATCAATGTTTTTGATAATGTAACTTTCACAGTAATTTTCTTTCATATTCTGGTACAAACGATAATAAACAGCTTGTTTTACCCATAAAGGATAGGCAAGAAGTTTATTTACAAAAAGTTTAAAAACATTTCTTTTCACATCAACCTCACAAAATTGATTGTACACAATAAGCCGTAATTTTTCAACCTGAAAGAACGGGTACTTATATACAACTTTACATCGAATATACTCGGAACATTCTTTGTCTTGGATTACTCACGCTAAAAAGCTTTACGGGCAAAGGCTTCCGCTTTGCCATCCGCACTTTTTTGCCACCATTTACGGTTTTCCTGAAACCACTTTAAGTCTTTCAAGACAATTTTTAGTGCATTGGAGGCTCTTAAGCATTTTCGGACAGTTTAGAGAATATTTCCATTAAATAATGCTTGTTTCCAATATTCAATTGTGGCAAAAGGATTATAGTAAACAGATACAAGATTCTTAAGTCGTGTTTCAAGCAAATCCAACCCTTTTAATCCCTTGGTATCTTCAAGCCTGAATATGTTAATAAATTTATCTGTCAAATTGTTTTCAGGTTGATCATACGTCAAACGCTTAATTAAGGAAGGTCTGGCTCCTTTTACCGGTAATAGACCTCTGGTTACAGGCTGTCCGTTTAATGCGATTGGTCTCCTGGAAAATGTTAAGTCCATAAATAATCTCCTTTCTATATAAATTTGTCTAAATCCGATATTTGCGGCTTTAATAAGTCTTCTGCCTGCCCGGTATGGGTGCGCCAGAGAGGAATCTTTAAATGGGGATTCCCCGTGAAATAATTTGGATAACGTTTTTTGATTGTTTCTATGTCCCATCCAAAGGGTTCATGCCACTCAATATAATGCTTTTCTGATACTCTGCACATTTCTTTAATAGAACGCGGAATGTTTTTCCCTCCATAGGATAATAAACCCATATCACCGGACTCTAACGGCATTGGTAAACCTAAAACATTGAAAAATCCGTCATAACCCTGTTCATGTTTATTTTTAGATAATTTTTCACCGTTTATACGAGAGCCTAAATTCCCATACTTTGTCCAGAAACGGCGATTTTTGCCTTCAATAACCTGCTTTGTCACAGAACAGTCTTCCGGTCCCTGCTTTGTTTTGAAATAATTTTTTGTATCAATCAGCAATAACGGATTCTCTTGCCCCTTGGTTACTGCGGAATATTCAATATGCCTTGTTCCGGCCAGTTCGCCGGCTGAATTATAAACCCTGTCAAAATTTGCCTTATAACCGGTATTAGAGCCGTCTAAATTATCAAATAATGCGACTTCTTTTCTGGTAATAACCTTTTTATCACCAACAACAGATTTTGCAAAAGTTTTAACCCTATTAACCAAGGTGTTTCCAGATTGGTCAAATACTTTGATAAAATGTTTGTCATTCATTTTTTGTGTCAAAATTTTTCTGTAAGAATTTCCTTTTCCGATTTCTCTTACCAGTACTCGTGCTAATTGTGCAAATCCCATGTTAATTTTCTCCTTTGATTTTTCCCTTACATTCATAATAAAGTTATCAGGAAAGAGGAAATTGCTCCTATCCTATCCTATCTCCTATTAGGGATTATATCTGGGTTTTAGCCTATTTAAATTAGTCTTTACATTTCGTTATATTCGTTATAGCAGCACGTTTTTTTGTTGTTTAGAATTAATAATTAAGTCGGTTGGCATAAAAAAGACACATCCTTGTATTAATTAGCGGGAGACGTGACTATACAAAAAGCAGAAAATAAATATCAGATTTATTCTGGACCGCAGAGGAAACAAGTTCGTGGTGACATTTAAGATGTTGTTTAGTGTAAACTGCGATATAAATCCCAAAGAACGGTAGAAATAACCCGTTCCTCTATTGATTTATTCTTTCGGGGAATGTAAAATAATTACAGGAATAAGGAGAAAGATTTTTATGGAAAAGATAAATGTAAAAAAAGTTACAATATTTATCCTTGCATTACTCGGATTTGTTACAACTATTAAACTAGCCCTGATTTATTATGATGCAAATTTTAATCCATATGCTCTGCCAAGTTTTTGTTCGGTTAACGAATTTATCGACTGCGACGGAGTTGCAAAAACAAACGAATCTCAATTTTTTGGAATTCCTCTCGCTTACTGGGGACTATTTTTCTATTCATTTATATTCCTGATGCTTGGGGCTGAAAAACTTAAAGATTTTAAGTTATTTAATTTTAGAATATTCAAGTTTATGGAAGTATTTAAAAATCCACTTTCTTATATAGCAATGCTCGGGATAATAGCATTTTCTATTTCAATGACTTTGCTTTTTGTTAGTTTATTTGAAATAAATAAACTTTGTATATTATGTGCGGTAACTTATGTGATAAATTTATTGATTGGCCTTGCCGCATTGGATTATAAAAATGGTCATATAGTAAAGGCCTTTAAAGACAGTGTTAGTGATTTCTTTGACGCAATAAAGAATAAAGCTTATTTGATTGCGTTTGTTCTTGTTATGATTCTTGCAGTATGTGGTCTATACTATACAACAACTTCCTATGTTTTTACACCACAGGTTAAGCGTCAAAAAGAACTCGGCGAATTTGTTAATGCAAAAGGTAATAAATATGCTGTTTCAGGAAATATACTAGGAGATGAAGACGCAAAACTTGTTGTATATACTTATACTGATTTTAATTGTCCTATATGTGAAGCTTATAATATTATGATTCATAAAGCGGCAAAGGAATTGAAAGGGGTAAAATTTGTACATAAAAATCTCCCTTTGGATACGGAATGTAATCCTTTCTTAAAGGCCCCATTCCACTATGGTTCCTGTACAATGGCAAGATATGCTATGGCTGCCGAAAAACAAGGAAAATTCTGGGCTGTTAATTCAAAATTCTTTGAATTGCATCCTCAATCAGAGGAAGAAATTCTCAAAATAGCAAAAGATTTAAAACTTGATACAGAAAAATTAAAACAGGATGCGAACAGTAAAGAAATAAGAGATGAACTTGCTAAGGAAATAGAGATGGCTGCATCTCAGGGTATTAACGGTACCCCTGCGACAAAGGTCGGGAATGAAGTTTTTGTCGGCATAAAACCTTACAGCAAGTTAATAGAAATATTAGAGGATGCAGGTGCAACAAGAAGATAAAATAATACTTCACGCTTGTTGTGGAATTTGTTCAGGATATCCCATATCTTCATTACAAGATATGGGGTATTCAGTTACAGTATATTTTTATAATCCGAATATTTATCCTGAAGAGGAATATCAAAAACGCCTTATGGCCGAACAGGTTCTATGTCGTCACTTTGGGGTAGAACTTATTGAGGCGGAATATTCTCCTGAAGAATTTTACGATTTTGTTAAAGGATTTGAAAATGAGCCTGAAAAAGGTGCTCGATGCGATAAGTGTTTTGAACTTAGATTAATAAGAACTGCTGAATTGTGTAAAAAACTGAGTATAAAAAATTTTACAACTTCGATAGTGATAAGCCCTCATAAGAATTTCAAAAAACTTTCCTTAATAGGAAATGCAATAGCTCAAGAATATGAACTTAATTATATAGATATTGATTTCAAAAAAAAAGACGGATTTCTAAAAACAAACAAAATATCAAAAGAGCTTGAATTATACCGTCAAAATTACTGTGGGTGCAAATTCAGTCTAAGAAAGTGATTTACAATGCCTTCTGAAAGTGCTATAATCAGCTTGAAAGAAGGAGATGTTTTTTATGGATATTAAAGTTTTAACGGACGTAAAAGATCAAAAGACTGAAGTCCTAGTTATTAACAAGTTTGAAGGGGAAAAAACCTCATGTGAACTTGCAAATACCTATGCGGTAGAAAAAGATAATTTTGAAGGGAAATTTGGTCAGACATACTTACTACATACTTTAGGCAAGATCCCTGCAGATAAAATATTGATTGTGGGCTTTGGTAAGAAAGACGAATTTGATGCGAATAAAATGACATCAGCTGTTGCAAAAGCCATAAAAAAGTTACAACAAATCCATGCAAAAGAAGCCTGCTTTGACTTTGATGTAATGTGTGATTATGGTAAATCCGCTGCAATCGGGGCATTGATTGCAGATTATGCTTTTGACAAGTATAAAACAGAAAAAGTAACAAGAGTTGAAAAAATTACTTTTGGTAAATTTTCGGAAGCGGCAGTTAATGAAGGAATTATCTTTGGTGAGGCGATGAAAGTTACTAGGGATTTGGCCAATGAACCAGCTGCTTACGCAACACCTGCTAAACTTGCTGAAGTCGCAAAAAGCCTCGAAGGAATTACTACAGAGATTTACGATAAGGATGAAATCGAGAGAATGGGAATGGGGGCCTACCTAGCAGTTGCAAAGGGAAGTATTCAACCTCCTAAATTTATACATATGAAGTATAGCGGTATAACCCCTAAGAAAAAAATTGCAATTATCGGAAAAGGTTTGTGCTTTGACAGTGGTGGAATGGACTTAAAGCCTCCAGCATCAATGCTTACAATGAGAGATGATATGTCTGGTGCAGCCTGTGTTCTTGGTGTAATGAGTGCAATTGCAAAACTTAAACCTGAAATAGAAGTTCACGGGATAATAGCAGCTTGTGAAAATATGCCGGGTAATAATGCATATAAGCCGGGTGATATTTTGACTGCTAAAAACGGAAAAACTATTGAAGTCGATAATACAGACGCAGAAGGCAGATTGACGCTTGCAGATGCGCTTTGTTATGCCTCAGAGCTTGGAGTTGATGAAGTAATTGATATTGCGACATTAACTGGAGCTTGTATGGTAGCACTTGGAACAGTAGCATCAGGAATTATGGGAAATGATGAAGATATGATTTCACGCTTAATCCATACGGCAAAAGAAAGTGGTGAAAAATTCTGGGAACTTCCTATGTATCCAGAATATATGAATAGCTTAAAATCTGATATAGCGGATATGAAAAATACAGGTTCGCGAAACGGAGGAGCTTCAGCCGCCGGAGTATTTTTACAAGAATTTGTATCAGGCGTAAAATGGTGTCATATAGATATTGCAGGTACTGCATTTCTTGAAAAGCCTCAGAGTGAGTTCATTTCTGGAGCAACTGGTGTAGGTGTAAGAACATTGCTAAATTATTTGAAATAAAATAATAAAAAAAGAGAGGATTTAATCCTCTCTTTTTTTAACTACCACTTTTAACAACAACTTTATCAATCAGCCCATAATCTTTAGCTTCTTGCGCAGACAGATAGTGGTCTCGTTCGCAGTCCTCTTTTACTTTATCATAAGGCTGTCCTGAATTTTCCGCCATAATAGAAATAAGCATATCCTTCATTCTCAAAATTTCTTTAGCTTCAATTTCAATGTCGGTAGCTTGCCCTTTAGCACCTCCAAGAGGCTGGTGGATCATAATTCTTGCACCAGGTAAAGCCATTCTTTTACCCTTAGCCCCCGAAGAGAGTAGAAATGCTCCCATAGAAGCTGCTTCCCCAAGACATATTGTGCATACGTCAGATTTAATAAGGTTCATAGTATCATAAATTGCCATGCCGGCAGTAATAACTCCTCCAGGACTGTTTATATAAAGCATAATATCTTTTTCGCTGTTTTCGCTATCCAGAAGTAAAAGTTGGGCAACAACGGAATTAGCAACTTCATCATCTATTTCCGTTCCCAAGAAAATAATTCTTTCTCTTAAAAGTCTTGAAAAGATATCAAAAGAGCGTTCACCTCTTGAAGAATTTTCAATAACAGTCGGGACATAGCCCATAATTTTCATATAAGTTTCCTGATCCATTTTTCTCTCCTAATTATGAAATTATTATAACACAAACGCGGACAAAAAACTACAGTAATGGGTGTATTTAAATAAATACGGAACACATGAATAATGTGTCCCGTATAGAAACTTCCCTTTTTCAGCGCAGATGCGCTTCACTAAGAATATGTTTTTGTTAAGAATCTGTTGCATCTTTGTATTTATAACTCAAAATACTATAAGTATCAGTGGAAGAGTCTTCGCTTCCATAGAAAACTGACATATTAGAAGCCGCCTGAAGCCTCATTTCATCCTGTTTTTTCTGTTTAGAAGCGTCTACACTGTAAGCAGAAATTTCCGCACTTGTAATTCTTCCGTCATGGTTTGTATCCATTTCGTCAAAATGATTCATAATATTTTCCATAGTACTTGTAGAAAGTCCACTTGTACCAGATGCGTAAAGCTGTGTTAACTCTGCTTTCGTTAGCCCTTGTGTGGACATTTGATTAGTAAGATTTGTCATTTCAGCAGAGCTGATAATTCCGTCACCGTCTTTATCAATATTATTAAAATTAGTTTGCAGATACGAAGCAAAACTTTGGTTAACTAAATTTATTTTTGTCGCATCCGTACGAGCTTCATTTATGCTGTCTAAAGTAACACCGTTTGGATTTGTTGAAGCCAGGTAAGAATAGGTGTTTGTTAACCCTGCATAAATACCTGCCAGTAAAGAACTACCGCTTGAATTAGCCATAATATAACCCTCTCGTTAATGTTATCCGTTTCTATTTTAATGTTTTTTTAGAAAATGTCAAGCCTTCGGCCCAAAATACAACAATGGCTGCTTAAAGCAATTTTTGAAATCACGATTTGGATAAACTATTTAAATACTCTTCATTGAATTTTAATGTATCTTTCGTTGCGGCAATTGAGTATAAAGGTTTTCCTCCAAAAATATTCTGTGCAGCATTATAAATATCTTCAATTGTAATCTTATCAATCATAGCCAAATATTGGTTTTCTCTACTGACTCCATAATATGACTCTAATCCAGATGCAATAGACCCATTTTCCCCGTTTGTAGCTTCGCAGGATGAGAGTATTAATGTTTTTAGTGATAGTTTTGCACTCTCAAGTTCTTCCGGACTAACCCTTTCCGATTTTAACTTTTCAACGTGTGATTTAAACCCGTTTATGGCCTTTTGCAGATTATCATAACTTATCTCTCCTGTATCTTTGTCGTCGGTAGTTGTTCCGATAATAAGTTCAATGGCAGCAGTATTTCCGTTGTTTTCAAGAGTAGATCGTACAGAATAAGCCAGTTTTTGTTGTTCTCTCAAGTCATTAAATAACCTTGAAGTTGGGCCTCCGCCGAGAATTGTGTTGAGAAGTTCTGTGGTAACTTCGTCTTTTAAATTCCCGGCATCTTTAAACTTATATGCCATAATAATTTTTGCCTGGCTTTTATTCCACTCTTCAGTAAATACTTTCGTTTCTGTTTGTGGCGTAAAGTTATCGTATCTTGAATAGTTGAATGGTTTAACTTTCTTAAACGAACTTAATTGCGTAAATATTTTATCTTTTAAATCTTGATTCTCTTTAAAAGGTGCGGAAATAACAGCATCTGCCTGTGAATTTTTAATTATATCCGAATAAAGCTGTTTAACATCATCAAGAGTGAGAGTTTCTATCCCATTTAAAATTTCATTATTTGTAAAATAAATTCCTTTAAATAAGGCCGGTGCTAATTTGTCATAAGGGCTTTTTTCAGCACGAAGCAAGTCATCTTTGAGATTGTTTTTTACCTTATCAAATTCATCAGGTAACAATCTTGGTTTTTGAAGAACATCTTTCGTAAGATTAATTACTTTTTCAGAATCTTCTGTATCAAATCTGGAATGAACTGCAATTCCATTTGGAGACGCAACAAAATTTAATTCCAGATTATTATTATCCTTAAATGCTTCAATAGTGTCTTTATTCATATTAATTGAGCCCTGTGAAAGTAACTCATTCAAAACATAATAGGCCGCAGGATTTTTGGCCTTAACTGGTTCTTCTGTCCCAAGATCAATAGACAAGACCGCAGAAGGGAATTTTGACTCGTGTGTTACAACCCTGAAATTATTAGCTAAATCATACTGTTTAACATTTTCAATATTAAACGCCTCTTTTTTTGCTGTTCCGGTAAAAGCTATATTCTTAGCATTTTCATAGTTTGCCGTAATTTTTTCCGCATTTGTATTATCAGGATGGAGAACTGTTATTGCCACTTTTTTTAGATCAAAGTATTTTCTTGCTGCATTTGTGACATCCTGCGGAGTCATATCATCAATAATTTTGTTGTAATCAGTCACTGATGACATTGCATTTTCGAGCATAGCCTCACCAATCCGACTGTTCAAAACTGATGAATATTCAAACATTCTTCCATAATCAGACTTAAGTTTTCGTTTAATCATATTCATCTCGTCATCAGATGGAAGACTGTTTTGATATTTACTTATTTGTGAATATACAGCCTTTAAGAGTGTTTCGGAATTTTCCTCGCTAACATCGGAGGTCAGCATTATTGCTCTTCTGTCAGAAGGGCGTATTGACATTTTTTCGCTTGTCGAAGAAACATACGTATTAAGTTTGTCAAAAACAGAGCTTGCTTTGCTTGTCTCAAACATTAAACGGGAAGCCGCTTCTGTATAAATTCTATCTTTAGCATTATTATTCTCAGGTCCTGCAAAACCCATTGTTACAAAAGTCGTTTCTGTTTTATCAGACAAAATATCTTCACGTTTTGTGCTTGTCAGCGGTTCTAACTTTTCATAATGACGTTCTACAGGAGGTTTTTTATTTGATGAGAAGTACTTTGAAATAAGCTTCATTGTTTCCTCTGGTTTAACCTCACCTGTTATAACCGTCACCATATTTGCAGGATAATAGTTTTCATCAAAATATTTTACGACATCATTGCGGGTGAGATTTGTGATATTCGTAGTCGTACCAGCAATAACATCATTTGAGGAGCTTTGTATATTAAATAAATTTTTCAAAGTCCTATTGTAAGCAATGTTATCGGGATTTGAAGTAATCATATTGATCTCTGAATTAACAATCCCTTTTTCTTTTTCGAGCATGTCTATTGCAAATCGTGGACTTTCAAGCATAGAAGCATGAATTCGTATTTTGCTCTCCAAATCGTCGTCATTTAATAAGTGAGATGCAATATAATAGTTTGTTTCTGCAAGTCCTGTACTTGCATTTGTTTCTGCTCCCATTCTGTCTGTTGTTTTAAAGAATTCACCTGCCTCTAATCCGTTTGAGCCATTAAACAAATTATGTTCAATATAATGGCTTATTCCGCGGATATTATCCGTCTCGTTCATAGAACCTGTATTAACATAGGTTTTCAAAACAGTTTCACCCTCTTTGGGGAGAATCACGACTCTTTGTCCGCTCGCAAGTTTGAAACATTCTGCCTTTAAATCAAATGGAAGCAGAATTTCTCCTGTTTTTACGTAAGGCATTGGTGTCTTAACAAATGCATGGTTAATTGCAGGCTGAAGCTCGCTTACCTGTTTATTGTAACCTGAACTTATTTGTCTAACCTCTTCAGGCATTTTTTGTGGTGGAATAGAGCTGCTAATGCCTTGTATTTTGTTATTATACTGTACACTGTTTATTAGATCTGACATATTTTCCCTACTTTTATATTAAAACATGTAATTTCCTAAAATTGCCACAAATTTTGTTAAAATTTGTAAAGTATTTTTTTATAAAAAAAGCAATTTTTAAATAAAAAAATACTTTATTTAAATATAAGGAAATGAGGAAGTCGATATGAAAGAACAAGAATTAAACACAATGATGTCAGTAGTAGCAGATCCAATCTGTAATGTTTATAAAATCAGAAACAGAAAGGATTTGGAAGAAATTCAAAGAATTATTCGTATCTTCAATATTTCTGAAGAGCAGCACAACAAACATGCTATGCTGGCAATCAAAAATCTTGCAACATTCAGACTTGTTTTAAGTAACAACTAACGGCTCATTTCAATATGTAAAAGGTGTGGCTTTGAATTTTCATTCAAAGCCTTTTTGTATGTTAAGTTCCGAAATATTGCATAATCGCAGGGACAAAAACTATTAATCCAACAATAATAGCAATGAAAGTAGCAAACATAACAGCTCCAGCAGATATATCTTTTGCCATTCCTACTAAAGTTGAGTATCTGTTATGAAATACTGCATCAAGCGAAAATTCTATTGCTGAATTCAACATCTCTGTAACAACAACAAGACCGATAGTCAAAAGAAGAATACATAACTTCTCAACTCCAAGTCCCAGAACGACTCCGAAGAGTAAAATCAAAGTCGCAGCCATAAAGTGAATTCTTATATTTCTTTCACTTTTTAAAACTATTCTTAATCCTTTTCGTGCATTTTTAAATGTCTTGCTAAAACCCTGTGTTTTAAATTTACTCATACTCCAACAGCCTTTAGTGCTTTATTTTGTAACTCTATAATAAAATTATAGTCTTCTTCTGTCTGGTGGTCAAATCCGAGCAGATGCAAAATCCCATGACTGATTAAAAATGCAAGTTCGTGTTCTTGTGTTGAATTTTTATTTTGGGCTTCTTCACTAACTTTATCCAGAGCTATTATGACCTCTCCAAGATTAATTTCCCCATCAAAAATAAATCTCTCTTCCTTATCCGTATCTGCAAAAATTGCAAAAGTTATAATGTCTGCGGGATAATCTTTATTTCTATATTCTCTGTTAATTTTATGTGTTTTTACGCTGTCGCAGTATAGAAAATCAAAAGAAATCGTATCATACTCATAACCGTTAAGACAACAATTCTCAGTAACTTCGGGCTGCTGTAGATAAAATTTAAGAATTTTTTTTGCTATATTTAAAAACTCTTTTTCATCTAATTCCCAGGCTGCATAAATATTTTCACTAAAAATATTTATATTAGCCATTTTTATCCTCCGGATTTCTGTTAGGTTCCTCAAGCTGTTTAATTTTCTTTTCCAGATCTTCATCAAGTAATTTCCCAGGAATATTAACTTTATTATCCTTTAATTTTTCATCAAGTTCCTGATACTTAATTCTCTCATGCTGCATTCCTCGCAGAATTCTGGAGAAAGTAGAGGCAATAACCTTAATATCACGAAGAGTAAGCGGACTATCTGATAATTGCCCGTCATTCAAGCGTTCAACAATAATTTTATCAATAATATTATCAATATCCTCCGTTGTAGGATTTTTAAACGAACGAACAGCAGACTCTATAGCATCAGCCAGCATTAAGATAGCCGTCTCTTTCATATTAGGCTTAGGACCAGGATATCTGAATTGCTCTTCTTTAACATTTTCTGCACCTTCTTCTTTCACTGCTTCATTATAAAAATAAGAAACAAGTCCTTCTCCGTGATGTTGTAAAATAAAATTATTAATTATTGGTGGTAAACCTGCTTTTTTGGCGAATTCTACTCCGTCTTTCGGGTGAGCTGTAATGAGCATTTTACTTACTCTAGGGTTATGATTTTTATGAGGATTGTCAATTCCAAAATAAGATTGGTTTTCGATGAAGAAAAGTGGTCTTTGAAGTTTTCCTATATCGTGATAAAATGCACCAACCCTTGCAAGAATTGGATTAGCTCCCACGGCTTCAGCCGCAGCTTCACAGAGGTTTGAAACCATTAAACTGTGATGGTATGTTCCAGGAGCATCTCGCAATAATTGTTTTAACAAAGGTTGGTTATGATCTGCAAGTTCTGCCAAACCGTAAGGTGTAATAATGTTGAACATCCCTTCGAATAAAGGAACAGACCAAAATACAACCATAGAACTTACAACTCCATTCAAGACAATATAAAATGCATCTCTCATGATCAAAGTATTACTTACATCAATCAAGCATTTTTCTAGAACATAAATACTCAAAACAATAAGCAAGCCTGCCGCAGAAACTATAAATCCAGCCTTAATCAAGTCAAAGCGCCTAGAATATCTTATCTGTGAAATAGTAACCATTGCAATAAGGCTGAGTAAAAGGAATGTCACAACAAATTGTGCAGGATACTGCATTCCGACAGCTAACACGGCAAGAAGTACTGTTATAGCAACATATGCAACTCTAGGTGTTGTAAAAATTGCAAGCAGAATTACATACGCAGGTATTGGCAATACATACGGAGAAAAGCCGGTCGGAATAACTACTGCAATTGTTGCCAGAAATATTGCAAGAAAGGCTGAAATGGCTAGATATCGAGGCTCTAAAAATTGTTTTTCAAAGAACTTCATATATGCAATATAAATAAATGTTGCGAGGACAACAAGTGCAAAAATTGCCATAAGTCCTTGCCAGTTAAGTTCATAAACATTATATCCCGCCTGTCTTAAAGCATCTCTTTTAAGTTTTGTAACAGGTTCCCCTTCAAAAACAATTTTATCTCCTTTTTGGAACGTTATCTCGTAAGGTTTAACGGAATTTTCAGCATTTTTTCTTGAAATTTCCGTTGCGAACTCATCAATTACAAGGTTCGGGACTATAACCTGACTCAACATAGCTTTTGTCAGGGTAATCTGTCGTTTTGAAACATTGGAAACCAGATTTTCCATAATAATTTCATCTACATTGTTATTCTCAAAATCTTTTTCCGAAACTCCTGAACTCAATATGTTTGATAAAGTTAAATTTGCTTTATCAAAAGCTTCTCTAAGAGATGGATCGTCGCTATTTAGTAAAAAGCTTATGACAAAAGCCTTTGTATCTGCATCTGAGATATCAAACAAAATAGAGAGTTCTTCCTTTTTAACTGAAGGTTCAACATCTTTTCTTCTAATTTGGTAGATTGAACTTTCAAGCATTTCGAGGTTGTTTTTAATAAAATCATCGTCTGCAGTTGTTAAAACAGGTTCAACCTTTTGAGCAACTTCTTTTTTGTGTTGTTCAGTCCGTTTTACATCTACAACGGTAAGTGTTTTTTCTGCAATAATATCTTTTTTACTTATACCGTTTTCAATAACACTTTGAAAAAAGAAGTTCTGAGATGCAATAATTGCAGTCAAAACAAAAGTAAACGAAAAAAATGCAGTTATCTTTGAAGTTAAGACTATATGCAAAAAATCTCTTATTCTAGCTAAAATATTCAAAAATTTATTCATATATCACCTTATATTTTAATTATACACCTATTGTAAATCATTTGACTTTTTTTTCAACCCGTCCAACTTAACACGTTTTTGGATATCCTCCAATAATTTACGATTAATCGAGATTAATTCTGCAAGAACAGCAATTAGTCCGATTTGAACACCTGATAAAAGAAATACAGATGCAAAAATCAAAGATTGAATATGTCCTTTCCCAAACCCGATGAAGTAATAATAAAGAAATCTTAAACTTAATCCAATTCCGACCAAAAGAAAAATTAAACCGCAAATAGCAAAAAATCTGAATGGTCTGTATATAATAAACATTCTAAACATTGTGAAGACAGATCGTATGATATAAACAAACATGTTTTTAAACAGTCGAGACTTTCTAAGGTCGGGGTTAACATCGATATCAACGCATTCAATAACAAGTCCCTTTGCTTTTGCCTGAATAATTGTTTCTAAAGTATAGGAATAATTATCAAAAACATTAAGCTGTAAAGCCGCATTCCTGGAAAAAGCTCTGAAGCCGCTCGGAGCATCCTGCACATTAGTAGAACTCAGCATCCTCATAACCAGCGAACCAAGTTTTTGCAAAAACTTTTTAAGCAATGAAAAATGACGAATTTTAGAAACTGGTCGTGTCCCGATAACAATATCTGCTCTTTTTTCTAAAATAGGTTTAATTAGTTTTGCGATATCTTTTGCACAATACTGATTATCTGCATCTGTATTAACTATAATATCAGCACCAATGTCCAAAGATTTATTAATACCGGCAACAAAAGCTTTCGCCAACCCTTTATTGTTATTAAAACGAACAATATGCTTTATCCCTAAGGCCTTTGCAATATCTACAGTTCTGTCTCTTGAACCGTCATCTACAATTACAACCTCTATTTCATCAATTCCGTCAATACTCTTTGGTAAATCATTAATTGTTATCGGGAGTGATTCTTCCTCGTTTAAACATGGAATCTGTATAACAAGTTTCATCAAAACATCCTTTTTTTTGAATTATAGCACGAATACGAAATTTAAAGCAACCAATTAAACCTTTTTCAATCCTGCAAGAAGATTTGAAGTTTTTTGGCCTTCTGTTTTTTGTTCTGCTTTACTGCTTTTAAATTGTGGATGTTTGTTTGGATTATAATTATTTGCAGTGTCTTTATCAATAACTTCCTGTTTTTTATTTCGATTCATTCTCTCTTCAACCTTTCCGGCCAGCGGTGTTGCAATAAATGGAACAATCACGCGTTTACCAATAGTTGTTGCTGCAATTAGAGATGTAAGTGAACCGAAGGCATCACAAACTGAACCTTTAAATTTAGTAAATGTTTCAGCAACTTCACGGGCAGGAACTTTATTATATTTTTCTGTGTTTTTCAATACGGCTTGAATCATTTTTAATGCATTTCTGTCGAAATGTTTACTAAATAATTTATTAAACATTTTAGTCTGAACTATTTTATTAGAAATAGTCATATGCATAAGAATTTGAGCTAAAATCATCAAACCTCCGTTTGCAAGGTCTAATGCTGCAACAAATTTTCTCTTATCTTCAGGTATTTTATCATTATTTAAACTCTGGTTAACATACATATAGCATCCGACACCGTCTTTTAGAACGATTGAAGCAATACTAATTCCGTCAATAACTTTTCTGTTGTTTGCTCGATATGAAGAATAACCGCTGTCCATAAGTTTCATATCAGAAAGCCAGAGGAACGGTTTCTTTATTCCATACTCATAAGCTTTATTCCCGATATTTCTGCCAATTCTCATGATACCCATTATGCCACCTCCGCTTTCTTTGGAGCTTTTGATATAAGCTTAGATGACTCATTTTCATGTTTTTTACTAGAAAGATTTGGGAAGAACATATCCATAAATCTCGGGTAAATCCAGTTCAACAACGTACATGTGAATGGAAGAACCGCAAGAGAAACAAATACCCCGACTATTTGTTTATAGCATTTCATATGTGCTTTTGTTCTTTCTATAAGCTGTTTTGCGGTTTCTTCAGCAAAATCTTTACTTAAACTGCTTGTTTTTACATTTAAAGCAATTCGTTTTTCATCAATTTGTCTTTGAATATCAGCGATAGAAGTTTTTGCAGTAAGTGATTTTTTTAATTCGCTAAAGAAGTCTATAGATCCCTCTACTTCCAGAATTTCTGCTTTTACACTATTTTGAACGTGGCGTATTACCTCATCTTCTGTATTAATTTTTGAATAAATCTCAACATGATTTAGCATTTTTTCCACATTTTCCTTAAGTGCAACTTTAATATTTTTAAAAGAAGTTTCTTTGTTTCCCCCGCTTCTATGAGATCGTTTTTGTATATCGCTTAAAAGCGCAATCATTTCATTAGCATCCGGATTAGAACGAAGTTGTGAAATTTTGGCTTTAACAAAAGAATCAATATCTTTGACATTTTCTGCTTTTTCAACAGTTGATAAAAGTTCGTTCAATACAGTTCTGGCTTCTTCATTATGATTTCTGTAATAATTACTTCTTATTGTACGTTTTTGAATTGTGGTCCGCAACTCGTCTCTCAGAGCCGTATCATGCGCAATTTGTTTATCTACCGTTTCCTCAAGCAGAGCTCTATATTCTTTCCCGCTTATCTTTTCTGTTTTCCCATCAGCACGTTTATATTTTACGGTACTTTCTTCCCGCAAAGTTTTTACAAGTTGTTCATGCTGATTGGCTTTTGCTTGTTTCAGCATATCTGCTATTTGAGATTTAGTTGCATTAGGATTTGTACGCTTTATCAATTTAGTCAGATAATAATCATCATTAAATAGGGTAAAATTTAATTTTTCTCCAAATACACCTGTATTTGCCCAGTTATCGAATATTTTATAGAAAGGAGCTGTGAGACCGCATTGGGTAACAACAGCGAGAACTGCTGATACAGGTTGTCTCCAGGCTGAATATGTTCTTGTATCTTCATCTGTCTTTGAAAGCCAGTTATATTTGATAAATATAGGTGCTACGATACCTGTACCGATAGAGTTAATAATGATATTTTGAATTTCTCCACCTTGAGAACCTAACTTTTTTAGCATCCGCAATTTCGGCGTTGAAAGCTGTTCAACTGCTTCCATTAATGTGTTAGGAACAACAGCTCTTGCGGTAAAACTTGGGGCAGTTGATAATTTTCTTTTTCTCTGGTTAAAGGCCGCTCCATGCCTGTTATTATAAGCTATATCATCTACCTTTATCATAACTTTTAACTACACACCTTCCATATATATATACGTTTGAACAAAATAAAAATTGCGCTTTTTTATATTATTTATTAAGTTTTGTAAAGCGTATTAATGACCAGTCTCCTCTCTGTTCAAACCTTGTCACAGCAAGGCTTCCAGATAAGTCTAATATTACTCTGTTTTTAATATACGAAAAAATTAAATACATTAAAGGAGTTTTTTCATATATATAAGCATCTCCGGTGATATATTTCATGTCTTCAGGGGAATAAAACGCCACACTGTCAGCCATGACTACAAAGACGTTTTGACCTGGCTTAATATTTTTAAGAATTTCATCCCTTATTTTGTAATCAAAATATCCTACATTATCTGATGCAAATGTTGCTTTTAATTTCTCTTTTCCGTCTGTATAAATTTGAATATAACTCATATCTTTGCTTAGATATGAATGAAAATTTCCTTTATGAATAAGCATAAGTTTATATTTTGAAAAGTCGAAATATTTTTCAAACCGCGTACTCGGATAGTATTCCATAATAATGAAATCCCCATCTTGTGGTTTTGCATCATTGAGCATATCTGCAACAAGCTTGTGCCCCTGCAGTCTTGGTATTTTAGGGGCTGATGTTGGGCTAATGAATATATAAGCCAGATTTATCAGACAGAAAATCGTAACAAATACATAAGCCGTCTTTTTATGTTTACAAGTACATGCCCCAACGACAGCAAGATACATTAACACAGGATAAATTTCTATTGAGTATTTTGTAATAAACACTAATTTCCCCATAATTGCCGCTCCAGTAAGAACCGCAACTACTCCAATGCAAATTCCGAACAAAGAAATATTTACCCTATTTTTAATCAAAGATTTTATAATGAATACAATAGCAATAATTGGAGGAATAATTGCAAACAAAATAAAAGTAAAACTTTTAATATATAAAAAATTTTCAGGCGCGTTAACAAGATTTGTTAACACAGGAGAAAAATAATCTGTGAATAGAAATCCTATTTTAGAAATCGAAAAGCTTCCCCACCACTGAGAAAAACTCTGTCTAGTGAGTATGCTTATAATCTGAGGAATAAAAAGTCCCCCGAGTACTATCAGGCTTGACCATATAATAATAATCTGCTTTTTGAATTCGTTGAATAATAATATACTTAAAGCAATAAGTTGAAAGAAGACATATACAAATCCAATAGTATGAGTAAATAAAATTAAAAAGTCACAAAGCACCAGTCCACCAAGATTTGTCCAAGTCTTATTCTTTAAAAATTTTAAAAGATACAATAGTGCCAGTGCTGAAAATAAGAATAAAATTGAATATAGTCTGACTTCTTGGGAATAATAGATAAGAAAAGAACTAATCGCTGCAAACAAAGCACAAAGAATTCCTGCTTTATTGCTGTTTTGTTTCCCTACAAAGTACATTACAACTATTGAGAATACTCCTGCAACAACTGAGGTTGAGCGAAGAAACAAATCTTCACTCCCGCCAAAATGCATGCAAAATTTTAAATATAAATAATAAAGAGGCATGTGGCACTGAACAAAAATCTCATGAAGAAAATCTTTCCCGAGTGGATGAGAAGCAACAAACCATGAGATATATTCATCGTTCCATAAGCCTTCCGGCTTATTAAGATTAATTAAACGAAGTCCAAGTCCGCACAAAGTTATAAACGCTATCACTAAAAAATTTAACATATCATTTCCCCATAAAATCTGAAATACACTCGAATTTTACCACGAAAAACCATAAAAAAAGCAAATTTCTTTATGAAATTTGCTAAAATATAAGCCTTTAAAATGGTTTTGTTTGATTTAACTTTAATCTCAAATCTCTAAACCGTGCGATATCCTCCTGCGATTTACCCGAATCTTTAAATACAGCCTGTGCCGAAGGATGAACCATAAGAACATAGTCCATGTGGATTTCTAAAAAATTATACTTTCTAGGCGACTGATTAGAATTTCTCGGATAAATTTCAGCATTAGTAACCGCCAAAAATCTCCTTTCTTTATCGTTCAATAAATCTGTTAATTCTCGATTGGTATTAGTATATTTTGAAACATGAACGATTCCTTTAATATCATGATCTACTGTTAAAATACTAACTTCTATAGGAACTGTATCAATATTTTTGGCCATTTTTTTATCCTTAAATCTCTCCTTGTTTATTATAGTATAGTTTAGTGAAAAAGTCTATATATTAAATTTTATCAATTTTTTTACTCATTCTTGTTCCATAAACTTCATGTACATCAACCACAGAGAAGAATGCTGTCGGATCGATTTGTTTAATAACCTCTTTCATCTTACTCATTTCCAGACGTGAAGCAACACAGTAAATGAGAGTTTTTTTCTGTTTAGAATATCCACCGATTCCATGCAGATAAGTGACACTGATATCAAGTTCATCAATAAGTGTCTGCCCAATTTCTTCAGCCTTATCACTAATAATTCTGATAGATTTGGAACTGTTTAAGCCTTCAAGAACAACGTCAATCATTCTGTAAGCTATAAAATAAGTCAGAATAGAGTACATAGCACTTTCTAAACTCAGAACAATCCCGGCAACACAATATATAAAAAGATTAAATCCCATAACTATTTCGCCGACTGAAAAACCAAATTTTTTGGAAAGAACCAGAGCCATAATTTCGGTTCCATCAAGCGAACCTTCATTTTTTAGAACAATTCCAACTCCGACTCCAAGAATTATGCCGCCGAAGATGGTTGCAAGTAACACATCATTTGTAACGATGTATCCCCAATGGTGAAAAATATTTGTTGCAACTGCCAGCATAAAAACCGCATAAAATGTTTGAAGAACAAAAAGTTTGCCTAATTTTGTAAATGCCAGACAAATAAATGGAAGATTAATAATTAATAATGCAATCCCAAGATTAAATTTGGTAAGATAATTAATCATCATAGATATACCAACGACTCCACCATCAATAATCTTATTCGGGATAAGAAAGCAATCTAAGGCAAACCCCACAATAAAAGCTCCCAATGTAAGGAATAATCCTTTTTGAATTAATTGTCCCCAGGTTAATTTTTGTCTAGCTTCCAGCATTTTTTGTTCCTTTATTTTTCTTTACTATTTTTATGAATAGGTATAAAATTATTCAAGTGGAAAATTGTTTTCTTTTCATTACTGCTTTCCTGAGTTTTATAACCCAAAATTTTCTCTAAATCAGCTTTAAGTGTGGTTAAATCTTCATATTTTTTTAAGGTTCCATCAAGAGCAATAGACACATCTCCGGTTTCTTCAGACACAACCAGACAGGCCGCATCACTTGTTTCAGACATTCCTAAAGCGGCTCTATGCCGTGTCCCGTATTTCCAGCTGAGTTTAGGATCCTCTGTCAGTGGAAGCAATACCCCTGCAGATATAATTTTTGTTCCGTCAATAACTACAGCGCCATCGTGGAGTGGAGTATTAGGATGAAAGATTGTCAAAAGTAATTCGGTAGATAAATCAGCATTAAGTCTTGTTCCTACATCTGAATATGTATTGCTTAAATCCTGCTGAAATACTATCAAAGCTCCAGTATGCGATTTAGATAAAAATTTAACAGATTCTATTAACTCTTTTATTACATCAATTTTTTCATCAGATTTATTCTTATTACCATTATCAAATAATCTGGCAAAAATATCTGCCTGCCCCAGAAATCCTAAAAATCTCCTGAGTTCTGGCTGAAAAATGACAATCAGACTCAAAGAAATCAATGTTACGATAGATTTTAAGAACATTCCAAGTATTTTTAAGTCTAATCTGACAAGAACTTCTGAAAACACCCACAAAAAAATAAGAAAGAATATTCCCTTAACAAACTTTTCTGACTGAGAGTCTTTAATAAATTTTTTATAAAAAACAAATAAAAGCCCGACAATAATAGCAATTTCAATTATATTGGTCCAACTGAGCGACCAATCCATAGTACCTAATTGAAATTGTAGATAAGATAAAACGTCATTAAACATTATTTTTCAGCCTATCCGGGATTATATCGTGGGAAATTAAATCGTCTAAAGATTCTCTCATAACTATAATATCAGATTGAGAATTATTTACAAGTACCATTGCAGGTTTTTCTACTCTATTGTAATTAGAAGCCATAGAATAGTTATAAGCACCGGTGTTAAATACGCATAAAATGTCACCTTCTTCTAATTCTGGAAGATTAATTTTATTAATTAATATATCTCCGCTTTCACAAAAACGTCCTGCAATTGTAACGGTTTGTGAAGCTTTTTTCTCAGGTTTATTGGCAATGAGTGCTGAATATTTAGCCTGATACATACTTGGTCTTGCATTATCAGCCATCCCGCCGTCAATTGCAAAATATGTTTTTCCTTTTGGAACCTGTTTAGAGCTTCCAAGAGTGTATAGTGTAACTCCTGATGTGGAAATTATACTTCTTCCCGGCTCGATAAATATCGTAGGATTTTCAATGCCATATTTATCAACAGACTCTCTTAAGCTATTTAAAATAATCTCTGCAATATCAAACGTAGAAGGTGGCATATCTTCTTCCGTGTATTTAACGCCTAATCCTCCGCCAATATTAATCTCATTAAGTTTAATTGAAAATTTCTTTTCTAATCTTGCGAGTTCTCGTACTAAGATTTCAATTTCATCGTGGTAAACTTTTGTCTCAAAAATTTGTGACCCAATATGGGCGTGGAGGCCATGTAATTTAAGATTTGTATAACAATTGAGAATAAGTTCAACAGCCTCATCTATCTGCGTCAAATCGAAACCGAATTTTGAATCCAGATGACCAGTTTGAATATACTCATGAGTATGACATTCAATCCCTGGCGTAATCCGCAGTAAAATATCCGCAACTTTCCCCCTGCCTTTAGCTAATTCATTAAGAAGAGAGAGTTCAAAGAAATTGTCAACGGAAATTCTTCCGACTCCAAGTTCCAGCGCAAGTATCAATTCATCAACAGATTTGTTATTTCCGTTAAACAAAACCTTAGACATATCAACTCCAGCTTTGAAGACAGTATACATTTCGCCAGCCGATACAACATCAAAGCCAAATCCTTCATCAGCAATAATTGCGCTTGTAGCCATAGTGCATAGAGCCTTTGAAGCATACATCATATTAATTTTTTTTAATGAAGAGAACGCCTTTTTATAATCCCTGCAAACACTTCTTAAAGTGGCTTCATCAATAACATAAAGAGGAGTTCCATATTTTTTTGAGAGCTCGACAATATCGCATCCGCCTATTTCAAGATTCCCCTGAAGATTTGTTTTACAAGTAATCGGTCGGATAAATTGGTTCGTGCTGTTCGGCATAATCAGGGGCTCCTATCTCTCTTTTACACATTGCAAAATCATTATATCATATTTTTTTACATATGAAAAGAGGAAAATTAATTATACTTAAAAGGAGACGCCTCATCTGCATAAATAATTTCAACATCATTGTGCAGAAGTTTTTCAAATATGCTCAAAACAAAAATTTCACTCTCAAAATGTCCGATATCATAAATAACAATGGAAGAATCAAGTGCTGTGTGGAATTTCAAATCGCCGGTTACAAAAGCATCAGCCCCATTTTTTTGAGCTTCACTAATAAAATCAGCACCACTTCCAGCACAAAAAGCAATTTTATTTAAAATCTGGATGTTTTTATTATTTATATATCTCAAATTCGGAGAAATTTGTTTAAGAATTTTCAATAAGTCTTTTACGCTAGTTTTGCATTCAATATATCTTAAAAATCCGTCAGCAAAAACATCTTTGTGTAATCCGATTTTTTTTAGCAGAACATCAGTCGTTCCTCCATCAGCTAAATCAAGATTTGTATGAGCTGAATAAATATCAATCCCTTTAAAATCAAGCGGAGCAAAAAACAAGGGATGGTGCGAAATAATCATATCACATTTTTGTTTGCGAGCTTGTCTGACAACATCATTCGTAACTGTAAGTGCTAGCATAACCTTATGAACTTGTTGCCTATTTGTTTCAATCCCCCAACCTGCGCAATCCCAGCTTTCAGCAGTTTCAAGGGGTGCAAAGTTCTCTATTCTTTTTATGATATCATATTTATTCATAAATTTTCTCTAAAATCTTCTTTGCTATAACAGCTTTAGATGCTCGTTTAACGTGGAACTCTCTGCCGTTTTTATCAAGAATAATAACCTCATTATAATCGTTTGAAAACCCGATATCTTTCCGAGAAATATCGTTAGCAACAAGGAAATCACATCCTTTTTTTACAATTTTTTCTTTAGCATTTTTAATTAAATCTTCGCTTTCCGCACAAAAACCTACAATTAAAGGAGTTTCTCCTGATCTTCTTTCACATAATCCTTTTAAAATATCAGGATTTTTTATAAAGCTAACAGTAATTTCATCATCATCAGTCTTTTTCATTTTATAACCTGCTATATTTTTAGCTCTGTAATCCGCAACTGCAGCTGCCATAATAATACAGTCGGTGGTTCCGAATTCTTTGTCTACAGCATTTTTCATATCAATGGCAGATTTAACTTTCACAACATTATAAGGTTTTTGTACATCAACTGTCGTTACCAACGTAACATCTGCCCCCTGATAGTAGGCTTCATCAGCAATAGATATCCCCATTTTCCCAGATGAATAGTTTGAAATATATCTTACACTGTCAATTTCCTCAATAGTTCCCCCAGCAGTTATTAAAATTTTTTTACCATATAATTTACGTGATAATAATAAGTATTGCTTGGTTATATCAAATATTTTATCTAAACTGCAAAGTCTTCCTTTCCCTTCATAACCGCAGGCGAGAAAACCGCTTTCTGGTTCCAGAATTTCGTTCCCAGCATTTTTAAGTTTTCTGATATTTTCCTGTACAAACGGATTATCCCACATTCCTGAATTCATCGCAGGTGCAATAATTATCTGCTTTCTAAAAGCACAGGCTACAGAGGTCAAAAGATTATCACAAATCCCGTTTGCGATTTTAGATAATGTATTAGCCGTTGCAGGCGCGATAATCATGATATCAGCCTCATCAGCATAAGAAATATGCTCGGGTTTAAATTCATCAAGTTCAAATTCTCCAACCCCTACATCATTTTGACTGAGATTTTGTAGCGTTAATTTCGTGACAAAGTTAAGGGCATTCTCTGTACAAATTACCCTTACATTAGCCTCTTGGCGTTTAAATATTCTGATAAGTTCGCAAATTTTATAAGCTGCAATTCCGCCGGTTATACCTATCAAAATATTTTTCCCCTTAAGCATTTGCACATTCTCCGTTTATAATCAGCTCAAGTTCTTCTACAGCAGCATTCAAATCATCATTAACCACTCTGTAGTCGTATTGTTTTGAAAGAACTAGCTCTTCCTTTACAACATTCAATCTTTTTTGAATTGTTTCTTCATCTTCCGTATGACGCCCGCGAAGTCTTGCCTCAAGTGTTTCTAATGAAGGTGGAGCAATAAAAATTAAAACTGCTTCATTCATTTGTTTTTTTACCTGCAAAGCCCCTTTGGTTTCAATTTCTAAAATAACATCTTTACCGTCTTCAAGGCATTGATTAATATATTTCTTTTTAGTTCCGTAATAGTTGCCTGCAAACTCCGCCCATTCAAGAAATTTTTTATTATCAATACAATTTTTAAACTCTTCTTTTGAAATAAAGAAGTAGTTAATACCGTCAACTTCTCCCTCACGCGGTTTTCTTGTCGTACAAGAGACAGACAGCATAAATTCGGGGTTTCTTTTTAAAAAAGCTTTTAAAACGGTTCCTTTGCCGACCCCCGAACATCCGGAAATAACGAATAATTTTTTACTGGATTTTTTGTTCATATTATAATTATACAATGAATATTTTACATGAAAAACAGATAAGTAAATTTTTGAAAAAACTTAATACAATTGATTCCAGAAAAAAATTAGGAGAAGAAATTGTTAATCGGCTTCCAAAAATTTTACATATACAATATTGCCATATATATATGACAGATCTCGCTACAAATAAAGTCCTTTTTACAAAATTCGTATCAAGCAAAACTCTTAATAATAATCTGCAAAAACGCGCTTTGGAGATTGAAGAACTTGGTTCTGATTTGTTTAAAAACATGTATGATTCTAGGGATATTTTAGACTTTTTCTATAAAATGTCCAAAGACAATGTTATTATTGCGCCAATAATGTCAAAACAGGATATTATCGGATACATAACGCTGATAAGCAATCGTCAGGATTTTAACCTTAAAGAAAGTGATACAGTAAATATTATTATGGAAAATTTTAACACCCGTCTTGAGGTTATTCTTCTACGTGAAATAATTGAACGTGCAAACAGAGACAAAATTCATTTCCTCTCAAGCATTGCACACGAATATAAAACTCCACTTAATTCAATAATCGGTTTTTCTGATATTTTGAAATTAAATCTTAAAAACGATCCTAATTATAAATATGCTGACAATATATCAAAAAGCTCAAATTTTCTTCTAACTCTTATCAAAGATATTCTGGAAGTTGCCAATGGCGAATTTGGAGAAATACAACTTTATTATTCTTCAATAAGAACAAAAGAACTTATAGAAGATATAATAACTGGGTTTGACGATGTTGTAAAACAAAAAAATATTCATATATCATATACCATTACAGATATGGAAATCTCTGCAGATGAAAAGCGTTTAAAACAGGTAATTTATAATCTTATCTCGAACGCTATAAAATTCAACAAACCAAATGGAACCATAACTATTGTTACATATATCGATGAAATGCAAAATTTCAACTTTGAAATAAAAGATAGTGGGGAAGGAATAAGAAAAAATGATTACGACAGAATTTTTAATTTTTTTAACCAAATAAATCGTAATCAGTTGAAACGCCAACAGGGTTCAGGAATAGGACTTGCGTTAAGCAAGATGATAGTAGAAGCACATAATGGTAAAATAGGTTTTCACTCAAGGCTTCATTCAGGGAGCACTTTTTGGTTTAAAATTCCTATCCACAATTAATATTAAGAAATGTTAATAAAACAACTGAAAACATGCAATTTCCACTCCCAAAATGTTTTTATATAAATGTAGGTTAATTAAAGGTTAGTTTACAAAGGTTAGTTACTAAAAAGTAGGGGTACGGGAAATGTTACTCACAGGTACATGGCGGTTAGGTCAGCTAATACAGCAGCGAATACAAAAAAATTACCGCTTAATGCAATTGAATATGGAGCTTACCGATTTAAAAAGTTATGCGACAAACATCGCTGATGGCTCCCTTTCATTGAGTGAAATGTTCTCAACTCCTTCTTCAATGTTTAACCGTCAAATGCAATATATGATGGCATCAAGTCAGTATTCTCAGATGGCTGCACAAAATCAAATGCAGCAAGTTTCATCAACTCCGTTTTTCCAGAATATGATGGCTCAATCTCAAAATGCTCAACTTCAGCAGGCCTATCAGCAAATGATGTATAGAAGTTTTTATAAACAAGCTCAACAGCAGTTTGCAAAATACGAATCTCAGCTTCTTAATGAAAAAGAAAAAGCTATTTCAAAAGAAAAACTCTCATTGGAAACAGAGTTGGCAATGATTGAAGAAGAAATTAAAAGTACAAAAGATGCGGTTAAAAATGATGTTCAAAACTTTGTTCCTCAATATACGTAATTTCCTAAATTTCTTAAATAATCCTTAAAAATCCTCAATCCTTAATGACAAGCTCTACTGCCCCCTCAGTGGAGCGTTTTTATTTTATATTAACCATCGTGGGAATATAAATTTCACCTGATGATATGATTTCACTGAACAAAAAATATGGTTATATCGTTATGTACATGTATGTAACTTTTCAAGGATTAAACTCTGAATGTTCAGTATAAAAAGGTTAAAAATATACATACTCTTAATGATTTTTACGCTAACCGGCCTTACAGCAAATTCTTTTGAGTCAAAAAAAGCTCTTATTGAAAAGGGTGCAAAGTTAAATATGTCAGACTGTATTCAAATTGCCCTTGATAATAGTCCTTATGTAAGGCAGGCCGCATATAATTACAAGATAGCAAAAAATGATGTAAGTCTTGCAAAGACATCATATTTCCCAACAATAAGCGTTGGAACTGGTTATTACTACACTGGGACAAGCAGTAACAGAAGACAAATGGGAAATATGGATAACAAATATTACAGTCTTACTACAAACTTAAACCAGCTGATATGGAACTTTGGTAAAACAAGCGCTCAGATAAAAATGCAAAAATTTAATAAAATTGCAGCGCTTTATACATTTGATAATACTGTTTTGGACACTATTTTTGATGTAAAAACGAATTACTATGGAGTCCTTGCGGCCAAAGCCACGATGGATATTAATAGGGCAAATGTTCAAATAAATGAAAGAAATTACCAGAGAACTAAGGCATATTTTAATGAGGGAATCCGTTCAAAAATCGACCTTGTTAACGCAGAAGTTAATCTGAGTGATTCTAAGATAACCCTTGTAAATTCGGTTCAGGCATATCAGAATGCGCTTGTAAAGCTTAATAACTCAATGTATGTAGCCCACGCGCCAAGTTATGAAATATCAACAACTGAAACATTCAATTTTAAAAGTAACGAAATTCCTGTCAATCTTGAAAAAATTTCTGAAAAAAGAGATTTAAGTAAACCGCCGGAGGGGGTTTCAAACGCTACATTAACAACAAAAGTTGAAAAACTTGCAGTAATGGAAAACTATAAATTCAAACCATTTGAATACACATTTGAACAGTGTGAAGAAATAGCCGAAAAAAATAGCCCGTCGCTAAAAGCTTATACAGCAACATTAGAGGCAATGAAACAGGCATTATTATATATTAAAAGAGAATATTATCCTGAAATAACAGGCTCCGTTGGTTACGGCTACAGGGATTCTTACAATACAAACTCCCTTAATGCCAGTATAGGACTTCAAAGTTCCGTCAACATAGCAGGGAAAAAATTTGAAATTGATAACGGAAAACTTCAGGTTCAACTAGCAGAAAATGATATTGAGCTTGCAAAACAAAATATCTATTTTGACGTTCAGGATGCCTATATTAATATGATACAATTGGAAAAACAAATTCCCCTTATGGAAGTTAAAGTAAAACAGACACGTGAAAACTTTGAACTTGCGGATGGCCGATACGGAGTGGGCTTAGGTGATTACATTCAGCTTCAAGATGCAAAGGTCAATTATAACAATGCCCAGAATACATACGTTCAGGCAGTGTATAATTATAACGTAGCAAGAGCTAATCTGGAAAGATTATTGGCACTCCCACAGGAAATAATAATAACAGCAGAGGACTAGAAAATGAATATTAAAAGAAAATATATAATTATAGCAGCAGTAGCAGTCGGTATAATTAGTTCGGGGCTAATAATTTCCAAGATAAAAAACCGTGTGCATTATCAGACAAAAGCGATTAAAGAATGTACTATTACGCAGGTTGTAGAAGCTTCAGGAACTATTAACCCAGTTAACACAGTAAGTGTAGGTTCCACAGTATCTGGGCTGATTAAAGCAATATACGTTGATTACAACTCTCAAGTAAAAAAAGGTCAACTGCTTGCTCAAATTGATCCTGCAAACTTTGAAGCAACAGTACAACAAAATAAAGCGCAGATTAACTCTGCGCAGGCTAACCTTGCAAGAATGGAAGCTGTTACTGAAATGTCCAGAAAAACCTATGTCCGCTATAAAAATCTATATCAAAAGAACTTCATAGCAAAAAGCGAACTTGATCAGGCCGAAAGCGATTATCTGTCAAACCTTGCGCAGGTGGGGGCGGCAAAAGCTCAAATTTCGCAGGCTCAGGCAACTTATAAAACTGCAATGACAAATTTAGGTTATACAAAAATAATTGCCCCTGTAGACGGAACAATTATTTCACGTGAAATTGACCTTGGACAACCGGTGGCTGCAAGTTTTCAGGCTCCGGAACTTTTTACTATAGCCCAGGATTTGACAAAAATGCAAATTGAGGTAAGCGTCTCTGAAGCAGATATAGGTAAAGTTCAGGAAGGGCAAGATGTAACATACACACTTGATGGTTATCCTGACAGCGTATTTTACGGGAAAGTAACTCAGGTAAGAATTTCTCCGACAACAGTATCAAATGTTGTAACATATTCTGTTATAGTAGGAGTGGATAATAAAGATTTAACTCTGAAACCAGGAATGACTGCAAATGTATCCATCATTACAGATAAAAGTGAGAATGTACTTTGTGCTCCTTCAATTGCCCTTAAATACACACCTGAAACAGATGGTAAAAAATATAAAACTCAGGGTCTTTGGATTTTAGACAAGAAAAAACCTAAACGTGTAAATATTGAAGTCGGTGCAAGTGATGATACTCATATCGAAGTTATATCAGAAGATATAAAAAGTGGTGATAGAGTAATTATAGGGGCTTCAAACCAGGCTAAGAAAGAAAAAAATACCAGACGTCGAGGACCTGGAATGTTCTAACGGAAGGGGTAAGAATAAAGAATGAGTTTAATCGAGGTAAAAGATGCAATAAAAACTTACCAGACGGGCGACGATTGCTTTAACGCCCTTAATTGTGTATCCTTAAATGTTGAAAAAGGTGAATTTGTAGCAATAATGGGAGCATCAGGTTCTGGAAAATCAACATTTATGAATATGCTTGGAACTCTTGATAAGCCAAATTCCGGAAGTTATCACCTTGATGGAATAGATGTATTATCTCTTGGCGCGAATGAGCTTTCAGAAATTCGAAACCTTAAAATGGGTTTTGTATTTCAGGGATTCAATCTTATATCAAGAACAACTGCGCTTGAAAACGTTGAGCTACCGATGATTTATAAAGGGATTCCCGAAGATGAGAGAATAGCAAGAGCAAAAGCTGCATTAAAGATAGTAGGATTAGAAAAACGTGAAGATCATATGCCAAATCAAATGTCAGGAGGACAGCAGCAGCGTGTAGCTATAGCAAGAGCAATAATAAACGATCCGCCTCTGATACTTGCAGACGAGCCTACGGGGAACCTTGATACTAAAACAAGTATTGAAGTTATGGAGTTTTTTGTAAAATTAAACAAGGAAATGGGTAAAACAATAGTACTTGTAACCCATGAGCCGGATATTGCTCAGTATTGTAAACGTGTAGTAAGATTTAAAGACGGTAACATAATATCGGATGAATTAAATGCCAATACAACAATCCCGTATTAAGGAGATAACTTAAATGATTGATTTCAAATCAACTTTGATTATGGCGATAAGGTCGCTCAAGATAAACAAAATGCGTTCAATGCTCACTAGTCTGGGTATAATTATTGGAGTAAGTGCTGTAATAATTATGCTTGCGGTGGGTTCTGGGGCAAGCAAACGAATCGCTAAAGATATGGAATCAATGGGTTCAAATCTTTTAATGGTGCGTTCTGCCTCTGCAAACTCAGGTGGAGTAAGAATGGGGCTTGGGACAAAACCGTCTCTTACTCTAAAAGATGCAGAAGCAATTGCGAAAAACTGCAGGGGAATACTTGCGGTGGCTCCTTACTCTTCAGGTACCCAGCAATTAACTTACGGAAATCAGAATTGGTCAACCACAATTGGCGGAACAACCGGCTCATATCTTTTTATAAGAAACTATGAAATCTCAAGCGGAAGAAATCTGGCTCAGGAAGATATTCAAAACAGTGCAAAAGTAGCAATTATAGGAAGTACTGTGGCAACAGAACTATTTGGAGACGTTGATCCGATAAATAAAACAATGCGTATAGGGAATGTTCCGTTTAAAATAATAGGGCTTTTGAAAACTAAAGGTCAAAGCGGAATGGGAATGGATCAGGATGATTTAGTATTCATTCCTATTACAACAGCGCAAAAGAAAGTTTTCGGAACAGAATTTCCGGGAAGTATAAAGATGATTAACGTTAAGGCTGCTGATCCAGAGGTATTAAATACTACACAAACGGATATTGAGGAATTACTGAGAAACCGTCATCATATAGGTAAGATGCAGGACGATGATTTTGAGATAAGAAACCTGGCAGAAATGCAGGAAACAATTAAATCTTCTGCTAAAACAATGTCTATTCTGCTTGGAGCAATAGCATCCGTTTCTCTTCTTGTAGGTGGAATCGGGATTATGAATATTATGCTTGTATCAGTAACCGAGCGTACAAAAGAAATCGGAATAAGAATGGCAATTGGAGCAAAAGCAAGTGATATCCGTATTCAATTTCTAATTGAATCGTTTTTATTGTCGATCATCGGTGGAATTATTGGAGTAATAATAGGGGTACTTGGTGCAAAATCTATTGAAATTTTCTCTTCTTCTATGAGTATATCAATATCTGGATTTTCTATCGCTCTGGCCTTAGGTTTTTCAGGGGCAATAGGTGTAATGTTCGGTTATTATCCGGCATACAAAGCCTCCCTTCTTAATCCGATTGATGCTCTGAGGTATGAATAATGATATCGAATTAATTAAAACTCAAAGTAGACTTTAGCACGTTAATTTAAAACTCCCTTTATATATTAAAGCTTTTTCTAGCCCCTTCTTCATGGTAGAAACCTCCTCCGCAAACAGATTCAACTACTTTTAGCACAAATTCTCTCGGTGCGTCAATCTGAGTAAGAGGAAATTCTCTTCCCCCAAGATGTCTTATTTTCAAAATCGCATTATGGGTAGTTTCTGCAGGAACAAACAACGAGGCAATCTCTTCATCAAGAAGTCTTGCCATTTCTTCTTTATGATCGGTGACTCCCTCCATAATTTCATTATAATTCCCCTTAACTGCCATAATTCTTGTAGAGAAAAGGTGGTTTAAATTTTCTCTGTATAGAACCTGAGGCTGAAAATTACATCTGGTGGTAAAACTTATTTTGTGCCAGAGAATATTCATGATTACAACAGATTTCTGCGGATCAGTATCAATATAAATGTTTTGAGTAGTAACCCCTCTTGAAGAGAAAGCTTCTTTAAGAATTTCCGTAACATCCATAATTTCTTCAATCATTCTTGCAAAAATTTCTGTAGAATTAATTGTGGCATGCTGATAATCAAGAAATTGTTTATACATATGAGTTGAAACAAGTCCGACTCTCTCTTGTACTAACGCCGATTTTCTGGAAGAAGTTTCGGAGTTATCAAAGCTTTCATAATTATTTAACAATTTATATCCGTCCTTTTTTATAACATATTTTAATAATAAACATGCCTTTATGTAAAGATTATAAAAATTTTCTTTACAAAAATGAATACTTATTGAGAATGATTTTTCTCTGTTAAAATATGAAAGTGTTTTTTACCAGCTTCCTGTAGAGCCTTTGCCGCCGGAAAATCCGCCTCCTCCACCAAAATTCCCTTTTTTTCCAATACCTAAAAGTCCAGCAATAATAACAATTGGCCAAGCCCAAAAAGGAACTCCAGATTCTTTAGAGGAATTTGTGTTTCCTATTGTTTTCGCAGGAGCATTAGCAGTACTTGTTAATGCTATGCCATAAGCATCTGCTATTAAATTTGCGGTAGAAGCAACACCACGATAGATGCCTTTAGAGTATTCGCCTTTAGAAAAATAAGGAACCATATCTGTATTCATTATTGAATCTGCCTTAGTATTTGTAATTTCACTTTCAAGTCCCATCCCCACTTCAAGTCTCGCTTTCCTTTCATTTGGAGCAATTATAATAACAACACCATTATTTTTATCTTTAGCACCTACTTTATATTTTCTTCCTATTTGAACAGCTGTATATTCAATAGAACGACCTTGAAGAGACTTTACTGTAACAACAGCTATTTCGGCAGTAGTTTTTTCTTTAAGTTCTTTTATAATTGCAGTAATCCCATTATAATCTTCTTTTGTAATTATTTTAGCATTATCAGAAATATAACCGTAATTAAAATTTAATGTTTCAAGTGAAAAACACGGCATTATTGAAAAAATTAGCAACACTATTCCTAAAGTAAACTTTTTCATTTTTTCCCCCTTTATTTTATATTACTTTTTTACGACTGAAAGGACGTAATTATCATTAAAGTATTTATTTGCAACCTGCATAATATCACTTTCTGTAACGGAGTTAATAAGCTGGTCATATTCTTTGATGAATTTATAGTTATTGTTAGCCGTTTCAAACCAGCCTGTAGTGGAAGCCTTATCTAGATTAGTTTCAAGGGCAATAACAAATTGTCCTGTTAATTTGTCTTTCGCATCCTGAAGTTCTTTAGTTCCTACAAACTCTCTTTTAAGCTTGTTTATTTCAGCCCATAATCCGTCAAGGGATTTCTGGTAAGTTTCAGGGTTCGTACCAATATATACAACAAAAGCCCCTTTTAAAACATTAGCCGAATATCCTGAACCAAGTTGATAGGCTAATCCCTGTTGATCTCTTAAGTTCTTAAATAATCTTGAACTCATGCCAGTTCCGAGTAAAGAATCAATAACCTGTAACGTTGCATATTCTTTTTTATTATTAAATCCAGCGGTCTGCCAGGCAAGAAAAATCCAATCAGTATTAGTGTTTGAATTTTGTTTAACCGAGGTTCTTGCAGAATCAATACGCTTAATCTCCGCGGAATGAGAGTGATAATCAAATTTTTCTTTATTGGACGAATTAAACATGTTGGAAAAAGCCTGAACTGTTTTATCTTGATCAACATTTCCGTTAATAGAAATTACAATGTTTTGAGGTGCGAAAATTTTATGATAGTAATTAAGCACGTCTTCTCTTGAAATAATCGGAATATTTTTTTCTAACTCTCTAGTTGAATTAGAATAAGGAGTTCCCTCAAATATTAAATGCTTATACTCTTCAAGTGCAACATTAAGTGGAATATCGCGTGATTTTTTAATCGCATTCATTTTATCGTTTTTAACTTTTTCAAGTTCATACTCGCTGAACGACGAATTATTAATAACTTCAGAAAGTAATTCAAGAGTTTTTTCATATTGTGGGGTTGTGGTGAGCACTGTCACCATAAAAGCATCCGAACGATTATCCGGGACAATTTTTATCCCATTATCTTCTAAAATTTCGGCAAGTTCCTGAGAAGTATATTTCTTTGTTCCTTTAAGCATCGCTGCTGCCGTTAAGTTTGCGACTCCGAATTTAGGTTCAAGAAAATTTCCTCCCTTTGCGTAAATACTTATTGCCACAATTTCATTAGAACTATTTGGTGTAAGAAGTAAAGTTGCACCATTTTCAAGTTCATATTCTTCAGTCCCGTTTGCAGAGCTTTTAAAAATTGGTTTTGCAGGCACTGCTGTCTTATTAGAGACTTTAACTTCCTTACAGCTTTCAGGCAGTACAATTGAAACCGCAGATTTATCGACTCCCAGATAATTATTTGCAACACGTTTTACATCCGCAGCAGTAACTTTTTTAATATTCTCAACATAATTATCATAAACGGCGGTATCACCCGATGTTACCATAATGTAGCCTATTTCTTGAGCAATATTTGAAACAGACTCTCTTGCATAATAAGTATCACGTTCTATAACATTTTTTGCGAGGTTAAGCTGTTCTATAGTAACTCCATTTTTTTGAATATCTTTTATTTCCGTAAAAATTTCGTTTTCAAGTCTTTGCAATTTTTCAGGTACGAAATTTGCGGAGATATAGAAAATTCCGTCGTCCCTAAAACCTGAATTAGAAGCTCCTATAGAATAGGCTAGTTGTAATTTATCTTTGATATTCTGATAAAAAACTGAAGAGCGCCCCTCCCCCAAAATAGTGGCAAGGACATCCAGAGCATAACTGTCGTTGTCATTAATATTTACTCCGCGAAAACCTATAAGCATATAACCTGACTGGGCAACAAGATAACTTACTTCTCTTTTTTGTTTAGCTAATGGTTTATCTTTGGGATAAACTGATTTTGGAGTCTTTTGTGCTTCCTTATTGAAATTTTGCTTAACTTTATTTAAAACGTCGTTAGTATCAACATCTCCGACAATTACAGTAACCATGTTCCCTGGTGCGTACCATTTGTTATAATAATCCAGAATTTCATCACGGTGAATTGTGCTTATAACATTTCGTTTCCCGATAACTTTTCTTTTATAAGGGTGTTCGCTGTAAAGCATTTTGACAAGATTATCATAAACAACGCTTGTCGGAGAATTTTCGTCCTTAGCAATTTCTTCTAATACGACTTTACGTTCTCTTTCAAGTTCCTTACGTGGAATAAGCGGATTAAGTAGCATATCAGCATGTAAAGAAAGTGCCTCATCAAAATATTTTGAAGGGATTGTTATATAATAATGAGTGAAATCCTTGCTGGTTGCCGCATTAGTAATAGCCCCTTTTGTTTCCAAAAGTTTATCGAACTCACCAGGAGCATGATTTTTGGATCCCTTAAAGAATAAATGTTCCAAAAAATGTGACACCCCGTTATTAGCTTCATTTTCGTTAACAGAGCCTGTTTTAATCCATGTGTCCATTGTCACAATAGGATTAGACTTCACCTCTTTAATAATAACGGTTTGTCCGTTTTCAAGATTGAATTTTTGCAAAGTTTCTGCAGCAAAAACCGTGCTTCCCGCAATAACAACAAATAAAGCAACAAAAATTTTCTTCATATATCCCCTCTTTTCTGATTTATTTTCAAATAATACAATAAAATAATTAATAAACAAATAGGAAATAAGGGGAATGTAAATATTATTTAATTTATATCAACAATACTGACTCCGTCTCCACCCTCTCCGTCTTCTCCGGGACGAAATTTTGCAACATAAGGTGATGAAGATAGGTAATCTCTTACGGCAGATTTTAAAGCTCCTGTTCCATGTCCATGAATAATCGTAACTGGAGATAGGTTTGCAAGGCTAGCTTTATCTAAATAAACATCCAATTCATCAAGAGCATCTTCTACCCTTACCCCTCTTAAATCGAGCCTGTTGGATACATCCGTCCTGCGAAGTTCAAATTTAGTCATTTTTGACGGAGAATAAATATTCGCTTTTTTAGCATAAGCCTCATCATAAGGTGCAAGTTTATCTTTATGAATTTTGGTTTTAATATTTCCCATCTGCACAAGCAGTTTTCCTCTTTTATCCGGAAGGGTCAGAACTTCAACTATTTGATGCATTTCTTTTACAATAAGTTTGTCATGAATCGTCACTGCATCCCAGTTTATTGGAACATATTTTTCTTTGTCCTCAAGTTTTCCTACTTTTTCAAGATAGCCCTGTTCAAGTCCTGCAAGTCTTGAATACGCTCTGCGGGCAATTTTTTCGGATTTTTCTTTTCTCAATTCTTCCACTATGTTTTTAATTTCTGCCTTAGCGTCAAGAAGTTCATAATCAAACTTATGCTTAATATCTTTAATTGCTTTTTTCTTGTCTTTTTTTATTACGGCAAGATTTTCTTCATATTCTTCTTTTAATTTTTTACTTTCAATTCTAAGTTCTTCCGCTTCTTTAAGTTTATCATTTAATTCTTGCTGTGTAGATTGGAGCTTTTCAACAACAAGTATTGAAGGATCCTTTTGAGAAACGAGCGTTTCTTTTGCCTCCTTAATAATTGAACTGTCCAGCCCCAAATTAGCGGAAATTGCAATCGCATTACTTAACCCCGGAATACCTATAAGCAATCTATACGTAGGCTTTAGAGATTGCGTGTCAAACTCTACAGACGCATTTTTAAAATATGGATTAGAATACTCAAGAGCTTTTAGTTCCCCATAGTGAGTTGTCACTGTAGAAAATACATTATTTTGTGCAAGTTTTTCTAAAATTGCTTTTGCAAGAACTGCCCCTTCAACAGGATCGGTTCCCGCACATATTTCATCAAGCAGAACAAATGTATCCCCATCGCTTTTGTTCACAATTTCAATAATATTTTTCATATGGGAAGAAAAAGTTGAGAGACTCTGTAAAATACTTTGCGCATCTCCGATATCTGCAAAAACTTTTTTAAATGGATAAATCTTTGCCATCACACAAGGCAGAAACATTCCGGCTCTAGCCATTAAAATAAACAATCCTACAGTTTTTAAAGTAACTGTTTTCCCGCCTGTATTTGAGCCTGTAACAATTATAGACTTATAATCTCTACCTATTTCAAAATCGTTTGTTACAATATTATCAACGGTTCCGATAAGAAGCGGGTGTCTCATTTTTTCAAGGATAATTTCTTTTTTATTTGTGAGAATTTCAGGTTCAACCGCCTGAATTCTCACAGCATATCGTGCTTTTGCAAAATGAAAGTCGATTTCAGCCAGAATACTTTCGGATTTTTTCAACGATGGGAAATGAAACTTAACCATCTGTGTTAATTCCGCTAAAATTCTTATACATTCTGCATGAATTTGAGATTGAGTCTCTCTGAGCTTATTATTCAGCGGGACAAGACTCTCCGGTTCAATGTAAAAAGTTTTATTAGTAGCTGAAACATCATGAACAATTCCGTGAACCTTGCTTTTATCAGAAGATTTAACTTGAAAAACGATTCTGTCATCTCGAGTCGTGTAAATAGCTTCCTGCAAATGCTTAACAAAATCAGGAGAGTTTAATAATTCACCTACTTTAGCCCTTATAGCCTTTTCCGTTTCTCGAAGAGACGAATAAAGCCCTTTAAGCTCTGGCGTTGCGTCTTTTTTTATCTCTAGATTTTCGTCAAAAGTATGAAAAATTCTCTCCTCTAACTCCCTTTCAACCGTAAGATTTCTTGCAAGAGTATTAATTTCACTCTCTAGCGGAGTGTTTTCATTCATAAAAGTTCTTACAATTCTTGAAGTTCTAAGTGTTTTCGCAATATCAACGAGCTCTGCTTCTCCGAGATAACTTACAGCAGCATTCTTTTCAATCGCTTCAATGTCGCCGACAAAATCAAGTGGAATATCATTTGGCATATCCAAAACAGCCTTAGCTTCCCTTGTATATCTCTGTGCACGAATAATATCATTAATGTGTTCAAATGGGAGAAGATTTAAGCACATCGCCCTGCTCTGAGTACATTTTGCAAATCCAGCAAGCTTTTCTGTAATTTTATCAAATTCTAATGATTTATGACTGTCAGATACAATATCCATACCCTGATTTTATCACAAAAAACCTAAAAACAATACTATTTTAGCAGAACTGCCGTCAGCATAAGCAAAGAAAACCAGATCATGAGATTTCTTGCCTGAAAAAGTCTTAAATAGAAACTTTCAGTCCCCTCGTTTTTAATGTTTTCCCAATTATCAAGCGGGTAATACCACCAGTGAATTTCTGGAATAAAATTTTTATCATTATTGTACATTTTCATTAATGCGAATAGCATAATTACAAGCGGACAAGTCAAAACAGGTAGTAAGTACCACAAATTTTTGCCTGCCGGAACAAGTATAAAACACATAACATATCCTAAGCAATATAGCCATAATAAAAAGTTTAATGCTTTATCCTTATTCCCGATACGACAGCAAAGAGTTTTTTTATGCGCGCATAGATCTCCATCATAATCAAGAAGAGTATGAGTATATAAAAGTCCGATAGTAAATACAACAACAGCAATTGAAAGTAAAAAAACTTCCAAAGAAAATTTGTCGCACATAACAAAATACACACCCTCAAATAACAAAGGACCAAAAGCTGTGCCTACTGCGAGTTCACTTAATCCTGCAGATGAAAGCTTTGCATATGAGAGAGTAATGATACCCCCTAAAACCGCAAGTAGAATAACTTCCCATCCGCATCTGAAGGTTAAAATGGTCCCTGTTATAAATGAAATTCCGCAATAAATACATACAACTTTAAATAATTCCTCAAGTGTTGCACTGCCATCCTTAATATAGCTACACTTTGTTTTAACAGTATTTTTTATAAAGTTTTCATTTTTTGAAAGAGTCTTGTAATCAATATAATCATCAAATAAATTAGTCGCAAGGTGTGCAAACGAGATCCCTATTAAGGCGATAAGACCGTTTAATATATCCCCTCCATGTTTTATTGAGTAAGCAAAAATTATAATCCATGACATAACTGTCATCGGAAGAGAAAATAACCTTGAATTATTAAGCCAGAACAGAACTTTTTTTAACATATAAAGATTATGCCATAAAAAAATCGGCTGAGAAAGAAACAGCCGATTTCTGTGTCGGAGGATAAATTTTACCAGCTAAGAAACTTAATAGCCGTAGCAGTATTAGCGGCTGCATTGATAATATTTGCGGCAGTATTAAGTTCTGCATAAGCCGGTTTTTGTTCAACAACAACGGTTTGTCCGTCACTGCTGATGGAAGTAGTGGTAGTTTCAGGGATATAATAAGAATAAGTTCTATAATAAACCGGGAAAGACAAAGCACTCCAATAAGGTGTATAAATTATAGGTCTGAACGGTCTGTAAACTGGAGGTGGGGGAGGCCTGTGTGCAACCGGAGGAGGCCCCATAGGAGGTCTGCTAACATTATGAGGGGGGCGTAAAGGTCTTGAACCTATATTGTGCATAGGTGGTCTGCCGACTCCGATAGGAGGACGATTTGCGGAAGGCCTTGAAGGATGCATAGGAGGTCTGTGCATCCCGCCCGTAGATGGAGGGCGATGCGTTGGAGGGTGTCCTCCACCGCTCATCCCTCCCGGGCGTGCCATCACTGGGGTTGACAGAAAAATTATTGAGAGAAAAAGAATTAATAGCTTCTTCAAAAAAGATTCTCCTTTACTTCCACTACGTATACTAAACGATGGAGAAAATGATTTTGTTCATTTAATATTAAGAAATGTTAAGCATTATTAAAGTGTAAAATACACACTACAAAAGTGTTTTTCTCTGATTGTACAAATTTTATATAAAAATTTAAGAAATAAATTTGCCTTTTTCAAAAAAATATACTACAATTGTAGTATACAGAACGTTTGGTTTAGACTTATACATCATACTTACTTTTTTAAACTTTACAAATGGGAAAAACTCCTAAAAAATTAACCATCCATGGCTCTTCATTTTCAGAGCCTTTCTTTTTTTGGAAATGTAAATTTATATTAATATAAAGTGAAAATCAGGCAATTAAAAAACTGTTTTGCGTTAAAAGAATTATGAACGCAATCTTAAATAAAAGCATAACTATAAAACGTTATAATCCACTATATAAGGGGTATAAGAACTTTGTGAAAAATTTCAGCAAAGAATCTGTGAGTCAAAATGAAATAAAAACGGAGTTTATATATTTACAAGATCGTTTTGTAAAAGAAGGGCAGACGGAAGCATTTTGTGCAAACAGCGAAAATCTAATTGAACAATTGATTACAAACGGGAGAGAAAAGATTGCTAATATTCTTCTTAATGAACTTGGTAAACTTCATTTAAGAAAGAAGCATTTCCCTTTAGCAGAAAAATATATTATTATGTCTCTAAATTTAAGCAAGAATTTTAAAGATAATTTTCATGTCCTAGCCAGATTAAATGATTTAGAGCGGATATATAAAGCTACAGGTGAGAGGAAAAAACTTTTAGGTGTATTACACAATAAAAAGGAATGCATAAAAGAGATAATAAACAATTATGATGTGAGTGTAAAAAATTATCAATCAATAGTGCGTCCGCCGACATCTTTAGATGCTGTTATGGTTCAGCTAGCATATACATATTCTGATATTTCGGATTTATTACTGCGGAGAAGACCTCAAGACAGTTTGAATGCAACTGTAAAAGCCCGCAATATTTACCAAAAGCTGGGTAGGGCAAAGGAAACTCAATATCTAAATGTCAAAATAGAAAGGATTGCACAGCGATTACAGCGTTCAAAACATCTGGATAAATAGAATAAATAGCTATGATAAAACAAGAACTTATAAAACCTATAATACATCAATACAGTCCGGCAGATTCCAGAAAACTTTGTACCTTAAAAGGTCTAAATAATAAAGCTGGCGAAATTATGTTAGATGTTAAAGAGGCTCCAGACAGCTATGGATACAGATTTAGAACAGAACTTAAGAATAAATATGGTAAGCTTTTAGGGAAAGAAATCTTTTCGTACTTTAAAGGTAAGAACTATATGACGGGACAATATATAGAAGTTCTTCCGGAATATAGACAGCATAATTATTTTTTCGGAGAATTATTGCGTCTCGCAAGTATAATCGAACTACTTGAAAATAAATTAAAACAAATAGAAATTTATTCAAAAAATACAGCTGTATATTTTCATTCAAAATACAAATTTAAACCTGCAATAAAAAACTTTAACGAGAGAGACAAGGTGTTAGAATCAATAATAGAAAATGAGATGAATGGATATGAAGATTTAAGGCTCCGAGCAAAAGTATTGCAAAACCTTATAAAAGATACAGATATCCCTGAAAATCAAAGAAAACTATGCGAAAAAACTAGTATTCTAGCAGACGAATATATTAATAGAGTACTCAAAAATGACGAAGAATACAAAAAACATCCGTTTAAAAATGGTATAAGTATGCTGCTAAGTTACGAAGATATAATTAAAAATAAAGAATATTTTAACAAACTTTTTCAAAAACAAGGAATAGATTATACTATTTAAAAAATATGCTGTCCGCATACCGCAGACAGCTGTATTATAGAATATTTTATTCAACTAAATCCGCAAATACAGAAAGAACATATTCTGCAATTATACAATCCTGTTCTTCCGTTCCTCCTCCGACACCAATTCCGCCTGCAATTTTGTTATTTACAAATAAAGGATAACCACCGGCAACAAGTGTAATCTTAGGATCATTACTTTGAATTGCCATAAGAGAATTTCCTTCTTTAGCCAGTAATGCAATATCTTTAGTCTTACTCTGAGTTATTGCGGAAGTGTAAGCTTTTCCAGGTACAAGTGTTATACTCAGCACAAGAGCCTCGCCAAATCTGTGAAAGACTTTTAATAATCCATTTTCGTCACAGATTGCAAAGCTAATGTCAATTCCCAATTCTTTACTTTTTTTTAGAGCCGCATCCGATAAATTAGCGCACAATTCATTCGTTAAAATCATAATAATCTCCTTTAAATTAATACAACAACATAATTTTAGCAGGAGTCTAAATTATTTACTTGCCTGATTATACAAAGAATTTGCATATTTCTTTATTTTTAAAATATCATCTTTAGGAGTTAAGCCGAAGCTCTTTTTGTAATCTCTTATAAATTGCGAAACACTTTCGTATCCGACCTCAAGAGCGGCATCTGTAACATTTGAATCAGAATCAAGCATAATACGCCTTGCCTCAAGCAGACGTAGTTTCTTCTGACATTGAATAGGTCCTATCCCAACAGCAAGTTTAAACTTCTGGTGAAAAGCAGAGACGCTCATGTTGAGTTGCTCTGCCAGATTTTCCACAGAAAAATCCGTTTTAAAATTTTCTTTTATCCAGGTATTTATATCATATATTTTTGATAAATCCTTAATATTTATGGCATTTTGTACAAACTCTCTGCCGAATAAACCGGTTATGAGATGGAAAATAATTTCGCGTTTAGTATGCTTAATCATAAAATTATCTTTATTATTACTTGCACATAAAAGTTCATAGATATTGTTTAAAAGTTTGTCTGTATTATTTTTTTGAATAATTTTTCCATCAATATCAAGCATAACAGAAATAATATCTTCAACGGAAAATTCAATTGCTAAAGCCTTAAGATGTTTTTTTACAATTCTTGCGGACTTAGGTGTATCAATTTTAGATATAAAATATTCTCCGTCTGTATAATTCGTTTTACCCAATCTGCTATCAAATATGATTTCCCCTTCAATAATCAGGTAAAAATAAGGTCTGTTTGAAGCCGGCAAATCTATATATTATGAATTAAAGAAGTATAGTTTTACAAACGGAAGAGAAGTAGGATTTTCTCCGTTATGCAGTAAAAAGGGTTCAAGAATTGAATTAAGATTTTGTAGTAATAATTTCATAATAATAAAATCTATTTTAAATCACATACAGATTATTCTGTATGTATTAAAATTATACTAAAAACTAAAATAAAATTCCCGAAGATGGATTCGAACCACCGTTGGAAGATCCAGAGTCTTCAGTCCTGCCGCTAGACGATTCGGGAATAAAAGTTTTTACAAATAAATTTTATAACAAACGTATGAAGGTTGTCAATAATAAGGAAAAATAATTAGCTTGAATATGTATTGACAAAATCAAGTTTAAGAGCTAAATTAAAAGACATGGAAAACAAAAACAAGTGTGAACGACAGGTATGCAGATGGGGCGGACGCAGGGAATATGCGGGTAGAAAGAAAACCTGTACAAAAAAGGTTTCATTTAATCGTAGAATAAATGCGGATATATTAAAGATTTTAAAGGAATATGCATCTGTACACCAAATAACAGAAACAGAAGCACTTGAAAGCGCAATTTTATTACAATTTAATACATATAAACGAAAAGGAGAAAAAATTATGAAAATAGTCATTCCATCAAAGGACGGTAAATTATGTGCACATTTCGGGCATTGCGAATCTTACAGTTTTGTTGAGGTAAATACTGAAAATAAAGAAATATTGAGTAAAGAAGTAAGGATTCCAGAAGATGGTATATCCTGCCAATCTGCAAACTGGATAGCTTCGCAGGGGGCAAATGTAGTATTGGCAGGCGGAATGGGTGGCAGACCATTAAATATTTTTGAGCAAAACGGTGTTAAAGTTATAACTGGTTGTCCTGAGTTACCGATAGAGGAAGTTGTAAATAAATATTTGACAAATACACTTGAAACAGGCTCAAATGCATGTGGAGGTGAACATCATCATTGCCATGGTCCCTCACATGGTACACATCATTGCGGAAGCCAATCATAATCCCTTTTTAAATAAAAATTGACAAATCCCGATACAAATATTAATATTTTGTTTAAAATCTGGTAAAATTTTTTAATTTGAAGTATTATAAAAGTAGTAAAAACAATTTACCTTATAGGGAGAAAAACTAAAAAATGCAATCAACAAATAACGAAAGGGTTATCGGAATTCCGAGAGCGATGAATTTTTACCATAATTATCCGTTTTACTATGGTTTCTTTTCTGCGCTCGGCATAAAAATTGTTTTGTCTGATGTAACAACAAAACAAACAATGTCAAGCGGTTCAGCGCTTGTTGTAACGGAAACATGTCTTCCGATAAAAGTATATGTCGGTCATATACTGAACCTTATTGATAAAGGAATCGATAAAATTTTTGTACCGTCAATTCAGTCCATTGCTCCCAAGATATATAACTGTTCAAAAATTAGAGGTTTGCCTGATTTAATCAGAAATGTTGTAAAAAAACCTTTTACCATGATAGAAGCTACCCTAGATAAATCTGAAAAAAATCAAGGTTTATATGAATTTTTGAAACAAGCGGCAGCTCCATTTGGAATTACTGATGAAAAAAGGATAAAAGAAGCCTCAAAAGCTGGATGGAGAACTTATAATAACTTCCATATCATGTCAAAATCCGGCATGAGTTATAAAAAGGCTATGAATTATGCACTTCAAGGAAAAGTTTTTATTGAAAATGATACAAAAGAATATCCTATATCAATAGCTCTGGTTTCTCATGGCTATAATATATTTGATGAAAGAACGTCCATGAAAATTATAGATAAGCTTGAAAATATGGATGTAAAGGTCTATACATCTCTTCAATTATCTAATGAACAGACAATGGAAGGGATAAATGCCCTCGGGGAAAAGCTTTACTGGGCAAATGAATTTGAAATGACAGGTACAGCTGGGCATTATTTAAAAGACAATAAAATAGACGGCATAATCGCTCTGAATGCATTCGGATGCGGACCTGATTCGTTGATGATAGAAAGGATTGTAAGAAAAGCTAAACAGTTTAATAAACCTATTCTTCATTTAACAATTGATGAACAAACCGGGGAAGCAGGATTTATAACAAGATTGGAAGCTTTTGTTGATATGCTTTTCCGTAAAAAGCGCGCAACAATTATCAATAAACTGGATATGAATAGCGAAAATTACGAATATAAACCCAATACAGCTTATATAGAGACTAACAAATAAAAAAGGACTGATCCAATCAGTCCTTTTTTATTAATATATTCACAAAATCTTAAACTTTTCTCTTACGAGCAGCTTCAGATTTGCGTTTTCTTCTAACGCTAGGCTTTTCATATCTTTCACGCTTTTTTACTTCAGAAAGAATTCCAGCTTTTTGGATTTTCTTTTTGAAACGTCTAAGTGCTACTTCGATACTTTCGTTTTCGCCAACTTTAACTTCTGCCATTTATATTTCACCACCTTTGTAGTCTTGTATTTTATCAGTATTAGTATTTTACACTAAAACAAAATAAAATTCAAGTATATATAAACTCAGACATTAAACGGCAGGTGTAAATTATTTTTTTTCGCAGAAAGACTCTTCTTCAATAACAATACAATCTAAAACACTGTTAAAAAACTTTTCTAACGCAACATCAACTGAAATACTCTCCATATCAGCCAGCTCCTCCTTAAGATTAAAATGTGTTATACCGTCATTCTTCATCATCTCTGACTCCCGTTATTATCAACAATCACATATACGGAATATATACTATGAAACTTTAATATTTTTACAAATTTGTTACAAAATTTAGCATAATGAGAAAATAATTTAACTTTAAAGTACAATATTAAAATAGAATAAGGCAGCTGGTTAAAAGGGGAAAGACAGAAACAATGAGTACAAGTTTTCATTTAACAAGTTATGATTACTATTCAAGCCGAAATGATATGGAAGTAATATCTAATATTGTTGAAGCATTGAAAAAAATCTTGGAAGAGGATAAAAAGCAGGCACAGCCTTTATTTTTGAAAACGTCTGATAATTTGATTTTAAATATTGCACGCATGGTGGTACAGGAAAAAAAGAAAACATTTTTAATAGGTATAACCGGTGAAAGTGCCTCTGGAAAAACTGTCTTTGTTGATAACACAATTAAAGCATGCGTTAAAGATAAAAAAGAAGGAATTTATACTGTTATCAGATGTGATGATTACTATAAAGATACGTCCAAGGAATTAAAAGAAGCTGGAAGTTATGAAGAGCTGTTTAAAACAGGTTTTAGTTTCGACACTCCTGAGGCAATAAATCTTGAATTAATGAAAGAACATCTTGTAAAATTAAAGCAAGGTCATTCAATCACATCTCCTAAGTATAATTTTGTAACATGTGAATCGAATCCGAACGGGGATATTAAAAATCCTGCTAAAGTGGTTTTAACTGAGGGATTGTACGTCTTAAACGAAGGGGTCAGGGATATTATGGACGTAAAAGTATATGTCTACACCCCTCTAGAAGTAATTAAGGATCGCTGGTACAGACGAGCAGAAACACGCGGTAAAACCGGGACAGCAGCTGATTTGCAATTCCAGGACGTAAATAAAACAGCACAGCAGTATATTAGACCGACTTATCAAATTGCTGATGCCGTAATTAATGGTATGGTATCCCAAGAGTATATTCAAGAAATTACGGATAAAATATTTAATGCCCTAAAAAATATTGAATATTAATTTCTGCAGAAAAAACGACTGAAATTAGTTTTTGCTGAACAAAAAGTAACATCAGCCGTTTTGGATGAGTATGCAATTTAATATCTAATTTTGCATCCGCAGTCAGGCACTTCTTCAATAAAAGCTTTTTGACAAGTTGGACATTTCATAGGTTGTGCTTTCGCACATTTGTCACATTCATCAATACGTTTGCAAGGGTTGCAGTTTCTAAATCCAGTAAACGGATTTAGGCTGAACTTTGTATAATTAGGCCCGATTCCTACATAAGGTAAGGGGTTTAAATCTCTAATATCCCAGGCGAACGCACTTTGTGCCGGAATAGCTAAAAAAGAAACTATTCCTAAAAACATTAAAACTTTTTTCATACATTTCTCCTTAATTCTAACGAGTCCATAAGTGACTCCATATATATCTTAAACTTTTTCGAATTTAATGCTATAACCTCTCGGGTAAGTGATATTAGTAAAAAGTACTAGTAAATATGTGCCGTGTTTATGATAGAATTAATATGAAGAAATTAAATAGCAAGGAAGAATAATAATGCCAAAAGTATATATAGAAACTATGGGTTGTCAGATGAACAAATCCGATACTGAAAGAATGCTCGGAATGCTTTCACATCTTGGTTATGATGAAACAAAAGAGCCTAAAGAAGCAGATTTGCTTATGGTTAATACCTGTTCAATTCGTCAGTTAAGTGAAGATAAAGCGTTCAGCCTTATTGGGACATGGGGAAAATGGAAAAAAGAAAATCGCCCACATATAAAAATCGGTTTTTGTGGATGTGTAGCTCAGCAGAAAGCTGAAAACACATTCAAAAGAGCTCATTATGTAGATTTCGTACTTGGAACACATAAGATTTATTCACTTCCTGAAATTATAAAACGGATTAATAATGGCGAACGAGTCTGTGAATGTACCGAAACAAATGCAACCGAAGATGAAAAGGCAAAAGATTTTGAAATTAATCGTGTGAAATCAGTTAATGCCTGGATACCGATTACAGAGGGATGTAATAATTTCTGCACATATTGTATTGTTCCTTATACAAGAGGCAGAGAACGTTCTCGTGCTCCAGAACTTATTATAAAAGAAGCAAAAGATGCACTTTCTCAAGGATTTAAAGAAATTACGCTTCTTGGGCAGAATGTAGACAGTTACGGCAAAGATTTTAAAGATAAAAATTATAGACTTGCAGATTTGCTAAGAGAATTAAACTCAATCGAAGGTAAATTCCGTATAAGATTTGTGACATCATATCCTACTGATATTACGGATTCACTAATTGAGACGGCAAAAGAATTGGATAAAGTTTGTGAGTATTTTCATATTCCGATGCAGTCGGGTAATTCTGAAGTTTTGAAGAAAATGAACAGACGTTATGACCGCGAAACTTACGGGAAAATTGTAGCAAAGGTCAGAAAAATGGTTCCGGATGTAACAATTACGAGTGATTTTATAGCGGGTTTTCCGGGAGAAACAGAAGAGCAGTTCCAAGATACATTGTCTGCAATAGACGAATTTGAGCTTGATTATTCAAATACTGCTGCTTATTCCCCAAGAGAAAAAACCATTGCTGCAAAATGGACTGATAAATATATTCCAGAAGATATAAAAACAGAACGTCTTGCAAGATTGAACGATAAAGTTAAAGAAAACTGTCTTAAATCGAATAAAAAATACATAGGAAGAGAACTTGAAGTTCTAATAGAAGGTTTTGAGAACCATAAAGGCAAAAATATAATAACAGGTCGGACAAGAAACAATAAAATTGTTCATATTCCAAGTGATACTGACCGTACAGGAGAATTTTTAAATGTAAAAATCACAGGTTGTAAAACCTGGTATCTTAACGGAGAATTGGTGGATAATAATATAAATTTATAAAATGAAAAGCCCCGAAAAGCGGGGCTTAAATTTCTTTTAGGAAGGTAGGAATAGGAATTTTCTCTCTTTCTTTGTTTAAACAGAATACTCTCTCTAGTGTTTATTTAATGTTATCTCTCTGTATATATATAAAGTATATACTTTCGTATGGATTTCACAAATGCTATTTTTTGTTACAAAAGTTAATAAAAAACCTCCCTTTTAGAGAGAGGTTTTTATTATGTGAATATGAAATTAGTGTTTAATTTCTGCGGGAACCAATCTGGTGTATTTTAATAAAGTTAGTACCGCCGACAAGGAGTTCTGGTAAAGAACCTGTAATAATAACGGTATCACCTTGTTTAATATTCCAGTGTTTAAGAATAAATGCATCAAGCAAATCTAGGCTGTGTTCATCAATTGCGCCGTTATAAGCCATTGGATAAGGGAATACCCCTCTGTAAAGTTTAATATCACGGCAGATACATTTTGAAGGACAACATGCAATAATCGGAACACTCAATCTCCCTTCAGAGATAAATCTTGCTGTAAAACCAGACCCGGTCATTGCAATAACAGCTTTAACATTCATTTTCTTAGACATATCAGCAATAGACATCCCGATGGCCATAGCCTGACTGTCTTTTTCTTCTTCAATCATTTTTCTAGGGAATTTATTTTTTCTCATGAACGGTGATTCTTCCACAGAATCGGCTACTTTTTTCATCATTTGGACAGCCTGAAGCGGATAAGCACCGGCAGCTGTTTCTCCTGATAACATAATGGCATCTGTACCGTCAAGAATAGCATTTGCAACGTCAGAAGTCTCTGCACGTGTCGGGATAGGATTTTCAATCATGCTTTCCAACATCTGTGTAGCAACAATAACAACTTTACGTTTTACATTAGCTTTTCTGATAATAGTCTTTTGAACAATAGGTACTTTTTCCGTAGAAATTTCAATACCCAAGTCGCCTCTTGCAACCATAATACCGTCTGATACATCAATAATTGCATCAATATTATTTACAGCTTGAGGTTTTTCAATTTTAGAAATAATTTTAGCGGTAAAGTTTCCATGACTTGCAAGAAGTTGACGAAGTTCCACAACGTCACTTGCTTCTCTTACAAAAGAAAGCCCGAAGTAGTCAATATCCTGTTTAGCAGCCCAAGCAACAAACATCTTATCTCTTTCTGTAAGAACAGCCAAACTTCCTTGAGAACCAGGTATATTAATTCCTTTTCTTGGTTTTAAAAGACCGTCACCCAAAACTTTAGCATAAATAACTTGATTTTCAGTCTTTTGAACTTCAAGCTGGATTTTTCCATCGTCAATCATAATCATTTCGCCAGGTGTAACATCATCAGCCATGCCTTTATAATCAACAGGAATAATATCGCCTTCCATCTCAGGCATGTGTTTGAATTTAAGAATTTGGTCTTTTTTAATTTCGATAGGTTCTTTTAGCTGTCCTACTCTGATTTTAGGACCTTGCAAATCTAGAAGAACAGGGATCAAAGTATTTTCTTCTTTTTCAATTTCTCTGATGTATTCCAGATTTTTTTGGTGGAATTCAACATCTCCGTGTGAAGAATTCATTCTAAACATAGTAACTCCGGCATGGAAAAGATCTCTAATCATTTCCTTAGTATTGCTGGAAGGTCCAAGTGTTGCCACTATTTTCGTCATCGTGTAATTGTCCATATTTTATCTCCTTACTTCCTATAAAATTTTTCGAATTTAACACTTTACAAATCTTCTTTTATAATATATACTACAAACAGAAAATGTTTACTAGTTATAGTTGGTAAAAAAAAGAGGAAGTGTTAATGAGAAAACTTTTAGTTGGTTTATTTGCAGCAGGGGTTGTAGCTTTGAGCACAACTATTCCTACATTTGCTGCACAGATTTCCGACGTTAGCTCCACATATTGGGCTTCCAAAGAAATCAACAATGTTGTTGATAACAACATTATGACATTGACTGACGGAAACTTTAATCCTGAAGGTGCCGTTAGAAGAGTTGATTTTGTTCAAGCATTATTAAAATTACTTACTAATGACAATTTGAACGTCAACATCAAGAACATCTTTACAGATGTAAAATCATCTGACTACTACTATTCAGATGTTTTAAGATCACAACAATTGGGTTTGGTTTACGGATATCCGAACAAAACATTCCAGCCTAAAAAATTGTTATCAAGAGCAGAAACTCAGTCAATTGTAAGTCATATCACAAGAGATATGAATGCTGATGCATCTTTGTTAGATAACTTTACTGATGCGAAACAAGTTCCTGCTTGGGCTAAAACAGCTTATGCAAAAACATTGGATTACGGTATTTACGTAAACTATCCTAATCCGAATGAATTAAGACCAAATGATGTATTGTCAAGAGCTGAAGCTGCTGTAATCCTTTACAGATTAAGAGAAAAAGCTGGCTTAATTAAATCTCAATATGTTGGCGCAGATCTTGAAAAACAATTAGGTACACAACACTTACGTGTAGTAAAAAGTGCTGCTACTGATGAAGTATTAATTACAAGCACAAGAAGCATTATCAAAGAAGGTAACGCTATGTATGTTGCTTTTGATGAAAAATTTAAATCAGAATTGGCTAATGAAGGCGATGCTTTAACATTTGTAGCTAATGAAGATATTGCAACTGAAGAAGGGACTGTATTGTTCCCTGCAGGAACTAAATTCCAGGGTTCAGTATTGGATGTAAAAGATCCAAAATGGTTCAATAAAAATGCAAGAGTTTATGCTCAAATTACAAAAGCAGTTCTTCCAAACGGAAAAGTTGTTGCTATGAATGCAAAACCATTCTACAAAAACTATGAATTAAAAGAAGGTCCTTGGATGACAGCTGGTAAATTGGCATTATGCACTGTAACCGGTGGTGCTATCGGTACAGGTGCCGGTGTTGGATTTGCATTTATACCGGATCCTGTAAGAGTAGGTACTGGTGTTGCAATCGGTCTTCCTGTTGGTGCTGGCGTTGGTTTGGCTACAGGTTTAATCACTAAAGGGTTAAACTACCATGCTAAAGCCGGTGAAGAAATTAAAGTTATTATGCTTAATGATGTAAGCATTGCAAAATAATTTTTAATTGCTATGACTGTGTGTGGGTGATTTTATCACCCACTTTTTTTATGTATTGATTAGGCTTGAAAAATAATGGGAAATAGTTTATACTGGAGAGAGAAAAGGAGGATGATGTATGCAAAAGTTAAGTATAGCAAGGAAATCGGGGGGGGGGGGCGTCTCTATCTAAGATAGATAATGCGTTTTGCTTGTTTAGTTGTTTTCGATTTCCTTTTGTATACAAAGTATTTGCATTATCTGATGGATATGCATCTTGTAATTCTTTTTATGTAAAAAGACGATTTGCGTTTACACTCGCTGAAGTATTGATAACATTAGGTATAATTGGAGTTGTTGCAGCAATGACTCTTCCGACGTTAATACAAGATTACAGAAATAAGGTTGTTGAATCAAGATTAAAGAAATTTTATTCCACATTTAATCAGGCAATTGAACTTGCTGAAGTTGAGTTTGGGGACAGACGATATTGGTATAGCAGAGTTTCTGGGGTTGATCTTGATGATGACGGAAATCCTATTGAAAGTACCGCTAAAATTGATGTGTGGTTTCAAAAACACTTTTCACAATTCCTTGTATATAAAAAGAAAATATTAAATAACGGAAGTGTTTTTTATTATCTGCAAGACGGTAGTGCAATGCAGTTTGGTACAACAGATAAAATGACAGAATCGCATGTTATAACATTTTATCCTGGAGATCCTGAAAAGTGTACGGATATCAAAGATTACGGAGTTTGCAAGTTTTACTTTATATTTATGCCATACCCGAGTACACCTGATGAAATGGCAGATAAGGAAAATTATAAATATCATATAGGAAAGGGGCTTGAACCATGTAAATATGCATGGGACGGGACAAGAGAACATTTATACTCTCTTTGTAACAGTACAACTGGTGGAAATAAGTATTGTACAGCCTTAATACAGTATGATAATTGGACAATATCAAAAGATTATCCTCATAAAGTCAGGTATTAAAGAAATGAGCAGTTGAAATACTGCTCATTTCTTGTGCTTTTAAATAATTCTGTGAGGTTTTGTTAATAATTTTGCTTCAACTCTTTCCTTAATTGCACCTTGTGGTTCATAGTAAGGTGAAACAGTCATAATTTGAGCCGCAATATCCGGATAGTAATATATAAATCTTAATTCACTTGACGTAAGTGGCTTTTGAGTATGAACGTTTGCATAGCGAGCAAGTTCAAGAATGTTTCGTGCTTCATGTTCATCTTTGAATTCTATTTCAAGATTATCATAAACATTTCTGAAACCTTTAATTCCTCCGTATTCTCCTGTAGTAATCATTCTTCCTGTTTCTATAATCTCCGGTTCCCCTCTGCCGAGTTCTTCAAAGTCATAAAGTTCATAATTTCTTCTGTCTTTTAGTGCTCCGTCTGCATGAATTCCTGATTCATGAGCAAATGCATTGTCTCCCACAGCAGGTTGGTTTATTGGTATCGGAACTCCAAATGCGTAAGATGTATATTTGGCAAGCTGCCAGGCTTTGCTTAAATCAATATTAGGATCAATATGATATTCGCTTCTAAACCCTGCTGATTTTAATATTGCCAGTAGACACGAAACTAAATCTGCATTTCCTGCTCTTTCACCCATTCCGTTAATTGCAGTATTAATATAAGCATCAACACCTGCGTCTACTGCTGCTTTTGCTCCCATTATGGAACAACCTACTGCCATTCCTAAGTCATTATGAAAATGAAGTTCTATAGGCATTCCTGTTTCTCTTGCGATTTTATATACTCTATCATAAGAGGTCTTTGGATCTTCAAACCCAAGAGTGTCACAGTATCGAAATCTTGTTGCCCCGTTCTTTTTTGCAACTTTGGCAAATTTTATTAGAAAATCAATGTCGCTTCTTGAGGCATCTTCGGCATTTACTCCTATAATTTCGGCTCCTTTAGAAACAGCACACCTAACGGCTTCGGCTGTCATGCCTAAAATGTCATCAAAAGTTTTCTTGCCCTGATATTTCCCGTTAATCATTTGTTCGGAAGTTGATTGTGACAGGTTACAGTTTTTTAAGTGAGGTACATTTTTGAAAGACAATTCAACATCTTCAGACATCGCTCTCATCCAGCCAGAAAGCTTTGTTGTAGATATTACGTTTCTCCTTACAAGTTCAAGATTCCCATTAAGGTAATTTATCTCGTGTTTTGTTGTTGGGAAACCGAATTCAGACTGGGTTATTCCCATATCATCAAGCATCAGGTTAATGATTGTTTTCTGAAGCTTTGCAAGTCCTAATCGCGATGTTTGAACCCCATCCCTGTTGGTTACATCTACAAAATAAATTTTTTTGTCTTTCATATTTACTCCTTTTACACTATTTAAACAACTTGCTTTTTAGGCTAAAGTTATTTACAATGATTAGTATGAACATTGTTTGTTCAATTGTCAAGAAAAATTTGTAATATTATGAATAACACGAAACAATTAGAGAAAAAAATTAATAAAGAATATAAAACCGGAAATGTTAAGTGTGCTATTGAGTTGTGTCAGCTTGGGCTTCAGGATGATCCGACTAATGCTGATTTGCATTTGCGATTAGGTGATTTATATCTGGCCTGGCATTTGGATATTTATAACTCTTGTCAATATATTGATGAAGCTATTACTGAGTACCAGAGAGCATTGGAAACTTATATTGATTCCGCAGAAATATATTTTAAAATAGGACAGGCACATTATTATAAAGGGGATTTGGACAAGGCTATTAATTATTTTGATACGGCTATTGAAAAAGAGCCGAAATTAGCAAAAGCATATTATCTGTTGGCGGAAACTTATACTAAAAAAACAAGATTCCTTGAGGCTACATTAAATGCACAAAAGGCTGTCAAATATAGCCCAATGTCTAATTCTTGTGCTCACTTTTTGCTGTCTAATTTGTATAGTGTTTCCTCTATAAAATCTCCTAAAATGTGGTTTAAGTCAAAGTTTGAATATTTATTATCGGTTTTAACACTGCCTTTCGATTCAAGAGCTTTAAAAAATGTTTGTCAGGCTTTGTCTTATTTGAGATTTGTGCCGACATGGCTTAAGGGGCTATGGCTCGTCAATTCAAAAGGAGTTGATGAGGCAATTCAGGTTTATATTAATGCGATTGATAAGGCTCCGGGTTTTGTGCCTTTATACGGGCTTCTTGGTGACATTTACTGTTCACTCGGTAGGTTTGAGGATGCTATTACAGAATACAAAATGGCTATTTGGTTGGACTGCTTAAATGTTCAGGCATATAGACATTTGGCTTCCGCTTACGAAGAACTTGGCGATTATGATAACGCTGTTGAAGTTTATCAAAAACTTGTCAAAATTATGCCTAATATGCCTGATGTTCATTCTAATCTTGCAAATATTCTTTTTGTTAAAGGTGATGTTGATGCGGCTATTTCACATTTTCAGACTGCTGTTACTCTTAATCCAAAAAAAGAATGGGCAAGTGTTATCAATCAGACTTTAGGGTTTGTTTATCAGGAATCCAAACATGATTTGGACGCTGCAATAACATCTTATCAAAGTGCTTATTTGCAGACCCCTAAAGATATTGATATTTATATAAATCTCGGCAGTGCATTTTATGATAAAGAGGATTTTAATAATGCATTAACTGTATATAGAAATGCTCTTGATTTACAGCCAAAAAATGCGAAAATTCACTGTAATCTCGGTTTTTTGTTCTGGGGAAATGGAGATTTGGATGAGGCTATAAAGGAATATGAACTTGCTATTGAGTATGATGAAAATTATGATATAGCATATAATAATCTCGGGGTAATTTATCTTGATGATTTAGGACGGGTTCAAAAAGCTATTGAACTTTTTAAAAAATCGATTATGTGTAATCCGAATTATGCACTGGCACAGTTTAACCTTGCAAGAGCAATAACAATTACTGGAGATAAAATAGAGGCTGCTAAATTATATCAGAATGCCCAGAATATAAATAAAGTTACTAATGAAATTGATCCGCAGGAAATTGTAGATAAGATTAATGCACTTTTTAGTTAATCTGAAAGATTTATTGATTATATTTTTCCTGTTTGATGCTATATTACTTTTTCACTTTCAACTTCAACAACTGCTGGCAGGATAAATCCGAATGTTGATCCTTTCCCAACTTCTGATTTTACAAAAACTTTTCCGTTATGGTATTTTTCTATAGTTGTTTTTACCAGATGCAGTCCTAGACCTGTTCCCTTTATCGTGTGGGTGTTATTTTCGACACGATAAAATCTGTCAAATATTTTTTTCTGGTGTTCCGGCGCAATTCCGCAGCCACTGTCTGTGACCGTAACTTCTACTTCATTTGTGTCTGTAAGGTTATGTACACAAACTTCTATCGTAGAATTTTCCGGAGAATATTTAATGGCATTTGATAAAAAGTTTGTTAAAGCACGTTCAATTCCACTGAAATTGAACATAAATTCTGGTATGTTCTCATCTTTATGAACTGAAATTGTAAGATTATGTTCCTTAGTCAAAACTTTAACTTGCTCAACACAATTTTCTACCACTTCTGTTATATTATTAAGAGTTTTTTCCATTGGAGCATTAGATTCCATTCTTGAAAAATCAAGAATATCATTAACCATACCTTGAAGTCTTATTATTTCCTGATTTATTGTTCCTATGAATTCTTTTTGTGTGTCGTAGTCAAATTCATTACCATAATTGTATAATGTATCAATATAGCTTCTTAAAACAGTCACAGGCGTTCTTAATTCGTGAGAAACATTTGAGATAAAGTTTGCTCTCATTTTATCCATTTCGGCTTCCTTTGTCATATCAATCAGTACAATTATGTAGCCTACGTAATCTTTATTCCTCGTGAACATTGGTGAAATAATTGATTTTATTACTTTATTATCTACATTTATATTAAATTCAATAGGTTTTTTTTCAATAATTTCGAGCGGAGTGTCTTTAAATTGTTCAATTTTTTCTTTGAAACAATAATTTTCAGAAGTGTCAATGTAGTTTTGAATTTTTGTATTTAAAAGCTGCTCTTCCGTGACTTCCAGAAGGGTTTGTGCGTGATTGTTAATTAAGACAACATTGTCATTGTCATCGCATACTACAACCCCGTTTGCAATACTCATTAGAACTGCTTCAAACTTGTTCCTTTCAAGCATAATTCTGTCAATATTTTGTTCTTCATATATATGAAGTCTGTTTGACATATCGTTAAAAGCATTAAATAAATCTTCAACTTCGGAGCTTACATCCTGACCTTCAATTTTGTAGCCGAATTCTCCGGTTGAAATTTTCCGTACTCCGTTTTGTAGTATTCTGAGTTCTCTTGTAATAAGATATGTATTTATTAATATTACAAACGCAAATACGAGCCATGCTACTGAAAATACAAACAGAAGAGAGGCTCTTGTTGTTGAGGTTATTTGAGAAACAATTCTACCGGATAATCCAACAGTGACAGAACCGTAAGTTTGGACATCTCCTGGAATTGTAAGCGGAGAGTTTACTGTAATAATTGGTCTTAATCCCTTTTCAGATTGATTTTTTGCTGAATATATTAAATTCCCGTTTACATCTCTGAATTCTATAAGAACAATATCGCTATGCCCCATTAAAAGGGTATCAGAATGATTTTTTAAAGTTTTTTTTATCTGTTCTTGAGGTAAATCTTTTATAATTTCAGCACTCTCAATTGCAAGAGTTTTTGAAATTACCTGTCCGAAATTTTGATACCCCTCATTGAGTTTTTTCTGGATATTAAAAATCGCAAATATTGCAATCGCAATAATCAGGGCAGTACTTAATAACAAACCAAAAATTATAAGACGGTTTTGCGCCGTTAAATTACCTTTTTCGTTCATAACCGCATTATCGCATTTATAAACTTTGCCGTCAAGATTTTTTTATTTCTTGCTTACTTTGGCAAGTTGAATAAAGGCTTTTGCATCGTTTATAGGAATTGCAAATCCTATCCCTATATTTGAAATATTATTATCCGGATTATAAATAGATTGATTAATTCCGATAACTTCTCCGGATGAGTTCAGAAGAGGTCCGCCTGAACATCCTGGATTTATCGCTGCATCGGTCTGAATCCGTCCTTTATCTTTATCTATTCTGGAAATAATACCCTGAGTGAGTGTTCCTGCAAAGCCAAAAGGATTTCCTATCGCAAGTACCTTTTGTCCGACTTTGATTTTTTCGGAATCTCCGAATTTTATTGTTTGAAGCGGTTTTTTAGGATTGATTTTTAAAAGTGCAAGGTCTTTGTTTTTGCCCATTTTTGAAATTACCTGAGCTTTATAAATCTGCCCGTCAAACATTGTAACTTCTATTGATGTTCCGCCTTCTATTACGTGAGAGCCTGTTAAAATCATTCCGTCAGAACTTACAATACAGCCAGTTCCTGCAGATACTCCATCATCAAGTTCGGCATCTATCGCGACAATTGCTGGATTTATTCTTTCATAAACCGTTATATTTACTTCTTCATCAGGAATTAATTGTCCTGCAAATACTTCGTTTACAGAAATATTAAAGCTAAATAAAATTGCTATTATCAAAATTCTAATAATCATAATATCTCCCTTTTTATTAAATTATCTTCTTTTTTTAGCTGTTTTCACCCGCCAATCAAAAAGATATAGGGTTAGTTCTTTAAATTATTATAATTTTAATTGTTTTATTCAAATAAGCTTATATGGTGTCAAAAAACTCCCTTAATTTAGGGAGTCTTTTGAGGATTATTCATCATTGTTCTCTGTTAGAATACTGTAAGCGACTATACTATCTATACTTACATTCAGCCAGTCATATCTGAAACAAACATAGTCATTACATTCACATTCATCATCCTCACATGTACAGTAGTCATTTAGTCTGCACACAAGAACGTTGGATATGGTTAATATGTCATCATGACATTCTTCACATTTTCCTTCTTTGATGTATAAATTTCCGTCAATTTTTAAATGATTTGTAAAGAGTACAATTTTGTTTGAACCGGCTGATTCTGCAACTTTCATAATTGATTTTGAAATAGGTTTTGACATTGTGTTTTCCTCCCGAATTTTATAGGAGTATAATTTCTGCTTATATTTTTTATATCCCTCAGATAGCCTATATTCCTGACTTATATTGCACTAGATTGAAAAAAATGTTATTATAATAAAAAAATATGGAGAAAATATGAAAAAGGGGTTTACTCTTGCAGAGGTCTTAATAACAATTGGTATAATAGGGGTTGTTGCGGCAATTACAATGCCTGTACTTATAGCAAGTTATAGGGAAAAGGAGATTGTGACACGATTAAAAAAAGCATATAGCAATATAACACAGGCTTATGCATTGGCTCTGGTTGAAAATGGTGCGCCTAATTACTGGAGTCTTGGAGAGGAAGGAAATTCTGAAGGTGCAAAGACAATCCAAAAATATATTTCTCCATATTACAGTGTTTGGAAGGATTGTCAAACTGACGGAGGTTGTTGGCCGGATAATAATATCATTTATTTAAACAATTCTTCTTCCTCTATAAATCCTGGAACAAACGCATCTTATTCAACTTTTCAAATTGTTGATGGTACATTGTTTGCGTTTAAAGTTTTGAGTAATGCATGTGATACAGCTTATGGAACTGGTAGAGCGTTAGAAAATATTTGTGCAGAGGTTTTTATTGATATAAATGGTGAAAGGCATCCAAATCAGTTTGGGTATGATGTTTATAAATTTTATATCACGAAAACGGGGCTTTTCCCTGCAGGTTTAGAAAACGAGCAGCAATTCGCTTTTGATACTAATTGTTTGAATAAGACGAGTGGATTAGGTTGTACTGCTTGGGTTGTCACACGCTCTAATATGGATTACTTGCATTGTAACGATATCGGTTGGGATGCAAAATCTTCCTGTAAAAATATTTTTAATTACAACCATAGCTCCGGATTATAATAATCGGGATATACAAAAAAAATATCTTGTGTTATTATAATTTTACAAGTTACTTAAAGTTATTATTTTCGACTTAAAATTTTTGACGGAAACTTTTTTTTAGAAAAAACATCTATGTATATAAGCTTGAGCGAAAATAGTGATTAAGGGTAATCTGGAGGAAAAACTAGAGAATGAGAAAACTTATGAAGAAAAGCTTGATATTTTTGGGTGCATTTGTAGTACTTTTTGGTTGTGTTATTCACAACAATGTGATGGCGTATTCGCCAATTGATTTGTATGATCAAGTATGGAGATTAATAAATATGAAATATGTTGATCAAACAAATAATGCTCAGGATTGGCAAAAGTGGCGTCATAAATATGACAAACAAATTGTGACAAATGAGGATGCTTATGTTGCAATTAATACAATGATTGCAAGTTTGAATGATCCATATACGAAATTCCTTGATCCTAAAGAATTTGCAGAAGAAACAAGTTCTATTAAGGGGTCTTTAAAGGGTATAGGGATCCAAATTGCGGTTAAAGACGGTAAACTTACGGTTATTGCTCCAATAGAAGATACTCCGGCAGAAAAAGCGGGGTTGAAAGCCGATGATGAAATTTTAGAGATTGATGGTAAGAGTACAAAAGGCATTACTGTCGATAAGGCTGCCGATCAAATTAGGGGTAAAGAAGGAACTCAAGTTACTTTGCTTATCAAACGTAAAGATCAGGAACCTAAGTTGTACACTGTAACCAGAGCTAATATTGAAATTAAATCTATTTCACAGAAACTTCCTGACAATATTAAAATGCCGGATGATATTTCTTATATAAGATTAAGTTCTTTTATAAGCCGAAATGCCGGAACTGAATTTCGTTCAATTTTAGAGCAGGGATATAATAAGAAAGGTTTTATTATTGACTTGCGTTCAAATCCTGGCGGCTTGTTGAGTAATGCAATTTATATTTCAGATATGTTTCTGAATGACGGTGTTATTGTATCAACAGTTGATCGCGACGGATATCGTGAAACCCAAAGTGCGACCAGAGGTGTTGTTACTAAAAAACCGGTTGTTGTCTTGATTAATAAAGGTTCTGCATCTGCAAGCGAAATTTTTTCGGGGGCGATGAAAGATAATGGAAGAGCAGTAATTGTCGGGGAACAGTCTTTCGGGAAAGGTTTAGTTCAGGAAATTAACAAGCTTCCTTACGAGGCAGGTGTTAATATTACAATTCAAAAGTACTTGACACCTAATGGTACTGATATTAATAAAAAAGGTATTACTCCTGATGTTGTTGTAAAATTGACTGAAGAAAATATTAAAAATAAAGATGATGTTCAATTGAAGAAGGCTATAGAAATTCTTGAACAATTATCTGCAGGAAGAACGGTTGCTTCTTTCTAATAAATAATAAAAATAATGAAAACTCCCGTATTTTATCGGGAGTTTTTTTATGTTATAATCACTCTATAAGTTAGTTAAGAGGGATGTGTTTATGTTAAAAAAAACAGGTATTATTTTAGGTTTATTAATTGTTACTCTTTATGTGTTATTCTTGATAGTTCCTTTCTTTCTTACGGGATTTGTTAATTCATATAACGATGAAATTGCCAAACTTGTTGAAAATTCTTTTGGACTTAAATTAAAACTTGAAAATATTTCTATTGTTACGACCCCAAAACTTACGGCAGGGATTCAGGCAGATAATATCAGTCTTATGTATCCTGATGATGAAGAGTTTTTCTCAACTGAAAATGCTGAGGTTAAAATTTCTCTGCTTCCTCTTTTAATAAGAAGGATTGAGGTGGATGTTGTTAAGGCTGACAGGATAAGAGCTGATTTGAAGGTTCGTCCTGATGGGAAGTTTCTTATTGAAGAATATATTCCTCAATCAAATACGGAAGAAAGTGAAATTTCTGCTCCTATAACGGGATTGCCTTTAGGGCTTAAACTCTCAAATCATCTTCCGGATATAAGGGTAAAACTTTATGACCTTTCTTTGATTGATATGAGAAATAATAAAAAATATTCAATTAGTGGGGATAGTTTAAAACTTACAGATTTTATTCTTAATAAAAAGATTAAAGTTTCTACCAATGGTTCGATAACTCTTGATGATACTGTTCCTTTTAATTATGATATAAAGATTTTTAACAAAATCATGCCTAATATTGACCTGAATGATTTATTATTTGCTCAGAATAATTCTGAAGAAGTTAAAGCCGAACCGATTGCGTTTAACATTATTGATATTATCGAGGGGATTAAGAAAAATCAGCTTGAGGCCAATATTATAACGGATATTAAGACCTATGGGAATATGAAAAATATTCATATTGACGGACTTATTGATATTGAAAATCTTACGATTGCAGTAAATGATAAAAAACTTCCTGAGGGTCATGTAAAATTGAGTTTCCATGGGAAAAAGGTCGTGAGCGATATTGCTCTTTATACGGCGGAAAATGAGATTACAACAGTTTCAGGTGAAATGAAAGGTTCTTCTAAAGTTGACTTTGTAGTGAAATCAAATGCTCAAATTAATAATATTTTTAATGTATTTAAGAGTATTGCCTCCTCTTTTAATTATAACGATTTAGATACATTGACTGCTTCTGGTGGAATTGATGCGGATTTTAACATTAAATCTGATATGAAAACAATTACTTCAAGCGGTTATTTTAAAATTCCGTCAGCATCAGTTAAATATTCTCTTTATAATCTTTTAATTGATAAAATTAATGCAGATATTGACTTTGCAAATGATACGGTTAATTTAAAGAATTTTGGTTTTACAATTTTATCTCATCCTTTGAGGGCATACGGTACTATTAAAAATGATTCAACGGCGGATTTGCATCTTACGGCTGATAAGCTTCTTATAAAAGGTTTGCTCGCGGCGGCTGGACAGGTTGCAATTCTGCGGGATAATGATTTTAAATCGGGCACTGTTTCAATGGATGCTTCTATCAGTGGCAAGCTAAAAAATATTCAGCCTGTTGTAGATATTGTTATTGATAACGTAAATGTATTGAATAAGCCCTCATCAACATCCATTAAGGTTGCGGATTCAAAAATTAATATTTTATCGGACGGTAAAACTTATAAAGGAAACATTGGTGTTCATTCTATAAGTGTTGCTAATCCGGCCCTTTCTCTTGCTGTTCCACAGGTTAACATACTGCTGGATGAAAAGGATATTAATATTGATGATACTTATTTACTTTTAGATAATTCTAAAATTGATATTTCCGGTAAGATTTCAGACTATACAACAAAGAAGCTTGCAATTAATCTTAAAGCCGAGGGAAGCTTACTTGCTGACGATTTGCGAAATATGATTCCCGCAGATATTCGTTCTATGTTTTCAGCTAAGGGGGCAATGCCGCTATCTGTTAAAATAAGTGGTAATGACAAACAGCAGATTGTTGATGCTCAAATTTTGGCAACTCCTTCTGGTTATTTGCATGTTTTTGATATTAGTGGAATTTCTGGTAAAAGTTCGCTTATTCGTTCGAATATTGCTATAGAAAATAATTCGCTTAAATTTACTGATACAGGTTTGTATGCTACAACTAAGACAAATATTTTGGATGTTAATGATAAAACTCAGCTGGTAAGGATTACAGGAAGTGTCGATAACCTTTCAAATCCACAGTTTAATGGTTTGAAACTTGAAACACTATCAACTCAAACGATTTCTATTCCGGGCTTTGCAAATTCAAAGGCAAGTGTTAACGGAAATATTATTTTGGACGGTTTCCTTATGAATCCTTCAATAAAAGGTATTGTATCTGTTCTAAATGTTTCGCTTCCGTCAATTAAAACTACTCTTAAAAATATTACGGCAGATCTTGGCGGAAATGATATTGATATTACTCTTCCATTGATAACAATTGATAATTCTTCTATGAGTGCGGATGCCGTTGTAAGTTCTAATTTCCTCAAGGGGATTATTATGAAATCAGTTAACTTTAAAGGAGACTTGATTGATGCTGATACTCTAGGTGCTGCTTTTTCAGGCATGAGTACTTCTAATAGTCCTTCGTCTGCCAGTACTGCGGTATCATCGTCTTCTCCGCAGAATTTGGGGATTGTTATTCAGAATGGGAAAGGCTCTGTCACTAAATTTAAAACAGGCAAAATTACGGCAACAAACCTTACATCAGATTTTGGTTTAAAGAATAATGTGTTCTATCTCAAAAATCTTAAAGGAAATGCTTTTTCTGGAACAATTAACGGAAATATTACATGTAATATTATATCAGGATTAGCAACGGTGAATATGACAGGTTCTGATATGAATGCAGTGAATGCTATAGCTGCTTCAGCAGGAATTCCTAATGCCCTCTCTGGAATTTTGGATTTTGATGCCAAACTTAAACTTAACGCATTTGCGGCTGATTTTAATGCAATGATGAAATCTATTACCGGAAATGTTTCATTTAATGTTAAAGACGGACATTATGCGAATATCGGTACTCTAGATAGTCTGCTGCTAGCTCAAAATATTGCTGCAAATGCTATTCTCAAGGCTGCTCTTGCGCCGATTAGAAATATGCCTATTGTGCAAAATGCTTCTAATTTTAAATCAATTACTGGCATGCTTACTCTTAAAAATGGTGTCGCAAATCTTTCTTCTGTAAAGTCTACAGGACCGTCACTTGCTTACTTCGTTACAGGTCAGTATAATCTTATTTCTGGATATACTAATGTAATTATTCTTGGAAGACTTGGCGCTGATATTGTCGCTGTTTTGGGGCCACTCGGAGAACTCTCTGCAACTAAATTAACTTCGTATATTCCAAAATTCGGCGCCCAGACTGCAAAAATTCTAAACGCCCTGACCTCAAATCCAGAAACAGAAAATACATCACAAATCCCTGCACTTTCAACAGGAAATACTAACACTAAAGACTTTAAAGTTGTATTTACCGGAAATGTTACAAGTGCATCATCTATTAAGAGTTTTAAGTGGCTTTCAAATTGTGATACCTCCGCAATTACAGGTGGAAGCCTTAAGGAACAGCTTAAAACTAGCACTGATTCTCTTAAAGAAACTGGAAAAAATAATGTTGAAGACGTTAAAAAAAGTGTAGAATCTGTTAAAGAAGCTGCAAAAAATACAGCAGATAATATTAAAGAACAGGTTCAAAAAACAAAAGACAGCTTTAATGAATTGAAAAATCTTTTTAAGAAAAAAGACTCGGAACCAGCTGTGCAGTAGTGATTTATACTATATTTTAGGATGCTGAATTTATTCAGCATCCTTTTTTTGTAACGAAATGTAACGAAGAAGCGAAAAAAGATTAAAGAAAAATAATAAATAGACCGTAAAAGAGAATAAGG